>NZ_CP089301.1:631388-1262777 GCF_021227995.1 Novosphingobium kaempferiae
CGACTTTCGCGATTGGGTCTCGCGCGCCGATCGGACCCTGCGCGATCTCGATCAGGCAGATGAGGCGACGATCCGCCACTATGGCCACCGCTATGCGCACCCTTACACGGATGCCGAATATCCCGACATCATGGTGCAGATGTCGCTCATCGGTGCGCTGCACGACTTCGCTGTCTGGCGGAAAGAGCCCGTAGCGCTCGAAGCGGAGTTTATGGCGGGCCTCGGCAAGTTCCGCGACGCCAAGCTCAAGACCCTGCGCCGCTACCTCCCGAACGTCGGCAAGGATAAGGACAAGGACGCGGTTGACAGCTGGTATCTCTACCACCCCATGCTCAATCTTGGGCGGCTCGCCCTCGACGGCGAAGCCCGCGCCAAGCGCCTTTTCCTCGGTGCGCTGGACTATGCGATCAAAGCGGCACATCATTTCGACTATGCTTGGCCGATCCAGTTCAAGGTCGACGATTTTTCGGTGATCGTCGAGGCGCGAAACGATGATGGTCTCGGTCAGACCGACGTTGGCGGCCTCTACGCCTATGTCATGCTCCAAGCCTATGAGCTCAGTAATAAGGAGCAATATCTCCACGAGGCACGCGCCGCGATCGATGCTGCGAAGGACATGCGCTTCGAGCTCAACTATCAGGCGAACCTCACCGCTTGGGGCGCCGCTGCCTGCATGCGGCTCTGGCGCATCACGGCAGAAGACTATTATCTGCGCCACAGCTACGTCTATCTGGCGAGCTTCTTCCATAATTCGGCTATCTGGGAATCGCAGATCAAGGCTGCGCGCCACTACAGCAATTTCCTCGGCGTAACCTGCCTCCACGATGGCCCTTACATGGCGATCTACGAATGCTTCGATAGCTTCGCTGCGTTCGAGCGCTATCTGAAGGATAGCGGTCCCGACCTCGATCCGGCCGCGCGTATGCTCATCAGCGAATATTGTCGCTACGCCCTCCATCGCGCTTGGTTTTACTATCCCGACGCGCTTCCGGCTGATTGCCTCGCGACCGAGATCCGCAACGGGCATATCGATGCCGCGCTCTCTTTCCCGCTCGAAGATCTTTATCATGACGGCCAGCCGGCCGGGCAGGTCGGCCAGGAGATTTACGGCGCCGGCGCGGCCTTCGTGTTCGCCAGCCGCGCCTTTCATTCGGTCGAGGGCGAGCACTTCCAAATATATTGCGATCATTTCCTCATGGCGAGCGAGCGCAATAGCGCCCAGTCGGTGACGATCAGGCTCGATGGCGGCGACGGCTGCCAGGCGCGGCTCGCGCTAGTGCGGCGCGGCCGCGCGCGCCTCCCTGATTTTACGGTCGAGGTTGCCGGAGGTGATCGCATCCGCCCGACGCACGATAGCGACGAGCGCATCGGCTTCACCATCCCCGCCAGCGGCCGGATCACCATCCGCTGGGCAAAAGCGAAGGACAAGGCATGACGGATATCGAAGACGCGCACACTGCCATGCCTAGCCTGAAGGGTCGTCAGGCCATCATATCGGGCGGCACGACCGGGATCGGACGCGCGATCGCTGTTCTCCTCGCGAGCGAGGGCGCGAAGGTGTTCATCTGTGGCCGGACGCCTGAACATCTGGACGACGCGCTGGAGCGCATTCGCGAAGTCGGCGAAGGCGATGGCATCGCTCTCGATCTTGCCGAGCCCGATGGCGTCGATCGCTTCTTTGCCGCGGCTGCCGACTATCTTCCCGCAGCGGATATCGTCGTGATCAACGCGGCCGTGCCCGCAAAGGGCTTGTCGGAGATGTCCGACACGGATCTGCGCTATGCTCTAGCCACCGACTTCACCGCCTATGTGATGAGCGCGCATGCCGGCACCCGATTGCTCGAGGACAGAGGCGACATCGTTCTTATCGGCTCGATGTCGGCGCATGTTCTGGGGCCGGGTTCGACCGTCTATGCTGGGATGAAGGCCGGCATTGCAGGCTTCTCGGAAGCGCTGCGCAAGGAGCTCGGCCCCAAAGGCATCAAGGTGGCATTGGTCGAACCCGGAAAGACCGGCGCCGACTTCCAATATCCCGATATTCCGGCCAAAAAGCAGCGTGAGATGATCGAAGAAGAGTCGATGCTACGCGCCGAGGACATCGCGGTCGGGGTCCACTATCTCCTGACCCAGCCGCGCCGCGCGGTCGTGCAGCAACTCACCATCGCGCCGCGCATGCAGGATAGAGAATGAGCTTCGCAGTCGACCGGCTGGTCCTGACGCCCGCCGACATCGATCTCGCGCGATCGCCGCTTGCCGGCCATCTCAGCGCCGAAACCTATGTCCTCGGCGCGTTCAATCCGGGCCTGACCCGGCTCGCCAACGGCAATCTCCTCATGATGGTGCGTATCGCCGAAGCGTTGCGCCATCCCCTCCGGGACGCACATGTCCATGCCATACGATGGGAGCGTCGCGACAACGGCGTCGGCCGATACGTTCTGGACGCCTGGGCGCTTGAGCATGCCGATACCGCCGATCCGCGCAAATTTCTGCTGCGGGACGGCGGCTGGAAGATCATGGCCTTGACTTCGCTGTCATGGCTACTGCCTGTCGAGCTGACCCCGGACGGCCTTGCGATCGTGACCATCCATTACGACAGGGCGATCGCGCCCGCCAATGATTTTCAATGCTATGGTATCGAGGATGCGCGGATCAGCCGGGTCGGTGAACGCTATCTGATGACGACCTGCTCAGTCAGTCCGGAACGCCATTCCACGACGCTCTATTCCTCGCGCGACGGCCTAGATTGGACGTTCGAGTCGATCGTTCTCGATCATCAGAACAAGGACATGCTCATCTTCGAAGGGCTGATCGACGGCCAATATTGGGCGCAGACGCGGCCATTGGGCGACCTGTACTTCGCTTATCCGCCGGGTAGTGGATGGCGTGCGGGGCCTTCCATCAACCTGGCTCATTCGCCCGACGCGCTGTTTTGGAAGCCTTGGCATAAGCCTGGCATTCGCCCACATGCCGCGACCGTGGCAACGGCGCGCATCGGCGGAGGGACGCCGCCGATTCTCACCGATGACGGCTGGCTCACGCTTTGGCACGGTGTCGAGCCAAAGGAGATCGTGGGCATTTACCGGACATATTGGTCACTGCTCGACAAGGACGATCCCAGCATCGTGTTGCGGACCGAACATGCGCCGGTTCTAGAGGCAAGCGCCGAGCTTACCGAGCCGATCCAGGACCTCATGTACGTGCGCGATATCGTCTTCACGACAGGGATTGTTGATACAGGTGAGCATTACGTGGTCGCGTCTGGCGAGGCAGATCTCGCCTGCAGGCTAACTCACATACCCAAAACGAGGTTTAACGGCAGCTGATCGACGTGGTCATGATCGCGGATGACGGCTCATCCCTCCGGCAGACAGTTAATCCAGATCAGTCCGATTTGTCCAAACGACGGGAGCTTCTCACAGCGCTTGTGCATTTAACGTGCATGGAGAGACGCTCGCAAACGAGACCGGTCGCGATGGTCGTTGCGCAGGCAGATGAGCCTCGTAGCCTCCAAGCTGCGCAGTTAAAACGCGGCGGCTACGATGTTCGGTCGTTTAGTACCGCGTGGGACGCCTTAGCGATGTTCGGCGAGGAAATGCCTGACGCGGCCTTTATCTATCTAACCAAAGACAAATCCTGCCTCGGGTTGCTGGTTGAAGACCTTAAGCGATACGGTGTCGTAACTAACTGGATCATGCAGGGACGTGAATATTCCTCTCCCGGAAAATTTGGTCCGTCGACCCGCCCCGGGCAGCGCAATTAAAGGCGCGCAGATTTGCAGTAAACACTCCCTACCACCCTCTCACGTTTTCCAGGCCAAGGCGCTCGAGGATTATTCGATGCAAGAATTACAACCGGCACGAAATGGCTACACAAGCGAATTTTATTTCTCCGACGCATTCCAGCAGTCGCTCGCGCTTTGGAACCACAGGCGTCTCGCACCGGAATTTCCGACGGACAATTGGGCGGAAACCCTCACCGAAGACGCCAGAATGCAGGCGGTCGAAGGGGAATTTCTAGAACATCTCCGTGCTGCCATTCAGCCTGACGTCGCAGACATACCCACCAATCCCGATGCCTTCGTGTCCTGGTTCGAAGGTCTGATCGAAACCGGGCCGGGACAGAACGACCCGCTATTCCCGTGGCTGGCAGACCATGCGACGCGCGAAGAATTGCGCTGGTTCTTCGAGCAAGAGGCAGCCGGCGAAGCTGGCTTCGACGACCTTGTCGCCCTCACCCAAGTCAAGCTGCCCGATCGGGCAAAGATTGAGCTGGCGCGTAATTATTGGGACGAGATGGGCTGCGGTAACCCTAAGGGTATGCACGGACCGATGCTTACCGTCGTATCCGAAGCTCTCGATGTCGAACCGTCTATCCCTACCACAGTCCCCGAAAGCCTGGCGTTAGCCAATACTATGACCGGTCTCGCGACTTCCCGGCGCTATGCCTGGCATTCGGTCGGCGCGCTGGGGGTAATCGAGCTGACAGCACCGGGTCGTTCAGCACTCGTAGCAAAGGGGCTGCGGCGGATTGGTTTATCCAACCGCGAACGGCGATACTTCGACCTGCATGCGGTACTGGACGTGAAGCACAGCGAAACATGGAACCGCGAGGCGTTGCGTCCATTGGTCGAAGAAGATTCGAGACGCGCCGTGGCAATAGCAGAAGGAGCGCTAATGCGCCTCCTGTGCGGAAAGCGGTGCTTCGAACGGTACCGCAGCCATTTGTGGGCTGATCAGCCTGCCCGCGCTGAAGCGGCCTGAGCGGCGACACGCACTATGATCGCAAGGACCTACCCTTTCATGAGGGCGGCTCAGGTCGGACGCCGATATTTCTTGGCGTCGCGCTTTTAACGGTGTTTGTGGTCGCGATTGCTGTGATGTGGTCCGGGGGAAGGCTGCTGGAGGGCGTTGACCCGGCACTTCCAATCGGAACCAAGCGTAAGCAGACTGAGGAGTTTGATGAGCATTACTCCTCGGGATAAGAGTCCGGTGCCGCCTTCCCTTCGCCGGCCGCTCCCTTTTCCCGAGCGAATGCAGTAACTGCTTTTCGAGGCTGCCCGGATCCGCCGCGACGAGATGATTCCGATTGATCTCCCGGCCGGGATGGGAGCAATTCACGTCGAGCCGTTGGCGACGCCCTCCATCCGTGGCGGCGCAAACCCGATCGCCGTTGACCGACTCAGCCTTCATGAAAGAAACATGCGCCTGCGTCAGACGACGGAATATGCGATGAATAGCCTTGATCCGTGAACCTGAAAGTTTCCGCAGCATGGGCGCCAGCACCTCCACGCCATTTCGCGCGTCGATGATCTGCGGCTGAAGGGCCGATCGGCGCGCGAAGGCAAGCAACTGACTGGTCAGGCGGGTGGCGCGATCGGTCGTATCGGCGATGGCCTTGATGTACCGGAGTTTGCGCGCTTCTGGCAGTTCGGGCTTGCGCAGGAGAACGACGGATCCCCGGATCACGGTCAGCAGATTGTTGAAGCCATGTGCGACTCCGCCCGTGAGCTGCCCAATGGCCTCGACCTTTTGGGACTGACCCAGGGACTCTTCGCTCAGGCGCAGGGCTTCGCGGTTTCAACGTCAGCGGTGATGTCTCAGCCCGTCGCATAGGTCCTGCCGCCGCTCGGAGCTCCCACCCAGGAAATCCAGCGGATCGACCCGTCCTTGTGGAGATACTGGTTTACGATCCGAACCTCACTGCCGCCCTCCGTGACCTGCACGGCGTGATTGGTCTCGTCATGGTCCTAGCCAATGACGAACTCGTTGACATGGTGCCCCACCAATTCATCGGGCAGACCGGAGCCATTTCGGAGGATTCGCGGGCTTTGAGAGATTTGTCGAATAGCGATGGCGCCAGAATCGGCTCATCGAATAGATTTATCAGAGACTTAACCAAGGTTAATTTGGTTTTGTCGCGGGTTCGAAAATATCACGCTAACAGGCCGCATTCGTAATTGTTGCCCATTTTCGGAGGCGTGGGGTCGTGGAAGAACGACGACCGGATCAAAATGATAGAGAAGGCGATGCTACATGCTGAAGGCGCTCACTATGCGCTGCACGACGTCCTAGCCCGCGCATTGAGCCGGCTGCCGACTTCGGATTACGATCAGCTCATGCGGTCCTTGGTAGCACAGGCTGATGACCTCGATCCGGGCCTCGGCGCCGATCGGATCGCAGGTTACCGTGACGCGCTTGAATCGATCGCCGACGAGGTTGAGCACGCACGGCCACGGAGCTCGGGCCTGTTCAGCAGACTTCGCCGAAGTTGACCTCGGCTTATTTCGCGGAGAATCGAAGGTGACTTCGCAGTTTGGGCACGGCGTGTTATGTCGCCGTGCCGCTGCATGCTTGCACACGCGATGGGCGCCTAGAAAAATAGATTGGAAGAGATTTGCCTGCCTACGGGAGCGGTGGTCCGTCGCGTGAACAAACGGAAGGTGCGCTTCTCGCGTTACGAGAGGTAGCGACACAATTGCTCGAATTGATTTCAGAGCAAGACGTCCGGAGGGTGATCCGCGAGGTGCTTGATGACCTGCCCGACAGTGGTGCGACGCTCCCCTTCCGAATTGCTGAAAGCTACGTGCAGGAACTGTTTGCGATACAAGAAGAATTAGTCAGAATGGAGGACGGCGCGCACGCTTTGGTCGCGTATGTAGACGGCGTGATCGCCAATGGTAGGCCCACCGGCAGCAATTGAACGCCTTGGCCAGCGTAGGAACGCTGCCCATCCGTTTCTGCGTATTCGTCATTTATCAGCAAGCGGCGCATCGATAACAAAGCGATCTCGCACCTTTGTCCCCGAGCATCGCACATTGCTTCGGAGAGGGGTGTCGTCCGCGACCGTCTCACATTTCACAACGTCGGTCGGCGCACGCTAAAGCGAGAAGGAAGGGGTAGGACAGGCAGCGACCGTTTACACGCGGGCCTTGAGATGGCTTGATTCGGTTGGTATCCGACGAAAGCAAACGGCAACTATCGGGATATCCCCACTTTCAACCGAACATTTCCCGAACCGGCCAGCTCCGGGCAATGTGGGGCGCGGCAATATTGCGCCCATGCCGGCCGCTCAGCCGCTGCGAAGCAATCCCTGAAAGCCGCCGCCTCTGGTCAAGCCGTCAGCCGGTATGCGCAACCGTGTCTGCGGCATAAGCCTTTCGCTTGCCTAACGGCTGTTCCGCCCCAGTGGTCGTGTCACGCGACGTCTGCCGCTCCAGCTCGCAATTCAGCTCCGCACCGAGCAAGAGTACATAAGCTGAAAGATACAGCCAGGTGAGCAGTACCATTGCAGCGCCCAGCGATCCGTAGGTGGCGTCATAATTGCCGAAATTCGCGACGTAGAGCCCAAAACCGAACGTCATGAGCATCCACGAGAGGGATGCAAAGAGCGAACCGGGTGTCAGCCACCGCCATTTCGCGTGGGCCCGATTGGGGCCAAAGCGGTAGATGACCGCGGCCAAGGCGGTGCCCCCGGCTCCAACAAGCAGATACGAAACGATCGTGATCAGAACGGCGAAGAACGGTGGCGCGCCGCTAAAACTGGCGCTGAGCGCGGAAAGGCCTGCTATAGCGATCATAGCGAGGATGGCGATGAGCACGCCGCCCGCAGCGATCGCGAGAGACAGCAGGTTGAGGCGAACGAAGCTGCGACTTTCCTCTTCATCATAGGCGATGTTGAGGGCCACGATCAGCGCCGATGCGCCCTTCATCACACCGTATAGAGCGATGCCCAAGGCAATGACCAGGCCAATACCTTTTTTGCCGTCTGAGGTTTGCACGACGTTGGAGAGCTGCTCTCCAATCAACTTTGCTGCCTCGTCGAGCATCATGGATGTGAGTGATGCTATGTTCGACGCTACGGTTTCCGGGGTCGCCACAAGACCATAGGTCAGCACGATGGCGCCAAGTGTTGGTACTAGGGCGAGCACCGCACAGAAGGCGACCCCCGAAGCGATCAGGCTGAGATTGTCCTTACTCGCTTCCTGCCAAGCCCGAACGACCACCTGCCTCCAGCCCGATCTTGGAATGGCAGTAGGGGTGGTCGCGTGCAGACCGCGAGAAGCTTTGGGATCAATCTGTGGCAATGTTTACTTCTCCTGTTGGATATAGCCAACAGGTGGACGGGCAATACGTTGCATTCGCAACATTTACCGCCAACATGTTCTCGATCGTCTTTGTCCGGGAAATGGGAAAAGATGGCCTCCGCTTCGCCTGACCGGGTGCCCGATCACATCAGGACGACAATGCTTCCGCACTGGTCAGTTCCCGGATCTGAGCAGCGAGCGTGTAAGCTGGCAGCGTAGATCGCGTAGTGCAGGAACTCGGTGGGCCAGCCGGTGTTTTATCGCATGAGGCTGCACACAAGCGTCCGGATCGGCATAGCGATTACCCCCGCCAGAGCCGCACCTCGATAAGAGGGCCGTTATGATGACGGCCCTCTTGCTATTTCTGGACTGAGATCGCTGCCTGATCACACACCGTATTGATGCGCTGAGGGACCGGCGTGGGAGCCGCCGTATTCAGGCCCTCATTCAGCCCGCTCAGCAAGCTTCTGCAACCGGCGAGGCAGCTCCCGCTCGATCGACTTGCGCCCATGGGGCTGCATCTTTCGCCACTTTCGAACTTCGTCGAGGGTGCGCGCGCATCCGCGGCACCACCCCGAGCGGCCTTCGAACTGGCACACCGAAATGCACGGATCCTTGATGCTCAACTTCCGTGCCCTTGATGCATGACGCCGTTCGCTGGCAGTTACGTCTCAGGCTGCCAGCCCGTCAAGGCGTAGGGTCCAGCCCCAGCAATTCCTCGGCAGCGCGTGCCAGATTGTGAGCCGTATAGGGCTTCTGGATCACCATGCGGGCCCGGTGCTCGTCCGGCAGTTTCGCCTGCTCTCCGTACTCGGAGGCAAAGAGGAACGGCACGCGCTTCTCCAGCAGCCGATCTGCGACCGGGAAGCTCGCCTGATCGCCAAGGTTGATGTCCAGTACCGCGAACAAGCCCTTAAGCGCCGAAGTGCTATATGATCGCTTAGCGGAGATGTTGCCGGCGGAGGATCAACCCGCAAAGCTAAGGCAACCGAAGCCATAGAGCTGATTTCGACATTAGCGCACATTAAATCGGCGCCGTGATCGTAAGCACTGAAAGCCGGCAAGTTGCGGCCCTTTGGCGGCGCTAGGACATCACGACGGTCGAGCGAGGGTCGGTAAAGAGCGCAACGGTGTTAATCGTCGCCCGCCAGGAGATCGGCAATTTGGGCCGACAGGGCATCCAGTGCAAACGGCTTCGTGACAAGCCGCATGCCGGGCTCCAACTGACTGTTGCCCACGACTGCGTTCTCCGCAAAGCCCGTGATGAAAATCACCTTGAGATCCGGCCGGGTGACTTTTGCAGCGTCGGCAACCTGGCGTCCGTTCAGTCCGCCCGGCAGGCCGACGTCCGTAATCAGCAGGTCAATCGGTGCATTTAAATTAAGCAGCGTCATCGCGGTCGGTCCATCATCCGCCTCGAGCGTCACGTGTCCCATTTCTTCCAGGAGTTCACATACGAGCATGCGGACCGTCGGCTCATCATCCACGACCAGAATGGTCCGCTTACCCGTCTCAGGAAGCGCAGATGCTACTTCGAGCGGCTCAGCGGCATCGATGTTGCCGTAATACCTTGGTAGATAGATACACATGGTAGTGCCCATGCCGAGCTCGCTGTAGGCGCGCACTTGTCCCCCTGATTGCCGCGCAAACCCGTAGATCATGGAGAGGCCGAGACCCGTCCCCTCTCCAAGCGGCTTGGTCGTGAAGAAGGGATCGAATGCCCGCTTCATTGTTTCATCCGACATGCCGGTGCCCGTGTCGGACACGCACAACGAGAGATACTGCCCTTCCGGAAGGTTGCGCTCACGACTGGCGCGAGGGTCAAGCCACTTGTTCGCTGTCTCGATCGTAATTCTGCCCCCTTCCGGCATCGCATCTCGCGCATTTATGCAAAGATTGAGCAGCGCATTCTCGAGCTGGTTCGGATCAACCATCGCTGTCCAGAGGCCGGCCGCCCCGACCACTTCAAGCTGGATCGCCGGCCCTGTGGTTCGCCGAATGAGCTCCTCCATTTCCGCGACTAGCCGATTGATGTCGGTAGGTTTGGGATCGAGGGTCTGCCTTCGGGAAAATGCCAGCAGGCGGTGGGTCAGCGCGGCGGCACGGCGGGATGCTCCTTGGGCCGCCGTTACATACCTCTCCAGCTCGCCGATCCGGCCCTGAGCAATTCTGACCTGCATCATCTCCAGCGATCCGACGATACCGGCAAGCATGTTATTGAAATCGTGCGCCAGGCCGCCGGTAAGCTGGCCGACCGCCTCCATCTTCTGTGCGTGCCGAAGCTGCTCCTCTGCCGCCATCAGGCTGCTGGTGCGCTCTTCCACCTGCTGCTCGAGCGATTGGGCGAGAGCAGCCAGGTCATGTTCGGCTCGCCGCCGTTCAACTGCGGCACGTGTACGAGCCGCGATCTCCTGCATGAAAATTACTTCGTCACCGGACCAGGTGCGCGGGGCGCCGTTGTTGACATAGATCAGAGCAACGAACGCACCGTTCTCGAGCAATGGCATGTTGATGAACGAATGGGCAGTGATCTTCTTCAGGACATCGGCCTGATCCCGCGTGCGCGGATCGACATCGGCATTGGCGCACAACACAGTCTCGCCACGTTTCAGATCTTCGATGTAGCTGCCGTGCTCGCGAAAATGCAACGTCCCTGCGATGGTCGTTACACCGGGCGCATTCCAGTCACGCTCCACTGTTATCGTCTCAGCCACCGGATCAATCGTACCGTAACCAGCCCGGCTGACACCGAGCGTGGTCCCGAGAATTTCGGAAGCAGCGAACGCAATGTCCGCAGGGCTGTCCAACTCGCGCAGCACGTCCGTCAAAAGGAGGAGGGCCGCTTGGCGAGCCTCGGCTCCCCGCCGGTCGGTGATATCGAAACTCACGCCCGGGAGGTGCCTGGTGACTCCGTCGGCAGCGAAGCTGCAATGCCCTTCGGCCGCAACCCATCGAATTGATCCATCCGGCTGGATCAGCCGATATTCGCAAGCGAAGGGTCCGAGTTCCTCAGCGGCCTTTTCGATTTGAGCCGCCAATCCGGGCAGATCATCCGGATGAACCCGTGCAAAGAAGTCATCCAGTCGCGTGCCTCGAGCCGCGCGCTCCACATCCACGCCGTAGAGCAAGGCCAGCCGCGCGTCCGACACGATGAGGTCATCGCCCACATTCCAGTCCCACGTTCCCACTGTGCGGGAAGCGAGCGACATCGCATCACTTCTGCGCTGTAACACGCGCAGCTCGATCTGGGCGGTCGCCTGGGCAGCCAGGGCGATCAGCGTTTCGCGTTGAACCTCGCTAAGACCTTCAGGTCTCGGAACTGTATCGATGACACAGAGCGAGCCGAGCGGCAGGCCATCCGACGTGAGGAGTGGTACGCCAGCGTAGAAGCGGATGTGAGGTTCGCCGGTGACCAGCGAAAAGTTTGCGGTTCGAGGGTCGGTGGCGAGGTCTCGTATCTCGAAAAGGCCCGAGCCCTGGATGGCCAGCGCGCATACGGATGTGTCGATGGACGTCTCTACGGCGGTGACACCGAACTTTGCTTTGAACCATTGCCGATGTCTGTCGACCAAGCTGACAAGCGCTATCGGCGTGACGCACGAATTCTTGGCCAGCCAAACGATATCGTCGAACGCCCGCTCCGCTGGCGTGTCGAGGATATCTGCCTGCACGAGGCTTTCGAGGCGCTCCATCTCCGTCCAAGTTCGGGAGTGATTGTTTATGCGACCGGCCGTCATCACGCTGGTCCGTCTGACGAAACTGATGCCAAGGTGATCTACCGTTTCTCTGCAAAGCCATCTGCGGGACACGACTTCCGCGCATCTGTGCCGAACGCGCTAGGAGATTTGATGTTTCCGTACCATCGTCAATCTCCGCTCTCGCGCTGTAGACGGCCTCCTGGCACTCCTCGACCGTTCCGGGCTTAGCAAGGCCAGGAAAACGTTCGGCACGTTGTCGGCACGTAAAAGCCCCCCTTGACCCAATCACGAACCAATTAGGGAGGTCGGCAGTGCCTCCGCGTGAGCGTCAGCTATGATCGCATTCCGGGTTCAATCCGCACATTCGCTTACCGGCCCATGTGGGCCATCGCGCGCACCGCGCGGGCCGGTCGGAACGCGTTACCTAGCTCGCTTGGTTGATTTCAGTTCGATTTGGTCACTTCCGGGTGGAAACACCGTTCTGCCAAATCTGGCCACCAGGCGTTGCGCAACCCTTATCCGATATCGAAGCTGCCTCTCGCGTGTTGGGCTATGATATACACCTACAGCTTTCCAGTAGTCATGGGTTACTCGGAGCCCGGACAGGAATATCCATCGCGCTGCCTGCACATTGAAGCACGGATCGTTTATCAGCCACCTGCGAACCTCCGTCGGCGGGCGTCCGGTCAGCTTCGAGAGCTTCGGGATCCAGAAGCTGTTCACCTGCAGTGGTCCAAGGTCGTGGCTGCCGTTGCCGTTCTGGACCTCTGCGCCGATCCAGCCCCCCTCCTGATCGCGCAGCCCCCACAGGGTCTTTTCGAGCCAAGCGCGACCGCCGGCGGCATTTCGAATACACACGGCGAGATGAGCTTCATGCTTGGGCGACGATCTAATTGCCGCCCTGGCCGGTTGGATAGCCAGAGCGAGAATCGCCATCAGCACCAGCCACGCGAACTGCAGGCGGTTAGCGGTCATGACCGCCTCCATGCTCCGCCCCGTCTGATGCGGCTCGTTGTGGCAGGGGTGTCAATGAAGCCTGCACACGACCAGCGTCTCGGCCGTCGCCTACTCGATCGACGCCGCCGCGGGCGCGTTCAAGCAGGCTGGAGAGCCAATGGTCCAGAGATCTTGCGGCGGCCTGAGCACGATTGGCAAAATAGCGCGCAAGGCTATCTCTGGGAGGTGCTGACCGCTCCGCCTGCTCGGCTAGAAACTGATCTTTTCGTGCGTCCCGCTGAGCGCGTTGCTCCTCGCGAAGTCGGTCCCAACGCTTTCCATGTTTTGCTGTTCGCCCTTTGACGCTGCCCCGCTCGATGCGGCCCAATCCCTGAAGCGAGGATGTCTTTTCGCCGGATCGGGTCCTGAGACGATCAACAAGTCGCTCCCGATCCTCCGTCCAGAGCCTCGCCCCGAAGCGGGCCCGCGTGATCGCAGTATAGTAGTTTTGGCCGGTCACGAGTGGCGAGTTGACGGGCGCCAGGACATAGACGTGATCGTAGGTCTTGGATTGGGCAGAGTAGACGGTTTCGCCGTAGCCGTGGTCCCAGGTTTTGTGCTGAGACAGGTCGATCTCCTGGCTTCGCCCAGCGCGATCCCATCGGATTGTTGCGACCGGGCCGTCGAGGCGTTCCACCGTGCCGCGCTCGGCGTTCTTGAGGCCAAGCTCCTTGTTGCCCAGGCGCCATTGAATACGGTCCCCAGCGGCGAGGTCCCGCTGCTCCTCCTTGAACACGTTGATTTGAGAGGCACGGCCAAGCCGGGGGTCCCACTGGATGGTCCTGCCGTGTTCGTCGACCAGATTGACCGTCTGGCGCCCGCGCGCGTCCCGCCCGACCCCGATCACCTTGTATTCGGCGTCTCGGGCGACGCCGAGACCGACATTGTCGCGGGAGAACACGACGACCTGCCCTCGGGAATAGAAGCGCGCGAAATGCTTCTCCTGGTCCGTCATGCCCGACGGCGACAGGATCGACAGCCGAGCTTCTTCAGCAGCCAGCCCGCCCTCCGTCTTCAGCACCTCGCGGATCCGCGTGTTGACGATCAGACGGGTCGCGTTCTCCAGGACGAGGATGTTGGTCTGTGCCCGCTGATCGGGGCTCAATTTCGTCCAGTCGGCGACAAGCGCCTTGGCAAGGTCCTCGCTGTTCGCGCCGCTGATGACCGACTCGAGCGCCTTGAGCGATCCGTCGTAGTTCTGGAGGCGGGCGAGGCGGACCGCCTGCATGATCCCCTCATTCTCCTGACGAACGGGATCCTTGAGCTCAGCCTTCGGCATGCCGAGCCGCATCATCAACCAGAAGGGTTTGCCCTGCTCGATCGCTCCCGTCTGCCGGGTATCGCCGAGCAGGATCAGACGCGCTCCGCTGGCACGGCTGATCTCGAGCAGCCGCATCGCTTGCCGGTTGCCGAGCTGGCCCGCCTCGTCGACAACCAGGACATGGCTGTCGTCGAGCTTCGCTCCCCCGGTAGAAAGCAGGCTCGCCACCGTGCGCGACTCGATATTGGCCTTTTGTCCCAGTTCGCTGGCGGCAGAGGAGGTGGGAGCCAGGGCGATCAGCGTCGCCCCATCCCCCACCGCCTCACGCAATGCACCGATGATCGTCGACTTGCCCGACCCAGCAACGCCATGCACCGCGACGACCCGGTGGTCGGATGTGCCGAGATGGAGGAGCGCTGTCCTTTGTTCGGGTTTGAGATCGCGGGCGACCCCGGCGTCGCGCAACGCCTCGACAGACGCCAACGGCCGGGCATCATTCAGCGCAAGCGCCAGCTGATCCGATAGCGCGATTTCAAGGCGAGCGGTCTTGCGGGTTGTTCGGCCCCGCGTGTGGATCTCGTCGCCCGTCCGCTCGCGCGTTGCGAGCAGCTTCTCGCGGTCTTGATGCTGCTCGACAACGGGACGCACATCCGACAGGCGAACCTCGCCGACATGAGAGGCAAGCGCCGTCCGCAATAGCCGACCGAGATTGTTGACCGCCTCCTTGCCTTCCGATTGTCTGATTCCAAACAGCATTGCTCGGGCTGCGGTCGGGGCGTCCACGGCGACCGGTCGCTCACCGATCTTCTCGGCGTCGGCCCGAGTCTGCCGCACCGCTTCGGCATGTTGTCCCAGGCCCCCTTCCCACCGCTCGTGCAGTCCTTCGAGCGACACCTTTTGCTTGGGACCGCGGGTGGCATAGAAGGATTTCTGGCGTCCCGCCTGCCCATCCAGACCATGCTCCTTTGCATGGGCATCGATCTGCTCGGCCCGTTGGGACATCTCGGCGATCAGTCCCTTGGGCACGCCCCGGATCTCGAAAAGGCCCTGGCGCGGGTCGAACTCGACGTCGTAGCCCCGCTCCCGCAGGAGATGGGCGAGCTCATTCCGATAGACCTGCCCGGCCGTCATCTGCTCGGCGAACATGGCCCGGGTTTCGAGGCTGACCTTCCTCGCGCCATCCCGCTCATCGGTGATGTTCATGACGACGACATGGGTGTGGAGGTGCGGATCGAGCTCGCGAGAGGCATGCTCGGTGAAGCGCGCCCAGATCAGACGCCCAGTCGTCCTCTCGGTGACTTCGCCATCCACGCGATGGCGCATGAGCGCATGTTCTTCCAGATAGGAGAGCGCCGCCGTGACGGCCTTTTCATGGGCGTCGACGATCCGCTTGTCGTTCGCCACCAGAGCCATGATCGACACCGATTTGGGCGCGTTGACGGCGAAGTCCCATCCGGGATGATGCTGGATCTCGCCGTCCTTGCGCCGACGGCCAAGCTGTTGCTCGCCGACCTTACCAGCGAGCAATTCCTTGAAGGTGCCGGGATCGACCCCGCCCTCCAAGCCAAGTTCGGCGGCGATCTTCCCGCCCCATTGAGACTGCTCCTCGGCGCCTTTGGTGTAATAATCGCCGACCGTATAATAGCGTGCGATGTTGGCGGGTTTGCCCTTAAGCCGGATCGGGTTGATCATGCCGGCCTGGCTGCATTGCGTGCGCCGTCATGACGGCCGTGTTGGCTGAGGCGGAAGCCGGCCGGCTTGCCGAACAACTCGAGTGGAGGCGGCGGCTCGGTCGGTTCCCCTTTCTCCGCAGCGGGGGGGGGCGGCGGAGCAGGCTCGTCGATCGCTGGCCGGATTTCCCGACCCATCGCTTCTTCGGGCGCAACGAACGGTAGCTCAGCGCCGGGATCAGGTTGGGTCCCGCGACGCCGCTTCGCGGAAGGCGCCTTCGGCGCGGCCGGTGGTGGCGACGATGCCGGCGTGGGGGACACTGCGGGTTCCGGCACAGCCATCCGCACCGGAGCGGTTTGGCGCTCCTCGAAAGCCTCGGCGACGGATAAAACCTTGTTGTAGCTGTCCTCGAAACGGACCACCGGCAGGCTACGCCCGAACCGCAGATAGCCCATCAGGTTGGGCAGGTTGGTGACCTCGGTGTGCATGACCAGCGGGCGGGTCACCTGCATCCGGGAAAGGTTCACACCGTCGCGCATGTCGTTCACGCCATAGGACATGCCCTCATTGGCCTCGACCTGTTCGACCTGCCCCAGGTTCTCGCTGACATGCTTTGCGGTGGGGGTGTCGTTGGCGCGCAGCGCCACCCAGGTCGAGCAGTAGCCGGTAATCGCGGCGGCATCCTGGATGCCGTAGGTAGCCTCGAGCTGCGGGTAGCTCTGGAAGCCGAGGATACCGCAGCCACCATATTTCCGCGCGCGGGCAAGGAAGTCGCCAAGCGAGGGCAGACGCTGGAGCGTGGGGAGTTCGTCGATCACGCAATAGAGGCGTCGGTTGCGATCGGGCGCCATGCTCATGATCGCGCTGATCGCGATATCGAGCCATACCGTGATCAGGGGGCGCAGCGAGGGCAGCTGGTCCGCCTTGACGGTAATGAAGAGCCAGCTGTCGTCCTTCTCGTTGGCGACCCAGTCGCGAATCGAGAAGCCATCGGCGGTATCGTCGAGATAGGAGAAGCTGCGCATCACCGAGGCGAGCTCTGCCTGGATGCCGGCGCTGGTGCGCTCACCCTCGGTGGAGATGAAAGCTGCCGCATCGGTGCCTGCGGCAAAGGCGGCGAGCTCCTTCAGCTTGGAGCGCAGCAGCGTATCGAGCAGGATGGAAACGAGGGTACGCTCCTGCCGCGCCAGTTTCCGCATGACGGCGACCAGCGTGCCACGCGCAGCCTTCGCCCAAAAGGGATCGCCGGCCTTGTCGGGGATCGTCGACTCGGCGATCTGGTCATAGTGATAGTCCCGCGGCACATCGACCCAGGGCGACCAGCAGTCGGCCCGGGCGTCGAGAGGATTGAGCAGCACGTCGATCCCGGGCCGGTAGAATTTCTCCACGAAGGTCCCGGCGGTGTCGTAGACGATCGCGCGGCGCTTCCGCTTGCGGATGCCGTCGAGCATCTTGACGATGATGTTCGTCTTGCCGGTGCCGGGAGCCCCGCAAAGCAGGATGTGCTCCGGCTCGAAGGCGTCAGGCACATTGACCCCACCGATGTCGAAGCTGCCCTTGGCGTAGCGCCACAGTGTCCGACGGACCTGCCGCACCGTGCCGAAGCGCGCGCCTCGCAGGAACTGGTTGGAGCCGAGCCCTCTCCCTGTGCGGGTAAAATAAAACCAGGCCCACCCGAGCATGGCGAGAGCGAACAGGCCGGAGAGCAGCGCGCCGTGGAGCAGATAGGTCTCGAACGCGGCAAGCGTCTTGTGCGCGACGCCAGAACTGACGAGCCCTTTGGGTGTGGTCCAATATTGCTTGCCGGCTGGCGTCTTGAAAAGGATCGGGGTGGAATTGCCGGGAAGCGAGTCGCCCATGAAGTAGGCCTGGGTGACCTTGAGCATCACGAAGCGCTCATATTCGGACGACTTTTCGAGCGCGTACCAGAGGGTGCCGCCGATCCAGATCACCAGCCCGGCGAGGAAGGTCTGGTAGAAGACCTGGGTGGTCATACGGACGTTGTGGACAATGGCTTGGCCGCCCCTCGTCCAGGAGCCCAGCGTGTCATGGCGAAAGATACTCACGGCCGGTCCTGCTCGGGATCGAGCAGCCCCCTTTCGCGGAGGAGGCGGCGAGCTTCGCCCAACCCTTTCTGGAGGATGTCGGGAGACCGCTCACCCACCGACGTCGCGAGGATCGCGAAGGCCTGGATGGCGGTCGCGTGGAGTTCGTCGAAGCGGGCATGATAGCCCGACGGATCGGTGCCTTCGAAGCGCTCGAGGATGTCGCGACAATATGTCGCAGCACCGAGACCGGCATTGCGTGCCTGTACGGTAAGGCGCGCATAGAGGTCATCGTCTATGCGGATTGTGATGCGTGCCAAGCGGCGGACTCCTTGTCCGGCACGCCAGCAACGTGGTGAAGCGTCTTCCTTATACTTGAATTACATCGCGATCTCAAGAATTTACCAGAACTGCCGCTGGCAGCCATATAGTGCCCAGCGTGATCAGCTACTTAGCCTGCGATACCGCATAGCCTGGCTGCCAGCAGCAGCCGATCAGCGCCGAACCGACTGCCGCGCTGTGCCGACGGAAAGCGGCGGAAATCGGGTCGATTCACGCCCGCAGCACCCGTGCGTGGGGTGCATTACAACCGCCTCCGGCGTGCGTCCGTCCTCCGCAGCGCGCCTGCCCGCTGCGCCTGCCCGGCCCGGGTCGGGGCGGACCTCCCCAGCGGGGAGCCAGGTCTGGGCAAATCTGCACTGCTCATGGGTAAGGCATTGCATGGCGAGCAACCTTGATCGATAGTCGAGAGCGGCGAGCAGACCTCCTTTACGAAGGAGTTTAGAGTATGCCCAAGATGACGGAGCGTGAGCGGCTCGCGAAGATCGAAGCGGATCAACATAGTCTTGCTCAGGAAGCAGAGACGGTGCGGCGTAGATTGCGCGCGCACTATGGAAAGCTGGTCACGGAATTGCCGGTAGAGGGTTTGAGCGAACGGGAATTTCGCGACGTGCTTACCCAGTCGATCCGGGTCGGCGGCGGGGCTGCGATTGCCGCGCTGAAGGGACTGGCTGCAGCCGGTGCGCAGACGGAAAGGGCGCAGAACCCTTCACGCAGGCGCTCGCCAATGGTGCCCGAAGAAGGCGCTCACAGGTCTACCGGTTCGCATCCTTAGCGAAAAAGGGGAGCGACGTTGGCGGGCGGAACGTCCGGCAAAAGGAGCGGCGCGGGGGAAACCGTTCGGGTTTCCACCGCTCGTGCCACAGGCACGACAAGCGGCCGGGAGCGTTTCCCCGCCCCCGGCCCAGTAGTTCTTCCGTTTGCCTCAATCAGGCAGCGATCACACGGCGCTTTCGTTTGAACGGCACGGCGGGTTCCTGATCGCCGCGCATGAAGACATGGGTGGGGACACGGTGCCCCTGCTGCGGGTTGAACAGGTCGTAGAGGCTCGACTGGATACCCGAGCCTTCGCACAGCAGCGCCTCGACCGGCATGAGTTCGGCGATATCTCGATTGCGCTTGAAGCCTTTGCCCTTGGCCCTGCCATAAAGACCGAAGGCGATGCACACGACACCGCGCTGGGCGGCCCATGCGGCGGCGGCGGCATCGACGCCAAGGCGCTGCCCGGTGGTCACGAGCACCATATGCGGAATGCGCGTCCTGATCTGGTCGAGGCGGTTCCAGATTATGCGCCAGTCGTGCCAGTCCTGCGGGCCGGAAACGACGACGACGGGGCCTTGTGGGTCATATCGGTCGCGCCGCCTTTCGGACCTTGCCCGCAGGAAATCCAGCGCGGAAATCTGGCTTGCGGTAGTGACGTGGGATGCGCGCGATCCCTTGGCGGGGGACCATGGCCGACCGGCATAAGCGCGATACATGGCGGCGGCATAGTCCCGCATGGCCTCCATGGCCTCGCGCTGTTCGGCGACTGACTGGCATTCCAGCTGGGTGTCTTCCAGTTCCTTGGTGAATACCTCGCCCGGTTCCAGACGGCGGGTCATGTCGCGCAGGGTGTCGGCCAGCTGATCCTCTCGCCGTTCGAGCTTGCTCGCGACGAAGTGGAAGCTGTTGACGAAGCCCCATGCGAGTTCGGCTGCGAGAGGGTCCAGTCTGGTATCGCCGAGCAGGTCGAAAATGGCGGCAACGATACCGCCGCATTCCGCCTGTGCGGCGACGGGTTCGGGCATGCAATATTCGCCCGGTTCACCGTCAGGCTCGACGATGGACAGCGGGAGCGGATCGCCGAACGAGGCGATAAACTCGGGCGTCGTGGTGAACGTGGCATAGAGTTCCGGCAGGTCGGCAAAACTGCTAACGCCCGGGAGGGCTGTCGGCTTGTTCATGGGAGGGCTCCTGATGACGAGTGACGGTCAAGGGTCCGGGGAAGCGTTCCAGCGCTCCCCCGGACCCGCCTTTTTCTGACGGCTAGAAGGGGATTTCGTCGTCGAGGCTGCGGGTGCCGCCGGTATAGCCGCCGTCCGGTCCTGCCGTGCTACCACCGGAAAAACCGCCCCCGGTGCGTCCGCCGAACCCTGCGCCCGCACGCCCGCCATTGCCGCGCCCGCCAAAGCCCGCACCCTGCCCGTCGCGCTCCCGCTCGCGCCGCCATTGGACGTCGAAGCCGTTGGTTTCGTCCCCGAACAAGGCGATGGAAAGCGGTACCTGGAAGCTGGGATCGTCGATCATGCCGGAGAGGAACACCTCGTCATTGGCGCGCATCTTGCGTTCCCAGACGACGCCGACCTGGATTTCGTCACCCGCGCGGTTGGTTTCGTAAATCTCGTAGACGGGGGCGGTTTCGCTTTGCCGATCCTCGACGCGGCGCATGATAAGATAGGGAAAACGCAGCTCGCGCGTGGCGATCTTGCCGATGATGTCACTGGCGCGTTCGTCGAACTTGAATGAACCGATCTTCATGACTTGATCCTTTCTCTTGGAGCGTGGCCGCTTCTCTTTCCCGGCCACGCCCTTATTCTACCCCCTCCTCTTCACAACCTCCATGTCATTGATTTCTTGACAGAAAACCCATCGTGCCTGGTGAGCCCGAGCATCCACCGGCCGCGACCAGCGGCCCGCAGACGACGAAGGCGCACCGGCCGCCTGCGGCCGGTCCTGCTTGAATGGAAAGGGAGCGCGGACCGGCTGACACGCCATCGCACCCGGAGCCGCCCTCGCAGGTCCGAAGGCGCAGGAGCGGGCTCTTGGACACAACAGGCACGGGAGGGGCCTGGCGAAGCTTGGTGAAAAGGGGCCGGCGCTTCTGCGGACAACAGACAAAAGCCGCCGGCGCCTTTTCACCTAGCGCAGCCTGGCCCCGACGCAACTCGTTGTGTCTGAAACCGGTTCTGCAACGCACGGATCCTGAGAGGCGGCGAAGGGGGTGATGGCGTGTCTGCTGGCTCCACGATCCGCATCGCGCGCCAGCGCGATTCCCCAGGCGAAGTCTCCATGGCATCGATCACGCCGCGTGCGTTGACGCCCCGGCAGGAGCCTGCGCTTCCCAGCACCCCTGCGGAAGGGATCGTTACGGCGTCAGCCGCCAAGACCCCGCAAGGGGGCCTGGTCGCAGCGAAGCGAAGATAGAGCCCGGTGCCCCGCCTGCGGGCATCCGCCCCTCTGTGATGCCCTGCGATCGGATCCACGCCACTGCCGAACGCCGATATCCACCATGGCTACAAGTGGGCAGCCCGCTGTTTTGGGCAGCTCGGGCCGTGCGCGATATCGCCGATAACGGCGAGATCACGCGCAAGGCCATTGGCCTTGCCATCGGATTACTCGCCGCCTGGGTACCGATCATCGGCTATCTCCCAAAGCAGTCCTGGGACGAGGCCCGTGACTGGGCGGAAGGGTTCGGCCTCGATCCCTGCCTCAGGCGGCAGCGAGCGAAAGCGTGACAGCCAGCCCTCGAGCCGCCCGCACCACCCCGGCCCGTCCGAGCGCTCCGCCGCTGCTTTCACAGGGTGGCAGCTGCGCGAGGCGGGACCTTTCATCTGACCGGATCAGCGCCCTGCCCCGCCCCGATCACTGCGACATGGAAGGCAGCACAGCAGTAACGACAAACATGAAACGGAGGCAAAACAGGCCGCCGCCCTTTCACGCGCTCGCTTCCCAGCCTTCCTCGGCGTCGTCGGCCGGGGCTGGCTCAGTCCCTTGGTCGGGTATCCGGCACCATCACACCGCAGACACTGGATGCGATGAAAGTCGCCAGCAGCTAGCGCATCGGCCAATCTTCATCGATGCGCCCTGCTTCCGCCGCGACTTCTCGCGGAAACGGAGCAGTGATGCCGGATCGGCTAAAAGATCGAAGGCTGAGGCGATGGCGGGGCGCGAGACAGACAGGCTCGAAGAGCCCGGAGCCGCGCGCAACGCTGGCGCCCCGCCGCAGGCCGCGAGTATTTTGAGCAGACGGGCCACTCCGACGCCGGAGTGCCCGCCATCATCGGCAAGGCCATGGCAGCCGAACCCTTTTGCGCAAACGGCTCTGGGCAAACCCGTTCGATCCGGCCTTGGCGCTGGCCGTCTGCCATTGCCATGCCGGGCCAGATCGACGGGCGCACCGTTATCTCGCCATTTACAGACAACTTCATTGCATGAATTCTCAATAAGAATTATTGCAATTCTGGAGACATCGTCTTATGTTTTACTTAAGGAAAACACGCCATGTCAGCTCTCGCCCAACTCAAGCGCCACTTGCGCCCTGGCCAGGTTTATCGCCGCAAGGATCTTGCGCGCTGGTCCAACGCGGTCGATCGTCATCTGCGTCAACTGGTCGATGAAGGGCGCCTCGAGAAAGTCTCGGCAGGGGTCTATATGACGCCGCGCCGGACCCGGTTTGGCGCGGCGCCTGCGAAAACGGAAAAGCTCGTCGAGACCTTCCTGGGAGACGATCGATTTTTGCTGGTCTCGCCAAGTGCGTTCAACAGCCTCGGCGTCGGAACGACGCAGCTTCACAATGAACCGGTGGTCTACAACCGAAAGCGCCACGGCCGGTTCAAGCTCGACGGGCGGATGTATGATTTTCGCATGCGCTCCGGCGTACCCAGGCGACTGTCCCGCGAAGTGCTGCTCGTCGACCTCCTGCACAACCTCGACCGGTTGCCGGAGGACAAGGAGGCGGTCCTTCCAAGAGCACTCGCAAAGGCCGGCGAAATGGATCGTAGCCTGCTTGCGCGGGCGGTGAAGGACTTCGGCTCGGCGCGTGCCGAGCGGTTGCTCGCGCCCATCCTTCAGACAGCGTAGCGACCGAAGGCGATGCTACTGCATGACAGCCCTGACTTTGCCGATCTGCTTGCCGTCGTCGCGCGTGACGAGGCGATCGATCCTGGCCTTGTCGAAAAGGACTACTGGATCATGCATGGCCTGTGGGGCCTGCAGCAGCTCGGCTTCACATTCGAGCTCAAGGGCGGAACCTCGCTATCCAAGGGATACGGCCTGATCCATCGCTTCTCTGAGGATATCGACATCCTCATTCATCCGAGCGGCGACCTCCCGATGGGCAGGAACCAGAACAAGGCCGCCCATGTCGATGCCCGCCGCAGCTTCTACGACGGCTTGCCCGGGCACTTGCGCATCCCTGGCTTTGAAGGTGCTGAACGTGACACCGCATTCGACGATGTCCGCATGCGCAGCGCCGGCATCCGGCTCCATTACCCCAGCACCCATGCCCTTCCCTAAGGAGTCAAGGCAGGCATCCTGCTCGAGGCCGGGTTCGTTCAGGTGGCGCCGAACCGGCCGTGCCTGATCAGCTCGTGGGCCTATGATCGCGCCGCCGCAGCAGGGCTGCCGGGCCTCGTCGACAAGCGCGCGATTGAAGTGGCCTGCTACCTCCCCGGCTATACGCTGGTCGAGAAGCTGCAGACAATCTCGACAAAGTTCCGCAAGCATGCCGCCGACAGCAGCATGCCGCAAAACTTCCTGCGCCATTATTACGACGTATATTGCCTGCTGGGCGACCCTGAGGTTCAGGCATTCATCGGCTCGACAGACTACATCGCGCACAAGAACACCTGGTTCGCCGACAACACGAACATTGCCGAAAACCCCGCCTTCCGCCTGAGCGATGCCGATACGCGCGCATTGTTCGAGCGCGCCTACCGGTCGACGCGAGCACTCTATTACCGTGGACAGCCCGAATTTGGCGAGCTCATGCAGAGGATCGGCGACCACGCAGGGCGGCTCTGAGGCCAAAGCGCAGGCTCTTGTGCTGCAAGACGAGAACCTCGGGTCCCCCGGCCAGTGAAATGCGCTTGGACTGCAAGGGGCCCGCGACGGGTAACGAGGTCGCGTTCCGCGCCGGCCCCCCGGCTCCACGCTGTACGCAGCCCAGACGCCGCGTCAAGGCAGCCCCGTCCTGAGCGGCCTTGCACCGGTTGAAGTATTGCATTCAGAGACAATGTCGACACACGATTCGTTCCGGGGGCCGCAGGCACGTCTGGGGAACGAGCTGGCATCTCGATTTCTCCGCCGCCTTTTCGATGCATGGCAACGCCATGGCCCCAGTCCGGTTCAATCGCGGCGCGGGGCCCCCGGAATACGATTGATATCGCATGTGCAACGACAGTCACGGCGTCCGGATGGCGCCGATCATCATGCCTTGTCCTGGCGGAACCTGTAGTCGCCGCGTGCGACGCGCATGGCTCTGGTAATGGCTTTGTTGATGGCGTCCAGATTGCACTGCTCGGGATGGAATTTTCGACCGGCCCAGCGACGCATGGCCTTATGGTCCTCGTGATCGGGATCCACCCAGGCGTCCAGGAAGTCTGCATAGCCGCCAATGCCGCCGACGTCTTCCGGTGGACCCGAGCGTGCACCGGCGACGCATCGCGGATACTTGACGCCCTCTTCGCGTGGGAGCCTTTGGAGGCGGAGCAAGTGACGCCAGTTGTCGCCGAAGTCGTATTCGTAGGCGATAGTAAGTGGCTGGCCATCGGGGTCGTAAGGAAAAACGAAATCGATGAGCCTTAGCTCGGTGGCTTCGAAAATTCGGTTGTCGAACAGCCCGTCCTGATCGAACTCCGGTGCACCGAATATGAGGCCGCCGACATTGAACTGATGAAGATGGCTGTCGGTCCAGCCAAAGGCGGCCTGAAGCACTTCATGGAGTTCGGCGAAGTTCAGAGCCATTGGCAGCTCGAGAGTGCGGGTGATCTTGGGCTCGATCTCGAGGATATGGACCTCGGCGCGTACGATGAAGCTGTCGGATGCAAAGGGATCGAGCATGTGCCGGAGGATGCCGTGCGCGGTTGACGCAGGCAACCGGTGATCGCGTCAATTACACATCCGCGCGATCGGCGAACTACCCTTGCAATCTCCGTGGGTTGTCACGCATTGCCAAGATGACATCTCCTTTTCTGGCTGGATGAAAGGCCGAACCCGCCGAACGCCGCGCACCGGGGTGGCCGGAGGCGGCGCCGGCAGGCCAATGCGCGCGCGGATCAGGTCACTTCGCTCGCCTGCTCCTTCAACTCGCCCACTCGCTTGGTGTCGGACGCCCTGCCCCCGATCTCGATCCGACGCGGCTTCATGGCTTCAGGCACGACGCGCGTCAGTTCGATCGTTAGGAGGCCGTGCTCGAACTTCGCTTGGGCCACCTCGATAAAATCGGCGAGCTGGAAGCGCCGCTCGAATGCCCGGGTCGTGATACCGCGATGCAGGTATTCGCCCTTGTTGGCGTCATCGACATGCTTTCCGGTCACTGTGAGCAGGTTCTGCTGCGCGACGATTTCGATATCCTCCGGCTTGAAGCCGACGACCGCGACGGTGATGCGAAAATTGTCGTCGTCGAGCCGCTCGATGTCGAAGGGCGGGTAGCCCTCGTCCTCGCGCGCCCCCGCTTCGAGCAGGTTGAACAATCGGTCGAAGCCTACCGTCGATCGGCGATAGGGGGTAAAATCAAAGTTCGGTCTCATTTCCAAATCCTCCAATGAAGCAATTTGGGCATGGGATGCGCCGGTAACCAAGAGCCGGCGCTCTCGATGTCCAACCGGACCCGATTTGGCGTCCGGTTTCATTGAGCTAATTTTCGTCACTCGGCTTTCAAGGTGTTTCGACCAAGAAAATAAGCAGAGGGGCGGGCACTGCGCTGCCGAGGCGTCAGCAAGCGGGCGGGAACCTGATATGGCTTCGGAAATTTACCCCGCGATTCAGCCTGAGAAAGGAGGTTCGAGGCAATGGAGTGGAAGTTGGTTCGCGAGGACAGCGGCAGCATCGCGGTGAGGAAGGGCGACCTCGATAGCAAGTTTGCAGCGATGACCTGGGCGCGGGAATGGCTGGGGAACAATGCTGATCACGACCGCTATCGACTTCAGCCCGAGGGAGACGATAGGGAGATGTTAATGATCCGCACCATTACCGGACAATGGTATGGGATGTTTGTGGGAGCCGAAGCAGACGCTACTTAACTGGCTGCGCCTTGCGGCGCCATTTTATCCGATAGTTTGAGAACCATTGGCTCCTCATGTCTCAGGGCGGCCAGCTTCACGCAACACAGGTGCCGGGATCAAGCCACCATTTGCGCCAAAAAATGCTGACGCAGGGGCTTGAACCGAAACCGACGAACGATCGCCCGCGTGGGGATGCTGACGCTCGCCCACCGGCAGGGTGCACGGCCTCGCTTTTCGTCGTGGCCATAAATTCACTGCCCCTCAACCCAATGAATGACGCAGACGGTGAACCGTGGTCGATACGGCATGAGGCCGCCCGCAAGGGGCGGCCCCAAGTTATCATGCGATGCTGTGCTTGAGCGCGCTCATTTTATCGTGGCCTTCCTTGACCGAAACGAAAGCCTTTTCCACTACGGGACGTGAAGACGGATCCAGGTCTGCGTCGCGCAGGGCGTCTTCGAACTTGGCCTTGATGTGGTCTTCACCACGCTCGACTTCCTGAATGATCGCTTTGTCGTCCTTGCCGGTAATTGCCTGCTTCAGATCCATGAAGGTCCGGTGCGCAGCGGCCAGAAAGCTGCTGTCGTCCTCCGGGGTTCCGCCCAGTCGGCGAACTTCGGCCTGCAGGTCGGTCGCCGCCGCACTACGGTCACGGGCGAACTCCGCGAACATCGTGGCGAACTGGGTGCTGTGCGCATCCTTGGCGGCGTCCTGATAGCCCTTCATGCTATCGAGGGTCGTTTTGATCAGGCCGTTAAGCGTGGCGATCGTGCTATCGGTGGTCATGATGTTCTCCTTGTGGGGAAGTGGTTTAACCATCTAAGGGCGAACTTGATCCATTCGGGCGGAAACAAGCTGTTGCCCCCGCTTCGACGAATGAAAGCTTGACGGGACGGGCGCGTTTGTCTGGCGTGCACCCATGAACGTGGGTCACCGCCACCGCGTAAGGCACCTTCCATAAAAGCAGCCACCAGCATGACGGCATGAACCTGCTACGCCCTCTTCGACCCGCCGGTCGCAATTTTCCAGTTTCAAGTTTGGTCGGTCTGCGCCTCGCTTTTAGGTCGACCCGATCGCGCCGTCGCAGGACACCTCGCAGGTGTAATCCACCAGGACTCCGCCAGTCCGGGGAAACCTGGTTATCGACCCTACTCGTCGCTAATGGCCACGCGATGCCTGGCCTTCATGGACGACACGAGGCCGTCCAGAGGAAGCCTTCGCGTTTCAACTCGGCACAAGCCTGTGCAAAATGCTGGCGCGGCAGTGATAGAGGCAGCGATGGACCAATGAAGGCATGAGCTCTCCCGGCCAGACCTCTGTTTTCGCGGGCACTATGGCAATTTTCATGTCCCTTTCCCGCGGCGCTTTCACCGTGCCGCGGGCGCTGGCGTTGTTGACAGACGCCATACTGGACCTCTTTTGCTCGCACAGGGGAGGCGACACACCGACTCCGTCCCCTTAGCATGCGACAGTCCTCGCCCCTCCCAGCATCGGCGTGAGCCCCGCGGTATCGACAAGCCGCAGGCCTTGTCGCTGGGAAGCGCGGATAAGAGGGATATCGGGCGCCCGGGTAGGCTTTAATGTAATCTTATTTCGTTTGAAATGTCGGTAGCGCATGATATGAGCCGCGTGCTTCAAACGGGGGGGGATACCCGTCGAAGATCTGGGCAGCGCGTGACCCGCTTGCCTTTACACCTCGCGGCGAGATCACTTGTCCCGTGATCTCGCCGCACCTCCTGATTTACGACTACCGGCCACATTACCTCCATCTGCCATTAACCATTGTGCGATAGGGCAGATCCATGCCTTTTGCCTCGAACGAAGACGTTCCAGTCGCCTACGCCGGCTCACCGTTGGAGCGTGCGTTTGAATGGACATCGGCCTTGCGGGCCTCGAGGGCATCGGTGCTCCTCGTTTTGCTCTGGGCAGGCGTTCTTGCGCTCGATGCCAGCACCGGCCGCCTGGTTTCCGTCAGCAGCTTGTATCTGCTGCCCTTGCGCTTCACCACATGGTGTTTGGGGCGGGTAGCAGGTCTTTTGTCGGGCGGGGCCGGCGTGATCCTGACTCTCGTGATGAACGGGTTTGGCGACGGACTTTCCGCACAGGCGTCGAGCATTCCGGTGACGGTCGCAGTGTGGAATGCGGGCATGCGCATTTTCGCAGTAGTCTTCGTCATATTGTTCGTCGGGGCATTTCGGCGAACCTTCGACCGGGAACGAGCGGTTGCACGCGTCGATCCTTTGACTGGACTTGGGAACCGGCGCTCGTTCGTGATAGAAAGCCGACGGCTTAGCCGCGAGCGAAATCCCGATAACCCGGTCCTTCTGTGCGGGCTGATTGACATCGACAACTTCAAGCAGGTCAATGACCTTCACGGGCATGCTGCCGGGGACGAAGCGCTACGGTTCGCAGCGGGCGCTCTTCGGGCAGCCACCCGCCAGGACGACGCCCTGGCACGAATTGGCGGTGATGAGTTTGCTTTTTGCCTGCTTGTTGCCAACGAGCACGTAGCGAAGAAGAAATGTCAGGAAATTCATGAAAGGGTTTCAGCCGCACTGACAAAGCAGCGATCAGAGGCGACCTGCAGCCTTGGTGCTTCCGCTCAAAACACCCTCGGTGCGGCGTTCTGTGTCGCTGACGATGCCCTCTACGCGGCAAAGTCTGCCGGCAAGGGGACGTGGCGTTTTCAGGTCTAGCCCGGCCTCCCCTTCCAGCGCGCGGATCCCAATGCTGTCCGTCACCGCAAGGGTGTGGCACCGCGCAGGGCCACCACCGAAGGCACCCCGTTATTTCAACGCACCGCGGGCACAGAGGAGCCTGAGTTCACGAGGCCGTAGTGCATGTTGGTCGGGGCATCCACCAGCCGGTATTTACCCCGGTTGGCGGATAACTTGCGTCAGCGGGATGATGGGCCGGAGGTGCGAGACCGTCGTTCCGGCCCATCGGTCGCTTAGGCTGCGGTCGCCATTTCCGGGGGTTCCGATCCGTAGAGATCGCGCCTCCAACTGACGATCTGATCGCCGACGGCAGCGTGGAGAGCCTTTAACCGCCGAATTTCGGAATGGTCGGTGCAATCCCTTGCCGCGGCTTCAGCAAGGGCGAGCTCCAGACGCATCCGTTCCTTGCGGAACAAGTCGAACAGCTTCTCGGCCATGGTTACACCTTTCGGTCGGCGTGCCGCCGAACCACCGCGCTCATGGACTTGTGTCGGGATTGTCTTTGCGCCTGCCTGGGAGGTCGCCGATCGCTTTCCGAGGAAACATCTGACGCCCAGGACTGCAGAATGGCGCGTTTGACTTCATGTTCGAACTGGGGGTGCACGACCGGGCCAAGCGGATGATGAAATTTGGAGAGGGACATTGCGTTGCCTCCTTTCTTCCAACTCTCCTCGTGCGGCAAGCGACTCGCCGCGCCCGAATAATTGCGCAAATTGCCATCCTTTTCAAGGCGCTAGCTTTCCGCTCAGCGCGGTTCGGACACGGTCAGGCCAAGTGCGGAGGCAGACAACCCTCATTACTCGAGAAATGCGTGCGGGGCATCAGCGCTCGCGCGGACGTCACTGGTCGCGATGGGAACGATAGAGAGGCGACGAAATAAGGTCCGCCTTGTGTTCAGGCTCCGCCCCCACCACCCAGCCGACAAGCGCTCCAAGGGAGCGATCGAAGTCGTGGAGTTGCGGTCGATATCACGGCCACATCACGGCCACGGTCACCGATATCGGCTGGACTGGCGTCGCCGTTGCAGGATGCATGTCTGGCGCTGATCTCCAATGACAGACATGCTGATAGGCTGGCGCGAACAATTGTTCCGGGCGCAGGCGGCATGTTTGCGCCGCCTTCCTGGCCAACGTTTCGGACAGTCATCGGCATAGGATCCGATTGCGGGCCGGCCCAGGCCTTGATGGTGGCCGAAGCCCTTGTCGGAGGGCAAGGCCCTATGGTTCAATACCCTTGCGCCCTTCGACGGGCGGCCCAAGGTGAAAGGTCAAGCGACATGACGGATGCCACTTCACTCTCGCAAACGGAACAGGCGATCGTTCGGGCCACCGGAGGTGCGATCCTGATGATCGCCACCCTGCTCCAGAGGGAAGGCCTGCTGTCGATGGAGGAACTCGGTGGCAAGCTCGGCATCTATGGCGTGATCAGCGCGGAGACCAGCAGGGAAGAAGGCCTCATTCTGGCCGCGTGGTCCGGGATGCTGTCGAGCATGGCGGGTGACCTGCCGAAGTTTCACAAGCACTGATCCGTGCAGGGCCCCGACTATGATTGCCTACGAGACGCGGTTTTGGGTATTGGCAGCGATGCTCGCGGCTCTGGCTGGCTACGTTGACGCGATCGGCTTCATCAGCCTTGGCGGCTTTTTCGTTTCATTTATGAGTGGCAATTCGACGCGCGTGGCGGTTGGGCTCGTTCGGGACTTCCCGGCGGCGTTCGTTGCAGGATTTCTGGTCCTTTCGTTCGTGTCCGGGGTGATCGCAGGTTCTTTCGTCGCTTCGCGCGCCGCCCGACATCGTAAGCCCGCCGTGCTGGCGTTCGTGACCGGGCTTCTTACCGCCGCCGCATCCTTGAGCGAAGTGACTTCCCATCTGCCGGTTGCAATGGTTCTCGCGGCGGCCATGGGCGCGGAGAATGCCGTCTTCCAGCGTAACGGCGAAGTTTCGATCGGTGTGACGTACATGACCGGCGCGTTGGTCAAGCTGGGGCAGCATATCGCGTCGGCTTTCATGGGCGGCCCGAAGTGGAATTGGACGCCCTATCTGTTTTTGTGGTCATCGTTGGTCTGCGGGGCTTCCTTGGGTGCCTTCACTTTTATCCGGGCGGGTAACGTCGCGATCTGGGTGGCGGTATTGGCCGCGGGTGCAAGCGCTGCCTATGCTGCGATGGCGGAAGCATCCAGGCGAGCGCCATAGGAATGCCAGATTGCGCGTGACCACCCCACGGTCAGTAGGCAACCTCGGGAAACTGTAGGCGTTCCGCTACTCGCTCGAGGGTCGGAGCATATTTGGCAGCAAGGCTTTCGGGGCAGCGAAACCGCATCGCTATCAGCCGGTCGCCGACCCTGACGGCCTTTGGGTGCAGGGCCTGGTCCACCCGCGTCCGGATACGACAAACCAGTTCTCTGCGCGCGCGACCAGGGCGACATGGGTAAGTCTTTCCGCTCCAGTTGTCAGCCATCGCCCATCTGCAAAATGTACAGCACCAGCCGAGAGCGCGCCCCGCTCCCATCCCGGATACGGGCTGTTCTTCCACTACCGATAAGTGGGAACCATCGAAAGCCCGAGCGGCGACCTAGTGGCGGATGTGATCGGGTGGCTTGATGATGAAGCGCTTTCGCTTGAGTGGCATGCTGAAGAATACTCTGCACGGCAACTCAGCCTGTATTGAAAGGGCGCGGGTGGTATGAATTATCATTCCGGTAAGGTTTCGCCCCGAGAATAGGCCTGCAATTTCTGGAGCCTTCAGTGCGTCGCCGTCGCTCTCCACCCGTCGATGATAGACGGATCGTCCGCCAGCCGGTCGATTATCGCTTTCTCGCCGAGCATGCGAAGTTCGGTGAGATCGATATGCATATGGCAAACATATCACCGCACGGGTTCATGGTGGACCAAGAACCTGACTTGATGCCCGGTGAACGGTTGACGATCAGGCTGCCGGCGATTGGCCGGATCGAGGCCCACGTCGTTTGGCGTCATGGTGGCAGGGCTGGATTTCAATTTGAACGGCTCATTTCGCCGAATGACTTCGCGAACCTTATCGCCACGCTCGGTGCTGAGAAGCCCGGCCCGCCTTAGCATCGCGCCGTCACGAAATTTGTTGCCCGATTCATTGCCGGTACGTAAAAAAGCGCTGTCCTCTTACCGGGACAGTCTAGCGACCCACTTGCCCTGGCAAGGCTATCTTGCCGGGGCATTTTCTCGCAGGGGCGGCAACCTGGCATGCATTGCGTGGTCTGCGTTTACCTTAGGTTTGGCGTGGTCCAGCGGCCTGCCGGGTTCTCCAACCGAGAAACGGGACCCATAGGGTCGATGCTTAGCCACCAATTTCGAGGTATGGTCGTCCTATGGAGATACCATAAAAAGTGCCTCGGCGATGACATTGCCAAGGCAGGTCGAGGTTGAGCTACAGGTCCCTAGCTTTACCTTCCTGACGCTGTCCTTTCAAGGTTTGTGGGGTTCTGCGACTGGGTTGCCGGAGCAGGTTTGGCAGCATATTCTGCCCCAGGCGGTAATGACCGTGAAACCATTGCATGGGAGATGATCCTGCCGGGCGCGATAGCAGAAAGCTCTAAGGGTCAAGCATGCGTTTGTCTGTACCGTTTTGCCTGTTTGACAGGCACTCGCCAATTCGGTCCGGGGTCACTTGGGATGGGCTGAACTATGTCGGCACCTGCCGCCATTGCGGCAGCGCGATCCGCCGAAAATCACATCGCGTGTGGGCGCGTGACTGGATGGAGGGTGGCGCCGTCAAACCTCCATGAGCATAAACATGCGCAGGTAAGTGCCGTGGATGAGGCCCGATCGAAACATACACATGCCCATCGCCGGCAGGGCGATCGAGGATGGTCGTGAGGCGATCCCCGGTGAAGCGACCAAGACTGGCATCATGAAACCGCGAAGAGTCGGCGGCAGCGATGCCCGTCCACTCATGGGCCTCAAGCACTGTCAGCCAACCTGGCTCTGGATGCCGCCAGACTGTGAATGTTGCGGGTGCAGCGGGCGGCGATAACCTTCATTCATCGAGCCAGGCCCTGCAGCTGAGCCGAATTGCTACCTGCGTGCGGCGAGTGAAGCCTTTTCAAGTCTTCTTCCGGAACGGCTACCGGCCCATGATGTTGGAGATGCCGATTGAGGCAACAATCAGAGGAGATGAGCGTGTTTCGCAAAACCGTTCTGCTCGACGGTGGTCCCTGCCACGGGCTGAGTGTGGTTTGGGATGGAGGCAGTGAGCTGCGGATGGTCAGATGCTTGAAGGGCTTCGCGCCGTGGCCGCGCAACGCCGCCCCGCCTTTGGTCGCGAGTGAACTCTACCGGCCATCGATCGACTCGCCCTCGATTTTCGTTTGGGCGGATGGAGCCCATTCCACTGCCCGAAAGTGCCATGCCCTGAACAATGCGGAGGCATAGCCCCGCCCGTCCTAGGTGTATGTTACAAATCCTGCCACGGCGTGGTGTGCCCTTCGCCATCGTGCGGCGGGCGGCACTTGCCTCGCCCGGCCGGTGGCCGTGACATCAACCAGGAAGTGGAACTCAAGCTGCGCTCAGGTCTTCTTAGCTAAGGGAGTTCACGCTGCCGTGAAACAGGGAGGTCGGATTGTCGGGACTTAACGGGAAGTATACGTCCAAAGGACGGTTCCTTGTCGCGGCAATCGCCGCGATGACGGTCGTGATTATGGTCCTGGCTGCGCGCGCTATGATGCCTGAGAGGCAAGTGGACCGCATGGTCGTGCCCCCGGCCCCTAAACACGGGCAATGACGCAAACGGATCGACCAGGATCAATTAGCAAACGGGTGATCCAAACAGTTTGATCAGCTTTCTGCGGACTTGGCCGGCGACCCTCATCCAGTCGCTTCTTCCGGAGCCTGGATACTCGGGCGCGGCCGCTGGGCATCTCGGCCCACTGCGACGGCCAGGCCCACCTTTCGGAGCACTCCGAATATGCGACGAACTGCATATCGATCAGGAACGCAAAAGCCGAAAGTTCCGTTGATCTCCCAAACAGAACAAGCCAGTCGCAGACTTGTGGCCCAGCGACCAGTCACCCTCCCCCCGCGGCGCTGGGCCAGCACTTTCCTGAGGCAAAGAGCGCTGAAGGCCTCCTAATCCAAAACGACCGCTATGCATGTGCGACATCCCCGGCTAAGGCCGACAAAAGGTGCTGTGACCTGGCCGGTTTGCAGCATCGTGGGTGTCAGGCTTGGTTTCCACCAGTCCCTGGGTCTGGCACCCACTCATTGTCTTTGAGCTGACGCCCGTAATTGGGGCATACCGACAGGAAAGTAGGTCCCGCGCGCAGAACTGTCGGTCATGTCGGGCAGCATCGCCGTGAAGGTCGATCTTCATCGGCATCGCAGCAGCGAGCGCCAACCCGTCGTCGGCACTTCGGAGCCTACTCGAACTGGTCGGCGACAAGGGCCGATCGACGTGGATTGTAGACACCGGATATGCGATCTATGACCCAGGTGACTGAAAGGCGCGCAGTATTGGCAGATCGGCTACGCGGTCGATCGAGAAGTGGGCGCGACCCGCTTGCAGCGATGATCTTGCCCTGCTGGGTATCGCCGCCGGCATCGCAAAGGCCGACGACACGGATGGCATGAATGCCGAGCGCCGAACATGGCTGCGGGATGTCGCCAACGAGAATATCGAACCCGATGCTTGGTCCAATCGGGCTCGACAGTTGGCGGCCGACCTGCTTGACGGCGCCGGCCAATTACGCGCCGATCCGCAGGGATCGGCCGATGTGCTGGCGACTGACCTGGTATTGCGCAAGCGCTGGCCCGGCGCCTTTGTAACTGTACCGCCTCTTTCGGTGGAACAGCTAAGGGACCTGGTGACGGCCCTGCTCTCTTCCCCCAGCCCCGCCGAGGGTGAGCTCGAGCGCGCGGCAATCTGGCTGTCGGCACTCGATTTGCTCGTAAATCGGATATCCGCTGAACTCGTTCCCGACTTTGACAGCCTGGCGGTGATGCTCGAAGCCACACAATCGGCTTTCCGACGCTGGGTTTGGGATGCACGACCGAACAGAAGGGAAATCGGTCCGGCGCGTTGGCTGATCGATTCCGAAGCACATGTTCAGGCCTTCCTTTGGGCGATCCTCGAGCCTCGTTTCGGGGACGACCTGGTCGACGAGCAATATCTGCCGGGCTTCGGGCAGAAACAGCCACGCTTCGATTTCGGGGTCCGGAGGCTGAAGACCATAGTGGAGGTCAAGATGGCCCGCTCCGCGAGTGACTTCAGCAAGATCGAGGAGGAGTTCGCAGGGGATTTGGGTCTTTATTTCATGGACCTGCCGCGCTGGGGTCGGATGATTGTTTATATTTACGATGACAGCAACGTCGCTCACTCCGAGCGCTACGACACTTTGCGCTCTGCACTTCGTCAACGAGACTTGCGAATACGAGATGTCATCTTCGTCCAGCGGCCGGGCATGATCCCGCCGCGGAACCGACGCGTCCCGTGGTCCCCGCTTGACGGTAGTTCAGCAGATACATAGTCGTCTCGTTGTCGTCTTCCCGGTTCCGGGCGCCAGCAATGCGACGGCTGTGTCATCGGAAGGATCTTGAGGCTGGCCATTACGTAATTGGCGAACAACCACAGCAGCCAGCCTCCTGGTCGAGCCCGTCTGCCATCGCCGAGCGACTGATCAGCGCCGAGCGAAAATGCCGTAACACGCCGGAGCGTGGACGCTTCCTTTCACAGGATCCAGGTCTTTTACAGGATCCAGGCGAGCGTATCCAGGCATCGCCGGGCGACACGCACTTCGCCATGATTTCGGCCAATCAGATTTCCGACAACCCTACGTTGCCCTTTTGCGCCTTTGGCCCGATTTCAGAGCGGAAGCAGCGAGAGCTGCATCTGGTCGTCATCCGACGAAGCGTCAGCAAAAGCGGCCTGCTTCTCCTTGCCCTTTGGCCCGGCGATCACCGTGCGGTCGGGCTCGATGAGATGCCGCGTGATCTCCACCTTCTCGCGGAGGCGCTGAAGCACTGCCGGGAAGATGTCGCGGAGCTGCCGACAGTCGCCTTGCGTGGCATCGGCGCGATCGGCCTGCTCGAAGCAATGCTGTGCCAGCGCGATCAGTTCTTCGTCGGTCACCATGACACCCAATCCAGTTCGGCGGCGTCGACGGCTTCGAACATCTCCGGATCGGCGCCGGTGTCGCCCAGGCGCTTGCGCACCGCATCCGGGGTGCCGTCTCTTGGAAAACCGCGATCCGACTTTGCGATGGACGCAAGCTGACCGACGAACCGCCCCGCTCGGTTTGTTCCAGGATCCATCGACCAAAAGGCAGCGACTTCGTTCTGGTCCCGCAGGCTCCAAGGTCGAGCGGGCCATCCATTCTGGCGAGGTGGGGCATTTCAGAATCACTCCATCTTGGAATGCAAGGAAGGCGTCGATGTCGGCGTGCAATGCGCCTGCAGCCATACCGCCCGGCTCGATCCGAAGGCCACCTCCAAAAGCTGCATTACAAAGGGCCTCGACACCCGCATGCCGGCCATCAAGGCGCGGCTGAAGTCCAGGGCGTGCGGACGTCGTGACGTCGAATGCTTGCCGGTGGAGCGCGACTGATGGCCTGCCGGATTTGCACCACGAACGACCACGAGGCGCTGACCGACGAGCTTGCGCAGGAGATGTGGGCGTCGTGCATCGACAGCGACCCCGGCAGCGAATGGGAACCGTGGGAACTGGCCGGGCCTTATTGGCAGCGGATGTTCCGGCAATATGCCGCCGCGTTCCTGAAGGTCGCGCATCGCGACCCCGCGCACGATGGCTAAGGCGTCCATTCCGCCGCCCTCGCCCTCTCGCATGAACGACTCGCGATTGACATCCTCGACGCCGCGGCCGTAGAGGCGGACAAGGCACCGATTTCGCCGCGACCCGAAGTGCGCCTGGCGCTGGCGTGGCTGGCAATCAATGGCGTCGTCGAAGGGTCGCGGGTCGAGTGGTTCTGGACCTTCCTGACGAAACCGCCGGGTAACCACGGCATGGACCCGTACTGCAGGACCCGCAACTTTCAGATCCACCTCAATCGGTGGAAGCTTGTGGCCGGCGGGAATGCTCGACGGTGATAGATTTTCGCGGCCGGACATGGAGATCAATGGATGGTCCTGCTCGCGCACGCGGCGCGAGTGCTGGCTTACGAACGAACCGCTGAGGAGCGCGACGATCTCGCGCCGATGGCGCAAGAGTATCTGAAGCGCGATGTCCGCGCCGTGCTTACCGCCCTGCTCGATGCGACGCCCGACGTCGGCATCCCCGGCGAAAAGCTGCTCGGCGACGAACGCGGTCATTGTGTTGATCGCGCCGACATGACCGCAGCTTGGGGCGCCATGATCGATGTAATTCTGGACAAGGGTATCAGCGCCTGATTTCGTCTTTAAATTGTCGCAGCGCTGACGCATGATCCAGTTGCGACCCGAAGCGTTATGCCCTTGCAATCAACTGGCCCGGCCTGCCCCGCAGTGCTGGGCCATCTTGCTTTATCGGGTAGCGGCAAAGAGGATGCCGCCGAGTATGGCCCAGAGCGCAATGTCGAGACCAACTATCCAGTAAAACCTGCCAGAGCGGCGGCCCTGCTTTGCGGCGTAGTACTCAATTTTGGACGCGTGAGGCAGTCTGTGCTCCCCGGATAGGACAAGCAGGTAACCAGCGGGCGGCAATTTCCGTTGTTCCGAGAAAGGTTCAGTGCCTGGCTTTTGCAACCGATGCGGCGGCAATCCCGGAATGTTGACAACGGGTCTCAGCTTTCGCGGCGCGAAGGGAGATGCGTGAAAACATGGCCCTGGGTGACCCGTCAGACACTTGCAGCGGAGGTAGCTACAGGCGGGCTTGTGCCTCGTCTTTCCGTCGGATGGGACTATGTCGCCGATCCCGCCGAGAAGTGGCACCCTTGGTGGATCGCATCGCGCCTCTTGCTCCGAGCATTGCAAAAAGCGGATTTACTAGTTTGCGCGGAGAGGCGGTTTGGAACCGCGCGCGGGCGCTGAAACTGCGGGGAACACACGCTTTATGATTAAGCAGGCGGAGTGAGCTGTCGCATGGAAAGGTCGGCACCGGGCTCAGGCTGGCCCCAGATCGTGCCATCGTTGCCCGCATAAGGCAGCGGGGTTGCCAGCCTCACGGCAAGGGATCCAGCTGCGACAGGATGGAGCCGCGCACAGCGACCAAGCCGTCAGCGGCCTGGTCCCGATAGTTCGTCCAGTCTTCGCCGGGCGGAGTGATACTGATCGCCAGTTCGCGGACCAGCGGCTCGTTATGATCGAACGCCACCCGCATCACCGCCTCGATCAGCCGCGCCATCTTGAAACCGCTTTCGACCTGCACAAACGTGCCGTGCTGGTCGACCTGTTCACCGGTAAGGTAGCGAAGCTGCTCAACGGCCGCATCGACAAGCTTTTGGCGGTATTCCATCGGTCGGTCCTTTCAGCAGATGACAATAGAGCTGGATAAGAGGGAACGAACGGCTAGGCGTGGCAACTGCAGATTCCGGGCGACGAATAGTGCAAAGAGTTCCGGGACAACTCAAGCCCAGGCTGGCCGCCTGCGATGGCGCTTCACAGCAGCGCTTGTCGGCGCCGGACAGGTCGAAGCCCTCGTCGCGCGCCATTTACCGCGCCGTCCCCCGCAGGGCGATACCTTTATGGGAGTGCGATGTTCCTTCCAGTCCCGCGAAATTCCTGCAGCGCCGGAAAAGCACGGCTCGGGCAACGAGACCCTTTTCTATAGCTCGCTCGGGAGGATCGGGCTCGGTCGATCGCACAGAGACCGAGCTGCGCTGATCGCCCGGCTGGGAGTTGCGGGACTGGTGGTTATCGAACGGATCGATCAATATCGTGCTGTCAGGCTGACGCGTTCGCCAACGAGGTCGCGCAAGCGCGGACCCCGGTGGACTGGATGGCGTGAGCGAACGTGGATTGAACGGCTGTGATACGTAATGACCGCCGGGCACATCTACGGTGCGTGTGATCCTGGAGGTTGTGGGTCAGGCCGTCGATGACAACACATCAGCGAGCAGGCATGGCTTGGATCCGCGCGTTCTGCCCAGCGCTTTACATGGAAGAAGAAGCAAGTTGGCCGCGAGTTCTCAGCACCCCGTCGCTTGACCCGGTGCTCCCACCATTCTTGTTTTGTAAATGATGGCGAGTTATATCGGGGAAACGAACGCGGCCGGTGTCGCGTTATGGGAAAGTGATGAGCGACGTAGAGACCCTGGTGCTGACGACCGTGAACGCCCCTTACGGGGTGGACCTGTCCGCGCATCAACTCGCCGCCCTTATTGCCGACCCCGGCAGTGCTCACGAATTCAACGCGTCGGTTTTTGCGTTCTTTTCCGAGGTTTCTCCCGCGCTTCAGCAGCAATTCATAGCCGGCATGGGCGTGGATAGCGAGCAGGTAAGTGCCGTGGCTAGTCAGTTCGCGCAGCTTTCCGGTTACACGCTTCCTCTGGCTGCCTGAATACAATGGTAGCGCGGCGGCCCAGTGAATGGCCGGTCCTGTTCGACATCATGATTGAATTGCTGGACCGGCTGCGTGAAAGCACGGGCATCAGGCCATCGTGGAGCTTTGGTGGCGGAACTGCGCTTATGCTGCAGATCGATCATCGCGAGAGCCATGACATCGACGTGTTCATCGACGATCCACAGCTGCTTGCCTATCTCAACCCGGAAACTCAGGAGTATGCGCTCTCGCGGCACCCGGACAGTTACGAGACGGATGGCACGCGGGCATTGAAGCTTGCGTTCGAAAGTCTCGGCGAAATCGACTTCATCTGCTGTCACCCCATCCTCGATCGCTCAGCGAACCGAAAGGACATACGGGGACAGCCCGTGGACCTTGAAACGCCGGCGGAGATCATCGCGAAGAAGGTCTATTTTCGGGGTCGGAATTTCCAACCCCGGGACATGTTCGATCTTGCCGCCGTGACGGAAAGCCATGGCATGGATTACGTTGCCGCAGCGCTTAGGGAATGCGGCGCGGATCGCTGCGAGATCGCGCTCGCGACAATAAGGCAAGTCAACCCGAAAGCGGTCGAGGCGATCACGAGCCAACTGATGTACCGTGAGCACAATCGGCACCTCATCGCCCTCGCTCACTCGATATCCCGATCGGCTCTGGAAGCTGCTCTCGCCTGAGCACGAACCTGCCCTATTTTTGCGCCATTGGCGCAGCGCGGGGCCCTACCTGACCGCCTCTTCCAGTTGGTATCGTGGCGATCATCGCGCCACAGCGCTGGCCATATCGCCAGCCTCGCCGGACCCGCGCTTTTGTGGCTAGTTTGGTGCAACAGCCAGGTGGGAAGCGACACTTCTCCCGTGGTCCGGAGGACCGCAGGAGAAGCTGGTTGCGCTATCAGACGATCACGCGACGGGTGAGATTGGGGATGCGAACATTGTCGTAGGCACTCAAGACCGACATCTCGAGCGCGTCGCGCTGAGCGCGATACCAGTCGCTGGCCTCGACATTGTAAGTCTCCGTAGCATATGGTTCGCCGCCGCTCGAGAATTCGACGTCGACGGTGAAGCTGTGCAACTCGGTCTGGGCAGAAATGTGCATGATTTGATCCTTTCGCAACGAAAAGGGCGGCTCCGACCTAGGTCGAAGCCGCCTCGCGATGGGTCATTGGGAAGATTGGAGGACCGTCGGTCCGGTGGTGGACACGGGCAATGCGGAGAGCCTTGGCGGAGCCCTTCCGAAAGGTGACCTCAGTTCGCCTTGGCGAAGAGCTTGCGCGCCTTTCCTTCGATTTCGAGCCTTGTGTCCTGATGGGACTTCGCCCGCGCGTGAGCGGTGATGCCCTGAACGAAGTCGAACAGGCTGGCGGGCGGGTGCCCCTCCTCGGCGATCACCGATTGGATGATCTTTGCCGTGTCGGACTTGGAGAAGCCGTTTTTGCGCAGGAAATTTTCGCGATCTTCACCGGTGCGTGCGACGATACGGCCACGTGCTGTCCTGATGCCTTCGACGAAGCTCGAGGCTGAGCTGTCGGCAAAGGTCTCGAGAGCGGGTGCGGCTTCATGGGCAAAACGGTTGGCTGCGAACTTGGAATGCCGGATCGAGATCTCCTTGAAATTTTCAACGCCCCACAAGTTGCGGTTCATACACACGGCGCGGAGGTAAAAAGTCGCGACTCCCAAAGTCTTGGAGCCGACTTCTGAGTTCCAGCAATAGAAGCCTCTAAAGAAGAGATCGGGCTCACCATTGGGCAATTTGCCAGCTTCGATGGGATGCGTGTCGTCGACCAGGAACAGGAAAACATCCCGATCCGATGCGTAGAGCGTAGTCGTCTCGCGGGTGACGTCCACATAGGGGTTGTATTGCATGGAACCCCAGTCGAGGACGCCGGGCACCTTCCAGCGTGTATCCGAAACGCCATTGCCAGCGATCTTCATGGCGGCTGCGACCAGCTCGTGATCCCAGATGCGTCCGTAATCAGGGCCGGTAACGGCCCGCAGTTCGGCGCGGCCTTCATGGGTCTTGAGCAATTTCACTTGTTCGTCCCGGTGGCTGAGCAGGCCGTGCTGGAGATTGATCCCGGCAAGAGCCGCCGGAAGATTGCGGAGATAGGAGGCGGGTGCGCCCACCAGACTGGAGAGCTGGCCGAAGGACCAGTTTGTCGGCGCGATCGGTTCCGCCTCGCCCGGAACGATAAGGCTCAGGCGCTCGGGGTTATCCATGCTCGCCTCGATACGCACGTCGCGGCTTTCGACCACGCGAGTGTGAGCGCGTTCGGCGCGGCGGCGCACATTGTCGTAAAGCGCATCGAGCGACAGGAACTTCTCGTCATCGGGACGCGAAAACCATTCGGACGAAACCCGCCCGATGTTGCGACCGCGGGTGATATCGACCTTGTATGCTCCGGAATCTCGAGGCGCATCATTTTGCTGAGCAAGCGTTGCCATGAGAGGATCTCCTTGATGTGAAGGCCAATCCGCTTCGGACAGGCCAATTCATCCCCACCCCCTTCCCTCCACCCACCGTTGGCGCCGAGAATTCAGTCGAAGGCGGCTTGCCTGCTCAGCCATTCGTGAAGCAGGCGCCCGTCAGGATCATATTGCGAGCCGATGGATGTCGGCATGGGTCACCCGTCATGACCTCGACGCGCTCTGAGCTGTTGGCGGGCCAGAGCCGTCCCCCAAATCAAATCCGTGTCATCGCCACGATCGCTTCGACCACCTCGTTCGACTGGTCCAGCGGCACGAATAGCCGGGTCCTGTACTGAATGACCTCGCTGAAGGCACCGCGCGCCTTCAGCCGCTCGTGATCTTCAGGCCGGTAATTGCGGATCTCGAGCCGGCGCGTGCCATTGACCAAAGCCGGCGCCAGGATTGCGCCACCAAGGCCCGGTGTCGCGATGCCCGGTCCTTTTTGAGCGGCCGCGATCATTTCAGTGCCGGTAAGTTCGAGCTTGCCATCAAGACCGAACGCCGACCGCAGGCCCGCACGGCATCAACCGGGATCAACCGCCCCAGGATCGACGTGCCCTCGCCATCATCGATCTGCCAGACACGAACGTCGTTTTTGTGGCAGCCGGTGCCAGACGGGAAGCAGGAGGCCGGTCGCGACACTGACGGTCTCGATTTCGACCCTCGCCTCGGTCTCGCTTGCCTCTGCCTCCCAAAGCTTTTGAAATTCATTGCGATCGATATCCTGCCAAAGGCTTGCCCGCATCGCGATCGCCTGCATGCGGGTCGCGCCGGTGTGGTTTCAGGCTGGTGGGAAGGGACGAGCGCAAACAGAGGGTGGGACATGGGGTCAAACTCCGGGTTGAATCTGGACCATCTCGGTCCGCCAGCCCTGCTCCCCCTTCCCTCCCAGCCGGGCTGCGGCAAAAGAGGAGGGCCGTGGCACGAGGCCGAGCCAGTCGAAGGAGCGATGCGGGAACGGCTGGATGAGGCGTTTACCGCCTATGTCAGAGCGAAATAGACTAGTGCGATCGAACGCCAAAAGCCCCGGGGCCGCAGCATCGCCACGACCCCGGAACTTTCAGGGGCGATCAGGCAGCCTGGGGCAGCTCGTCCTCAGTCGGATCATGCCCCTCGACGTTCACCGCCGACAGCTCGACTTCTTCGTCAACGATTGGCACCGGGGCGTAGCGCATGACATCGGGTACCCAGGCGAGCGCCGCATCCTGGATTCCCGCTTCGACCGGCACGGTGCCTGCGAAGATCTTCTCGGCCGAGGTCGCGAGATCGTGCTTCTTCGATGCTCCATAACGACTCGAAAGCTCCTGCCCGCCAATCTCGTCGAGATGGGCAAGGATCGCGGCCTTGCTGCTCAGGCGGTCGAAATAGTTGTTCGCGGTCGGGCGCCACCAGGCCGCGACGTCGATGTCGAGCTTGATGCCGAGATGATTGACGAAGGTGACCGCCTTGCTGTCCGCGGTGACCGCATGCAGCGTTCGGGCAACTGCCCAGGCGAGCCACGCCGCGCGCGCCTCGTCGGGAAGCGCGCAGAACGCGTCGTAGCGATGTCTGGTGTCGCCCGCCTCCGTCCAGCTGCGATCGAGCGCTTCGTCGATCTTGCCCCATTCCTCGGCGGCCAACGTACCGCTCTGGAACCCGGTCAGGGGCGACGAGGGCTTGTCGGCCGTGAGCTCGGTCGCGAGGTCATAACCGCCCGAATGCCGGGTCGCCTTGTCGACCATCCAGAAGGTACCCAGGTCGAGGGCGAAGCGCGGATCGCTGGCGATATGGACGCGCAGCAACTCGCTCTTCATCTCAGCCAGTTCCTGCGAAAGGCGTTGACTGTAGGTGGTCTTGCCCGCTGCAGCGACGACCGCAGTCTCGACCGCATCGTAGTCCCCGCCTTCCTCGAGGTTGTTTTCGTCGGCCTCTTCCTCGACCGGCGCGATGTAAAGCTGCTCGTGGAGCCGGGGCTCTCCGTCATGACCAATGACGACATAGGCGAGCGCCCCGGCCTTCTGCTCGTCGGTCAGAATCGGCGCCGGGTTTTCGATCGAGCGATATTCCGTCTCGAGCAACTCGACATGGTTCGCCAGGTCGGCCCGGCCCTCTCCATCGGCCTCATCCCAGGCCTCGTTGGCCGCTTCGATTTCAACCGCGAGTTGCTCGAGACGCGCCTGCTGTTCGGTGGTCAGCTCGGGCGTTTCGCCCTTGAGCGGGCGCAGATCCCAGGTCTCGTTATAGGTGACATGAGTCGCGGGGATGATCCGGACTTCCGCCAACCCCTCGCGTTCGCGCAGCGTTTCGGCCGCGACCGCCAGCTTGTCCGCAACAAGACGATTGAGGAGGTGACCATCGATCCAGCGCTCGGTGGTCGAGTCGGAGAAGAGGTCCAAATCTACCCGGCCGCCTGCCTCGATATACGCGTCGCGTCCGACCAGCAGCGCCTTGGGATCGCTGCCGACATATGTGTCTTCGGCGAGCTGGCGTTTGATCTCGTTGACGTTGGTCCGGTAGTAGCCGTCCTTGAGCAGTTCGAAGACTTCCGCCTGCCGCGCCCGGTCGCTGTTGCTGGCGTAGGCCACCGCCACGTTCAGCGTAATCTCGCCGTTGTGCAGTGCCTCGAAGACCGGATCGGCGAGATCAGCGAGGCGAAGCCGGCTGCGAACAAAACGCTCGGTGAGACCGAAGCGCTTGGCCACGTCCTCGGGCGTCTTGCCCTCGCTTTCGATGATGTCCTGGAAGGCCCGGCATGTGTCAGCCGGATTCATGGTGAGATTGAAGAAATTCTCCTCGAGGCTGGTCTCGATCGCGTCCTTCGCGTTGCCCAGAACCAGCACGGCGAGCTGATAGTCGGCGTCGAACACGCCCTTGGCGATCAGTCGATGGACCGCATCGAGGCGGCGGCCGCCGGCAATGATACGGTAGTGCCCCTTCTTTCGCGAAACGGGCACGCCGATGAGGTTCTGGCGCACGCCCTTCGCAGCGATGTTCGCCTCGAGCTGGGCATCGGCCACCGCATCGCTGACAGTGCGCACGTTGCTCGGCGACTTGGCGAGATTCGATGCCCGAACAAGGATAGGAAGTTGGGTCATGTCGGTAGTCTCCTGGCGGTGACAGCCTGACCGTCAGGCCCCTTGCCGCCACCACTCCCCCACTCCCTCCCCTCCGACCCGAAGCACGTCGTTCCAGTCCTTGAAAAGTCCGGGCGGGAACGCGGTCTCGATTGTGCGGCCCGGTCGTCCGTGAGATTGCATTGCCTTCATACTGCCGAGCACACCGGCCGGATCATTGTCGGGAAACAACATCAGCCTTGTCACGTTCGAGGGGATCGTGACTTGATGGAGGCGGTCGCTGCCAAGTGTCGCCCAGACCGGGATACCGAACAGCATCATAGCCGACAGCGCTGTCTCGACACCTTCGGCAAGCCCCAGCTCCGAGGTGGCCTCGGCCAGCATCACCGCAGCATTTGCCGGCCGCCCCAGCGTCATGCGAGGATCCGGCAGATCGCGTGCGCGCCGCGCGTCCTTCCGATCGAAGAAGGTTCGCTGGATCGCGTGGAAGCGCTTGCTGCCGAACGCATCGACCTCGCACAAGGCGGCTATCATCGCGGGGCGATATTCGAGCGCGGAGCCGAGCCCGATCGGGGTGCGCGGATGGAAACGCAGAGCTTGGGGCAGGATCGTAATGTGGCGCCGCCGAAGGTAGAACTGCGCGGGGGTTCCGAAAATCTCTGCCGCCTCTTCCCACACTGCCAGGGCACGCCGGCGGCGCCATAACTCCGGGCTCATCCACCCGCCGGGCGCAGTTTGGTATTCACCGCGTGAGAGGGCTTCTCCGGTTAAAGTGCGCACCGCGCGGATCACATCGCGGGTGTCGCAGCCGGCGAAACATTTAAAGAGCAAGGCTCGCTCACCTACCCGGACCGAGAGGCTAGGTCGCCGATCATCGTGGGCAGGGCACCGGCATAGGCCTTTCCCGGGCCGCCAGGTTCCGCCAAGGCGCGTCACGATTTCGGCGCCCAGGGCTTCGAGGTCGGGATTTCTTAAAGAGCAGTGAAAGAACATGGGAACGCTCCTGTCCAGAAATGCGCCGTGCCGCCACCTCGAGCGGCGGTCCGGTGGCGATTGAAGGGTATGGAGTATCGAGGATGACCCTCAGCGCGGTGCCCACTGACAGCTGCACAAGCGGGCATCGGAAATTGCCAGGGGCGCTTCGCCAACCCTGCTGTCGGCGGTTCGCCACATGTTCGCGGACCTGGGCACCGGTTGCGGCGATGCGTGAGGTTGAATGGCGGGAGGGTCGCCGGCAGACGCACGACGCTGCTGGCTGGAAGGGGGACGGATTATGCCGCCCTTCAGACATCCTTTTCGCTGTCGACGCCATCAAGGGCAACAAGCGCAAGCGAGATTTCGCGCACTACGTCGCAAACGGGGATGCCGAAGCGCTGGGCAATCGTTTCGAATGTGAGTTCGTCGTGACAATGCGCGATAAAGATGGCGCGTGTCATCTTTGGCAAGCTGTCCAGGGTTTCCTGCATGCGGGCGATCTGCCTCGCCATGGGGGTGACGCTAACACGTGGACCATCGCCGGATCGGTGACCCGCCCGGCCCGGCGCATGCGGTAATGACAGTACGGTACCGATGCGCCATTGCTGCGGCGCTTTGGGTTCAGGCTTAAGGGTCGCCACTGGGCGGGCTGAAAGTGCCCTCAGCGCAGGGAGCGCGGCCTTGACACGTGATCGCATGATCTTCCGACTTCCCCGGCGGATGATATCCAGAAGGCGTCGCGGTGGTCTGACGACCGCGCGAATGTATTTGCGCAGTATATGGCCATGCTTGGTTGTCATGGGTGGGCTCCCGGAGAGTAAACCTACCGGTTCCGCCCCCCTTCCCTCCTGTGCCACGCTCCGTCGAAAGATATGGTTTCTGGGCAAGTAAGGATACGTGAGCTACGCCGTCCGGTATTTACCTCCGCCGGATTATGGAGTTACGTCTGAACGATAAATTTTGGTGAGCGGGAGAGAAGATAGAGTTGACCTGCAACCTGCGGCTGGCCGGGGGCAGGTCCTACGCAGGAGACCGTAGTGGACAAGCACGCGATGACTTGGGTCCGTGAAAATGAGGCGCTGCTGCAGCGCCTCACTCCCCGCCAGCGAGACTGCTTGCGACTGGTCGCGAACGGCTATCGAACCAAGGAGATCGCAATCAAGCTGGGGATCTCCGTCGGCGTTGCGTACAAACATATCTCTTCTGCCTGCCAGACGCTTGGTGTGCCCGCCCGCGGACAGGCGGCTCGCTACCTCGCGCTTTGGGAGCAGCAACTTTCCGAGGATGAAATGGGTAAGAAATTACCCCCCCAGTTTCTGGGTGTTTCCGATCCGGCTGATCTTCCCTCAGGTGTGACCGTCACCAACGACGCGGACACACCTGCAATCGAGCTCACAGAGCAGCAGCAAGATCACTTCGTTGTCTCAGCTGTTCCAGGTTTGATGGACCTCGTGCCGATGCGTATTCGCGGGAGATCGCAGAATGACCTGACGACCGTCCATACCATGATCGTCATCGGCGCTATGACCCTCGGGACTATCGTCGGGGTCGGATCCGCCGCATCGCTGCTCACGGGACTGACCAGTCTGCTGCGTCCCTGAGCACCTTTTCATCCAATCGCATTCGCCCGTCTCCCAAAGGAGCGGAAAAGGAGAAACCATGCGTGCTCAACGCCAAGCCATTGCCCGTACGGTCGCCGAGCGACTTTTCGCCGCCGAAGACGCCCTTGATCTCGCAGTGGCCCGTATTGCCGAGTTGAACGCCGCGTTGCCTTTGGCCCGGCTTGATGGCCGGATATCAGCGATCGTCGGTCAGGATGCTATCCTGAGTTCGGCATCTGCCTTGATGCTGGTGGTCGAAACGCGCAGCAAGATCGTCGCGGCCCATGCGAACCTCAAGTATGCCAGTGACGAGATCGGGTTGCCCCCGACCAGCTATGGCGATCTCATCAAACCGAATTCGGCCGAGTTGCCACAGCTGCACGTAGTCTGAAACCCAGGGCGGGCCGCGCAAAGCCGCCCGCCCCTATTCCTGGGGGGTTCGTGACAAGACATCTCCTGTTTTTTGGGCTGCTCGCATTCAGCACGCTTTACGCGCTGATCCGAGGCGGCAGGCCGGAGCAGATCGGCGCGCTGACTCTCTTTGCGGGCGCCTGGACCAGCGCTCTGATGGTGAAGCCGGCGGGATCACGCTTCTATCAGATCGAGACCGGCATCCTCGTGACCGACGTTGCGATATGGGGTATATTTCTATGGCTTTCCATCCGAAGTACCCGCTTCTGGCCGCTTTGGATCACGGCGCTTCTTGGAGCAGAAGTGCTGGTTCACATTGGCGTTCTCTTCGCGCCCGGCTCGGACTGGGCGGCCTACATGACAGCTGCGGCGATGTGGAGCTGGATCGCACAGGTCCTTCTGCTCGTGGCAACCCGGCGGCACTGCAGACGGTTGGGTCTGTGGGGTGCCGACGCATCCTGGAAGACCTGATCGGCATCACTCACCCCGAGCATGCCGGATTCATGTCTTCACAGTTGCTGGGCAGGTTCGGTTCACTGGGAGGTACGCTGGCCGCGCGGCGCCGCGACCGCACGATGATCCTGGGTGATGCGAGCATGGTCAAAGAGACGTTTCAGCGCGTATCCGCCGCCGTCCGACACCTGCTGCGAGACCAGATCGCAGCCCGCCCCCTGCTTCCAGGCGACACGCATGTGGTGAATTATTTGCGCGGTGTGATGGCATTCGATCCCGTCGAACAATTCCGGATACTTTTCCTGAATGCAAGCAACGAACTCATCGCGGACGAAGTGATGGCCGTCGGAAAGGTTTCGGCAGTGCACGTCTATCCACGCGAGGTCATGAAACGATGTATTGAGCTGGGAGCGACCGCCATCATCCTTGCACACAACCGACCGTCGGGAAATCCGGAACCCTTACAGATCGATCGTGATACAACGGGTCGCATCGCTCAGGCAGCAAGGTCTCTCGACATTATCATCCACGACCACTTTATCGTCGCGCGGGGCGGCGTGGTAAGTTTCCGGCGTGCCGGATATCTGAAATGAACGGGCCACTTTTCTCGCCTCCACCGCCTTGTTGCGGCTGCGCTGTCGCCTGGCACTTGCTGTCAGATCGCCGGGACCAACACCTGCCACATATCAGGACAGTGGCGTGGAAATGATAGGAGCGACGCCTTTGCCGGACGGGGGCACGCGGGATGACCACCTCTCGTCACAGGCGCGCGCAGCAATTTGCCGATTAATGCTGCAGTTCGAGGAGGAAGTGGGCAAGCGCATGGGTCCGGTCCTCTCCGCGAAACCATATTTCTATTCCCTGTTCAGCATCTACCTCGCCGAACTGGAGGGACGAAAGCTCTTCCAGGCCTGCCTGACGGTCGACGAGGTTGCCTCGAAGGCGCATCGCCGTGCGGGACGGCTCGAAGAGCTGGGTGCCATCAGAAGAACTGGAGATACCCTCGATCACCGACGTACTGATCTTAGTCTAACACCCCCTATGCGCCAAGCCCTGGCGCCGTTGATCGATCGGGTAGCGGCAGACAGCATGCAGATTGCCAGCCTCTTGCAGGACGGCAGCGGGGCACCGAGCGCCTTGATACCGAAATGCCGTGCGTGGTATCGGTTCCACGATGCTACGGAATTTGGACCGAGTGACATGACGATAGTGCGGGGCAAGGTTATCGCGGGCGGACGCATTGCGTTGCCTGCGGAGATGCGGCGAGCGCTCGGCCTTGAAAACGGCGATACCGTGCTTTTCGAGCTTCAAGGCGATGAAGTCAGGATCAGACCCGCCAAGTCCGCATTGCGACGCGTTCAGGAGCGGCTGCGCTCGTTTGCTCCCGACGACGGGCTGGTTTCGCAGGAATTCATTGCAGAGCGCCGGGCCGAAGCTGCGCGTGCCTGAGCCGTTGACCATGCCGACGCCTGAGCCGGTATATGTGCTGGATGCCTCGGCGCTGCTCTGCCTGCTGTTTGGCGAGCCGGGCTGTGAGCAGGTGGAGGAGCGACTGAGCGGCGCCTTAGTGTCAGCGGTAAGCTATCATGAAGTCTTGATAACGCTGATCGATCGCGGCGTCGAGGCGGAGGAAGCCCGATTGCTGCTCGGCGAACTCGATATCGACATCGTTGCGGTGGATCGCGAGCAGGCCGATACAGGAGCCATGCTTCGCGGCGCGACACGCGGGATTGCACTGTCGCTCGGCGATCGGTCCTGCCTCGCCTTGGCACTGTCGCGCGCAGCAGTGGCGGTCACCGTTGACAGTTCTTGGGCTGCCCTTGAAATCGGCATCGCGATCGAGGCTGTGCAGTGACAGGACGACAGCCATAACGCAAAGCCAGAGATTAAGTCACCCTGCTGCGTTAGCGAAACTTTTTCCGCCTCGAGCAGCGGCGCCCGGGCGGGGGGCATCTGCGCCTAGTGTCTTACACCTTTCTCAGGCTGCTGCCCGCCCTGGAAGCGGATCATCATCAGGATCAAAGAATAGCACCTGTGCTTTGCCTCGCGCTTTCGACTGATATAGGGCCGCGTCGGCGCAGCCGATCAATTTCTCCAATTCGATCCCGCATTCCGGTACCATGGCGATCCCGATGCTGGCCGTGACCTGCATAGTAACACCTTCAAATTCATAAGCTTCGCTGATCTGCCTAATGATGCGGCGTCCCGTTAACTCGGCCTGATCTCGGTGGCGGACATCAGACTGGATGATGAGGAACTCGTCGCCGCCAAGCCGGCATGCCAAATCAGAGGCTCTGATCGTCGATCGCAAGCGCTGCGCCACTTCGACCAGCAGCTTGTCTCCGGCGGGATGACCAAAATGATCGTTCACCGCTTTGAAGCCGTCCAGGTCCATGTAGTGCACCGCAAGCTGGCTTTGTGACAGGCGGGATAAGCTGTAGAGCTCGTGAAAGGCTTCGCGCACCAAGAGGCGGTTTGGCAAGCCGGTCAGCGGATCATATTTTGCAAGCTTCGCCATGTCCTGCTTAGTCGAGAGGTGCTCTACGGCCGATGCGTGGAGGTGCGCTGCAGATTGCAGGCTCATCAGCCCGACAGCAATTAGCAGGAAAGCCTCAAGGAAGAAGAATTCGGAATGGAGCCGCTCGGCATGATCGCTGGCGGCGTGGACCAGCATGGCGGTCACCGTCGGTAGCACCGCGATTGTGACGCTCACCATGCAAAGGCGCAATCTCGAGGAGGTCCGCGAGACGATCCCCGCTCCGAACGTGAAGACAAGACTAATCGTCGCCAGATGGATCAGGGGGGCGTGGGCGGTGAGCCCCCGAACGTTGAGAGCCGCCAGCAAAATTGCGAACAGATAGGTCAGCAGCTCATACGCGGACTCCCAGCGTCGCAGGGCGGCGACCTCCTGGGAAGCACCACCAGACCGATGATAGCGACTGATGAGAACGACGCGTGCAGCTGTTACCGCGACTGCGGCAATGGTCAAACCGGCTATCATTGTGTCGGTCCATTTCAGGTAGATCAACAAACCGACAATTGCGTAGAGCGCGCCGAAACCGGCTATGGGCAATCGCATGGTGAAGAGGGTCGACACCAGGTCACGATAGACCTCGTCCGAGACCGGAACCCCGCCGCGTCCGGACCACGGCATCATACCCCCTCCCCTTCGCCCCTGCGCTTCTCGTCTTCTCTCCATCGATCACCATCTCCCGCCGAGAGGTTAAGACAAACCTACTGCTGCGGCGAACCGTTGCGCCTTTGCCGACGATTTCCCAGCATTGGAGCAGCATCGCTGGCGCCTCCGTGCATAATCCGAGAAGGGTAATCGCCCGGGGCGCAGGCGCTTGGCCTAGTAGGCACTCACCTCCGCCCAAGAACCTCTATGATCACTATAACCCACACTCATTTTTAACCGAACGGCTCTATCAGGCCGTGTAGAGTCGCCAAATAGTGATGCCGCCAATGAAATTCAGTCCGCGTAATCAGATCGCGCATGGCTCCGATGCGGTTCTTCAGGCGCAATACTCTGCTTTGCGGACGCAAATTCCGCTGATGTACGCGCTCATGGCCGTCAACGTGCTCTTCCTGACGGCCGCGACGTACGGGCAGGTTCCGTCCGCCCATAGCGTCGGGGTGCCGGGTGTGCTTTGCACGTTGATTGGGGTTCGGGCCGCGGCCTGGCTCTTTCGTCGCGGAAGAAATCCCGATCCCGCCAGAATTCGTCGCTACCTAATGGGCACGGTCGCGGCATCGGTACTCCTGAGTTCCGCGTTCGGAGGTTGGGGGTATCTGCTCATGAGCGAAGCCGAGCCTGTCGGTATTCCTTCGATAGCGTTGTTTGTCTTTGTGGGGTCCATCAGCTGTTGCTACTGTCTGCATGCGCTGCCGGTGGCAGGATGGTGCGTCCTCCTCTTCGGCGCTCTCCCCGTCACGGCGCGACTGGTGTTTTCATCCGACACCTATCTTATGGGCATCGGCCTCACGTTCTTTGTAGCGTCCGGCGTCATCCTGCGATCGCTCTCCAAAAGCCACGCCGCCTTCCGGGAAACTCTGCACTCGCGTTCGGAGATGAGTGCCCTCATCGATGCTCTTCAATCCAGTCAGGAACACTACCGCCACTCCGTCGCCCTCAACCCGCAGATCCCGTGGATCACTGACAAGACCGGCGCCGTTATCGAACTTAGTCCCCGCTGGACGAAGCTGACCGGTATGAGAAGTGAGGAAGCTCTCGGCTGGGGTTGGACGGCCGCGGTTCACAGTGACGATCTGCCGCACGTCCAGGAAATCTGGGCCGCTGCATTGGAATGCTCGGATGGGGGCGGACATGCCGACGTTCGATATCGCCTTCGGCTTGCCGCTGGCGATTTTCGCTGGTTCCGCGCCCGTGCTCTTCCCCGCCTCGATGCGGACGGTCAGATCCTCTCCTGGTACGGGAACCTAGAAGACATCGACGACCAGGTTGCTGCTGAACAAGCCGTGCAGGCGAGCGAGGAGCGCTACCGCCTGGCCTCCCTTGCCACCAACGATGTGATCTGGGACGTGTCGCTCGGCCATGATCGGATCGAATGGAGCGGCGCCGCGGCAACAGTGCTTGGATATCCCGAAGCGCTGCATGGCACGTCGCGAGGCTGGTTGGTGGAGCGCCTTCACCCCGATGATCGCAAGCGCGTTCTAGGGCAATTGCACAACCTGGATGCGCCGGACCTCACGCAGTGGACACAGGAATTCAGGTTCCTGGCCGGTGATGGGGCCTACCTGCATCTGGTTGCCCGTGGTTACGTCGTGCGCGATTCGCATGGTAGGCCCGCTCGGCTCATTGGCTCTCTCCAGGATGTAACGAGCCAAAAGCGCTACGAAGAGAAACTGCGGCAGGCGGCTCACTATGATGCTCTGACAAACTTGCCGAACCGTGTCCTGTTCAGCGAGCGTCTTGAGACGGTGCTTCATGAGGCGCGCCGTAGTGGCGGTCAGGTCCAGTTGATCGTTCTGGACGTTGATCGATTCAAGGCCACGAACGACACGCTTGGGCATGATGCGGGAGACGCCCTCTTGTGTGAGATCGCTGCCCGGCTCCTCGAAGCCGCCCCAGCCCGCGCAACCGTAGCACGTCTGGGCGGGGACGAATTCGCGATCATTTGCCCAGGCACCCAGGACGACCAACTCGCGGTCACTGCGGTTCAAGAGGTGCTTGCGGCAGCGAGCGCGCCGATGACCTTCAACGGTCGCCAGCTCGATGTGAGCCTGAGCGGGGGTTCAGCGACAGCCTTCTGTGATGGCCAAACTTCTGAAGAGCTCCATAAAAATGCCGATCTCGCACTATACGCGGCCAAGAGCGAGGGCCCCGGTCAGGTCTGTTGGTTCAAGCCCGCACTGAAGACCGCTGCGGAACGGCAGACGCAGATGCTGTACGACGCGCGCGAAGCTCTGCACGATGACCGTATCGTTCCCTTCTATCAACCCAAGGTCTGTCTTCGCTCCGGGGCCTGCCTGGGCTTCGAAGCCCTTCTGCGCTGGCACCACCACGGCGGCCTGCGCTCACCTGGCGCCATTAGTGCTGCTCTCGATGATACCGACATTTCTTCGAAGCTTACCGATCGCATGATCGAGCGGGTCATCGCCGACTTGCAATTGTGGCTAGACTGCGGCATCCAAGTGGGGCGCATTGCCATCAACGGTGCCTCGGGGGATTTCCAACGAGGTGACTTTGCGGATCGGATACTGAATCGATTAGCGCATGCGGGACTTTCACCATCCCTCCTCGAGCTGGAGGTGACTGAATCCGTGTTCGTGGGACAACTGACCGAAACGGTCAGCCAGACCCTTGCTACCCTTTCCCGGGCCGGCGTGAAGATTGCCCTCGACGACTTCGGAACGGGCTATGCTTCCCTCACCCATCTCAAGCAGTTCCCGGTGGACACGCTCAAGATCGATCGCTCGTTCATATCCCGGCTCGATGCGCGTGACCGCGAAGATACAGCCATTGTCAGCGCGGTCATACATTTGGCCAGGAACCTGGGCATCACCACCGTCGCGGAAGGCATCGAAACGCCGTTCCAAGCGGCGCACGTCGCGCGCCAGGGGTGCGATATAGCGCAGGGGTACCTCTTCGGTCGGCCCATGGCCGCCGCCCATGTCAACGATGTCGTATTGGACTGGAGCGCCCCGGCCGCGCTATCCGTCATCGCCTCAGGAATGAATGCCGCAAGATGGGCTCCTGTCCTCACCGCAGGTTAATGGCCGCGCTTATTCCTGAGCCGCCCTTTCTGCCGCATCACCACCTCGCCAAAGGTTCAGAGGATATCAATGCCAGTGACGCGTCGCATAAGCGGCTCCTATCAGCCAAAGTCAGGTCGCGCCATACCGCCAACACCTGAGCCGCGGCAGAAACATCGGTACCGACACCCTCATACCGGTTACCAATCTGCTGGAACGTCTGAACAGGAAAGTGAAGCGCCGCGCGGAGATACGCTCGACCATCGACGCACTGATCTCAGTCTCACGCCCCGAATGTGTCACCCGAACTGACAAACTGCCCCCCTGACGAATCCAAGAACTGACCCCCTCGGGTTTGACGAGAGGAGGGACAGATGACGACAGGTGTTTCAGAGTTTCCCGCACGATTGAGGTCGATGCAGGGAGAGGAAATGCTTCAGGCAGAGGAGGTGGCCGCGATGATGCGGCTGCATGAACTGGGCTGGGGAGCCAAGCGGCTTGCGAAGGAGTTTGGCTGCGCGCGCAACACGGTCCGCCGCTATCTTCGTGCGGGCGGTGCGGCCCCCTTCAACAAACCGACGCGCAAGACAGCATTCGACGGGCTCGATGACTGGCTGCGCGAACGTTTCTTCCGGCATGGCGGCAATGCCGATGTCGTGCGTCAGGAACTGGCCAGCGAGCACGGGATCGAGATTGGCCTGCGGTCGGTCGAGCTTCGGGTTCAGCGCTGGCGCCGGGAGTTGAAGGCGCAGAAACGGGCGACGGTGCGCTTCGAGACGCCTCCCGGCCATCAACTGCAGATCGATTTTGGCGAGGCGCGGGTCTGGATCGGCGACGAGCGGATCCGCGTGCATATGTTTGTTGCAACGCTTGGCTACTCGCGTCGAATGCATATCCGCCCATCGCTTCGCGAGCGCCAGATCGACTGGTTCGAAGGCATGGAGGGGACTTTCCTACGCTTCGGAGGCGTGCCCACCGAGGTCCTCTTCGACAATGCCAGGGCGCTAGTCGAGCATCATGATGCCGCGACACGCGAGGTCCGCTTCAACGGCCGGCTTCACGCCTTTGCCCGGTATTGGGGCTTCAAGCCCCGTGCATGCGCACCTTATCGGGCCCGCACCAAGGGCAAGGATGAACGTGGCGTCGGTTACGTGAAGCACAATGCAATCGCCGGGCGCCGCTTCCCGTCCTGGGGCGCCTTTGTTGCGCACCTCGACCAGTGGAACCGGGAGATCGCCGACCAGCGTGTCCATGGCACGACCGGCGAATTACCCATCGTGCGGTTCGCCGATGAGGCCAAGGCACTTCGACCCTTGGGCGGCCGCGCTCCCTTCGGCCAGCTGCGGGACCTGATCCGCAAGGTTCGCCCCGATTGTGCGATTGACCTCGATACCAACAGCTACTCGGTCCCCTGGCGCTTGGTCGGTGAGACGGTGCAGGTCGTGGTTCTGGCTGGCCGCGTGATCGTGCGTCATGCCGGCGAAGTCGTAGCCGATCACCCGGTTTGCGAGGGCCGCCGCCAGCAGATCACCGACAAAGCCCACCTGGCGGGGCTGGTTGGTACTGGTCTGGTCCGGCAAGCGGCGCCATTAGCCGTACAGGCGCCGGCCTTGCTGCGCCCGCTCGCCGAGTATGAGGCGGTAGCCGGAGGAGGCTGGTGATGGCGACCATCGATCACGAAGCGCTGGTGGCTATGCTCGACCGGCTCAAGCTCACCGCGATCCGCGACCAGCTCGACACCCTGCTGGACGAGGCCGCGCGTTCGGAAATGACCTTGCGCGAGTCCCTGACCTTCCTCGTCCAGCGCGAAATTGCCCGGCGTGACGAGCGGCGCATATCGATGGCGAGCAAGCTCGCCCAGTTCCCGTTCGTGCGTGAATTGGACGGCTTCGAGTTCGATGCGCAGCCCTCGCTGGATCCTGGGCAGATCCGCGAACTCGCGACCTGCCGGTGGATCGCGCATGGCGACACGACGCTGTTCCTGGGGCCGCCCGGGACCGGCAAGACGCACCTAGCCGTCGCCCTGGGCCGGGAAGCCATCCGGCAGAACTACTCGGTCCAGTTCGTTACCGCGGCGACCCTGGTAGCGATGCTGGCCAAGGCCCACGACGACGGGCTGCTCGACAAACAGTTGACCCAGCTAAGCCGTCCCAAACTCCTGATCATCGACGAATTGGGCTATCTGCCCTTCGAGGCCAACGCCGCCCATCTATTCTTCCAGCTGGTCTCGCGGCGATACGAGAAAGGCTCGATCCTGATCACGTCAAACCGTTCAGTAGGCGAATGGGGCAGCGTCTTCGGCGACCCTGTCGTTGCCACCGCAATCCTCGACAGGCTGCTGCACCACTCCACGGTGATCACCATTCGCGGAGACAGCTATCGCCTTCGCGAAAAGCGCAGATCCGGCCTTCTGCAGAAGGCCGGATCTGCGCTCGAAATCAACAACGCCGCCACTTCATGAAAGGGGTCAGTTCTTCACTTCGCCCAAGGGGTCAAATCCTCAGTTCGTTTGACAGAATGCGCGATGCCCTCGCGCTGTTGATTGATTTGGTGGTGGCAGACAGCCTGAAGGTCGTAAGCTTGTTGCACGACGGCAGCTGGTCACCGAGCGCTTTGATACCCAAATGCCGTGCGTGGTATCAGCCCCACGATGCTACGGGATTTGGACCGAGTGACATGGCGATAGTACGGGGCAAGGTTATCGCGGGCGGACGCATCGCGTTGTCTGCGGAGATTCGGCGAGCGCAGGAGCGGCTACGTACGTTTGCTCCCGACGACGGGCTGATATCGCAGGAATTGATTGCAGAGCGCCGGGCCGAAGCCGCGCGTGCCTGAGCGGTTGACTATGCCGACGCCTGAGCCGGTATATGTGCTGGATGCCTCGGCGCTGCTCTGCCTGCTGTTTGGCGAGCCGGGCTGTGACCAGGTGGAGGAGCGCCTAGGCCGTGCCTTAGTGTCAGCGGTAAGCTACCATGAGGTTCTGGCAAAGCTGATCGATCGCGGCGTCGAGGCGGAGGAAGCCCGTTTGCTGCTTGGCGAATTGGATATCCACATCGTTGCGGCAGATCGTGAGCAGGCTGACATGGGAGCCAAGCTACGTAGCCACACACACGGAAAGGGATTGTCGCTAGGAGATCGGTCCTGCCTTGCCCTGGCGATGGCTCAAGCAGCAGTGGCGGTCACAGCCGATAGCGCCTGGGCTTCTCTTGAGATCGGCATTGAGATCGAGGCGATACGACAGGACGAGAAACAACCGGGGCACTGAATGCATTCCCTGGGCTCACCCTTGCATCCGAGACTCGAAGATGCGCCTTTGATGATTGCGCCGACCATTTGGAAACTGCAGGATGCCAGGACGGAGGGCCTGAGTTGAATTCCCTTACCGGCGAGAAAGTTCGCGATAGATCGCGCCGCTCTTCATCACGAATTCGACATGCTCAAGGCTGCTGACGTCGACTAGAGGGTCACCAGTCACAGCGATGATGTCGGCGTAACGGCCAGGCTGAATTGAACCCACCTTATCGCTCGCCCCGAGCAAGTCCGCAGCATTCACCGTAGCCGCCCTGATAGCGTCGAGAGGCGTCATCCCTGCCTTGACCATAAGCGCGAATTCCTTCGCGTTCTGACCATGCGGCGAAAGCCCCTGATCGGTGCCGAAGGCAATTTTCACTCCGGCTTTGTAGGCGCGGTTCAGGTTACGCATCACGATCGGGCCAACTTCAAGCGCCTTCGCCGCCGAAGAGGGGTTTAGGGTTTCCGGATGCGTCCTGGCGATCTGCACCACGGTATTCGCGACCAGCAGCGTCGGCACCAGATACGTGCCATGCGCCTTCATTGCGCGGTCGGTTTCCGCATCCCCGAATGAACCATGCTCGATGGAATCGACGCCCATTTCCGAGGCGTGAAGGATGGCCGCCTTCCCGTGCGCATGCGCCGCAACCTTGATGCCGAGCCCGTGCGCGGTATCGACGACGGCACGAATTTCCTCGTCGGTCATCGTCTGATGATTCGGATCATCACCGATCGACAGGACACCGCCGCTGGGCATGATCTTGATCAGGTCAACACCGTCGCGCCGCATTCCGCGCACGACCCTTGCGGCTTCATTCGCGCCGTCGATGACGCGCCCCTCGGAATGAAAGTCCAGTTCCGGGCTCATCCCGTTCTGCGGATCGCCATGGCCCCCGGTCGGGCCGAGCGGATACCCTGCCGCCCAGATGCGCGGCCCGGGCAACTTGCCTGCGGCGATCGCCTTCTTTAGCCCGACAATCACCTTCGTTTCGGCGCCGACGTCGCGGATTGTGGTAAAGCCCGCATCCAGTGTCGCCTTTGCATAGCCGACCGCGCCATAGGCGTTGTCGATTGAGCTTTCCTGCGCTCGCTCGGCCACAGGGTTCTTGCCGCTGTATCCCATCGTGATGTGGTCGTGCGTGTCGATCAGGCCCGGCAGCACGGTCTTTTCTGAAAGGTCGACGACCTCCGCGCCGTCACGCGTGACGAAGCCATCCTCCACCGAGACGATCCTGTCATCATGTATTATCACCGAAACCTTCGCGCGCATCGCGCTTCCGGTTCCGTCGAAAAGTTGCCCAGCGTGGATCACAACATCGCGCGCCATTGCCGTACCGGATGCACCAACTAGCATAGCGATCGCCGGGGCCAGGGACCTGGTCAATATCGAAACATTCATCGTATCTATCCGTAAATGCAGGGAAAGCGGGTGCGGCGTCAGAAGCTATGGCGTACGTTGATGCCGATCGTGCGCGGCGTGGCGCTGTTCACCAGCGTGCGGCCGACCGCGATTGCGCTTGAACTGGCGCGGGTGATGGCGGTGGCGTTGAACAGATTGGTGGCGAACAGGTAAGCGCCCCAAGCCTTGCCCGGCCCTTCGATGCCGACGCGGGCATTGACCAGCGCGTAACCGTCCACTTCACGCGCATAGACGTAGGTGTGGCGGAAGTCGGACCAGGAACCCCCGACGTAGCTTCCATCGACGCGGGCCATCGCCCCCAGCTTCTCGGTAAGCGCCCAGCTGTACTGGAACGATCCGCCGCTCATCCACTTTGGCACGTATGGGATGCGATCGCCATCGAGGCCCGAAGTCGCGGTCACGCCCGTGTTCTGGTCTTCGGTAAGCCTTGCATCGATGTACGTCAGGTTGCCCTGAATGGCGAGACCATCGATCGGGAAGAGGCCCAGTTCCGCCTCGACACCTTCAACGCGCGCCTTACCGGCATTACCGAGGTATGAGAATGCACCGTTGGGCGTACGCAGCGTGATCTGCATATCGCTCCAGTCGATGCGATAGAGGTCGACGTTGAAAGTGCCCATGCGATTGAGGAAGCTGGTCTTGAGGCCCACTTCATAGTTCCACAGGCTGTCCGAGTTGTAGGCAGTCAGCGCGGCGTCGAGACCGAGCACCTGATTCGCACCGCCCGGACGGAAGCCCTGCGCCGCTTCCGCATAGAGCATGATGTCGGGCGTGATCTTGTACGATCCGTTGAAGCGGAACACCCAGCCATTTTCCGAAGATGCCACCCGCGTAGGCGGTGTCACCCTTGCGCCGACGAGGATGGATGGGATGGTCGTTTCGCCGACGATGTCCTTTTCATAGTGAAAATACCGTGCCCCGGCTGTCAGGTTGAAGCCCTCGAACACGTCGAGCGAAATTTCACCAAACCCGGCAAGCTGGGTCAGGGTGTCGTCGATGGTGCGGATAGTGGCAATTTCCAGAGGGCGGACGACCTGGCCGGTTGTCGGATCTGCATTCACCTGCGGGTTCTGTACGTAGATGTTGCGATCGGAATAGTAACCGCCAACCGTCCAGTTCAGCGGGCCGTCGCCGTTCGAACTCAGGCGCAGTTCGGCAGTCCAGGCGTCCATCTCCTGCTGCGGATAAAGCGCGGAGGTCGATTGTGAATCCACCAGATCGTAAAAGTTGGTAAGCTGCGTGTTGCTGCACGGAGACCCGCCGCCCACGAGCGCCTGACAGCGCGCTTGTGTCCGTTGCCCCCTGATATAGCGCGACACATCGCTGACCGATGAAAGTTCGCGATGCATGTAGGAGCCCGCAGCGGTCAGAGTGGCGAAATCGAATTCGTAGTTCGAAGTAATGCTGTAAAGTTCGACATCGTCGCGCACCGGCTGGCGGGTATATGCATCGGACTTGTACTTGCCCGCCTGCTCCACCCAGCCAGCAGTATCGGTCCGGGTGCGGTTGATGAAGGCGGCAACGTCGAAGGTCCAACGTTCGGAAGGCATCATGCGTAGCATGATGCGGCCGCCGTAGCTCTTGAGAACGTTGATGTTGTCGATATCCAGCGCGGTATTGTCGATGAAACCATCCTGGCGGCGATAGAAGCCGACCGCGCGCACGCCGACCTTGCCCGTCGCCAGCGGCACGTTGACCATCGCGCTGCCTTCGTAGTTCCAGCCGCCGTGATCGGTATTGGAAAGGCCCGCATCAAGCGTGCCTTCGACCTTGTCGAGCACTGGCTTGTTGTAGATGATGCGCAAGGTGCCACCCATTGAACCCGCGCCGTAAAGCGTGCCCTGCGGACCGCGGAGCACTTCCACGCGTTCCACATCGAACAGACGCAGTTCCGGCGTGGAACCACCCGCGTCATTGCTGGCGCCGATCATGCCTGTGACCGGGGTTTCATCATAGTAGGTGCCGATCATCGGCTCGCCTGCGCCCTGGATGCCGCGGATCACGACACGACGCTGCGAAGGGCCGCCGTCGACCAGATTGAGGCCTGGCGTGGTTGCCGAAAGGTCGCCGATGCTCTGCACGCCGGACTTCGAAAGCGTGTCCCCGGTGATCGCCGAAATCGAGATCGGGGTTTCCTGCAGTGTCGTGCTGCGCTTCAGCGCGGTGACGACGATCTCGTTGCCTGCCGGCTGTTCCGCGATTTCCTGAGCGGTGGCTGAAAAAGGAACCAATCCGGCCGCCCCGAACAGCAGCGCGGTCGCAAGAGCTCGGCGCCCGCACGCAGGACGCAACTTCGATTTCGACATCTTTAACCCCTCATGTTGCCACGCCCACCATGTCTCGCGGGCGCAATATTCCCACCATCGCCCCTATCTGCGATGGCCACCTGACGAAGCTTCCAATGACCCCGTGTTGCTGGACCGGACGGTCGCTCCCCATGATGCCGCCTCATTTCCGGTGGCTTGGCCCAATGCTGTTCCCAGCTCTTTAGGCCGGACCAGCGTGGGATATGAGCAAAGGGAGGTCAACAAAATATTTCGGAACTTCCCCATAAATTCGCATCCAAATCACTTTTTTCAAACGATAGGTGGAATTTTCTTGCGTCATTAATCCATTTTATGCCGATCATTGGCAAAACAATGCCCTGAGGACCGATTTTTGCCGCAGGATTGCGCGAAGGATTAGCCAAGCCTGTGGCAAAAAACAGAAATATTGTTGCATCCAGACCGCCAAAAGGAAAAGATGCCTGCGGGCAACCATACCGACCATACCTGAGGGAACACCCTGGCGACGCCTTATTCGGAGCGGGTTCCAGCCGGTGCAATTTCGAAACAGGAGGACTGATGATCACTAAGAGCTTTGCCGCGGCCGCAACCGCCGTCCTGTTGTGCAGCGCAGCATCCGCACAGCAAATGGACGGCGATTTCGCCAGTTCCGTCAAGAACTGGACCACCAAGCCCGAGTTCATGAGCCCGCTGGTCGATCATCTTCCCGCCTCGTCCACCATCCCGTCGCCCAAGCAGGTACTGGGCCAGCACATCGGCGCGCCGAACACGCTGCACTACTACGAACAGATCATCAGCTATTATCGCGCGCTCGCCGCAGCAGCCCCTGACCGGGTGAAGATTATCGAAATCGGTAAATCCGAAGAAGGCCGCGAAAACGTGGTCGTCATGATCTCCTCGCCGGCCAACATCGCGAAGCTCGATACCTACCGCCAGAACCTTGGCCGTCTTGCCGATCCGCGCCAGATCAACGCCGCCGAAGCGGCCGACATCATCGCCGCGACGAAGCCGATCTATCACATCTCGGGCGGCCTGCACTCGGCCGAAACCGGGCCGCCGGAAATGCTGATGGAGCTGGCCTATCGCCTGCTGACGGAAGACAGCCCGCTGATGAAATCCATCAGCGAAAACCTCGTCGTGTCACTTACGCCGGTGCTTGAAGCCGACGGGCGCGACCGTTACGTCGACTGGTACTATCGCAACCTTATCGACGAACGCGATGACATGAACAAACCCGGCGGGCCTCCGTACTGGGGAAAGTACATTTATCACGACAACAACCGTGATATCAATTTCTCGGACGTCAGTGCCCGCGAACTGATGAAGTTCTACCTCGACTGGCATCCGCCGATCATGCACGAACTGCATGAATCCGTACCTTTCATGTACACCTATTCAGGGCAGGCGCCGCAGAACCCCGATCTGGACCCCATTCTCTTCGGCGAACTGCCCTGGTTCTCGAACTTCGAGATGGCGCAGATGACCAAGTACGGCATGCCGGGCGTGTGGACGCACGGTTTCGTCGATGCCTGGACGCCGGGGTACCTTGCCTTCATGTCGTCGAACCACAACGGCATGCTGCGCATGTACGAAACCTTCGGCAACGCCGGGGCGACGACAATGCTGCGCCATGTCGCGCCGGAAGTGCAATCTTCCGTGCGCGGCGGCGACTACACCAAGCGTGACTGGTACCGTCCCCTGCCTCCCTACAAGGAGGTCATGTGGTCGATGCGCAACAATACCAACTACATGGAAACCGGGGTGCTGACCGCGCTTGATCTGGCATCGCGCTTTCCCAACGTAATTCTTGAAAACTTCTACAAGAAGAGCGCTAACGCGGTTGAGGCAGGCACCAAGGACGCTCCCTATGCCTACATCATCCCGGCGGGACAGGCGGATGAAGCGCGCCTTAAGTTCGTCACCGACGTGCTGCAGATGCAGGGTATCGAGATCGGCCGGGCAGGCCAGGCGATCAGGCTGAAGGACGCCTCGTACCCCGCCGGTTCGCTAGTGGTGAAGCTGAACCAGCCATATGGGCGCCTTGCCAAGATGCTGTTGCGCCTGCAGGATAATTACCCTGACGAAAAGCTCATGACTTACGACGACGCTGCATGGACGATGGGTCTGATGACCCACACCAAGATCGTCGAAATCACCGACAAGGCCGTGCTCGACGTACCGGTGACGCCTTATGCGAAGGCGGTGCTGGCCGGATCGATCAGCGCTCCGGGCGCAGCGACCTATGCGGTGCTCGACGAAGGCTCCGTCAACATGGCGACACTGCGTTATCGCCTGAAAGACGTGAGCGTGCGCATTGTCGATGCACCCATGAAGGCCGGTAGCCAGACGATCCCGGCGGGGTCGTTCCTGGTGCCGGGCAGCGCTTACGCCACGCTCAAGCCGCAGGTCGAGGAACTTGGCCTCAAGGCGGTGAGCCTTGGCAGATCCGGATCGGTCACCGCCCATGACGGCACGCTGCCACGCACCGCAGTGTTCAGCACATGGGGTGCCACCGAAAAGGTGGGCTGGCTGCGATACGCCTTCGACCAGCAGGACATCGACTACGACCTGATCTACAAGGAGCGTGTGCGTCAGGGGAACCTGCGCGCCGATTTCGACGTGATCATCCTTCCCAATCAGGGCAAGTCCGCGCGCGACATCGTCTTCGACCTGCCGATGAAGGGCAAGCCGCTGCCTTATACCAAAACAGAAAAGTACCGTTTTTCAGGCGACTTCGGTTCTACCGAAGATATCCGCGGCGGTATGGGTCTGGAAGGTCTGATGGCGCTTCGCAAGTTCGTCGAAGAAGGCGGCACGCTGATCACCACGGGCAACGCCAGCGCGGTACCAGTGCAGTTCGGCCTTGTCGATGATATCACCACCAGCGCCCCGCCGAAGGACTTCTATGCGCCCGGCCCGATCGTATCGGCGAAGGTGCTCAAGCCCGAAAGCCCGATATTCTACGGCTATCAGGGCGACATGACCGACGCAAAAATGCCGGTGCGCTGGGCCGATAACACCCTGTACGCCCTTCCAGATCGCCTGAAAGGGCAGGTGCTGATGCAGTTCCCCGGCGGCAAGGCAGGGGTGATGAGCGGCTTCATGCGCGAAGCCGAAGCGGTAAAGGACCGGGCGGCGATCATCAACGTGCCGCAGGGCAACGGCCGCATCCTGATGTTCGCCACGAACCCGATCTGGCGCTGGCAGAACTTCGGCGAATTCCGCATGCTTTACAACGCCATGCTCAACTGGAAGCAGCTGGGCGTAACCGATGCCCCGCCCTCTGCCCCGCCGCCGGTGCCCGAAGGCCAGCGCTGAGGAAGACCCGGACAAATGAAAAAGGCCGGGAGTGCCCCCCCACTCTCGGCCTTTTCTTTGCGCCTTAGCCCGGAACTATGAAGCGACCCGCAGCGCAACGTCTGCCAGCGCTTCAGTGAATGCGCCGACGCGCTCCAGCGGCAGGGCGGCAAGATTGACCCGCCCGTCGGGCGCCACGAAGATGGCAAAGCGCGAACGCAGACGCTCCACCTGCGCACCATCAAGGGGCAACAGACAGAACATGCCTCCCTGCCCTGCCACAGCGCCAAGGCCGAGGGCGTCGACACCGGGACTAGCCGCAAGTGCCCGGCGTGTCGCGCGCAGGCGGTTGCGCATGGCGTCCAGTTCTTCACGCCACATCGCGGCGAGACCGGCATCGTCAAGGATGGTGCGTACCACGGCTGCACCGTGATCGGGTGGCATGGAGTATGAAGACCGGGCGGAGGCGCGCGCGTTGGCCATCGCCAGATTCAACCCCGCCACATCGTTTCCATAGCATAGCAGCGCACCGACCCTGTCGCGATAAAGCCCGAAGGTCTTGTTGCACGACACCGCGATGACAGCTTCCGGCACGAGCCCGAGCAGATCGCGCATGCCGCGTGCGTCTTCTTCGACACCCACGCCGAAGCCTTGGTAGGCAAGGTCGATCAGCGGGATCAGCCCCTTGTCGGCCAGCGCGCGACCAATCTCCCTCCACATGGCAAGGTCGGGATCGATGCCGGTCGGATTGTGACCGCATCCTTGCAGCAGGAAGGCGTCACCGGGACTGGCCTGCTGCGCCGCCGCAAGAAATGCGTCCAGAGCGAAGCTACCCCCCTGTTCGTCGACATGGGAATAGGTGCGGATCGGCAGGCCCGCTGCCGCGAACAACGGCAGGTGGTTGCTCCAGGTCGGCGTCGCCAGCCAAACGGTGCGCGGCATACCGTCAGCGCCAAGCAGCCCCGCCGCGACGCTGAGCGCCCCGGTTCCGCCCACCGTCTGTATTCCGCGCGCATGACCCGAAAGGCCGCGCCCAAGCACGAGCTCGCCAAGACATTCGGCAAAACGGCGATCCCCGTCGGGACCGAGATAGGACTTAGAAGCCTGATCGCGCACAAGCCGCTCCTCGGCCAGCTTGACGGCGCGCATGACCGGCGTGCGGCCGTGATCGTCGCGATAGACCCCGACCGAGAGATCCAGCTTGCCCGGCCGCTGGTCCTTGGCGAAGGCTTCGATAAGCGACAACAAGGGGTCGGGCTTCTGCGCATTCAAACAATTGAAAAACATTGCGTTCCCTGATCGACAAAATCTTGGGGCCTTGTACGCTCATGGGCTTGCGTAGGGTTTGCTTTTTCCGCGTCGCAAGCCGATAACTCACACGGATCGCTCATAATCACGGAAATATGCGCACACAGTCCGCATCTTCTTTTCGAAACAGGAGCTCGATTGTGCCCAAGGACCGCCTCGATCACTTCGACCGCAAGATTCTGGAACTGGTCCAACGCAACGGCGACCTTGGCCCCAGCGAACTGAGCACTCTCATCCACCTGTCACCCTCTCAATCGTCGCGAAGGCTGCAGCGGCTGCGGGAAGAAGGATATATCGAACGCACGGCAGCCATCCTCAATCCTGAAAAGCTGAACCTTGGAATCTCAGCCTATGTTTCGGTGCGGCTAAGATCGCAGGCCGCGGAATTGGTGCAGTCCTTTCGCAAGCGGGTGGATACGCTGCCTGAAATCGTATCGTGCGACTACACCACCGGAGAGATCGATTTCATGCTCCGCGTCCACACCAAGGATCTGCAATCCTACAGCGAGTTCATCAATACCAAGCTTTTCGCCGGCAACGAGGTCGACACCGTGCGCACTTTCATCATCATGCAGCAGCTCAAGAGCACGACAGCACTAAGCCTGGAATATTGCTGAACGAGCCGGGCCGGCAGGCGTGAGGGGCGCTTGCATCGACAAGTGGCAATCATGCACGCTCGTTGCAAAATCCAGGAAGAACGGCGTGATAACGCACACCCGACGCACGGTTTTTTGCGTAGTTCTCGCCTAAAGCCCATTCGCAACCGGGAAAGCACCGTGTCCGACATTGTACTACCACACCTGCTGCAACAGATAGGCGTTGCGAGGCACCGATGAACACGGCGCATCGCATTTGCGTGATGGGCGCGGGGGCCATCGGCACGATGGTGGCGGCCAGACTGGCGCTGGCCGGCAAGGAAGTGACAGTGGTAGCGCGCGGCGCGCGTCTCCTGGACATCGCCGCCAACGGCCTGCGCATGCGCGGCGCCGATGGGACCAACCACACCGTCAGGGTCCACGCGCGCACGGCCGGCGATGTGGAACCGCAGGATATCGTCTTCATCGCGCTCAAGAGCGGCGATCTTCCCGCGGGCTTTTCCGACCTGCTGAGGTTCGTCGGGTCCCGCACCCTGCTGGTGCCGCTGATCAACGGCATCCCCTGGTGGTATCGGCAGCCGCACGCGGCCGCGCCCATTACGGCGGTCGACCCGGAAGGCGCTTTGGCTGCGGCATTCGACCCGTACCGCATCGTGGGATCAGTCGTGTTCCTTACAAGTGCCCTTGCTGCGGATGGCGCGATCGACGTGCGCGGCGCGGAACGCCTTATCCTTGGCCCCGCAGTAAGCGGGGAAATCGCGGGCACCCGGACCGTTGCCGCGCTGTTCGAGGACACCCCGATAGAGGTTCGCACGGTGTCCGACCTGCGCCCGGAACTTTGGGCCAAAGTGGCGCTCAACCTTGCAACCAATCCGCTGTCCGTGGTTGCCGATGCCACGCTGGAACAGCAGTTCCATTCGCCCTCGCTGCGGCCGGTGGTCATCTCGGCCCTCGAAGAGGCCATCCGGGTAGCGCGCGCGCACGGGATCGAGCCCAGCCTCACTCTGGAACAGATGCTTGAGATCGGCGGGCGGGCCGGGCCGTTCTACACGTCGATGGCGCAGGACTATCGGCGCGGCACACCGCTGGAACTGGGCGCGATCTGCCAGTCGGTCTTCGATCTGGCCGAAGAGGCAGGCGTTGCCATGCCCGTGGCGCGCCTGGTCCATGACCTGTGCCGCTTCCGGTCCGGGCAAGGACGCAGCGAAGGCTAGCCTAGCCTGTCACCGTCTGCGGCAAACGGTGATAGGCGCGGCCGAAATAGACCAGCCCATCGCCGTCCTCGCGCATGCGCAGTTCCTCTACCGCGCAGACGAACATGCTGTGCGTCCCGATTTCGTGGATCGAGGTAACCCGGCATCCAAATGTGCACAGCGCACCGGACAAGGCTGCGGCACCGTTGGCCATGGCCGACCACGATCCTTGCGCAAAACGTTCATCCGCACTTGCCGCATGTCCCGCGAACAGTGCCGAGAGGGGCTCTTGCCCTGCGCTGAGCACATTGACGCACAGAACGCCGTTGGCCTCGACAAGAGCGTGCATGCGCGCGCTCTTGTTGATGCACACCATCAACGAGGCGGGCGTATCGCTGATGCTGCACACGGCCGAAGCGGTCATTCCATGCTGGCCGCCCCGCCCGTCCGTAGTGATGATGTTCACCGCAGCGCCAAGCCGGGCCATGGCCGCGCGGAAGTCCGGACTTTCGATCATCGCGCAGCGGCCTCAGCGCATGAACAGCCCGCCGTTGACGTCCCAGGTGGCGCCATTGGCGAAGAACGCGTTTTCACCGGCAAGATGCACGGCAGTGTCGGCCACATAATCGAGGGAGCCCAGCCGCTGCACGGGAATGCCCGCGACGATGCCCGCCAGCTTGTCCTGCGGCACCAGCGCGCGCACGGCAGGGCTGTCGAGCGGCCCCGGCGCGATCGCGTTGACCGTAACCCCGAACGGGCCGAGATCGCGCGCGAAGACTTTGGTCAACGTGATGATCCCGCCCTTGGACGCGGCATAGTGCGCCCCGGTCGCAGTGCCGCCGTTCTGCCCCGCCAGCGAGGCCATGTTGACGATCCGCCCCACTCCACGCTCCTTGAAGTAGCGGCCGAAGACCTGGCAACCTACGAACGTGCCGCGCAAGTTCACCTGCACCACGCGGTCGAATTCGTCCGGGTCGATCTCAAGTACCGGGCGCGCCACGGTGACCACGGCGTTGTTCACCAGCGCGTCGACTGAACCCCATAGCGCGACGAGCCGGTCCCGCGCGGCCTCGAAGGCGGCCTGATCGCGCACGTCGAGCGCGAAGCCGACCGCCGTTTCCGTGGTCGGGTCGAGGGCTTCGGCACAGGCGATCGCCGCCGCTTCGTCGATATCGGATACGCCCACGCGGTAGCCCGCGCGGTGGAAGGCGGCGGATAGCGCCGCCCCCAGCCCTTGCGCGCCGCCAGTGATCAGAACGGTTCGGGTGCTGCTCATAGCAGGTACCCGATACCGAACTGGTAATCTTCAGCGTTGATGAGAGTGACGATCTTCTCATCGAGCAGCAGGGCTCCATCCGGGGCGCGCACGATGCGATAGCGCATATCGGCGGGGAGGAAGCGCATGTGGCCATACTTGTATTCGGCCAGCATCTGCGCCGCGCGCAACTCGATGAAGTCGTACCCCGATGCCGTCACCACAAAGCGCGACACCGTGCGCACCGTACGCGCGGGCGGCGCAGACGACATCGAGAAGCCCGAAAGCAACCGTTTGGCACGGGCTTCGCGCATCACCTTGTTGTCGTAGACGATGTTGAGCACTTCGGCGTAGTCGGCCGGATCGCGCTCGGTCGGGATGATGTACTTGCCGCCTTCGGTCCACAGCTTGAGCCAGGGCTTGTAGTCCAGCCGGTCAAGCAGGTCCGCTTCGGCCCAGATGAACTGTGTGGCTTCGGCCAGCGTGATCGTTGCGGTCATTTCCAGCGCCTCGCTCATGCCGTCATCATCCTTTTCCACTGCTGGTAGGCGGCGCGCATGCCGGTTTCGGCGCTGACGTCACCCGCGTTATGGCCCGGCTCGGCAACGCCGGCGGGCGCATCGACGCCGCGGTTGAGCATGATCCACAAGTCCTCGCCCGCGTGGGCGCCGCGCTGGACGCGCTCCCACCCCTCGGCATCGTCGGGGGTGCCGAAGCCCATCGGGCCCTGGAAGTGTTCGTGCAGCCGCAGACGCTCGCGGTTGCCCGCCGCCGGGCCGCCGTCCATCCCGATCGCCACGTGCATGATCTCGGTTTCCTCGACAGTGACCGGGCGAAGCACGCGGAAGAACGCCATTGAACAGGCGACGTTGGGGAACAGGTTGAGGTTGAAGCCCGAACCGCCCACCGCGCGCACGACCTTGCGCACCGTGGCGTCATCGTGGCCTTCATCACGCAGTTCCTGCGCCAGTTCCGCGAAGCGATCGGGGATCGGCGCGTCGAGGTTGTCTTCAAGGTCGATAAGATCGGGGATCATCACCATGACCGAATGGCCATTGCCCAGATCCTCGACCCAGCCGCCCTGCCCCAGCACATCGAAGACGTTCTCGGTCTCGGCATCGAGGCTGTCGAGGAAGGTCTTGTGGACGATCGGGAAGTGGTAGGCGTCCGTCGTGTTCTCCAGCTGGATCTTCCAGTTGCCGGGGAAGCGGAACTTGTGTTCGCCAAGGGTCTTCACGCCGTAACCGGCGCCCTGCTTCATGAACAGGTCCATCCACTTGCGCGCCGGGCCGAGGTAATCGACCAGCGGTTCGATATCATTGTTGAACGTGGCGAAGATCATGCCCTGGTACGTCTCGACGCGCAGCGAGATCAGCGGGAATTCGCTCTTGTCGAAATCTTCCGGGTAACCGGCGGCGTGCGGCACCTTGCGCAAGGTGCCGTCGGGATCGTAGCTCCAGCCGTGGTAGGGGCACACGAAGACGCTGGCCTTGCCCTTCTTCTTCTCGCACACGCTGGCCGCGCGGTGGCGGCAGCGGTTGAGCAGAACGTTGACCTTCATCTCGCGGTCACGGGTAACGATCACCGGCTCGCGGCCGACCCACGATGTCTTGAAGCTGTTCTTTACGGGAACGTCGCTTTCATGGGCGACCCAGACCCAGGTGTTCTTGAAGATGCGGTCCATCTCCTCGTCGAAGATGGTCCCGTCGCGATAAAGCGAGGTGTGGACCCGGTCTTCGCGGACGAGCGTGGCGTAGTCATGGTCGCTCATAGCTGCCTCCTGATGTGTGTCGTTATTCTGATGCGTCCGGCACCGAGATCGGCGCCTCGTCGTTCCACGGCCCGACATCGCGGGAAAAGATGTTCTCGGTAACGAAGCGGGCGATGCGCCAGACGCCGTCCTGACGCTGGAAATCCAGCGTCAGGGCCGCGCTGCGCAAGTCCGAGCGTCCATCACGGTAAGTTGACACCTGAAGCATCATCCAGCCCGCGGTAGCGCGGTCATCGCCGGTAACCTCGATGACCTCGGACGAAAGGTAGTGGGCATTGAGCGCAAAGTGGGGCGGGTCTGCATAGCTTGCCAGCATCGCCACGATCGCGTCGCGCCCTTCGTGCCGCCCAAAAGCCTTGCGGTAGCGTCCGCGTCCTTCCCACACAGCATCCGCAGCGAACAGGTCGCCCAACTCGTCGAAAGGCGTTTCCGGGCCAAGCGTGTCGCACAGGCGGAAGTAGCGCATGGCCACGCGGCGCACCGCCACTTCCGCCTCCAGCAGCGCGACCCGCCGGGCCAGAAGAGCCATTTCGTTCATGCAGGGATGACCAGTTCCCGGCCGATGCGCGCCTCTACCCGCATATACTTCCACAGACGGTATTCGCCGACCTCGATCGTGCGGAACAGGTTGCAGGCGGCAACGGCAGTGGCGCGGTCCGGCACGTCGGCAAGGATATAGAACGTCCAGGGCCAGCCGTTGGGCGAGGTGCCAACCATCGTTTCGTCATCGTCCAGCGTGCCCAGCACGGTCACGCCGGGCAGGTCGCGGATGCCCCTGAGCATTTCTCCGGTCGCGGCCCAGACCTTGCCAATCTCGGCAGCGGGCAGGTCGAAGAAGTTCTGCAGCACAGCGCCGCAGAACAGGACGCGCAGGGGCTTGGTGGAAGGGCTATCGGTCATGTCTTTTGCATCCTTCTCGATCAGGGAAAGCCGGGAGCCGCTTCAAGCCCCAGGATAATCTTGCCGGCGTTCTGCCAGGTGCCATCGGCCAGGAAGGCATGCTGGGGCACCACCATCGCATCGCGCAAGTAGCGCGCGATGGGGTGATCCGCGCCGATCCCGGTGGTGCCGCTGAGCCTGTGGACCGTGCCCGCCACATCAGCCGCGACATGGGCCGCATTGGTGGAGGCAAGCCGGAGCAGGGAACGCGTGGTCAGGTCCAGTTCCTCCGCCCCCGCTTCCAGCTGGGCAAAGGCCGCATCGGTCGTTTCGTAGAAGAACGCGCGCGCCGAACGCAGCGCCGCCTCGGCCTTGGCAATATCGGTCTGGACATAGGCGCGGTCGGCCAGTGTCGGAGCCCCGGTGATGGAAGTGCGCCCGCCCGCCAGCGTAATCAAGCAGTCCAGCGAAGCACGCGCCACACCCAGTCCGACGACCGCCAGCATCTGCGCCGCCAGCGGCATCGAGGGATAGCGATAGAGCGGGGTATCCAGACTGGATGCACCGCCGCGGATAAACGTCCATTCCTGCGGCACGACTACCTTGTCGACCACCATGTCGTGGCTGCCGGTGCCCTGCATGCCGGTGACGTTCCAGTTGTCGACGATCTCGATGCTGGATGCGGGCATGACCGCGATCAGCGGCAGGCCGCCGGTGGGGCCGCCGCCTTCCACCTTGATGCCCACACCGATCACGTCGGCGCCGCGACAGCCCGAACCCCAGCTCCAGCGGCCGGAAACTTCGACTCCGCCTTCTACGGGAACGGCGGACTGCGGCGGGAAGATACCGCCAGCAAAGACCACGTCCGGGCCGTTTGCGTACATCTTTTCAAGGGTCGGCAACGGCAGCGAGCTGAGATAGACGGCAGAGAACCCGAAGCTGGCTACCCAGCCGGTCGACCCGTCCGCTTCGCTGATCGTCTCGATCAGGCGCAGGAAGTCGGACGGGTGCATTTCATCCCCGCCGAACCGCCTGGCCACCATGGCGCGGTAGACGCCGGCCTGCTTCATCAGTTCGATCACGTCGGCGCTTACATGGGTCTGCCCTGCAAACTCCGCATGGCGTTCACGCGCGGCGGCAAGCAGTCGCTCCAGCGCTTCAGCCTTGCCCGGCGCCGCCTCGCCCGGCCTGGAGATATCGGCAACGGTCATCGGTTCGTATCCTCCCCTGCTGGGTCCCTGATCACGGAAATTGTATTTTCCAGCATGCGGCCAAAGGCGCAGACGGCCTCATCTTCACCATGCCGGCCGATCACCTGAATGCCGATCGGGAGCGCTTCTGCGGCAAGCACCGGAACGGTCAGTGCCGGATGGCCAGAAAGGTTGAACGGGCGCACCAGCGCCGTCATGCGCAGCGCGGCGGCAGCATCGCCGGCTTCGGGCAGCGCCAGCGGGAAACACGGCATCGTCGGCATCACCAGCAGTTCATGCTGTTCAAGCAGCGCATCGACCTCAGCGGTGAAGCGCGTGCGCACGACTTCGGCCTGCGCCAGCTTTTCCGCATCGACGTTTGCCGCCGCGGTAAGCCGCGCCGCCACGTCCGCACCGACTTTCCCACCCGCCAGCAGATGCCCGAAGGCAGCGTAAGTTTCCGCCGCGATCACCGCGATGTTGGCGGCATAGGCGGCCGGTAGCTGTGCCAGGCTGACCTGCGCATTCGCAGAAAACCACGCCACCGCTTCATCGAACGCCGCCTGCACGGCAGCATCGACGCCCTCTGCCTGGACGATCGCGAAACGTGGCGGGGGATCTGCCGACGGCGCGTAGCCGGGCGCGATGATGCGCATTGCCGCCTCGATCTGCGCCATGGAACGGGCAAACGGCCCGATACAGTCCAGCGACGATGCGCGCGGCCAAGCCCCGGCCCGGTTTACCCTGCCGAACGTGGGCTTGAGCCCGAACACGCCGCAGCAAGCGGCGGGCGTTCGGATCGAGCCGCCGGTATCCGTGCCGATGGCAAAGTCCACCAGTCCTTCGGCCACCGCGACAGCCGATCCGCTTGACGAACCACCGGGGACGCGATCGGGAAAGTGCGGATTGATCGCGGAACCCGTCCAGGCATTGATGCCGGTAACACCGTAAGCCAGTTCATGCATGTTCGCCTTGCCGACGATCCGGCAGCCGCCCGCCAGCAGCGCTTCGACAACTGCGGCATTCGCTTCGGCGGCAGGTGCCTCATCAAGAGCGGCGCTGCCGCCCTTCGTTGCCATCCCTGCGATATCGATGCAGTCCTTGACCGCAACGGTGACAGCACCGCTTCCCAGATTGACCGGCGTGAAGATGGCGTTGTTGCGTGACATATCCAGACTCATATTTGTTTCACTTGAAATGTCAATTTATACCGTAAGCGGATTTCCGCTGATCCGCGCGCGTTCCGGCGATCAATGTCGGCGGCGCAGACGGTCCGATGGCGCCACGCCGAATCGGTCGCGATAGTATCCTGCGAACCGGCCCATGCTGACGATTCCGCAAGCCTGCATCAATGCGGTGACGTCAAACTGGTCACCCCGTTCAACGATCAGGTGATCGAGCCGTTCCAGCCGCTGCTCGCGCACTTCCTCTCCAAACGTGTGACCAAGGAAGCGCCGAAACCCGGACTGCAGCGTTCGCACGCTTACACCCGCATCGGCCGCGATCTCGCACAGGGAAATCGTGTGCGCACCATTCGCGACAAGACCGGCGATTGCCGCCTTTGCCTGCTTCACGAACCACGGCACGGCTGCGCCGACCTCGGGCCTCGACACGTGTGTCCTGTCGCGCAGGAATTCGGTGATCAGGCTTGCCGCCCGGTCCCCGAACAGGTCCGGCATTCCGGGACCAAGCTCCGCCCAGCCGAGCATGAAGCGCATGAGATCGATCCACACCATCGCCTCACCGCCGGCAAGCGCGTCGTAACGCCCCGATACCGCAGGCCACAGACCGGACGGCAGGTTTGCCGTAAAATGCCGGCTGCTGCTTTCGAATGCGATGTCCAGCGGCGATCCCGGAGGGGACACGTGCATCATGCCCGCTTCCAGCACGGCAACCTTGCGATCGCCCAGAGCCATCCGGCTGCGCCCTTCGGCAACGGCATGGACAAGTATCCGCCCCTGCGGCACGCGCGAGCGTATCCGCACGGGCGCTCCGTAAGTAAGGTCGGCCAGACGGCACGGCCCTGCCGCAACGTGGCGCACTTGCGCGCGGATCGTGCGGCCTGTTTCCCGCATGTCCATCTCGTGCGGGGCCAGTATGCGCGAAAGCATCGCGACCACTGCGTCGGCATCGCGCGTCTCGATCCGCTGCGGCAAGGCGGCGAGGGTCTGCCGCATGGTCAGGGCCGATACCAGTCGACAGGCTTCGCCTTGCGCATGGCACGCACCTGGCTTTCGAACAGCAGTGCCGAGAAGCGATTGCTTTCGTTGAGGCGAGCGGCCGAAGTACGGCAGCGCTCCATGACTTCGGGGCCGATCTTGCGGTCGGGGCCGGGGATCATGCCCGCCTGACACTGCACTTCGGCGGCCCGCTGGACGATGTAGTGCAGCATGAAGGTCGATGGAATGTCCCGTTCGCACACGGCGACGCCATGATTGCGAAGGACCAGCACGTGCTTGTCGCCAAGACTGGCGACCATGCGGTCACGCTCGTCTGCGAACAGGGTGATGCCTTCGAATTCATGATAGCCGACGCGGTCGATCAGCTGTGCGCCGTAGAAGTTGTTATGGTCGAAGCCAGCATCCTTCATCGCCACCGCCGAAATCGGGATGGTGTGCGTGTGGGCGACGCAGTGCACGTCATGGCGATGCGTGTGGATCGCGCCATGCAGGGCGAAGCCCGCCGGATTGGCCCAGTATTCGGATTCCCCCACCAGTTCGCCGTCGACATTGACCACCAGGAGGTTGTCGGGCGTGATCTCGGAATAGTTCAGGCCGAACGGATTGACGAGGTAACGATCCCCCTCCGGCAACCGCACCGAGATGTGGTTCATGATCATCTCGTGCCAGCCGAAATACTCGATCAGATGATAGAAGTTCGCCAGATCGTGGCGCAGCTTCCACTCCTCGTCGGAACAGGTGGTCATGGTCATTCTCCCGTCTGGCTGCGGCCCGGTACGTGCCTTGGCATGAACCACAGGGCGCCCGTCACGATCAGCATCATGGCACACAGAAATACAAAGAACGCGCCCGCCCCAGCACCGACCAGCATCGCGCCGATGAAGGAACTGGCGATCGCGCCGAACCGTCCGATCGCCAGCGCAGCGCCGATGCCCGTCGATCGCATCGAAGCAGGATAGGCGTTGGCCGCGATCGCAAAGAGCATTGGCTGCAACCCGGCGATGAACAGTCCGGCAAGCGCCAGCCCCGCCACCAGCACCGGCATCGAAGCGCCTGCCGCAAAGGCCGCAAGCGTCAGCAGGCAACCCAGTGCGCCGCCGATCGCGAACGTCAGCGTCAGCTTGCGCGATCCGATCCGGTCGATCAGCAGCGCGCCGATCAGCGCCCCGCCCATGCCGCCAAAATTGAAGGCCGCCAGCAAGGTGCCTGCCGCCGCCATGTCCAGCCCCCGGCTTACGCTGAACACCGGCAGCCAGTTGAACACCGTGTAGGCAGCCGTCAGCACCCCAAGGAACTGGATGCACAGCATGATGCTGGGCAAGCGTTCCTCCCCTTGCAGCAAAGCGCCGTAGCCTGCCCTTGCGGCGGGCGCCTGCCCGGCGAAGGGGCCGAAGTCGCTTGCGTTTGCCGCGCCAAGGCGTCGTGCGATCCGTTCAAGCTCTGCGCAGCGCGCCGGACGGGTCGCAAGGAACTGGGGCGATTCCGGCAGGACTATCGCGATGACAAGTGCAAGGACCAGCGGCAGGGCGCCGCCGACAAGGAACAGCGCGGGCCATCCGTGGGCAGGCAATAGCCATGCCGCGACAAGGCCCGCCATGACGCCGCCCACGGGGGTACAGATCATCCCGAAGGTCACCATGAAACTGCGGCGGCGTACGGGCGTGAATTCGGAAAGCAGCGCCACGGCGCTTGGCATCGCCCCGCCCAGCCCCACCGAAGCGACGAGACGACTGGCCAGGAAAAGCGTCATGCCTCCCGCGAATGCCGACGCCAGGGTGCCCAGCCCGAACACCACCATGCTGGCCAGCAGCGTTGCCTTGCGACCGATCCTGTCGCCCAGCCAGCCATTGATCGCCGTCCCCAGGCTCATGGCGACAAGCCCCAGCCCCAACACCGGCACGAACGCCTCCCGCGGAAGCGACCACGCCTTCATCAACGCCGGGATTGCTACGCCGATCAGCTGGATGTCGAACCCGTCGAGAACGACTGCGAGAATCGCAAGGATCCCCGCCTGTTTCTGGAAGCGGGTCCAGGGGCCGTCATCAAGCGCGTATCGCAGCGATACCACGTCCCTCACGACCTGAACCGCCCGGCCGCGCTGCAGCGCCGGCGCGGGAACATCCACGAGATCATCAAACAGCCCTCCTGCCTGAACACCAATGCCCGGACACCTCCCCGGGGCGCGTTGCCGTGCCGCCTCTGCCGGGCTGGCTCCCTGAGTGCCGCAGCATGCCCAGTATTATACCAATGTCAATTGAATATTATATTTTCTCGCAGGCCATGTCGCCGTCACCCAGCAGGATGCGCGCCCTCTGGTATTCCTGTTCAAGTATCGCCAACGCCCGCGTCGCGCCTGCTTCGCCTCCCGCCGCCACTCCATAGAGCGTTGCGCGGCCGCCCATCACCCCGTCGGCGCCCAGCAGTGATGCCTTGAGAATATCGGCACCGCGCCGGACACCGCCTTCCACCAGCACCTGAACGTCCGCGCCCAATTCCGCGCGGGTCGCCTGCAGCAGTTCAAGGCCGGGGGCGGCTCCATCAAGTTGGCGGCCGCCATGGTTGCCCAGCACGACGCCATCAGCACCCATGTCAACGGCACGCCGCGCGTCAGCAGGGTGCCCGATCCCCTTGATCAGCATCCGCCCGTGCCAGAGCGCCCGCACATGCTCCAGTTCGCGCCAGGAAACGGTCGGTGCGATATTCTGCCGCAGCCAGCGGCTTGCCTCCAGCAGATCGGCGGAACCGGCGCCCAACCATTCGGCGATGTTGGGAAAGCCCGGCAGCCCCTTGCGGAAGACCTGCGCCATCCAGCGGGGGTGGCGCAGCGCATCCATCCGTGCGGCCAGCGTTGCCTGCCCCTCTGCCGCGTAGAGCCGCGCATTCCATTCCCGGTTGCCAAAGGTGTTGGCATCGATCGTCACGACAAGGGTTCGCACACCAGCCGCTGCCACCCGGCCAAGCAGCCTTTCGACCAGCGCCATCTCGCTGAAGATGTAAAGCTGGAACCAGTGCTCCAGCCCTCGCACCTTTGCCACATCCTCCAGCAGCACATTGGAGACGGTGCTTTGCGTGAAAGGCACCCCGACCTTCGCAGCGGCACGCGCCAGCGCTAAGTCGGCTCCGTGCCAGTAAAGGCCGTTGAGCCCGGTGGGTGCTATAACGTAGGGAAACCGGCACTCGCCCGAAGGCGCGTCACCCTCTGCAAGACGCGGTCGGAACCGCAAGCGGTCGAAAGCCTGACGATTGGCGGCAAGCGCGATCTCGTCTTCGGCCCCGCCTTCAAGATATTCCGCCGCCAGCGCAGGCAATCGATGCAGCGCCATGGCGCGCAATTCGGCGATCGACAGCGCCCGCTGCGGATCACCGCGAAGGCGATACCGGCGCGAGGGCAGAAGCGGCGCGCCTAGCACCGATGATGCCCGGATTTGGATGATCGGCCCGCCCGAATTTTCAACTCGTCCTCGCTTACCTGAAGATTCGCCGACCGGCCCGGCGTCGCCTGAATGGGCGCGAAACCCAAGGAAATCGCACAGGTTTGCAGAAGCCTACCCTGTTCTGGTATGGCTGCCGCATAATAATTGATATTTCAAGTGAGATATGCCGGGCATTCACTCAGGCACGGCGATCGGATACTCGGAGAAAGACAGTAAAAATGAAGGACGTGGAGCAGGAGCCTATGGTCACCAAGGCAACAAAGGCAAAGCGACGCAGCGCGACCCCGCCCGATCCGAATTCGGACGGCAGCGAATTCGACGCGCGCGAATGGCCGTTCTTCTGGCTGACTCATGCTACCGGCCTCTACCTCAGCAGGCTTGAGCGCGGGCTCAAGAAGGTCGGCCTCGACATCGGCCGCTGGCGCGTGCTGATGTGCGTGCAGCCCGGTCAGGCACTGAGCGTGAGCGAGATTTCCGAACTGGCCATCGTCAAGTTGCCAACCATGATGAAGCTTATCCAGCGCATGGAGGCAGAGGGCCTTGTTTCGTGCGAGGCGCGCGCCACCGACGGGCGCGTCACCGACGTTTCGCTGACCAAGGACGGTCTGGCCGCCCGCACCCGCGCCTGGCAGACGGCGGGCAAGATCTTCTCGCGCGTGTTCACGGGGGATGAAGGCATGGACTTCGACGCTCTGAACCGTCAGCTGCGTCAGGTGGTGGTACGCCTCGAAGACGATTGAGCCGCATTTTGCTGCACCTCGCGCACGGTGTTGCGCGAAGCGGATAGCACATGGCGGCGCGCCTGCACACAATGCCCTCCATCACATCAAGGAGAGCATCATGCGTATCGCAGTACTGGGCGGAGGACACGGCTCTTACGCCGCCGCGGCGGAAATGAGCGAGAGGGGTCACGAGGTCTGGTTCTGGCGCCGCGATGCGGGTGCCTTCGCCGCCATCGAAGCGCAGGGCGGCATCGAAGTGCGCGATCATGCGGGAACGCGCACCTTGCCGATCGCCCACCTCACCTCGTCCCTGGAAGAGGCTCTGGCGGCAGCCGAACTGGTCGTGATCCCGCTGCCTGCCACCGCGCATGAAGATCTTGCCAGGGCCTGCGCCCCGCACTGGCGCGATGGGCAGGTGGTGTTCCTGCCGCCCGGCACACTGGGTTCGCTGATCTTCGTGGAGGCCGCCCGCGCCGCCGGAAACGAGGCCCGCGTTCGCTTCGCCGAAACCGGCACCCTGCCCTACCTGGTGCGCAAGCACGGCCCCGCCAGCATCGTCGTCAGCGTCTATGCCACGCGCCTGCCGACCGGCGTGTTCCCCGCGCGCGATGCGGACGAGGTGATCGCGCTACTGCAGCAGGCCTACCCCTCCGTCGAGCCTGCCGGTGACGTGCTTTCCGGCGCGCTCATGAATGCCGGGCCGATCATCCACCCTCCGCTGATCATGATGAACGCTGGGCCGCTTGAGCATTTCGACGCATGGGACATCCACAACGAAGGCACCCAGCCGTCGATCCGCGCGGTCACCAATGCGCTGGATGCCGAGCGCATCGCAGTGCGCGAGCATCTTGGGTATGCCGCTCCGCATTTCCCGCTGGCCGACCACTACAGCCCGGATGGCGATGAGTGGATGTACGGCAATGCCGCGCATGAAAAGCTGACCGACAGCGGCGACTGGCGCGAGAAGATCAACCTGCAGACCCACCGCTACATGCGCGAAGACACCGCGATCGGGCTTTCCCTGTTCACCTCTATCGCACGCTGGGCGGGCAAGCCGATGCCAGTGGGCGAAGGACTGCTGGCGCTGGCCTCCGCGATCACCGGGGAAGACCTCTATGCCGCGGGGCGCACGCTGGAACGTCTGGGCCTTGCGGACTGCGATCGGGCAACCTTGCAGGAACGTCTCCATGACGGGTTCTGACGCGGTGATCGGCGTGGTCGGAGCGGGGCGCATGGGCCGGGGCATCGCCACCGCCTTTGCCCTGGCCGGACATCAGGTGCGCCTGCTCGACTTGCGCCAGCGCAGTGCGCAAGACTTTGCGCACCTTGCCGCCGCCGCTCGCCTCGACGTGGAACGCGACGTGGCTTTCCTTGCGGAAGCGGGCTTGCTTGACGCCGCAACCATGGCACGCGTGCTGGACGACTTGCTTGTCGCTCCGGCCGCAGAGGCGTCCGCGCTTCTGGCTGGCTGCGATCTTGTTTTCGAAGCCGTGCCCGAAACCATCCCGGCCAAGCAGGAAGCCTTCGCCGCGATCGGGGAGGCCGTGCGCGCCGATGCCCTTGTCGCATCGACGACGTCCACCATCGATGCCAATACGCTGGCAGAGATGTTGCCGGGGCCGCAGCGCTTCATGAACGCGCACTGGCTGAACCCGGCGCATCTTGTGCCTCTGATCGAGGTCAGCCCCGCGAACGTCACCGATCCCGCGCAAGTGGAGGCGCTGTGCGCGATCCTGCGCGGCATCGGCAAAGTACCCGTTGTGTGCCGTTCGTCACCCGGCTACATCGTGCCACGCATCCAGGCGCTGGCCATGAACGAAGCGGCGCGACTGGTAGAGGAAGGCGTGGCGAGTGCGGAGGATGTCGATACCGCCATCCGCGTCGGCTTCGGGTTCCGCTTCGCCGTGCTCGGCCTGCTGGAATTCATCGACTGGGGCGGCGGCGACATCCTGTTCCATGCCAGCCGCTACCTTTCCGGCACGCTTGACCCGCAGCGCTTCGCCGCGCCCGAAGTGGTCGAACGCAACATGGCGCAAGGGCACAACGGCGTGCGCGACGGCAAGGGCTTCTATGACTATCAGGACATGGATCTTGCCGCCTATCGTGCCGGACGGCTGAGCGAATTCGTCGCCATGCTTCGCCACCGCGACATGATGCCTGCGATCCGGGGAGCGGTGCAATGAAGGCGCGGGCATCGCTGCTGGCCGTCGCACTGGTGCTGGCGGGCGGTCTCGCGAGGGGCGGAAGCGCACTTGCCGACGCACCGGCGCCTACTGCCGGGCGACTGGAAGTTGTGCGGCAGCTGGACGGGTTCAGCCTGATCGGGGTCGCCGTCACCCCGGCGGGGCGCATCTTCGCCAGCGCTCCCGCCGCGACCAGTGGCGACAAGGTGATCGAGATCGATCCCCGCACCGGCGCAATCACCCCCTTTCCCGCCGCCGGCTGGCAGGTATCGGGGCAAGACACCCGGCACTGCTGGTTCGCGCCGCAAGCGCTGTGGGTGGACGATGCCGGCGCCCTGTGGGTGCTGGATTCAGGCCGCCCGACCCTCCCCTCGCCCGCGCCGACCGGTCCGGCGAAGCTTGTCAAATTCGACCTGGCGGGCAACCGGGTGGAACGCACATACGATTTCGAAGGTGCGGTTGATGCCGGGGATTCGCTCAACGATCTCAGGATCGATAACCGGCGCGGGCTGGCCTACCTTACCAACATCGACCGCGAAGGCAGCCTTGTGGTGCTTGACCTAAAGACCGGCGAGGCACGGCAGGTGCTGATAGCAGACCGCTCTACCCGCGCAGACCCGGCAGAACACCTGCACATCGGCGGCAAGGTCGGCCTGCTGCGCAGCGGCAAGCCGCCGCTAGTCCATGCGGACGGCATAGAAATGTCGCCCGATGGCCAGTGGGTCTACTATCGCACGCTGACCGACCACAACTACTGGCGCGTGCCCGCCGCCGCACTGGCGGATGCAGCGCTGCCCGCCGCGAAGCTCGCTGCCAGTGTGGTGTTCCTTGGCAAAGGCCCGATCACGGGCGGGATCATCATGACACCCGAGGGCACGCTCTATGGCGGCGATCTGGAACATGGCGGCATCGTCGGCCTGCGCTTCACCGGCAGGACGCTGGCATCGCATGTGGTGCCGCAAACGGAAGCGATCGCCTGGGGGGACGGATTCTCCGTGGCGGGCGGATACCTCTACATCGCCGATGCGCGTCTGTCGGAAAAGGTCTTCGCCAATTCGCTGCCGAAACGCGGGGTCGCTACCATCTACCGGATCAGGCTGACCGATCTGAAGTAACGCGCAGCGTCAATTTTTCCCTCTGTCGGCCCGGCCTTCCTCCACGAAAAAAGCCGGGCCGATCTGCATTCAGCCTGCCACCGCTGCGGCGTAGGGCCTGCGCCCCGCACTCAGCAGCGCGATCGCCAGGATCGATGCCAGCACCACGATCGTCACTACCGACTGGCCCACGCCGGAGAAGACCTTGTCGTTCAGCAGGCCAACCACGGCAGAGCCCATCGCCAGTCCCACGAAGCTGTTGAAGAACAGGAAGATGCCCGAAACCCGCGATCGCATGGAAGGGGGCGGCACTACCTGCATCACGGCGGTGGAAGGGGCCATCGGGGTCGATACGAAGAACAGCGCGCAGCCCAGAAGCACCGTCGCCACGTTGCCCGAAGTCGTGAACGGCAGCGCCGCGACCGAAGCAATGGCACCCACTGAGCCAACGATGCCGGTAACAAACGGCGCATCGCGCCGCCCGGCAATCGTAAGCCGGTCCATGAACCAGCCGCTGGCGAAGACGCCGGCTGCGCCCGCCGTCAGTGCAGCCACGCCCAGTCTGAGGCCGCACTCCGCAGCCGTCATGCCGAAGGTGCGCATCAGATAGGCCGGGGACCAGCCAAGGACCGCATAAAGCGACGTCGCCATCAGCGAAAAGCCCAGCATGTGCGGCACGAAGATCGCCCGCCTGCTCCACAGGAACCGGAACACCGCCGGGGTGGAAGGCACGTCCTTTCCGCGCACTTCGCCCGTGGCGCTGCGCGGTTCTCGTACCAGCAGGGCGATGATCGCGGCAAGCACAACGCCCGGCAGGCCGACGATCACGAAGACCAGTTGCCACGACGCCATCGGCTGCCCCAACACTTCCATCCCCTGCAGCGAAGCGACCATGCCGATCACGCTGCCGCCGACCAGGAACGCGATCCCCGCACCCAGAAACGATCCCATGGAATAGACGCCAACCGCGCGCCCCAGTTTCTCACGCGGGAACAGGTCGCTGATCAGCGAATACGTTGCCGGAGACAGCGCGGCCTCCCCTGCCCCGACACCAAGGCGCGCCGCGAACAGGTGCCCGAAACTGCGCGCAAACCCACAGGCCATCGTCGCAACGCTCCAGAAGGCGACGCCGGCAACAATAATCAGCGGACGCGGATAGCGGTCCGCAAGGCTGGCGATGGGTATGCCCATCGTCGCGTAGAACAACGAGAACGCCAACCCCTGAAGCAGCCCGAACTGCGTATCGCTAAGCGAGAGGTCGGCCTTGATCGGCTCGATCAGCAGCGCAAGGATCTGCCTGTCGATGAAAGAGAACACGTAGGCGATCATGCATAGCGCCACGACCAGCCAGGCGCGCCGATGCTGTTGCTGAGCCACTTTACCCCCCGAAGGTGCTTATATGTTTGGTTGTGGCCGCATGCTGCTTCGTCTCAATTGATATTTCAAGTAAAATTGTGCGTGCCCGAAATCATCTTACCCGCCGGTCAACAGGACCAGATCGGTCAGCGTCCGATTGACCGGCGCGGCCATTCCCAACCGCTGGGCACAGGCGGCCACGGCGCCGTTGATCGCCTCTATTTCCGTGCGCCTGCCCGCCCGGCGATCCTGCGCCATGGAGGGGCGGTGCCCGCCCTGAAGCGCGAACGCCGCATCCACGCGCGCGCGTACCGAACCCAGGTCAAAGGGCACTCCAGCGGCTTTGGCGACGGCGGCCACTTCGTCCAGCACCGAACCGACGATCCGCCGTCCAGGCTCATTGTCGAGATCGCGCACGCAGGCATCGGCGAGTGTTGCCAGCGCATTGAAGCCGGCGTTGAACGCCACCTTTTCCCACACGGCAGTCCGGATATCCGCCTGCTGTGATACCGCAAAGCCCGCCCTTTCAAGCCACGCCGCAACACGCCCGCAGGGACGGGCCGACGATGCCGGATCGCCCATGCCCAGTTTGACCACGCCCGAGCCGTCGCTATGGGCGATGCCATTTCGCAAGTCCGCCGCCACGTCGGTAACGCCGATGACGAGCCGTTCGGCGGGCACAAGCCCGTCCAGTTGCCCCGCCGCATCCAGCCCGTTCGCCAGCACGGCCACGATGCCGTCGGGCGCAAGGGCATGGCACGCCTGCGTCAGAGCCGGACGCAGGGCGGCGAACTTGGTGAACAGGACGATCAGATCCTGTCCGGAACCCAGCGTTGCGGGCGCCACGCAAAGGGTGTCGCTGCACAGCGCCTGCCCTGCGACACTTGCCCGCAGGCCATCGGCGGCAATCTGCGCGATCCGCACCGGATCGACATCGACCAGCGTGACGGCCAGCCCGCCAGCCGCCATGCGCGCGGCGAACAGCGCGCCCATTGCGCCTGCTCCAACGACTGCAATCTTCATGCGCGCCCCACACGATTTTAGTTGAAGTTTCAAGTTACATCGCATGGCAGCCACCGCATGTTAAGCCATTTCTACAACCTCCCCGCCGCGACCTCGCGGTCGATGTGCTGCGCCTGCCGCAAGGCCAGCGCCACGATCGTCAGCGTGGGATTGCAGCCGCCGGCCGTCGGGAACAGGCTGCCGTCGGCGATGTAGAGATTGGCGACATCGTGGGTGCGGCCGAACGGTGAACACACGCTTGCCCTGGGGTCATCGCCCATGCGCGCAGTGCCCATGTTGTGGGTGGCGGGGATGTAATCGCCCATCTCGATCACGTTCTCCGCTCCCAGCGCCTCGTAGATGCGCCGCCCGGCCTTCCAGGCATATTCCTTCATCGCGATCGTGTTGGGATGGTCCTCGTAATGGATCACCGGCACCGGCAGGCCATAGCCGTCGCGCTCGGTGGGGTGCAGGGTGATGCGGTTGGACAGTTGCGGCGGATCCTCCCCCGTCAGCAGCATCCCGGCAAGCTGGTCATACTTGTCGAGCACTTCGGTCAGATCGCGCCCCCAGCCGCCGGTGATCATGTTCTTCGCCAGGATTTCAGGCGTGAAGGGCACTGTCGAAATCAGGAAGCCGCCCGCAAAGCCGCGCTCCGGCCGGTGGCCGCGCTCGTCCCGGACCACGCCCGCAAGATGCGTCTGGCGGTGGAAGTGAACCTTGCCGGGCATCACGCCCATGACCTGAATCGTGAAATGGCGCATGTAGTTGCGCCCCACCAGCCCGCTGGAATTGGCCAGTCCCTGCGGATGCCGGTCGCTGGAGTTGTTGAGCAGCAGGCGCGTGGTTTCCACCACGTTGCCCGCCACCGCCACCGCCCGCGCCTTTTGCGTCACCCGCTTGCCCTGATGCAGATACGTGACGCCCGAAACGCGTCCATCCGGCCCCAGTTCGATACCCGTCACCATGCATTCGGGGCGCAGTTCGAAGCGGCCTGTCTCCTCCGCCTTCGGGATTTCCGTATAGAGCGTGGACCACTTCGCGCCGACCGCGCAACCCGACGTGCAGAAGCCCAACTGATGGCACGAAGGGCGATCGTCCCGCTCGATCGAATTGATCGCCATGTTGTGGGTGTCGATGTCGGTATAGCCGCACTTGCGCGCGCCCGCTTCCAGCACCTTGAAGTTGTTACCCGGCGGCAGGAACGGCATGCCCTGCCGCCCGGTCACCCCCAAGCGCACCTCGGCCTTGTCGTACCACGGCGCGATTTCCTCGGGCGTCACCGGCCAGTCCACCAGCGTGGTATCCGGCAGCGCGCCGTACGTAGTCCGCGCCCGCATTTCATGCGGTTCGAAGCGCGGGCAGGCCCCGGTCCAGTGCATGGTCGTGCCGCCCACCGTCTTGCAGCCCCATACCGGAAAGTTGGGGTCCGGCTTGCCGGTCGCCATGCGCCTGTCAAGCCAGGTGAGCTTGCCGAACATCGCGGCCTCGTCGTTGACGATGTCCGACATTTCAAGCCGCCGCCCGGCCTCAAGGCACACCACCTTATGCCCCTTTTGCGCCAGTTCGTTGCCCAGAACGCCGCCACCCGCACCCGAACCGATGACGACGAAGACCGAACTGTCATCCAGCGAGAAATGCGTCATTTCGCGCCTCCCGCAGCGGGCAGCCAGTCGATATCGTCGAAGCCGCGTTCGATGTAGCCGCCGTATTCGACCGACGACCCTTCGTAGCCGACCATCTTCCAGACTGCCGCATCGCGATAGATCAGCTCCGCCCCGCGCCAGATGAGCGCCTTGAAGAACGGTTCCTGATCATACCTGGCCACCATCGAGCGACGCACCATTTCAGGCAGTTGCGCGAAGGGGGCGATGTAGGAGCCGTCAAGCAGCGCCAGCCCGCGGCGATGCTCGGCCATCGCGGCGGGGTCTTTCGCGATCTCGGCCAGATAGCGGCCGGCGACCCCTGAATAGAATGCCGCATCCAGGCGGGCGTGGGGGAACGCTGTGTGCAGCAGCGCGGCAGTGGCCAACTCCTCCGGCGTCGGCTTTGGTGTGGCCGTAGCAGCGATTGCGGACAGCGGGCTGGCGGCGATGGCTGGCAGCATTGCGGCCAGGGCCATCTTGCCCACCACGGTGCGGCGGGTAAGCATGAAAGTCATCGTCATGTCCCTGATCAGAAGCTGTAGGCAAGCTTTGCGTAATACTGCCGGCCGCGATCGAAGGCCTGCATGTAGAAGCCGAAAGACGGCTGGTAATCGCCGAAAGTGCGGAATTTGCGATTGCCGATATTGTCCACGCCCAGCGTCAGCGACAAGTGCTGCCCTTCATCCTGCCAACGCAAGTTGGCATTGAAGACGCTGTAGCCCGGCTGATAAAGTTCGGGCGTATTGATGCCATTGGCATTGGTGTAGAAGCCGGATCGATAGGACCAGTCCAGATGCGGCGTCAGAGTGCCTGCCGCATCCATCGGGAATTCCTTCTCGGCAGATGCGCTCACCGTCCACTTGGACACCATCACGAATTTGGAATCGAGCGTCAGGCCCTGCACGCCATCTTCCAGCCGCTTGAACTTCGCATCGGTCATGCCGACCGCCGCGTTGAGCCTGAAGCCGCCGCCAGGCGCGATGTTGGTTTCCAGTTCGAAGCCTTGGATGCGCGCCTTGCCTGCGTTGGTGATGAACGGTCCCACGCGCGATGCGTCGGCAACCAGCAACTGCATGTCGTTGTAATCGGTGTAGAACGCCGCTCCGTTGAAGCGCAGCCGGTTACCAAGTGCCATCAGCTTGAAGCCTGCTTCGTAGGAATCGACCGTTTCCGGCCGGAAGCTGGGCAGCGATTGCTCCGGCGGGAAGACCCGCTGGGTGTAACCGCCGCCCTTGAAGCCCTGCGAATACGTTACATAAGCCATCAGGTCGGGGGTTGCCTGCCAAGAAAGGTTCGCCATCGGCGTCCACTTCTTCACGTTGGCATCGACCCATTCATAAGGAACGATACGCGTTCCGGTGGGGATCGACAGGAACGGCTCCAGCGTCGATATGACGTACTGATCCGGCAGGTAGGACTTGCGATCGTCGGTATAGCGGATACCTCCGGTCAGCGTCAGGCCGTCCGTGATCTGAAAGCCCAGTTGCGCGAAGGCCGCCCAGTTCTTGTAATCGTAGTACCCGCCCGAATTGGCGTAGACGACAAGGAAGTCGATCGGATTGATATCCTTGCCTTTCTCCTTGAAAAAGTACAGGCCCGTGACCCAGTTCAGGCGGCCGTCCAGTGCCTTGCCGACGATCTGGAATTCCTGGCTGAACTGCTTCTGGGTGAAGGTGTCGTAGACGTAGTTGATACCCAGGTTCGACCCGTCGCGGTCCTGCGCGAAAGTGCCGTTGATCCGCCGCAGCGCAGTGATCGACTTGACCTCGATCTCGTCCGCCAGCTGGTAGGACACGGTGAGCGCGGCCGACCACAGTTCAAGGTCGGAAAAGGTCGGATCGGTGGCATAGTTGGTATCGCGGCTGTAAAGGCGCGAATTGTAGCAGGCGGTGTTGCTGGCAGCCGCTGCGATAAGGCAGTCACCCGGGTTGCCGGTGCCGCTGCCGATCACGTTGGCAAGGGTCACGAAGCTGCCGGTCGCCGTCTCGTCGATGCCGGTGACGACTACCGGCGCGCCGTTGCTCTTGTCGCGGGTATAGTCCCCCGCGAGCGTCACCTCCAGCGGGCTGCCGCCGGGGGCGAAGCGCAAGGCGCCGCGCACCGTTTTGGTGTCCTTGTTGCCGAACTTCACACCAAGGTTGGGTGCATCGACATAGCCGTCCTGGCGCGAAATCCCGGCGCTGACCTTGGCGAACAGCCCATCCGCCAGCGGCCCGGACACCATCGCGCGCACGTTCACCAGATCGTCGGTGCCGTATTTCATGTCCATCTTGGCGCGCAGCGTGTCATCGGGCTGCAAGGTGGTAAGGTTGATCGCGCCGCCGATCGTGTTGCGGCCGAACAGCGTGCCCTGCGGCCCGCGCAAAACCTCGATCGATGCCACGTCGATCAGGTCGAACACACCGCCTGCCGTGCGCCCAAGGTAGACGCCATCGATGTAGATGCCCACGCCCGGCTCAACCGTGGGTGCAAAGTCGTTCTGGCCGATGCCACGAATATAGACCGCCGCGTTGGAAGCGATACCGCTGTTCGACGGGATGTTCGCGAAAGTCAGGTTCGGCGTGAAGTCCTGGATGCGATTGACCTGCGTGATCCCCTGCGCCTCCAGCCGTTCTGCGCTGAAGGCGGTGATGGATATCGGCGTGGACTGAAGGTTCTCGGTCTGCTTGCGCGCGGTGACGGTGATCGTTTCCAGCCCGTCGGCTTCGGCGGTGTCCTGCGCCAATGCCGGCGCAGCGCACCCTGCCCCGCCGCCGACCATTGCAAGCATCCCGATGACGCAGCGCAGGCGCATTGCTTTTCGTGTTGTGGCAAGTGTCATGTGATTTCCCCCTGAAACCCTGTCGCCCCGACGGGACCGTTTCCCCGACGAGAGGCGTGATCGATGATCCTGCGAAGCACTTGGTTCTTGGCCCTGAGCCGCTGCGGCGGCGCGTCCTGCGGGCGTTTTCGGTCTTGATGCCGATCTTGCATGGTGATGCTGTCAGGCTGCGCTTGCGCCGGCTATCCCGATTGCGCAGCGCTTATACACCTTGGGCATGGAAATAAGGGCGCGCGCAGCTAATGCCCATAACTGCCCGCGCGCGCCCATTCAGTCACAGCGCCATCGTTACCGACTTGGATTCGGTGTAGAGATCGCGCGCCGCATGGCCGAGTTCGCGGCCATAGCCCGACATGCGATAGCCTCCGAACGGCACTGCAGGGTCAAGCAGGTTGTGCGCATTGACCCAGACATTGCCCGCCTTGAGCTTGCGGACAAAGTGATTGGCCAGCCGTATGTCGCCCGTCCACACGCTGGCGCCCAGGCCGTAACTGCTGTCGTTGGCAAGGACCGTTACCGTATCGACATCGTCGAAAGGCGTGGCGGCAAGGACCGGCCCGAAGATCTCCTCCCGGTAGATCGTCATGTCCGGGCTCACGTCCGCGAAGACCGCCGGGCGCAGGAAATTGCCCGGCCCGTCCACCTCGCCACCGCCCGCGACCAGACGGCCACCTTCGGCAAGGCCCCGGTCAAGGAAACCCTGCACCCGCGCGCGCTGCGCCGGGGATACCAGCGGCCCCATCTGGGCTTCGGGGTCGAAGCCCGATCCCAGCCGGAAACCGTCCGCCACTTGCGCCAACCCGTCGACCACCGCATCGTAGATCGGCCGCTCGACGAACAGCCGCGACCCCGCGGTGCAGACCTGCCCATGGTTGAAGAAGATCGCCTGCGCCGCGCCCTGCACAGCCACCCCGACATCGGCATCCTTCAGGATCACCACCGGCGATTTGCCGCCCAGTTCCAGCGACAGGCGCTTCATCGTGCCCGCGGCGCGCTGCTGGATGATCTTGCCCACCTCGGTCGAGCCGGTGAAGGCGATCTTGTCGACATCCGGGTGATCGACCAACGCCTGCCCCGGTTCCGCGTCACCGGTCACGATGTTGACGACGCCATCCGGGAAGCCCGCCTCGCAGATTAGCTGGCCCAGCCGCAGTGCGCTGAGCGGCGTGTCTTCCGCGGGCTTGAGCACCACCGTGCAGCCCGCCGCCAGCGCCGGCGCGATCTTCCAGATCGCCATCACCAGCGGGAAATTCCACGGGATGATCTGGCCGATAACGCCCACCGGCTCACGCAGCGTATAGGACGTGAAGCGCATGTCGGGCACATATGCGAAGGAAGGCGATATCGTGGTGCCCTCTATCTTGGTCGCCCAGCCCGCCATGTAGCGCAGCGAATCCACCGCAAGGCTGAGATCGCCATACCGCGCCATCATCAGGATCTTGCCGTTATCCAGCGTCTCCAGTTCCGCGAACTCGTCGGCACGCGCTTCAAGCATGTCGGCCAGCCGCAGCAGCAGGCGTTCGCGCTCAACCGGCCGGGTGGCTGCCCAGGGTCCCTCGAACGCCCGCCGCGCCGCCGCGACGGCCCGACCGACGTCGGCATCGGAACCTTTTGGAACGGTTGTGATTGCAAGGCCCGTTGCCGGGTCGGTTACGGCGATGGTGCGCCCCGTCTCGGACGCGGTCCACTCACCGTCGATAAGCATGGACAGAGGCGTGGAGACGAAGGCCCGCCCGGCCTCCGAAAGCAGGCGGGTCTGATCAGCGGTTTCGCGCATGAAATCCTCTCGGGAGCTAATGGAACAGCCCCGTCAAGCCTAAGCCGCCGTGCAGACGCCGCTATGCGCAAAGCGCAGTCCCAGTACCGATCTGGCAGATAAACGCTGTGCGCTCCGCATCCTCGATGAGCGCTTGACAATTCAACTAAATCGCGTTCTCCTTGGTGATCAGGGAAGAAAATCCAGGCTCGAAATACTGCCTCGAATCGATCCGTCACCACCCGATGACGGCAAGGAGGAGCCGTGCTTACTGCAACCACCACCATGACGTCCGCCACTGCAAGACCACCTGCCGTCAGTGACTTTCGTTCACGCAATGCAGACGAAATCGTCGACTATGTCGGCCGCAGCCTTGCGCCACACGGGATGGACATGCCCCACCCGGAGGCGATGGACCTCAAGCTGCGCAGCTTCCAGATTGCGCAGGCCCATCTGGTCGATATCGCTTATGGCGCCGATGTGGCGATTGAGGCGATCGATCTGGATTCGCACTTCCTGATCCATGCGGCGATGCAGGGGCGTACCTCGGTCTGGGGGGACGGGGTGGAACACTTCATTCAGCCGGATAACCTCTACATCAGCTGCCCCGGACAAGGTACCCGCATCCGCATGACCCGCGAATGCCGCCACCTTACCGTACGGATCGCCTCATGCGCGTTCGAAGATTACCTGACGCGGTGCATGCATATCCCGGCCAGTCGCCCGGTGCGCTTTCGCGCCGGTTCCGAAAGTGGCCGCGAGCTGCCGCAAGTCTGGCGCAACCTGCTTTCGCACATCATCACGCAACTGGAAATCGCGCCCGCACTGATGGCCTCTCCGCAAACCCAGCGGCAGTATGCGACGGTCATGGTGGACTTGCTGCTCAATCATTATCCCAACAGCTATTCCGATCAGCTTTCGCTGCATGGGAACGACATCACGCCATGGCACGTGCGGCGCGCGCGCGACATCATCCATGGCGCCCTGGAAGATACCATCTCCGTCACCGATCTTGCCATGCAGGTGGGGGTCAGCGTGCGAAGCCTGCAGAACGGCTTTCGCCAGTTCCTTGGCCTTACGCCCGTCGAATACGTGCGGCGGCACCGGCTGGAGCAGTTGCATACCGCGCTGAGCACCGGTGATCCGCAATCGAGCATCACCGTGAAGATGCTCGATTGCGGGATCACCAATTTCGGGCGCTATGCACAGTACTACCGGAAGCAGTACGGTTGCAGCCCCTCCGAAACGCTGCGCAACCGCCGGTCTACTTTGTCTGTGCCCTCTTGAGATAGGCAATAAGCGCCGCCCGGTCTTGGGGTGAGGCAACCTTTACCGCCATCTTCGTACCCGGCACCATCGCGCGCGGGTCGGCCAGCCAGCGATCCAGCGTGGCCGCGTCCCATTTCCCCTTCGCCGCACCGAGGTTGGGCGAATACTTGTACCCAGCCGCCTTGCCCATCGCCCTTCCGTAGACACCCGCAAGCGAAGGGCCATTCAGATTCTTCCCCATGGTCAGCGAATGACAGACCGTGCAGCCGCGCTGTTTGAACAAGGCTTCGCCAGACGGCGCATCCGGGGCACCGATCGCGGCCGATCCCAAAGCGACGAAAGACGCTGCTGCAGCCGCAATCCGGGCAGTGTCGAAAGAAAAGCGCATCGCGACCCTTTCTGGCAGGAAGTACGCCTCCTTCGACCAGAACAGCTTGCACACGCGCTATCCACATCGCGCAAGCATCGTTCGTTTTAAGCAGGGAACCGACGATCGGATTCACCGCGCGTCCTGCGAACGATGCGCGCATGGGGGCATGCAGGCGTGACGCCCGCTTTCGACCTGTGACATAAATATCATATTTTCTTGAATTATCATGTATCATGGATCGCAGCACTGGTAAAGAGCGTCCTCCCGTCACGCCGAAAATCCCACGTTTTGTGCGGTTCCAACGGAGCCGGACGGCCTGTTCGAATAGGCTCTCAGGCTGCGCAGACAACCACTCCGGATAGCGCTTGACAATCCTGCGAAATGATCAAGATTAAGTGAAAAGCATAATATCTTACCCGTTCCGCGCAGGAGGAATGGCGGCGTAAAAATCCCAAGGGGAGTACCATGAGCATGAGGAATTTCGCGCGTGTACTGCTGCTCGGCGGCAGCGCCTGTTCGCTGATGATGGCCGGGGCAGCCTTCGCGCAGGATGCGGCCCCGCAAGCGACAGATGACAGCGCCCAACAGCGCGGCGTCGGCGATATAGTGGTGACTGCCCGCAAGCGGCAGGAAACCAGCAACAACGTCGGCATGTCGATCAACGCCTTCACCGGTGACACGCTGACCCAGCAGGGCATAACCAGTCCCGAACAGCTGGTGAAAATCGTCCCCGGTTTCAACTTCACCCGCAGCATCTACGGCTCGCCCATCTTTACCCTGCGCGGCATCGGCTTCAACGAGACGACGCTGGCCGCATCGCCGACGGTTTCGGTTTACGTCGATGAAGTGCCCCTGCCCTATTCCGCGATGACCCAGGGTGCCGCGCTGGACGTGGAACGCGTGGAGGTCCTGAAGGGCCCGCAGGGCACCCTGTTCGGCCAGAACTCCACTGGCGGCGCGATCAACTACATCGCCGCCAAGCCGACCACCTCATTGGAAGGGGGATTCGACCTCACCGTCGGCCGGTTCGACCAGATCGATACCAGCGCCTTCGTCAGCGGCCCGCTCAGCGATACGCTGCGTGCGCGCGTCGCCGTGCGCAAGGAATACGGCGGAGACTGGCAGAAAAGCGCCTCACGCCCTGGCGATTCGATGGGCGGGACCGACCGCGTGCAAGGCCGCGTGCTGGTGGACTGGGACGCTACCGACCGCCTCTCCCTCTCGCTCAATGTCAACGGCTGGCAGGACAAGTCCGATGGCCAGGCCGGGCAATTCGTCGGCATCCTGAGTTCGCGCGCGCCTGCGGCGCTGCGGGCCCAGCCCCTGACCATCGGCAGCCCGCGCATCGCCGACTGGGACGAAGGCGCCGATCTTTATACCGACGACAGCTTCTGGCAGACTTCGCTGCGGGCCGACTACGAAGTCACCGATGACCTGACCGTCACGTCGATCAGCGCTTACGAGGAAATGCGGCGCGATACCTATGTCGATGCCGATGGTACGCCGGTGCAGAACTTCGCCGCGCGCAACGTGGGTTCGATCAAGACGTTTTCTCAGGAACTGCGCGTCGCGGGCAAAGCCGGGGCAACCGTGGACTGGATGATCGGCGGCAACTACCAGCACGACAGCACCAACGACGCGTTCTCTCCCCACGCGCAGGATTCGAGCTTCCCGTTCGATATCGCCACCGCCGTGGGCGCCAACAAGATCGACACTTACGCCGTGTTCGGCAACGTCGACTGGGAAGTCGTCCCCGACGTCACGCTCAACGGGGGCTTGCGCTATACCTGGCAGAACCGCGATTACGTGGGCTGCCTGTACGACTCTGGCGCTGGCGACCTTTCCGCCGCTGTCGCTGCCACTTCCACCCGGCTCAGCGGCACGCCCACCACGATTGCGCCCGGTGCCTGCGTCACACTGGATTCGGTGACCTTCAAGCCCGGCATCTTCGCCGACTCGCTGAACGAGAAGAACCTTTCATGGAAGGCCGGGGTCAACTGGCAGGTCGATCCGCGCAAGCTGCTCTACGCAAGTGTCAGCAAAGGGTACAAGAACGGCCTGTTCATCACCACTGGCGCTACCTTTGCAGCACAGCTGGAACCGGCGACGCAGGAATCCGTCGTCGCTTACGAAGCCGGTTTCAAGCTGGGCCTGCTTGGGCGCACCTTGCAGCTCAACGGTGCCGGGTTCTACTATGACTACAAGGACAAGCAGATCCGCGGCCGCGTGATCGATCCCACCCTGGGCGGCCTTAACCGCCTGATCAACATTCCCAAGTCGCGCATTGCAGGTGCCGAGCTGCAACTGATCTGGGAGCCGGTGCAGGGCCTGACCTTCAACGGCGGCGCCACTTACGTGGATTCCAAGATCCAGGGGAACTTCACCAACTACACCCCGCTAGGCGCCGAAAAGCTGATGAGCGGCGAAGCCTTCCCGCTCACCCCCAAGTGGCAGCTTTCAGGCGATGCGCAGTATGACTTCCCGGTCAGCGACAGCATGAACGCTTTCTTTGGAGCCAGCGCCACACACCAAAGCAGCACCAATGCCGCGCTGGGCGAGGAACCGCTCTTCGACGTGAAGGCCTATACCCTTGTCGACCTGCGTTTCGGCGTTCATGCCGAGGACGATAGCTGGCGTGTCTCCGGCTTCGTCCGCAATCTGGGCAATACTTATTACTGGAACAACGTGGCCTTCAACGGCCCCGACGCAGCGATGCGCTACGCCGGGCGGCCGCGGACTTACGGCGTCACCGGAAGCTTCCGTTTCCGTTGAGCCCTTCGTCACTCGAAAACTGCCGAAATCCGGGTGCCCCATACAATGGGGCACCCGATCCAGCACACTATAGATCCGTCTCGCGCCAATGGCGCAGGCCACAACTCTGGCTTCAGCCGCCGGCATTACGGTTGCATTTTTCCATTTTACATGAGCGCGTTGGGCTGCGGCTTGGCGGGCCGGCCGGCAGCATGAGCATGGGATGATGTAAGCCGGCTCGATCTGACGTTGGGCAAGCCTGTTAGCGATCCGGAGAACCTCCTGGATGGACCCGTGAAGGCAATCGCCGCGAAATTCGTGTACTTCCCGCCTTCAGGCCCCATCGCCAGGCATGGCTCGCCCGGCGCGGCGCGTTCGGGCCGGATCAGGCGTCCCTGCGCTTCGCATGTGCCGGTGGCAGGCGCCGCGGTATGGGCGCGGAGGTAAGTTTCCGGTGCGCGCCTTGACCCACGAGGCGGAACGTCACGGTATCGACCGGCTCGGCCTTGGAGCTGCAGGCGGTCCGCGCAGGTCTCGCCTCCGCCCCTCGTTTTCGCAGCACGGCGCGTGCCGAGCGCCGGGAGGTCCGAGAATGGGCAGTGCACCGGCCGCCACGCCCTTTGGATAGGCGTTCTTCCCGTAGCTGCAGGCGACCATAGTCTGCGGAGGCCTGCACGGCGGCATGCTCGCCAAGCGATACATCGAGGGCGCCTGCGGCGTTGGTTTCGTCAAATCGGCCATAGCGCACATCCCCAAATCCGGAGATTCGGCGGTAACTCGGCTCGACGACCAACGTATTGACCAGGCCACCGGTCGCGATAGGCCGCCGAACAGCGTTCGTGGAGGCCCTTTAAAGACTTCGATAGAGTTGTTGAAGTCCGACTGCGTCAGGCAGCGCACGGTGACCTGCGGGTTCTCCCCAGCCCGGACCGCGCGACGCATAGATACTGCGGGTCAGCTGGGCGATATGCGCGCTGATGAAGACACACATTTTCCTGAGTGCGTGGATCCGCTGCCCCACCATTGCGTGCGGGTCATCGGGCGGCATGCCTGCGAGCCCCGTCCGGCGCAAATGGAGATAGATCCCCACCAGGGCTCGTACTGCCATCATTTTAGTACCTTGCTCTTGATTGGGTACTAACTCTGCGTCATGGTACTGAAATTGATCACGGATCGAGGACGGACCCGTTCTTTTGCGACAACAATTGTTGAACGCGAACGTTCGAGATCGTTTTTAAATGGGGGTCATGCGAACCCGTCAGCTTGTGCAGTTCCGCCCGAGCCCGAAGTACCCATGGCAATCGCGCCGCCTTTATTGAAAGCGTGCCCCGATGACAGCTGATGCCGAGAATTCGCGGGTGCCCAATCTCACGTATCAAGATCAATGCGGACAACCGCCCGCAACACCGGTTGAGGAGACGGACATCAGTTCCATTTATGCGGTGGAGGCTCCGCGACTGCGGAAGTACTTTCGCGCACGCCTACGCAGTGGCGATGAAGCAGGCGATCTCGTACAGGAGGCATTCGCGCGCCTCTTGCGCGTCATGGCACGCGAGCGGCCGCAACGCCCTGCCGCCTATCTTCAGCGCATCGCCCGCAATCTGCTTTTCAATCGCAGCAAGCGCCTCGAGAACCAGCTGGCGCCGTATCACGTCTCCTTCGACGACGGCTACGAGCATGCCTCGAAACCCGATCAATGTGACCGTATCGAGGTCGAAGATATGATGCGGATCTACCGCCGGGCCTTGAGCGAACTCCCGGAAAAGACGCGGCAGGTTTTTCTCCTTCACCGGGTGGATGAGCTGACGTACAAAGAGATTGGAGAAAGGCTCGGAATATCTATCCCGACGGTGCAGTATCACGTTGCGCGCGCCCTTGCTCACATTGACACCGCTCTGGAGCAGGGATGATGGACAGCAAGCAACCAGCCGCGGACAACAGCGCCTTCAGGAACGCGGCAGCGGAATGGTTTGCAGTCATGCGCGGTCCGGATGCCGAACACCGCCGCTCCGAGTTCGATGCCTGGCTTGCAGCGAGTCCCGCGCATCGCCATGCCTACAATCGTATCGCCGAGACCTTCAGCTACGGCAAATTTCTAAAAAACGACGAGGCTTTATCGAAGGCAACAGCCTGCAACACGCAAGGTTCGCGCGGCATTCGCGGAAGAAAGGTCCGTGCTGCATTTGCTTTGGGCGCCGTGATCGTGGTTTGCTGCGCCGTGTCCTTCTTGTGGGCCGCCCCCACCGCGACCATTAGCCCCAATGTGGCTGGCGGGTTCGCGTTGAAGAAGCCTAACGCGAATTCCACGACATTGACGAACAAACTTGGGCCGCGCCGCTCGTTCCAGCTCATCGATGGCTCAACGGTGATGCTTGACACTGGAAGCGTCCTGCTTGTCTCGTTCGATGAGCAGCATCGAAATTTGCGCGTCGTCAGCGGCCACGTCCGCTTCGAGGTCGCGCACGAAGCCCGCCCTTTCATGGTCGCCGCCGGGCGGGGGGCGGTCACTGCGCGGGGCACGATCTTTGACGTCACCGTTGCAGCGAGCCACGATGTTACGGTGGAGTTGCTCAAAGGTTCCGTGGACGTAGATTTTCCCCATCACGGCCAAGACGGAAGGCCCAATCGCGTGCGCCTCCGGCCCGGCGAACACTTCGCTTTCGCGGACGTTCCTCGGGCACAGCCCGAACTCGGGATGCGGAAGTTCAAGGTTTCCACGCAAGGCTCCGCCAGGGTACGAGAATACGAGAAAGTGCGCCTTGCCGACCTTTTGTCCGAGGCAAACCGCACCAATTTGCTCCCGGTCCACACGGCCTCAAGCGATCTGGATACAATGACGGTGTCCGGAACATTCAGGTTAGCCGAACCACACGAATTGGCGCGAAGTCTGGCCCAGTTACTCGGCCTTTCCCTGGTAACTTCGTCGACCTCCCTGATGCTGACGCGTTCCTGCAACGGCTTTGATCGAGAAACTTGTCAGCCGCCCTCATAAATCGCGCCACGCAGTTGTCGTCTCCCCGGAAGGCCGATCGTTTCGGTCGTGAAACACAGGGAGCGTCATGGGGAACTTCAAAGCAAGGCTCTTGATATCTGCAATAGGTTTGGCGGTGGTCATGGGAGCACCGGCCTGCGCCGAGGAGGATCGCCAGGAATATCATCTGCCTGCGCAGGATCTCGGCACCGCACTGCGCGCAGTTGGTCGCACGTCGAACCGAGAGATAATGTTTCAGGTCGAGACTGTCGAAGGGAAACAAAGCCCTGCCCTGGATGGCACTTACAGCCCGGACGAAGCGATCGCCATTCTTCTTCGCGGTTCTGGTCTCATGGTTTCACAGCGCGGAGCTACCATCCTTATTCAAACCGGATTTCCGCCCGCGCCAGCTCAGGCAAGTGATGCACAGGACACTATTCTGGTGACTGGTACCCGCATCCGCGGAGCTCCTTCGACATCGCCGATAACCACCATAAGCCGAGAGGACGCAGAGTCCCGCGGCCAGATCGATCTGGGGCAAATTGTCCGGGACCTGCCCCAGAACTTTGCTGGTGGCCAGAACCCGACCATTGCAGGGCCGGGACAGGGCGGAACGCAGAACACGACGGGCTCGTCCGCGATCAATCTGCGCGGGCTTGGGCCGGATGCCTCACTGACGCTGGTCAACGGCCACCGGCTGGCTTTCGATGCGGTATATCAGGGCGTCGATATTTCCGCGATCCCGCTTGCCGCGATCGAGCGCGTCGATGTTACGGCAGACGGCGCATCCGCTTTGTATGGTTCCGACGCGGTTGGCGGCGTTGCCAATGTGATCCTGCGCAGACGGGTAAAAGGCGTGATTACGTCGGCAACCCTTGGGGCGGCCACTGCGGGCGGGGCTGTGACCCGGCAGTTCGATCTTGTAGCGGGGCCAAGCTGGTCGTCGGGCAGTTTCATGGCGGCCGCGAACTACCGGCAGGTTAGTGAAATTGTCGGGCGGCATCGCTCCTACACAAGCCGACTGTCACCGGATGGAACACTCGTAGCGGGACAGAAGCAGTTCAGCATTGTAGTGGCTGGCTATCAGAATTTGACGGACCGCCTCACGCTTGAGATGGACGGCAACTACCTGCACCGTTCCCTGCCGCAGTGCCTCACGGTTACCGTGGTTGCCCCGAACAGCTGCTACGAAAATGGCAGCGTCGTCTCCTCGGTCGTCGACAGCTGGTCGTTCTCGCCTACCTTGCGACTGGACCTTGGATCCGATTGGCTCGCACGGCTTGCAGGTACGTACAGCCGCAGCAAGACGTCCATCACCACCCGTAACATTGTCGGCGCGGAGGAAACGGCGGTTTACAGGCCGAACTACGACAACGATCTGAAATCGGTGGAATTGGGTCTGGAAGGTCCCCTGTTCCACCTTCCCGGCGGTGAAGCACGCCTAGCGGTCGGTGCCGGCTACCGCGGAAGCAGGCTGGATTACGATGTACGCAGTTACGTGAACGGCGCGGAGAGCCCGATCGGCGTCTTCAAGCAGACAAGCAACGTCGGGTTTGCTTACGGCGAGCTGTTCCTTCCGTTTGTCTCGCCGCAGACGTCGTTGCCCTTGATCAATACCCTTCAATTTGTTGGGGCGATCCGTTTCGAGGATCACGAGGGTATCGATCGTGTCACGACCCCCAAAATAGGTCTCGTATACTCTCCGACGCAGGGCATTGAGATCAAAGCCAATTGGGGTAAGTCGTTCAAGGCACCAACCCTCTTCCAACTGGGTCAGGCGAGCAATGCCCAACTCGTCACCGCCGCCATGTACACGCCGGCGCCGCCAAGTTCCCTACCGGTTCTGTATCTGTTTGGGGGCAACCCCAACCTGGCACCGGAGCGAGCGACGACATGGAACATCTCCGGTGCCGTCGCGCCCGCTTTGCTCGAGGGTCTCAAGGCGGAAGTGAGTTACTTCAAGATAAAATACCGTGGCAGGGTCGCCGAGCCACTGCTCAATTCCTTGCAGGCGTTCCGCCCCGTATATGCCGATTACGTCCAGCTCAACCCAAGTGCGGACGAGGTTCTTTCAGCGATCGAGGGCGTTACAGGCGTCTTCCAGAACCTGACAGATGGCGAATTTGACCCCGGCGCGGTGTCCGCGATAGTGCGCGACAACCTGCAGAACGTGTCTTTGCAATCATCGCGCGGTGTCGATGTCGCGGTGAGCTACGATCACCATTTCGCGCAGAACAGCCGTCTGTCGGTGAAAGGCTCGGCCAGCTATATCGACAGTAAGCGGAAAGTGACGGCTACTTTGCCCGTTGTTCCGCAGTCGGGTGTGATTTTCACCCCGCCGCACTGGCGCGCACGAATGACGGCAAGCTGGGAGCGCGACAACGTCACAGCCACGGTGATTGGCAATTATGTCGGCGGAACGACCGATAACCGCTACAATCCCACGGTCAGGGTCGGATCATTCACCACGCTCGATGCCGCGGCGTCCATCCGCAGCGTGGCACAGCGCGGAATGCTGGCCAACTTGCAGTGGAGGGTGGTAGTCCAGAACCTTCTGGATGCCAAGCCGGCCGTGATCCGAACGAGCCTGCCATCGCTTCCGCCGTTCGATTCACTCAACCAGTCAATGTTGGGCCGCGTCGTCACGATTACTCTGATGAAGGCCTGGTGATATGGCCTGCTTATCTCTCCTTAACGGCCTGGCGGCAACCGTCTGTGTGGGAGTATCCACCCCAGCCATAGCGGCAACGCCGTGCGAAGGTCTTCTGCTTACTCAAGCGAAAGCTGATCGAACGGAGCCAGTCACCGAGGAGACGCTGGTGGGCCTGCGGGATATCGGTCCAATCTATCGCGCTGACGCGACGCGTCCCATTCTTGCGGTGTCTCCCGATGGTAAGGTGGCCGCTTTCGAGCTGCATCAAGGAAACTTCTTAACGAACGGATACTGCTCTGCGGTGGTTGTAATCCCAGTTCGAAAGGGCGCGAAGCCCATCATCGTCGATTTCAGCGACGAATTGATCTTGGACCGCTCGCCTGCCTTCAATTGGGCCGCATTCGAAACAGGTGTTTCCGCCCCCGTCACGCCCCATTGGGCTCCCGATGGACGTTCGCTCGCCTATTTGAAACGCGTTCGCGGATCGACGCAGGTATGGGTCGCCAACAGCGTCACCGGCGACCCTCGCCAACTCACGCATTCCAAAGCGGATGTGGAGGATCTGCGGATTACGGACGATGGCCGGACGGTCCTGTACGCGGCGAGGTCTGATCTTTCCGATCAAATCGCTGCGATTGATCAGGAAGGTCGCAGGGGGTGGCGAGCCGATGCCCGGCTTCTGCCTCTTCGTGGGCCGCGACCGCAGACGCCGACGGTACCACGGCGCTACTTCGCCATTGACGTGGCGAACGGTACAATGCGTGAGGCGTCTGAAGCGGAAGTCGCTCAATTCGCCCGGCCGACAGGCGTCCCGTCCGAGGCGACGGCTTTTGCGGCCAGTCGCGGGCAATTGGCGTGGATAGAGCCGCAGAGCGGCTCGCGCATTCCCGCTCCGCATGACCTTATCGTACAATCGGCGAAAGGAGAACGGAAGGTCTGTTCCGCAGCGGTCTGTGGCGCCGGCCCGCTCTCCCGCTTATGGTGGACTGCGGACGGCGGCCGGCTGCGTTTCACAAGGCGAGAAGGATGGGCGGACAGCCTGACGGGCGTTTATGAGTGGGCACCCGAGATGAAGGCGCCTCGTCGTCTTCTTTTGACGCCCGATGCCTTGACCGATTGCGCCCCGCTGGGGCACGACCTTTTGTGCCTGCGCGAAAGCTCAACTCAGCCGCGACGGCTCGTTACCCTCGGCCTGGCTAACGATCGCCCTCGGCTGATCTTCGATCCGAACATCGAATTTTCAGCGCTCGCGCTGGGGCGTGTCGAGCGCCTTCAATGGCGTAATCCGTCTGGCGTCGCCTTCTATGGGGATTTGGTCTATCCGGTCGGCTACCCCGGCAACGGTCGGCGTCCTCTTGTCGTCGTACAGTACCGTTCAAAGGGGTTCCTGCGTGGCGGCACCGGCGACGAAGTGGCGATTCAGGCGCTGGCAAACCGCGGATACTTCGTACTGGTTGCGGATATTCGCGATGCCGAGGCCATAGTGGGTGATCAAGAAAGTGCGGCCGCGCTGCAAAAGGCCTATGAGCATGAAATGGCCGGAGTAAGGGGCGTCCTCGCGGGCATCGAAAGCCAGGTGACTGCACTGATCGAACGGGGCCTGGTGGACAGGGATCGTATCGGCATCAGCGGGCTGAGTGCCGGATCCCTCACTGTACAATTCGCTGCAAAGCATAGCCTGCTCTTCGCGGCCGGCTCTCTCAGTGGCTGTTGCCTCGATCCCATGCAGGATGCGTTCCTGGGGCCGATGATCGCGGGGCAATACCATGAGGTCGGATGGCCGAAGATGGCTGATGGCGATGCCGCAATCTGGAAGCAGGTATCCCTCTGGAGTGAACCGCAAAAGGTGAGATTTCCGTTGCTCTTTCAAGCTGCGGACAACGAGTATCTGGCAGCAGCGCCGAGTTACACTGCACTGCGCCAGGCCGGAGTGCCCACTGACCTTTATATCTTCCCCGACGAATTCCACCTGAAGCGTCAACCTGCCCATCAGCTTTCCGTTTACAAACGCAACAGGGCCTGGTTCGATTTCTGGCTGAGAGGGATCTTGCCCGCCGATGAAACAGAGCGCGAGGAAGCGCTGCGATGGCAGGAAATGCGCAAGGTATGGAAGCCTTCAGTTCCCGGGAAGCGCGCGGCCGCAGCCGAAAGGTCCGAAGGGCATTAATTTCATAAGCCCAAGTCGTCCAGGCGACCCCGCCCGCGTCACGACCCCACGCTGCCCCATCGCCTGACCCACGCCTCGGTATCGAGCAACGCCATCAATCGGGGGCGATGGGCGTCTCCAACATCGCCTTCACGCTTGAAGAGGCCCTCAAGTTGCACGCGATCAACTATTCCCTTTCTTGCAAGCTCACCATCGATCAGTCTTTCGGCGATCTCGGACCGGCGCTGCTCTATGAAATTGGCCACGAAACCTTCGGGTGTTCCCTTACCCTGACGCGCAGCAACTTTAGGGGGCAGTGCTGATGCGAACGCCCTGCGAGCTACCGCACGATCGACGCCGCCCTCGCACACCTCCCAGGACGGAATGCCGAGGCACATTTCGACAATCGGCTGCGACAGCAGAGGGCTGATCATTGGGACTGCAAGACTTTTGTCACGGTGCTCGATATGGTTCATGGCCCGCAGGAGAAGTGTCACGTGCCCGATCCTCCCTGGTGGCGTATCGCTTGGATGATCGAACCAGGGGTGTTCGACCGGTTGGTCTTTCTGTGCGGCAAGGAAGTCGGTATGGAGCAGACCGGGATCTGCTTTCCAACCCATCCCTTTTCCACGAGCGCGGTATACGCGCATCGCCTCATCAAGCACTTGCCACGGGCTGGAGCCGGTCAGCGCGCAAACGTCCTTGAAAGTGGAAAGTGTGCCGCGCGACCAACCTTCCTTGCTGTAACGATCGATTACCGGTCGCGCCGAATGCGTGAGATAGAACACGTTGTCACCCCCGGCGCCTACGAAAAAGCCGTCGGCCTCGCAGAGGCTTACCGCCTCCCGGACAGCCTGGTTATAAGCCATTTCGTGGAGCTTGCCGCAGGGCAGCGGCACGCCTTCTGCAACCGAGACATCCATGTCGATGGCTTCCACCGCATGGAAGGCTTCGATCAGATTCGCGTTGAAAGCGCACGCCACCTCGCGGGCGTAAATGCGCTCGTCTCCGGCCGGATCCGAGGTACTTAACGTGACGCACGAGATTGATGGCGACGCCCTGGCAAGGCAGGCAGCGACAATCGAGGAATCCAATCCTCCGGAGAGCCCGACGAGGGGACGCGCGAAACCGGAAGCCCATGCGCTATGAACGCTTCGCACGGCGCGGCCTAATCGATCGCTGGCCGGCTCATTGCCCGACCAGGGATCGATATGGTCCCAGGGACTCCACACACGTCGCGCTGCGGGTAACGGCGCGGCGACATCGAGGGAACAACCCGCCAGCAATTGGGCAACCCCATGGATTGCGGTCTTCTCAAAAGGTAGATGCGGCAATAACAGGGACCTGCCGACCACGTCCCAATCGACTGCGGCAACAGTAACACCTGCGGTCACGAGCAGTGTGAAATCGGAAGCGAACGCTGTTCCGAGTTTTCCCTGGGCATAATAGCAGGAAAGCCCCCCCGATGGGTCACGCAGAACGGTGATGCCCGTGGCCGACCTGAACGCAGCGACATAACTTCCCCAGAAACGCTCCACGAGATGCCGGCCGGAAGTGAGACTTGCGCGCCGACTGTCATCGTCATTGAGGCTGCGGACCTGCTCGGGTGGACCGTGGCGCGCAAAGAGATTGCCCACGATGATGCCTCCCGCGTCGCTCGCGACGATCGCGTCGGCTGGTCCGTCTGCCAGGAGAACGAACTCGGGTGTGTGATGGACCACCCTCAAGCCAATGCATGCCGCCAGCTGCTCGCTTTGGTGCGGGCACATGGCTTCCTCGACATTCGGAACGATCAGTAGGTAGCGCATTCAACACACCGTCAGGATAGGAGCGAACATCTGGACGCGATCCGGTCTGTCATTCAGGACGAGGCCTTCGTCCTGCACCCAGCAATGCGCGGCGAAGGGGTTTGGCTGGATGCCGATGACCAGGGTAGAGGCGAGGCCGTGTTTGCGGCACGATGCCGCAAGCGCGAGCGATCGCGCCAGGCACCGATTGTTGCTCCCGAGCAGCATGTCCGCCCTGGCGAAGGCCCGAACAATAGCGTCGCGATCCGCAAGCCTGGTCCGGGGGAGAACCTGACCGGCGTTAGATCCCAGGCCTTTCAATACGGCGAGCAGCCGTTCAAGCGGCCAGGTCTTCACGCGCCTACTCCACACCAGCTGGGTGGTGAGAGCTGCGAAAACGAGCCAGCTCGAGACATTCCCCGATGCGGGATCGAGTGCAGTGTCCGCGAGCGCGATCCTGGCAGATGTCATCGCCATGGGCGGCTGGTCCTGATCGCTCACCGCCAGGACGTCACGATCCTTCAATTCAAGCAGCCGCTCGTGGTCCAACCCGATGAGCGCTGCCCCGAGTGCCCACCGTCGAAAGGCCGGAGCCTGTTCATGTGTCAGCGCCCGATAACGGCCGCCGCCCGGGTCCAGGAGGATGACACGCTCACCGGCGATGCAGAAGTGCATGCCCTCGCGAAGTCTAAAGCCCATCGGGAAACCTCTTGGGGTCAGGAGGCACGCGGGCGGCGAAGCCCGCGTGCCCATTGCTCGTCAGTCGTCGGAGATCCCCGTCTGAGTCCGCTGAGGACCGAGGGTGTCGAGACCGACCGGCCCGGGGCCCTTGGTTTCCTCGGTTACCATGCCCAGATCGACGAGTTCAGCCTCCAGATGGTCTTGACGTTCCATATTAGCCTCCTTCTCGAATTCAGCCGCAAGATCGCAGCCGCAGTAAGGATAGATGGCGGAAGAAGAACGAGGCGAGCTTATAAGGTCTCGCGTTGGCGAATGGGAGGTATCGCAGCAGCTGGAACGTATTGCCTGGAGAAATGAAGTCGCGCAGGATCAAAGACTTCCGCCTTGATTTGCGATCATGGCGATCTTGCCTGCGCGACGGATACGGCGTCGATGATATGCCCGCAGGAGCGAAAGCCGGTCCGGACTGGAGCCGAAAATCGCATTCGCAACACTTGCGAGTTCCTCGTCGATTTGTATCAGCGCCTCATCTTCGAATATCCGGGTTGGGGTAAGTCGATCATTAGCGCTTGCGAGAGCGCGGCCATGTTCCTTGTTCTGCGCGAAATCTGCGAGTGACCGGAAGACTGCCGTGGCAGCAGCCGCTACCGGTTGTCCGGGACCGATCGCCAGGTCCGGCATAGCCATTACGGGGTCTGACTGTGAGAAATCCTTGAGAACCAATCGCACGAGTTGACCGTGCCATACATACAGATCGCGCAGCGCCGTCGCGGTGAAATACGGCACGCGATATCCGCCCGCTTTTACCATTTCCACCATCCGCTCACCGACCAGCCGGTGGGCGGCGTCGCGCAGCGGAGAGATGGACATGCCGTACTCCAGCGCGATCTGCCGCTCGATGATGGGAGATCCAGGCTTAAAGCGACCGGCAAGAAGGTCGGACTTAAGCAGCTTATAGGCGCGTTCCGCAGCGACAGGTTCAGGAGCCATTGGCCTTGCTCGGGTCAGCGCCGGCGCATCGCGTCGCGCGCGCTGCGCGTTGAATGGCGTACTGCTGCCGATTCCTGATGGCGGGCGACCGCTTCGAGCAGTTCGCATTGAAGGTCCCACAAATCATCCTGCATCAGCAGTTCGCGCGGTACGTCCATTTCATGCTCCACTGCGATCAAGGGAAGGAAAAGGTGAATAGTGGTCATCTGCAGCGCGCGAGCGCAGCGGATATGATCATCAAGCGCGGAAGCCGGGAGCCCCCCTTCGATTTCGCGAACCCATCTATCGCTGCGGCCGATTTTCATCGCCAGTTCGCGTTGCGAGATATGATCGCGGCGTCGGCGCCGCTCGATCAACTTTCCTGAAATGAGTTTGATTGCGTTCAGTATGTCACCGTCACTTGCTTGCGTTGCGTGCAGCGTCATCTGCAGGTCTCCCTGTCAGCGGCTCTAAAACACAAACACATCGCCCTGTGCGAACGAGACTGTTGCACAAAAAACCTTGGGTCAACGAACGATAGGTCCCGTCAGGACAACCATACCTTCCAGTCTCCCGGAAAATACTACCGGAAGTGCGACTATCTCATTTCGCGACCTGGTGAAGCTCTACTCGAGCTCAATGTTTGCAAAAGGTCGCGGTCGGTCGCGGTTTCCATCCGACCCAGCGCTGCGAGAAAGATCTTCCAGACGGCTGGCGCTGGATGAACCAGTCCCGATTTCTCGACTGTCACTGCAATATCTTGGACCATCACCGCCAGCGCAGGAGATGTGCCAACGAACCGAACCAGGCGTCCGCCATGGCGCGCGATTTCAGGGGACAGCAATTCCTGCGCCGCGATTTCCGCCGTACTTTGATGAAGCAAGGTGACGGCGACGAGAAGCGTTGTGCCATACGGCAGAAAGTCACCCACCGCATGGCACAGGCGGCAATGACATTGCAGGAAAAGACGCACTCCGGACGGAGAAAGTTGAAGTTTGTAAGCGCGTGATCGGACCTTCACCACCGCCTCTCTCCATTTGCCAATTCTGGGGAAACTTCCCGAATCACGGTCTGCAGGCGCGATGCTTCAGCAAGTTTAAGCCAATGGTCATCCGCCACGAATAGAAGAAGATTTCGGACCGGCAATTCCGCAATTCGGAAGACAAGTGCCGACTTGCGGCAGCCCATTGCCCCTTCAGGGAATTCTACTGCCCCAATGGTTGCGGCTTCAACCTGTTCCCGCCACCCCCAAGATCACATCGAAGCGGACGCTACAGACAGCGGATGCGCCACGTAGCGTTCGAACGGTGCCTTCAACCTTGCGGTTCAAAGCCAGACACATCGAGGAACCTTACGCCCATGTCCGCAGGATTCCTGTATCACACCGCCCTGATTGCAGCACTGGCGGCCACCGCCCTTCCCGCCCGTGAGTTGCGAGCGCAAGACGTCGCCGCAACCCAAGACAGTCCAGGTCCAGAAATGGAAAAGGCAGTGGATGCGGCGCAACGCCAGCTTCGACAAACCTTTACCAATCTGGCGTTCGCGGATTTCGCTCCCGCGCCGGTAAAGGGGCCGATCTTCCAGGCCGTCGCGGGTGGAAGGATGCTTTATTTCGCTCCTGAGAGCGAGCATCTCCTGTTCGCGGCGGTCTACGACAAGAACGGTGTCAACCTGACCGCTCTTGCGCAGGATGCCAGCGCACGGAAGCGCCTCGCCGCGATAGACCCGCAAAGTGCTCTTGTCATCGGGCCCCGGGATGCGCCAAAGGTCATCGAGTTCACCGATCCGGATTGCCCGTATTGCCGTGCGCTCGACCGGTTCTGGGCAGCGAAGGCGGCCGAAGGAAAGGTGGTGCAGCGCCACATCTACTTTATGAGCGCGATTCATCCTCAGGCGGCCGCGAAAGCGGAACACATCCTGTGTTCACCCGATCCGGTGGTTGCCTTCAGTGCGCTCTACCAGGGCGTTGAACCGACCGAGCTGCTCAAGTGTCCAGCGGGCGCCAGAAAAGTCACCGAGGACGCCAACACCGGCCGAAAGGTCGGGGTCTCCGGGACGCCCACGCTCTTCATCGAGGGACGGCAGATCAGCGGTTTCCAGCAAGGGGAGCTCGAGGAGTACCTCGCAGGGCACGCCAGCGCTTCCCTTGCCGGGCCGTGAGCCGATCGCTGCCGGATCTGGCAGCCTGCGGGCCCGCTGGCACGCACTTCCGCCGTCAATAACGAAGCTGCCGTCGAGTGCGTGCCTTCAGGGGCCGTCGAGCGCACTTGCCGGCCGGGAACGGCCAGCGCCCTGATCGGTCGATGGGGCCAGATACCCGAAAAGCCGCGACGGCTCCGCATAAGAAGGGAACTCGTTATGGTGACTTTGCTTCGAGGAAAGGCGTTCCGCACGGCAGATGCGGCGATCCTTTTCATTCTGGCCGCGTTCGCCGGTGCCGGCATGGCCCATGCGTTCGCGGCACCCTCGGTGGGCGATCTCGGCTACGACATCTACGACATCGTCGTGAACCAGGGGGTGAAGGGGCCGCTGGGCTTCGTGGGCGGCGTCGCTGCCTTCCTGTTTGGCGTCTCGCGCCTCTTTTCCAACATCATGATCGGCATCCCCACGATCGTCGCGGCCGTGTGTCTGATCAAGGCCGATTCCATTCTTCAGACTTTCGGCCTCGTTGTCTGAGGTCGTGATCTGAGGCCGGACCCTGAAGGCGCGATCTGAACACGCGATCTGAGCATTGGGCAGGTGCCGGGTTCGTCGGTCCCTGCTCCACCAGACGGGAGGTGACTGTCACCTTTCGTGAACACCACGCACTTCCAGGGGCGTGGTGAAGCAAGGGAGAAGGACGTGGATGAACGCCTGCCCCAGTTCCTGCACAGGCCGGTCCAGATACTCTGGTTCGACAGTCAGGAATTCATCGTCGTCATGGCCACGATATTCGTCGCGGTCATCGTTGGCGGGACCATCGGATGGCTCCTCATCGGCGTCCTTCTCCTGTTCATTCCCTGGAAGCGCAGCAAGCCGCGCGGGTTCATCCCGCATCTAGCCTGGCGCTGGGGTCTTGCCCGCTTCCGCAACTATCCGGGTCCGACGCAGACCCGCTTCTACGAATAGGAAAGTTGGCGATGTTCCTGCGACGAAAGCCGGCAAGTGACCTCGTCGGCGATATCCGGCCCACCTGGCACCTCCACCGCTACCTGCAGGGCTCGGCCAACCTCTTCGAAGAGAACCGCCTGCTCAAGATCGCGGTCGCAGGTCTATTCGGCATCACGGCCGTCCTCGGAGCGCTGATCTACACCTCGAACCAGAATGCCCGCACGGTCATCGTGCCGTTCGGCGCTGATGGCGACTTGTTCATTACCGGCAATCGACCTTCGGAAGGCTATCTGCGCTCGATCACGTTCAACGTCGTGGGCCTTGCTGGCACTTATTCCGCCTATTCGGCCGACCGTCAGTTCCAGGAGTTGCTGCGGATCGTTCACCCTAGCGCCTATAACGAGGTGCGCGACAGCCTGAACCGGCTGCTCGATGAACTGCGCAGCAACCCTACCCTATCGATCGCGACATACATCCGTTCCGATCAGGCCGTGACCCGATCGGGAGCCGAAATCCTCGTACCTATCGAAAAGGTCCGGGTGATCGGCGGCGTCATCCGCAAATTCCGGGGCAATCTGCGCATTCGCTACGCGCTCGAGAACGGCCGCTTCTGGCTGACGGCACTTCAGGAGGAAAATTTCGATGCAGATGCGCGCTAGATCGACGGGCTTTCAACGGCTGCGGCACGCCTGTGTTGCCGGCTCACTCCTGGCGAACCTGGCGAGCGGCGCCCCCGCTATCGGTCAGGTCGTCATGGCCTTGCCTGACCAGACGAGCCGTATCCAGCTTTCCAACCGCGACATCAACCACGTCGTTTGCGTGGGCGGGGAGATCGAGGAGGTCAAGTTCTCGGCCGAGAAAGGCCTCGCGGTCGAACGCGGCGGTTCGGATGCCTGGATCAAGTTCCTGGTGCTCGAGACCGATGACGCGTCTTTCAAGACCCGTACTTATGTCACCAGCCCGGCAGAGTTCTTCGTGTCGTGCAACGGGGCAATCTATCCGCTCTATGCCGAGCCGTCGGATATTCCCGCGCAGACGGTCAATCTGGTCCCGGGTCAATTGCAGCGCGCGCGTGCCAATGACGTGCTGATGGGCGCGATGTCCGCAGAGGAACGCGCCGTTGGCGTCGCGCTTGCCGTCCTTCAGGACCGCATCCCGGCCTCCTTTTCCGAAGCAGCGCCAAGGCGCGATAGCCTCATTCTTCCCGGTCTGGCATACGCCGCGCTCACCGAGCGCCGCCGACTGGAGGTGGAAGGCGCCGGAATTTCCGTAAGCGAATATCTCGTACGCGCCTCAGCCGCCACGGTGCTCGACGAACGCGACTTTCTGGATGTGGCACTCGGCGACGACATCTTCGCCGTCACACTCGATCGCCTAAGCCTGCAACCTGGCGACGTCGCGCGGCTCATCGTCGTGCGCCGGAGTGTCCGGTCATGACGCAACCGACGGGAAAGCCGAACTCCGGGCCGGCCACGGCGTCGACGCAGGAGCCCGTCTCGAGCGTGGGCGGACCAGGCACCTCGCCCGGCACGGCTGCTTTCGAAGGCCGCTCCCCGCTCCTCGATATGAAGGCGCGATGGAGCCGGTTGTCATCGGATCACAGACTGCGCGTCAAACAGCTCGGCGTCGTCTCGGCGATCGCGCTGGTGGGCATGGGTCTCTACACCGCCAGCAGAAGCGGCAAGGAGGCTGCGCCCACGCCGGCCCAGGCTACCAACCTCGACATGGGGGCGGGGCTTCGCGGCGACAGCCTGGAACTGAAGCTGCGCGGCGATCTGCAGAAGGTTCTGGACGGTCAGACGCTGCTGGGCGACAGGGTCAGTGCGATCGAGGAAGGCAAGATCATGCCTCGCGGCGGCAGCGACGGCGCATCGAGCGCAGCAGACGGCGACCTTCCGCCCGCACTGCCCGGCGATATCCCGGCTTTTCCGCCGGCTCCCGCCGACGCAGCGATGAGCCAGGACGAAATCCCGGCGCCGCCGATTGCGCCAACGGCTCCATCCGCGCCGCCAGCTCCCCCCAGCGAGCGACAGGTCGGCGCCATTGGCGCGGCGGTCAGCACGGGTAGCCCGGCGGGAGGAGCAGGCGGCACAGCCACGTCAAAAAAAGGCAAGCGGACGATCTATTTGCCTCCTGGTTTCATGAAGGCCCGGCTCCTGACCGGGGTCGACGCACTGGCGAGCCGGGACGCGACCAGTAATCCCGAGCCGATCATTGCCCGCGTTCAGGCGCCGGCGGTCCTGCCCAACGACGTGAAGGCAAACCTCGCCGGATGCTTTGTCATCGGCAACGCGACCGGCAGCCTCGCGAAGGAACGGGTGGAAGTCCAGCTGGTCTCGCTGTCCTGCGTGGATTTCGACGAGCATGCCGTCGTCGACCAGGCGATAAAGGGCTTCTTCGTCGACGGGGATGGCAAGAAGGGCCTTTCCGGCAAAGTCGTGACACGCGCCGGAGCAACACTTGCCCGCTCGTTCCTAGCCGGCACCATCTCCGGGATCTCGCAAACCGTCGAAGGCACGTTCGGCAACCTTTCGACTTCGGCGCTCGGCAGCGTGCGTTCGCTCGATGCCGGTGATGCCGCAAAAGCGGGAATAGCCGGCGGCCTGTCGCGCTCGTCCGACAAGCTCACCGACTTCTATCTCGATCTCGCGAGGCAGGCAGGTCCGGTCGTCGAGGTAGGCGCGGCCAAGGACGTCGTCGTCGTCGTCCAGGAGGGGCTTGCGCTGGAAATCAAACCGTCGGTCGAGGGCAAATTCTGATGCCGCGGCTATTTCGCCAAGGAGTATCTGTCATGGCAATTCCTTCGTGCCGCAGCGTGCTGCTGCCGCTGTTCAGTGTTAGCCTGGTGCACTTTGTCGGAGGATGCGCGAGCCTCGGCTCGCTGATGTCTCCCTATCCCGAGACGTTCTCCTGCAAGAATGACGATCACGGCCAGTGCATTCATCCGGACAAGGCCTATGCCGATGCCGTTGCCGACATCCCGTCGAAATCGGATCCTGCCGTAACCAACGCCCGCGCCGCTGCTCGCGGGACGACATCCGGTTCGACCGGGCGTTCACGCCGGACCGGCCGCACTGATGCGTTCAGCAACTACAAGGACAGTGTCTATCGCGAACTGCGTAGTCTTATCGAGACGCCAGCCACGCCGATGCTGCAACCTGCCCGGACGGTTCGTACGCTTATTCTTCCCTACGCCGACAGGCAGCGGCCCGACCGGCTCTACATGCCGCGCTATGTCTACTCGGTGCTCGACAAACCCGCCTGGGTTATCGGCGATACCCTCGTGGAAACGCCGGGTTATCGCGCGGCAGCGCCTGTGCTCGGGCAGACCAGTGAGCGAGAAGGCAGTGAGGGTTCCATTACTCGCCCCGGCCCGATGGGTCCTTCCCCGGTTGCCCAGCCCGCGAAGGAGGAACGGCCATGAGCGGCGCGAGCAACAGCAGCGCGCTTACTTACTCGCGGCTGCGCAGGGCGGTGCGCCGGGACAGCTTCTCGGACTATCTGCCGCTCGTCGCGTGGGAGGCCCAAACCGAGGCGTTCCTGTGCATCGATGACAGCTGGGGGCACGCGTGGGAACTGACACCTGCGGCCTACCTTTTCTCGCATGTAGAGGGCGCGCTGCTGGGCCTCTTCAACATCCAGTTTCCGGACGGCACCGTACTGCAGCTTCATACGTTCGCCGATCCGCTCATCGACGATGCGCTCGATGCCTTTCTCGACATGAAGACCCGCGACGACCCGCTGATACAGGCCTCCGCGCGTCACGCCCATGCCTATCTCAGCGCTGGCAGGCATGGGCTGGAGGCGCTTCATGGCATTCCGGTGCGCAATTTCCGTACGCTCCTGTCGATCAAGACAAGGCGGCCGCTCGGTGAGGACCTGAGACGCCAGGTCGAAGAACAACTCTCCAAGCTCGGGATCCGCAGGCTGCCCCCCGCGGAGATGGTTTCCTTTTATCGGCGCATCTTCAATGGGGTCGCCGCGCAGGCACCGGGCGTCTTCACCGACGGCACCACGACAGGGGCTCCCCCGATCGCCCGGCAGATCATCGATGCCGGGCCGGATCTTGTCTTCGAGGGCGCGGAAGTGTTCCTGGGCAATCAGGTCGCGCGATGCCTGACCCCCAAGGCGCCGGCCCGGCGTATCACGGCCGAGCGGGCCAACCGCCTGATGGGCGGCATGCGGGGGGCCTCGGAAGACAGCGACCAGATCGGCGGACCGTTTCTCTATACCCTGAATGTCCTTTTCGACCATTCGCAATTCGAGATTCATAAGCGGGCGCAGATCCTGTCGGCACAGAAGGCTGCGGGCAGTTTCGCGGTCGAGGTCGGCAAGCAGATCGAGGAAATCGGCTGGATCCTCGATGAGGCGGGCAACAGCAAGTTCGTTCGGGTCATTCCCACGCTTTGGGTGTTCGGCCGCGACCGTGCCCATGCCCGGGACCTCGCCGCGCGGGCCAAGCGGCTCTGGGAAGGAGAGCCCCTGCCCTTCTCGATGCAGGAAGAGAGCTATCTCAATCCAACGCTTCTGGTCCTGAGCCTGCCCTTCGGTCTCTATCCCGATCGCACGACCCTGCGGTTGCTGGAAAGGGATTTTCGTATGCCGGTCAAGGCTGCGGTGCTGATGGCCCCCATCCAGACCGACTTTCGCGGGGGCGGGCGCCCTGCCCTGCTTTACACCGGCCGCAAGGGGCAGCTGATCACGCTCGATCTGTTCGATCCGCGCATCAACAATTACAATTTCATCGTTTCGGCCGAAAGCGGGGCGGGCAAGAGCTTCCTCCTCAACAACCTGTGCCAGCAGTATTATGCCTCGGGTGCCCTTATCCGCGTCATCGACATCGGCGGGAGCTACAGGAAGCTGTGCACGCTGTGCTCGGGCCGGTACATCGACATCGGTGAGGAGCACCTGGTGCTCAATCCCTTCGATATGGGTCTGGCGCTCGACGGCGACGACAAGCAATCGGCGATCACCATGGCAGTCGCGATCGTCGCCGAGATGGCGAATGCGTCGACACGCAAGGGCGTCAGTACGTCCGAGTGGAACCTGCTCAAGTCCGCGGTGCAGTGGACGATCGACACGGGGCGCGCGGAACGCGGTATCGACGCGGTCCGCGAATGGCTGGGCACTTATCCCGAGCTAGTGCGCAGCGATCTGGACAAGGTCTCGCATCTCGTTCCGACCGCGCGCGAGCTCGCCTTCAACTTGCGCGATTTCGGGTCGGACGGCGCGTACGGCCACTACTTCAATGGGCCATCGACCCTCGACATCCGCTCGGACGAGTTCGTGGTACTCGAACTCGAGCGGCTGAAATCCATGCCCGACCTGTTCAACGTCATCGTCATGGTGGTGGTGAACGCGGTCACGCAGGAACTCTATCTTTCCGCACGCGACCGCCCGCGCTTCGTGCTGTGCGACGAGGCAGCCCAGTTCATGACCCGAACGGAGGGGCAGGACTTGTCGAGGCTCGCGGAAGCATTTGGGCAAGGCTACCGCCGCGCGCGCAAGTATCGCGGTTCCTTTGGCATCGTACTGCAGAGCATGAACGATCTCACGCTGTTCGGCGGCACGGGGCAGGTCATCCTCGAGAATGCGGCAACCCGCTTCCTGCTCCAGGGCTCGACCTATGGGCGGGCCGTCGACAACAAGATACTCGACTATTCCGGGTTTGTCCTCGACCTGCTCAAATCGGTCCGCAACTCCAAGCCCCATTACAGCGAAGTCTTCATCGACTCCCCGCTGGGTCTAGGCATTGCCCGCCTCGTGGTCGATCCCTTCTCCTACTGGATCAACACGTCCGCGCCCGATGAGGTTGCGGCATTCGAGGCCTTGATGCGGCAGGGCCTTTCGCCGCTCGAGGCGGTGTGCCGACTTGCCGGCATCGATTCCGCGACGATCCTTGGCGCGGATGCGGGCTCAGCCACAAACACCGCCTCCGGCTCTGCGGGCGGGTACGAGCGATGAGCGCTCACAAGCAGCATTGCGAGCGACTAAACCCGCACGGGTCCGACGATGACATGATCGAACGTCTTGTCGAGGCTCGCCTTGCCGAGCGCTTCGAGGCGGAATCCTTTCACTGGCGCATGCGCCTCATCGCGATCGAGACCGTCATAATGGGCCTGCTCGTGCTCGCCACGGGCCTCGTTCTCAAGCAGCCGTTCATGATGGTGGTCCGCGCTTCGGTGCTCATTGCCGGATCCTGCCTTGTCACCGGGCTGCTTCTGGTTGGCCTGTCGGCGATCTCGACGAAGGTGCTGCATCGCATTCGAGGGAGAAGGCCCCGATGAACGGCCTACTTTCATCCAGACCAACGGCTTCGGCCGTGCGCCTCACCGTCAGCGGGTTTCTTCTGCTGCTGACCCAGAGTGCCCTTTTGCTTCTCAGCCCGGATCTCGACGCCACTACCAGCATGCTCATCTGGTTCCTGACCGGTCTCGCCACGCTCGCCTTTCTGGTCGCCCTCGTCGGGATCCCGGAGACCGGCAAGGATACCGGCCGGGACGCCGGAGCAACCCCGCGATGAGCGACCTCCTCAAAATCGCACGGCGCCTATCATGGCTGGGGGTGGCAGCGCTCGCCACATCGCTGTTCCCCGATGCTCGTGCCCGGACGGCGATTGCGGGCGCTGCAAGTACCATCGGCCGCACCTGGGCGATTGCGGAGCCGGATGCGCTGACGGAAATCGAGGCGAAGGCGGCCACCCTGCCCGCTGACATGCGTCAGGCGTTCGGCCCTCGTTCGAAATGGGGGGCGCTGCAGTCCGCATCGCTCGCTACCGCCCCGTCGGACAGGGTGCGCAGCGTCGTACCCTTCTACACGCTGGACTTCGACATCACCCTTCCTGACGGCAGGACGCTTTACCCCAGGGGCTTCACGTTCAACCCCCTGACCTATGTGAAGCTCCCCCAGCGTCTGTTTGTCGTCCACGCGCGCGATCTTGCCTGGGCGCTGGCAACTGCGCGCTCTTCCGATTTCATTCTGCTCAGCGCGGATGCCGGGCAGAACGCCGATGCCATCGCTCTCACCGAGAAGACCGGGCGGGCGATCTATATTCTGGAGCAGCGTGTCAAGGAGAGACTGGGTCTTCAGGTGGCACCGGTCATCGTCCAGCAACAGGGCACCCGCCTCGTCCTCACGGAATACGGACCAAAGAGCCGGGCGCTTCCCAAGGATGCCGGTCGATGAGGCCCCGCCTTCTGCTCCTGAGCCTTTCGGCGCTTACCCTCGCTGTCGCCCTGACGCTGCCAGGTGAGGCACGCGCCTCCAGATGCGAGGCGGGCACCGTTTTCAACCCGATCACCAAAGTGCGGTGGAACTGCATCTTCCCCATCACGATCGGCGGCGTGCGGGTCGGTAGCTATGACAAGCTCGACAAGCAACTCGATGCGCAATCAGCGTCGAAGCCGCTGTGCGCATGCCGCAAGGGCGTCGAGGTCTGGTTCGGCGTGAAGGTCTCCTACTGGTCTCCCAACCGGATGATCGACATCGTGACCGAACCGGGCTGCATGATGGCGCTTGGCACGGATCTGATGCCGACGGGCGGCAAGTTGCAGGGAAGCCAGTCGTCGATCGCGGACGGCACCAACACCCGCAAGATGTTCGCCCAGATGCATTACTACATCGCGCCGGTCTGGGCGATGCTCGACATGTTCACCGACCTTCCCTGTCTGGAAAACGACGGGTTCGACGTTGCCATGATCACCGAGGTGCTGCCGACCTGGCAATCGGGAACCCTCGGCGCGATCATCCAGCCCGAAGGCATCCTGTTCGGCAACCCGGCTGCCGGGCTCGCCTGCATGGCGGACAGCGCCGCTGCGGCCGCCGGCAAGGTCATCGACCCCTTGTTCTGGTGCATGGGATCGTGGGGCGCGACGTATCCCATCGCGGGCGACATCCACTTCGATGACAGCGTCGAGGCATGGGCGGGCCTTGCCGCGCGCGGCGTCTTCATGATGGGCCGGATGGGCGCCCTGACGGTGAGTTCGGCCGACGGATGCTCGTTCATTCCCCAGCCTGTGTGGACGAAGTCGCGTTACAAGCTGCAGATCATGGAGCCGGTAAAGGGCGGCAAGTGCGTCAACATCGGGCGTCCCGGTGCCTTGTGGTCGTCCGCCAAGCACGCGCCCGGCAAGGACAATGCCCAGTTCATGCTCTTCGAGAAGGTCATCTGCTGCGCCGGGGTGCCGGCGCCGTGAGCGACCTCGATCACCCCATTCTCGCGCAAGGCACTCGCCATCATCCGAGGTCTGTCCGCCAAGTCCCCCGGGGCCGGTGGTTGCCGCGCGAGAAAGGAGCGGTGTCGCCCCGCCCCCCGGGCGGCGCCGCTCCACCCGTTCCGAGAAGGACTACACCCCCGCACGGCCCGCAGCGCATTGCGCTTTGGAGATGCTCCGTCGTGGCGGTAGTCCTGGGAGCGTGCGACGCCCTGCCGGCGCACGCGCAGACAATGGAAGACAGAGCGCGGGCCGCGGCGGAGGCCGCGCGCGCGAAGTCGAGCGACAGCGAAGCCCTGCGCAAAAACTATGTGACGCCGGGGCTCGCAGGCCAGGCAATCGCGACAGTCGATAACAGCCGCAGTTTCACGCCCAACCTCGCCTGCAGCAAGACGGCGACATTGCTCGAAGTGATGGTGCAGCCCCGCACGACCGGCGATTTGAGACGGGTCGTGATCGCACGGGACACCGACCTTGACGGGACGCTGGACCGGACTTTCAACCTGCCCGTTCCGGTATCAGGCATCTGCGCCAACGGCGTGGTGTCCTGCTCGCCAGGCACCTGGCAGGCCTGCTCCCCCTTCAGATGGACCGTTGACCAAGCGGCAGCCCCTGCCCTTGAAAAGGTCGACCTGTCCGCGCTCGCAGGCTGCTATTGCATCAATGCCAGCTGCGGCTCCAACCTTGCCTGGTCCAACATCGCGTCGGTTCTGCGTGACATCGGGGGCGGCGCTATCGGCGCGCTGACAACCGCGGATCCGCGTTTCGGCGTTGCCGAAGCCGTGATCGATGGCCCCGTCATCCGTTATGTCGGCGCCCAGTCGACGGCCTGCGCCTCCAATCCCTCCTTGCCGCAGTCCTCCTATCGCGCGAACCCCGCCTTGATTGCGTCCGACGCCTATTCGGCTTCGAGCAGCAGTTCGGTGTTCCAGGCTCTCAAGGGTTCCACGATCGGTACGGGGACCGCTCTCACCTCTCGCCATTGCAAGATCGAACGCAGGATAACGGTCCTCAAACCTCAGCCCGACCAAGTGATCTCCCGAACCTCGGGTGGCTACGCGACCATAGGCAGTGGCACCGCATTCGATTTCCTGATGGGCTCGCCTGCCGACAACAGCCTGAGCGGTGGGTCCTGCTCGTTGGTGGATTTTCGGATGACCTTGCGGGTCAGCGAGCCGGACAGGATCAGGGATGCAAGGCTTACCCATTTCTTCGCCGACGACTGGGCGCAGGTGAGGATTGATGGCGAACTGATCGGATCTGGCCCTACGCCCTGGTCGTCACATGGTCTCCCGCCCGGCAAGTGCGAGTTGAAGAAGACCTTCCATTCCTACCCCCGGCTTGATCTGCGTCCGTATCTTTCGGCCGGAGATCATGAAATCTGGCTCCGGGCAGCCGTCGCCAACGAAGGTGAGGCATTCGCGCAGATACATGTCGAGGTCGATGACAGCTGCAGGACGGACGAGCACCTGGTCGATGGCTGCACGCCGATCGGCGCCGACCCGGCCTGCAGGCTTGAAAGCGAACTCGTGGACGGGGTGCAGACCTGGGTCAATGGTATTGCCACCGGGCTGAAGCCGCTGCCGCAGACGCGCCTCGTGGGAGGCGCGTCGTGTCCCGGGGAGATAACGAGAGACTTCTTCCAGAAGGATCGAACCTATCGTTGCACCCTGGAGGCTCTTGCCCGGCCGGACACGAGCCGCGGCGCCTACATCATCGATCATTCGACAGAGGTCCTGCTTGCCGATCGGATCAGGCGATCGGACGGGGGATATGCGACCCCGACCAGAAGCTTCAATCTTCCCGATCGAGGTCAGGTTGCGCAGTGCGAACCGGTCTGCAAGACGCGCGCGCCCAAGGCGAACGACGCGGTGGCGCTCGATGGCGTGGTGGCCGCAAGGCAAAATGTCCCGACCGGGTATGACACCTTCTACCACGCATGCAGCGGCGACAACCGCTGCCCGATGGGTCCGGGCGAAGAGCTGGTTGCGGCGTGCGGATGCCTCGATGACTTTCCCGAGGCGGCGGCGATGATGCAGACGCTGCGCCTTGCCGGCGCAGACATGGTATGCACCGGGGCCGCGCCGTGACGGGCGTGCACACCTTAGCCCCCCGCCCCGGCTTCAGGCGCTTGCGGACATCTATGATCATCGCATGCATCTTTTTCTTGGCTGCCGCAGTACCGGCCCATGCGCAACGAATCTGCGCCGTCGATCTGAACGGCAACGGTGATGCCGCCGATCCGGGCGAGCAGGCGACTTGCTCGGCAACGAGCGATGGCGAAGGTCTGTGCCCCATCCACGAAGTCGCGTGCGAGCGTGATGCGGCCGGCGCCTATAGCTGTCCCGCCGACCCGCGGTTCGCCTGTCACGAGAAGGCGCCGGGCGCAGCTCCCGCCTGCTCCCCCAACGCCTGCATCGATCTCGCCGCCAACCCCATCGTCGAAGAGCCGCCCATCGACGATCCGGGCACCGAAGCGAACGGCGGCATGGACGCCGCTGGCAATTGTCTGGGAAAGATCGAGATCTTCTCGGGCCGCGGCATGCGGTGTCGCCCGGCCGGCCTATCAACGACCCTGTCGAACTGCTGCAAGGAGCAGGGGAAGATCGTCAAGGATGGGATGGGCTCATCCATCTCCTCGATCGGCACGAAGATCGCCGTTGCCAAGGGCGTGTTTACGGGGATGAAGGCAGCATACGCGGCCTTCAGGGCGGGTGCGACCGCAAGCCAGGCCGCCAGTGCCGGAGCGAATGCGCTGGTCGTTGGCATCGACCCGACATCGATCGCGGTCAGTCTGGCGATCAATCTCATGATGGAGCTGCTGCTTTCCGGCTGCGACCAGCAGGACATGGAGACGGCGCTGCTGCGCTCTTCGGGGATGTGCCACGAGGTGGGCACATACTGCACGGCGAGCGTGCTGGGCGTTTGCCTGCAGAAGGCGCGCGGTCATTGCTGCTTCAATACGAGGATCGGCCGGATCATCCAGGAACAGGGCCGCCCGCAGCTCAGGGCCTTCAACGCCGATCCCTGGGGCACGCCGAGGCGACCGATGTGCCGCGGCTTCACGCCCGAGGAATTCCAGGCGCTCGATTTCAGCAGGATCGACCTCACCGAATATTATGCCGACATCGAGGCCCGCGCGCAGGCCGAGATCCGGACTGACATGGAGGACCGCGTCAATGCGTACGTCGATGCCGTCGATCCCTAGCGCTGTGGCCGTCACCGCAGCGTGCGTGGTGGCGCAACTGATCATGCCGCTTTGCTTCGCCCAGCCAATTGCGCCTGCGCCTTCAAGTCGCGGCGCGCGGCAGTCCGTCTCCGATCAGGGACAGGCCTCCCTCGAGAGGCTCAAAAGCGCCATCGGCAACACGAGGCAAGAGGTGGAGGAACTTCCCGACCCTGTCCTTCCGCAAGGCAGCGACCAGAACGCTGAGCGCCGGGCGTTCGACGGGCTGCATCGCCGGGCCATTTCAAAAGACCTCGAGACACGGGCGCGGGCAGCGCACGCGCAGGGGGCGGCCGGTCTTGCCGCAGAGCGCGAACGCCAGGCCAGGGCCCTGCGGGTGGCGCTGGGACTGGAACCATCGGAGGAACGCGCTTTATCCGTCGCTGATCCCGCCCAACCCGCCGGCACGGGCAGGCAATGGGTTCCCGTGGTGTTCGTCTCCTCATCCATGCCGCTGGCGATGCTGCGCAGCTATGCGGCGCAGCTCGAGCCAGTTCACGGCGTAATGGCGCTGCGCGGGGTGCCGGGCGGTCTTGAGAAGATGGGCCCGATGGCAAAGCTCTCGGCCGAGATTCTGCGGCTCGATCCGGGCTGCGAGGGCCCCGCGTGCCGCATGCGCGATGTCCAGCTGGTCGTCGATCCGATCGTGTTTCGCCAGCACGCGATCACCCGGGTGCCGGCGCTCGCGATGATCCCGGGGGATCCGACCCAGACCTATTGCGAGCGCGACGACGACAGCCTGCGCGCATCCCACATCGTCTACGGCGACGCCGCGCTCAGCGGACTTCTTGAGGAATACGCCCGCCTTGGCGGCAAGGAGGAGGTGCGCGGTGCTCAGGCTCTACTTGGTATTCGCTAGAACCCTGTTAGCTGCCTGGATCGCGCTGGGTCAGCTGCCGCGGCAGGCGGCGAGCGCGCTGGGGGCTGCGGACGGTGACCAGCCTGCACGTCCGGCCCGGTTCACCCTCGTCCTGCTGGTCGTGCTTCCCAGCGCCCTGTTTGCGGCTCTCGTCATGCCGCGGATACATCTGGTCATGACGCCCTCGATCGATGCTTACGCAGTTCGTGTAAGTCCGGGACCGATCAGACGCGGCGATTATGTGATGTTCACGCTTCGCCACCCCGTCGCGGGACCCAATGCCGTCCAGGTAACCAAGCATGCCCTGTGTCTCCCGGGCGATCGGCTCACGCTATCGGAACGACCCTCCGCGCACGCCCCCTCGGCAACGGGCGTCCATTACTATTGCAACGGCAGGCTGCTCGGGGTCAGCCTTCCCGAAGCGCGCGGCGGCCTGAAACTCGAACACATGAACTGGAGCGGGGTGATCCCGCCGGGCCTGGCCTATGTCGGATCGCCCCATCCTCGAGGGTTCGACAGCCGCTATCTTGGCCTGCTTCCCATTGCGAGGCTGACCCGCATGGAGCGCATACTGTGAAACTGCGGCGCCCTCCTGCCGCATTCATCGGCGCCCTGGCCTTGCTCTGCTCGGGCGGCACAGTAGCGGCACAGCAACCCTCGACGCCCGGTCAAAGGCACGGCTACTGGTGGTACGAAGCACCGAAACCTGAACCCGAAGCCGATCGCGACGATGCCACCATCGAGCGCCCCCACATCCCGCCCATGGAACAGCTGGCGACCTGGACACCGCCACGGATCCGCGATCTCATCGCGAGGCAGCGAGACTACGCGGCCACCGTGCTCACGGTCGATGCCGTCGCGGATTTCTGGCGTCTGCAGGACTTTGCCCGGCGCAAGGCCAGGGCATTCGCCGGGGTCACGCAGCTTGCCATGCTGCAGCACCCCGAACTCAATTCCAGATCAGCAAACCCCATGGTCGGCGATGCCCGCTCGCAGCTTGGCGCACAAAAGGATGCCCAGCGAAGATCGTACCTGGGCGCGAACGCCGGTGAGTTTGCGCTGGTCATGTTTTCGAGATCGAGCTGCGGCTATTGCCGGGTGCAGTGGCGGATCGTCCAGCGCTTCCAGGAGGAAATGGGCTGGCAGGTCACGCTCCTCGATCTCGACAGACGGCCCGAAGTGAAGGAGAGGTTCGGGGTCGAGATAACGCCGACGACCATGGTCATCCGGCGGGGCAGCGCGCAGCGGATGATCATTGCCTCGGGCGTCGAAGCCTACCCTGCGCTGGCGCAAACGGCCTATCAGGCCGTGCGCCTGCTGCGCGGCGACATACGGCCCGAACAGTTCCTGACGGGGGCGGGAGAGGAAGGCGGTTTCTTCGATGCGCTCGCCAACGGTCCCGTCTCGGCGGGCGAACCCGCAGCTGCGGCCGCCGATTCTATGGCTCCAAGCGCAGAGATCACGCCATGAAACGGGCGCTGATCCTGCTCGCCATGCTGGCCGCCATCGCCCTTGCCGCTTCGGCCTATGCAAAGCCGCCAAGCCGTCAGGACGCGCAGCGCGCCGCGATCCATCCCGTGGCGGATCCGCGCGCGATGCGATCCTGGCTGGAGCGGGTGCCTGTCACCCGCTACTTTCCGGATGACTTTCAAGCGACGTTGCGCGGCCACGGCCCGGCATTCATCGCCGAGATGACCACTGCGCCAGGCTGCCTTCCGTGCGGTGATGCGTGGCAAAAGCTCTCTACGTTGGGCGCGCGGTACGGCTGGCGGGTGCGCACGATCAGCCATGAGGATGCCCTGCGGCGCTCGGGACGGCTGGGACTGCCGTGGGTGGGCCATCCGGTGGTCTGGGTCCGCCCTGTCGATGACACGGGCCGGCTGATCCCCGTCGCGATCGGCACCGATCATGCGCCCAATCTTGCCCGCAATCTCTATCTTGCTGCAAAAATACTGAGCGGTGTGAAGCCCGCCGTGGGGGTCCGGGCCATGGCCAAGTTCACCGGCATCGTCGGGCTTCCCCGACCGCCAGCCCCGCAAAGACAATAACGCGCGGGCCCGGAAACGCCGGCAGGTCGCGCCGGTCTCGGAGCAACCCCGATCTCCAGCCCAGGTCCAAACCGGCGCCGAAACCATACCAAGACCCAGGCCAGGCACCATTTTCAGCCAGAACGAAGCTGGCGAGCCGGACACTCGAAATCCGCACATTGCTGGCCCCGCCCTGACCTTGAAACCGCAAAAGCCGAGAACATCGCACCCCATCATCCGGTCCGCACAGTCAAGGAGACGCTATCATGAAAAGGTCGATCCGCTATCTGCAGGTCCCGGCGATCCTGCTCGCGTCAGCGTTCGCACCATCGTCACACGCCCAGAGCTGGGCGGAGTCCTGGTTCGACAATGTCACTTATACGTCGCCAGGGAGCTTCGAGGATCAGACCCGTGGTTATGTGACGGCCGGCGGCATGTCCGGAAGGGTCGATGTCCACAACGACTATCTGATGTCGATGAGCCTGCCCAAGGTCCGGGCAGGTTGCGGGGGCATCGACATGTTTCTGGGAGGGATGTCTTTCCTCGATCCCGATTACCTTGTCCAGAAACTCGAAAGCATACTCCAGGCGGCCCCGGCAGTCGCCTTCCAGTATCTTCTGGAAACGCTCGATGAAAAAATGGGAAATATCATCTCGAAAATGGAAGCGGCGACCAATTTTCTCAATTCCATACAAGTCAACGACTGCCGGCTTGCCAACCGTATGGTCCAGATCGCCAAAGGCGATGATAATATTTCGGGGATTATCGAGGAAATGACGGGATACCGGTCGGTAAAGCAGGGCTTTGCGAAGAGCTATCAGCAGAGCCGCGAGAAGATCGAGGCGAACAAAAACAATCCGACCGAGGACCTGAAGGAAGCGCTCGCCAATTGCCCGGCCGAGGTCAGGGATATCTTTCGAACGGGCTCCCTGCTCGCGCATGCGGCCTCGCGCGTCGGTGCCGCGGACTGGGCAGGTGTGATGCGGGCCCGGGTCGGTGACATCTACATGCGCTGGGACGACGGGGACAAGGTGCCGCTGTTCACCGCGATCCCGCAATGCGCTGGCCAGGACACCGAGAGCGCGCAGGATTTCCTGACAGGAAGGGTTCAGCGCCGTGGCCTGAACCTGCCTCCGACCGGGGCGGACTGCACAAGGGACGGCTCGGGGCGGGGTGCTCTCGTACTGGCCCGCGAGCGGATGCTGTCGATAGCGACGAAAATCCGCACCCGCACCGCTCTGACCACCGAAGAACGCCAGTTCGTCGCGAATGTCCGCACGCTGCCCGTCTACCGAATGCTGGAGTGGGGCGTTCGCCAGGGCGTGGCGGACTCGGTCATTGCCGATACCGACGAACTGGTCGCACTTACGCTGGCCTATCAGATGCTGAATGACCTCACGCGCACCATCGACTTCACGCTCACCAATGCCGAGCGGGGCGCGGCACTGGCGGGTTCGGCTGATGGCAACGATGCCAATGTGTGCCAGACGCGCATACTATCGAGAGGTATCGAACAGCTTGGCACTCTACGCGACGAGGTTCTGCGGCAACGGGCGCAGATGCGGCAAAGCTACATGGCGGCGCTGGACCAGGCCAATCTGTCGGCGAGCTATGCGGGCCTGCTGCGCGATCGCGACCATGACGCGCGCAATGCCGCGGGCGCCGCTGCTCGCAGCCAGTAGACAACACCATGCGCGCCCGGCTCAAAGCCCTTCCCGCCCTTCCCCTTCTCCTTGCCGGCGCGCCTGCCCAGGCTGTCGACGCCAGCTTTCACACTTACGACGGCTTTGCCGAGACGGTGGATGCGTTTCGTCTTGTCTCGATGATCTTTGGCGATCCCAGATACGAAACATTGGTCATGATCGTGGCGACGGTTGGGATCGGCCTTGGCGCGATCATCGCCAGCGTGCGCGGCACCGGAATGGGCATCGTTGCCTTCGGCTTCCAGATCCTCATCGGCGTCGGGCTGTTTGTCGGTCTCATCGCGGCCACCGGTACCGTTCATGTCTACGACCGGGTGCGCAATGCCTATCAGCCGGTTGGCGATGTGCCCAACCTTCTCGTCCTGGTGGCCGGCGCGACCAACATGATGGAGCGGGCGCTGGTCGAGACGATCGACGATAATACCCTCGATCCCCGCGCCAAAATCGAATTCGGGGCGGGCGGGCACAGCTTCGATCTATTCCTCAACGCCGTCTCGCCGCGCGGGCCGATGACGGACGTCTTTCTCGACAGCACGATCAAGGACTATGTGCGCCAGTGCTATCCGGTCGCCCGCGTCTCGCCGGCCTACGACATCGATGACGACAAGCTCCTGCGCAGCGCCAGCGACCTTCCCGCCGCCTTTGCGGCGATGGCCGGACCAGCGACATTCTCGACGGTCTATACAGAGACCGACAAGGGTGGAACGACGGTCAGCTGCACCGAGGCGTGGGCGCACATCTCGGACAGGCTTGGCGATCCGGTTCTTTTCGATGGCTATTCCAGGCAGGTCTGCGCGCGCACCGGTTACGATCTCGAGAATACCCAGCAGATGACGCGATGCCGTCAGCAGCTCGGGGAGATGGGGCAGATGATGCTGGACCGCCCGCTCACGGCGCAAGGCTTGATGACGCACATCCTGCTCGGCAACAGCATCGGCGATGTCCTGTTCGAGGACTCGCCTGCAAGCGCGGCGCGGGTAATGGCCAACCGGGCGGTTATTTCCAGCGGTCTCGCGACGATGTCGGTTGCGAACGAGTGGATGCCGACAATCCGCGCGACGGTCTTCGGCATCATGCTTTTCATGATCCCGGTCGCGCTGCTTTTCGTACTGACGCCGATAAACCTCAGGGTTGCGAGCTTTGCACTGGGAATGTTCGTGTTCGTGGCGCTGTGGGGTGTGATCGATGCCGGGATTTACCAGCTCACGCTCGGGCGCGCTCTGGCGACGCTTGAGGAGCTGCGCTCCAACGCGGTCGCGGCGAATGCCTGGTTCCTTGCCCCGTCCGCAGCGATGAAGGCGCTCGCAATCTTCGGCAGCTTCAGGACCGCGGCTGCAGGGCTCGCGGGCGCGTTCGTTTTCACCGTCTTCCGCTTCAGCGGCAACATGTTCACGGCATTTACGTCGGGCTCGCTCGGGATCGCAGGCCAGGGAACCGCGGCGGCCTCGGTGATGGGAACGGCCGAGGGGCAGGCATCGGCCCTCGAGGCCCAGGCTTCGGCCATGGGCACCCGCGCGCGCGCCTCTGCCGCGTCCAGCTTTGGCGACTTCGGCGAGCGCTCCGGTTTCAGCAGCAATCGCGCGTTCGGCGAGGCAGGCCACATCCTTGGGGAACGCCCTGCCCCATCCGGCACGGCCGCTTTTGCACTTGGCGATATCGAAGGCGCGCGTCAGCTTGGGAGCCTGGCCCCTGCTCTCGATGGCCGTGACCTCTCAGACCCGGCGGTCTCCCGCGCGGTGCAGGCGAACGCCGCGACCGCTGCGATCCACCAGTTCGCCGAGAAGGACGCGCTGCGCGACCTTGGTACGGGCTACTTCGGGACGGGCGAGGCTGGCGAGAAGGCATTCGCGGCTTTCAGCCAGAACCTTGTCCAGTGGCGGGCATTTGGCGACAACCGGGCCTATGGCATGATGAAGCAGGCGGCCACACGCCACTTCGAAAGAGCGGGCTATTCGCCTGCAGACGCCGAACTCAAGGCTTCTGGGGTGATCGCGGAAGCGCAGGCGGATCCGACCTATGCCAAGCTAATCGCCAACGCATGGCAGCAGGAGCAGATGCTGGAGAATGATCTCACGGCCGCACAAGTCCAGGTTGGCGCGATGGAGGGTCGACGCGATCATGCAGGCACCCAAGTTGCAAATGACGAGCGCGCGAACGTTGCGACCGAACAAGGCTGGCGAACCGGCGGTAACCGAGGGCAGCGTCAGGCGGCGGGAATGCTGGGCCTGTCCGTTGACGAGACATCGCGCCGCATCGGCTTCATCAATGCGCTTTCGGGCGAGGCGCGCAGCACTGCGATCTCGCAGCTGGCGCGCTCGACCGGGCGTAACGACGCCCAGGTTCTCGCCGCTCTTGAGCGCTATAATACCGCTGTGCAGGTCGGCACGGCGGATGGCGCCACTGCCGAGGCAGGACGGGAGGGTACGAGTGTCTATGGCCGCACACGCGAGGCGGCGGGCTACGATTTTGCGGAACGCTCCGGCAAGCTCGACGCCCAGCGGGAAGTCGGGACCTCGGGAACGCGTGACGCCGCCCGCACTGGCGAGCAGCGGCGCCAGTCGGAGAATTTCGGTTTTGCGCAAGGTGCTTCGGCAGCGGGCGTATCGACCCGCGAGGCGGCGCGCCTCGACAGCTTCATTCAGGCGCTGACGCGCACGGCAGGCAATCAGGTCGACATGGCAGAGGGCGGCGCCGCCGGGATCGCCGACCGCGCGCGGAACGAGCGCCTGACATCCATCGTGGATCGCGAGCGGCTGACCCGCATGCAGCGCCTGCTGGCCGACAACGGCATCGATCTCAGCAGGCGTCAGATCGCAATGGACCAGAACGGCGACCTCAGCCTCAACCTGACTCCCCAGACGGCAGCAGCAATGTGGAAGGCGGGCCTGATCAACGAGAGCCAGCTTGGCGCGATCGCAAATGGCGGCAACGCGCGCTTCAGCTTTGCGCACAATGATCTTCTGGTTTCCAGCGGCACCGCCTTCAGCAAATCGGCACGCAGCGACACAAGCACGCGGTTCGAGGCCGGCAAGCAGGCTGGGCCAGACACGATCGAGCATTTCATGGGCGGTGGCAAGGAAGGACAGGAGATGCTGGCCAACTGGCTGCGCGGCGGCTTCGAAATGAACCGCAAGGGCGAATGGCGTCTAAAGCCACAAGTCGCAGACACCCTACAGCGCGACGTACAGGCCATCATATCGCAAACCGGGTGGATAAGGAATCTTACGCGAACTGCGCAAGATCAAAACTTTATGGGCACAAATATCAGCTTCGATGTTAACGCAAGTTTGGCGGCATCGGAAAGCCAACCATCCGTTAAAGGCGCCGGGCGGCGGCAAGCAATGAGTGCGCCGACACGCGCTGGTCGCAAGACTGCCGGTGGCGTTGGTTCGAAACTAGCTTTTGAAAGTCGGGACGTCGGCATGACTTCCGAGAACGCACAAGCCACGCTCGACGTCGTGAACTACGATATTCGACAGGCAATTGGCGCAGCGGAACGTACGGCGAGCATGTCACCTGACCCCGCTTCCGCGTTTTCTCAAAGTTTATCAGAGGGCATAATGGCGACCGGCGGTATTCGACAACGCTACCTTGAGGATGCCGACAATGGTCGAGCGACATTCGATCTCACAGGGCCGCTTACTTCGTTGGAACAGAATTCCGTTCTTTCCGAAGGACGCTTCTCCAACGACATTGATGGAAGCCTCGGCGATGGAAGGCTCTTAAGTAAACGCGCGCCTAAGGATTAGCGCGGGCCCGTATAGTTAGGGCTATGCGGATCAAGGGTATTGCCAATCCAAAGTGGGCCAGATCTCGGATCCATCGGATTACCTAGCCCGCAGCTGTCATCCATGAAATCTGGATCAGGATCCGATAGCCAAATCAGCCCCTCGTTATTTATCAAGCGATCGAACCATTCGCGAAAAAAGCCGATGCCCAACAGCATAAATACGACTGGCGGGAAGAAGAATATGTTCATGACGCCAGCTAAGGCAGTACTATAGAACTGCGCAATATCGAAGTAAGCAGATCCCGCCATACCCAGCCACCAGCAAGGTGTCGCAGACCACCAGAATTTTGCGTACCAGGGGGCCCAAATCCATTTCGCTGCGCGCGGGTACTCTAGGCCCTTCTTCGCATCGTGACCAGCGCCGTCGGTCTCCATCCTGCGATCCTTTCTCAATCAATTTATCATGATTGTGGTTTTGTGACACGCGATATCGACTGATTGCGAATAGTCGCGACGTTACCAAGTCCCCCATTTGTTCTCTTGGAAGAGTCTGCTATGGTCTCTCCGCGTTGCGCAAAGGGCAGCGCCGGGACTGGTAATCCCGAACAATCGATTGCCTCCGAAAACTCTCAGTTTTCGGGGTGCTGTCGCATATGTCCAGCCCTCGCGGGTAAAAGCGGCGGCGGATGTTCGATTGTTCATCTTACCAGCCCCGGTGACTCCCGTGCCTAGCGCGCGGGAGTTTCGGGAACGCACGCATCCTTCCTGTCACTCTTGGATCGTCCTCGCCGGATGCGCAGTGGAGGTTCGCGTGACGCGTAATCCGGTTATCGGCAACCTGCCGCCCAAGGATCATAGCATCGAGCACTTCGGCTCATCCAATCATTACCGCGTTTTGGCTGCAGACACGTATTTTCGCGCTTTGGAATTCATCAATTTGATGAATCTAAACATGGTTGAGCAGCGCCCCTCCCAGGTGATCAAGAACGCGGCGTATGCATTACAGTTCGCACTGAAAGCTGCGCTCCTCTATTCCGATAGTACCGAAAACTGGATTGACCGCCATCTCGGTCGCGATCTTGAAGCTGCAATGGCGCTAGCCTCATCGTTCGGCATGCCGCCGCCAACACCGGAATTTGCGGGCATACTGCCGGAGCTTTCGCGCCACCATGCGGCAGGCCGCAATTTTGGACAGGCGCGCATCCTATCCGTAATGAACTCCAGGCAGATATCTGAAAACGTACTATCGATAATCGAAGTGGTTGGTCAGATGATCGAAATAAAAACGAACGACCGCGCTGACATGTAACGGCCAGAGGATTACAATTATTGTTGTTGAGTTTCTGCCGCCTGAAGCCTTTGCGGCCGTGGGGGAGGTTGCGTGGCGACATAGCCTTCAATGCCGGGGGCATGGCAAATATATACATCGACGCCTCGCCGGCACTGACGGTGGCTGCGGGCCCGCCAGACGATAAAAGGGCAAGTACCTTCGAGATTGCCGATTTCATTATCGCTGTCCGCAGGCTGTGGACAACTGGTCTCCAGAAAGCCTGAGCACCTGAGCACGCCTTGATCGGTCATCTGGTTGCGTCATGGTGAGCGCACGTCACGGGTCAAAAACAATGATCCGGCGGCGCAACACAGACTTCGACAGGACGAACTTCTCATGAACAACAGCGAGCTCGCAGACGTTATCGCCGCCGATCACGGCCTCGCCAAGACCGATGCCCGCAAGATCGTCGATGCCGTCTTCGACGCCATCGGCAACGCGGCGGCGAAAGGCGAGGAGGTTTCGCTCAACGGTTTCGGCAAGTTCAAGGTCAAGGACAGCCCGGAGCGTGAAGGCCGCAACCCTGCGACGGGCGAGGCCATGACCATCAAGGCGTCGAAGAAGCTCGGTTTCACGGCCGCCAAGGGCGTGAAGGACAAGCTCAACGCTTAAACCGAAGAGGCCTGCGGTGCCGCGCTGACAGCTGGCGCTGCAGGCTTTTTCAATACTGAAGGCGCATACCCGGGGACGAGCGGACATGATCGTACGCATCGAATTTGCGGGCGCCACCGACCTCGATGATTGGGCTGCCCTACGCGCCGCGCTCTGGCCGGATGGCTCAACGGCGGAGCACCGGAAGGATCTGGTCGACTTGATGGCCGAGCATCAACCTATCGTCGGCTTCCTTGCGCGCGATCTGCGGGGCACTTTGGTCGGGTTTGCCGAAGCCGCCTTGCGGATCGACTACGTCAACGGATGCGAGACATCCCCCGTCGCGTTCCTCGAAGGGCTCTTTGTTGCAAAGGAGTGTCGCCGCCAAGGCATCGGCCGCGGGCTCGTCGAAGCGGTCGAAGCATGGGCTCGGCTCAAGGGTTGTACCGAAATGGCTTCCGATGCCCTTATGGAGAACACGGTTTCCCACGCCATGCACGCGGCGCTTGATTTCGAGGAAACCGAGCGGGTGGTGTTCTTTCGCAAGGTTCTCGATCCGGCGCCACGCTTGAGTTAAGTTGCGGGCACGGTGGACATTCCCCCCAATCAGCTCAAACCGCGACATATTCCTCAGCAGTATCAACAAATTATCGGTAGCGGATTCTTAGCGAATATTGCGGCCCCCGGCACCGTTTGCACCGCCGTCCGTTAAAGCCTCACCATAGATATGGAGAGGTTGCCATGAACCCGACGTTGAGGTTTGTTCTCGCTCTGCCGTTCCTCACCCTGGCTGTCCTGCTTTCGATCCCAAGCTGCCTTTGCATGTACGCCGCTGCACGCATCGAGGGACAGAACCCGGTATAAGCGAGCCAGCAGACGTTGCGAGGGGTTGCCGCACGCGGGTTCGCTCGTCAGGCTGCGCTTGATCACGCCAATGGTCCGCCGGACGCTTGGCCCGTGATGGAATTCAGACCTTGTCCGGTTCCGTTCCATCATCCTGCAGGGCGCTGCTGATCATTGCGGCCAAGGTGTCTTCCGCCCGAGCGCGGATGGCTGAATCTTTGGCCTCGAGGTCGCGCCGGACCCATTGCGGCGCCCGCTCGAGAACGTGACGGATGATGGGCGTAAGATCCTTTGTCATGCCGAGCCTATGACCTAACCATCCCGGGCTGTCCAGCAGTGCCCGCAGTGCGGAAACCGGACCGTCAGTGCTTCCATCCTTGGTTGCAAGACCGGCAATAAAGAAAAAGCCGGCACTAAGGCCGGCTACAAAGTTTGGGAGAGGATGCCTGAAAGGCAGCCGCAATGTGGGTGATGGCAGCTCCGAGGACCAGTGCAATTGACGCATGGGGCTTCCCGCGTTCTGCAACTGCGTGCTGAACATAGATCGACATTGGCTAGTGGGACGCGATGATCGACGGGTAGGTGACGAACTGGATGGTCTTTGATATCTGAGCCTGTCTTCGGAAGGCCAGGTTTGTGCGGCACGGCGTTTGGCCCGTAATGGGGCATCTTCCCGTTCAGTCTATGGTACTAGGACGATGAATGCACTTGAAAAGCGCCGTAATCGGGGCAATGCATCAAGCATTGCCATAGGGGCATAAGCGTCTTTAGGCGCCAGAAATATCGAGAGGGGCAATATCGATGCCTGATACCGAACCGACTTCTGATATCGCCGCTCTGACCGTACAGCTTCTGAGTGCATATCTGGGCAACAACACCGTCGGCGCTGACGATCTCGCCGGCCTCATTCGCTCGACGCGCGCTGCTCTCACCGAGGATACAGCGTCGTCGTCGGCGGAGCCTGAGGCACCGACGTATGAACCTGCAGTATCGGTGCGTAAAAGCCTTTCATACGACGACCACATCATTAGCCTTATCGATGGAAAGCCTTACAAGGCCCTCAAGCGCCATTTGACAAGTCATGGGCTGACTCCTGCGGAATACCGGGAACGCTACAACCTACCCGCAACTTATCCGATGGTTGCACCGGGTTTCGCTGCCCAGCGTCGCGAGATCGCCAAGAAGATCGGCTTGGGCAATCGCAATTCCGCGGTCGGGGAGACCGAGGCAAGCGCATCGGCATCCGAAGCTCCTCCGGCAACTTCTGTCGATGCGCAAGCGCCGAAGGTAGAAGTGGCGAATGCACCGCTGCCGAATGCTTCTCCCGTGAAGGTCAAGCAGACCAGCGCTCGCAAGCAACGCAAGGCTGCGCCGCGGGAAGCGATCGCCGATTCCGGTGTAACCGTTGATACGCCGCCGAACCAACCTGCAAAGGACCCTGAAGCAACAGTGCCGAAGAAGAAGGCTTCAGCAAAGTTCAAGGGGAGCACGGCGCCTGCGAAGGTTCCTGCGGCCAAGAAGTCGGCCGCTCGCAAACCCAAAGCGGTGCAGGAAGTAAGCGAGGTCAAACCATCTGATGCACCAGTCGAAAATCCGAAACCAGCTCCGAAACGGCGTGGGAAGCTCGGACTATTCAACCGGGAGGAAACGGACTCCAAGAGCACTGTGGCAGACCAAACAACGCCTGCCACCCCAGACAAAGCAACTGACAAAGCGGAAAAGAAGACGCCACGGGCGAAGCGCATGGCACGCGCACCGAAAACTCCTACCCCTGCAACGGACGGTGGTAACGACGTGTGATCGTAAAGCGGGGGCCGGCGTCAAGCGGCCCCCACCATTCACTGGTCAAGCAACGTCCAAACCTATCGCTGCTGATTTTCACTGCGCCTGTGATGGCAGTCGACCGGGCAGGACGGTAAATTTCGGTAATTGCTTAGCGACAGGGCTTGGGGCATTCGCGACTGTCGGCTTTCGAGAAGCCCACCGAGGAGAGCGGTCATTCACGGACCTGCAGAATCCTACTGGCGGTAGGGCGGCAATGCGGCCACTCCAGACCGTACAACTGGGAATTCAGCGCTCCTATGAATGGACATTTTGCTTCTGATCGGGGCTGAGACAATCGCGTCTACCGCTCTTCTGGACGAGGCGTATCAATTCTGGGCACCATATGGCGCCGAAAATGCAGCCTATGGATCGGCAATGTCTTTGGGGCACCCCAACAATCACACCGCCAAATTGATTTCCGTGCTTGGAGCCAACTAACTTGCGTGCCAGCTCGATTTGGTTCGCGATCAAGGAAGTGAGGAGTCTAAGAGCTGGCACCCAAAGCTTGCGCGACGAGTTTTTCGCTCTCCATCCAGAATTTCGTCAAAGCCGCCTCGTCCATCGCCTGTGGATGGGGCTGAGCCTCGATCCCGTTCTTCCAGTATGCACCATGCGTGGATCGAAGCAGGTCACCCACAGCGAGGTGCAGTAGCAAGGCGGCACCTTGTTCCGATGTCATCATCGGTAGTTCGCGCACGTGATCCCGGGTTTCCTGAGAAGCACGATCGAAGAAGCGTGACGCGACCGGGCCGGGCGCCGCGATGTGCACGGTGATCGCCTTGCTTGCGAGTCGCTTCGCCAATTCACGTGCGTGCATAACGTTGGCTAGCTTGGCGATACAGTAAGCGAGCCCGGTCGAGAATGTCGACAGACCCTGTATGTCCTCGAAGTTGATCGGCGGTGCCGCCTCACTCGCACCCGAAGAGGTGAATATGATCCGCACCGACCCTGCCTGCGCCCTTATTGCCGTGCGTTCAATAAGCGGTGTTAGGCGCGAGGTTATTACGAAGTGCGCGAGATGGTTGGTAGCAAAACTCTTCTCGAGGCCTTCGTTTGTCATCTGCAGCCTGTCGACCATACCTCCTGCGTTATTGAAAAGCAGGTCAATCCGGTCGGTCATGGCAATGATCCTGTCCGCCGTGCGCGAAGCTTCTTTCAAAAGCGAGAAGTCCGCGCAGAACAGGTCCACCCGTGCACCGGGCTCGGCATAGGCCCTGATTTCCCGTTCGGCCTCAGCGGTGCGAAAAAGGTCGCGTCCGGTCCCGATGATCCGATAGCCTCGCCGGGCGAGTTCGGCTGCAGCAGCCCTACCTAACCCGGAACTGGCACCTGTAATGATAGCTGTGGGAAACTCGTCCAAGGAATGCTCCGTCACAAAGAGAATTGACGTGCGCCTGAGAAACTTAGGTCATAGTGTGACTTGCGACAGGTCGATGGAAGCCACGGTGAACCGGTAATGCCGCACGTGCACTGTATTGCGGGCTGTTAGCTTATATTCGACAATGTACTGCGCGATCAGACCAAACCGGACGGATGCCGGATAGCGTGAGCAGGTGCTGCTTCAGTCAACCAGTTCACCTCTACGCAGCCAGCTTAATCCTCGGGCGCCAGTGTTACACGCAGGCCGGACAAACTTTCAGTCAATAATATCTGGCACGAGAGCCGCGACCTCTCATCACGGTGGCTCGAGGTGTCGAGAAGGTCATCTTCGTCTGGACTCATTGACGAGGTTAGATCCGAAAAAGCCGCGTCAACGAAGACATGGCAAGTAGCGCATGAACAGCAGCCACCGCACAGCGCCAGCATGTCATCGAAACCAGCGTCGCGGATCACCTCCATGACTGTCCGGTCCGGGGGAGATACGATGGCACGCTCGTTTCCGGCGCGATCTGTGACAATCAGTTCGGGCATAGCATTTCCTCGATGCTTTGAAGATTGGTGCACGCCGTCCAACGGCGCATCGGCAATTTTAGAAGCTGTAACGAAGGCGCGCGCCGTACATCCGTGGCTCGCCGAGCGTGGCGGTCTCGAACCCGGTGGACGACCAGAGCCCGGTGACATAGGTAAAGTAGCGTTCCTTCGTCAGATTGGTGACGAATGCAGTCAGATCCACGGGCGTGTCCGCGATTGACTTCCAGCCTGCGTTGAGGCTGACGAGATTGATCGGGGCGATGATCCCGATATCGCGCCCCAAAAGTGCGATACTGGCCGGGTCGCGCGATGCGTAGCTCGCCCTTTGAGCGCCCGTGTAACTGTAGGTCGCTCCGAAACTGATCTCGCCGATCTGCCGACCCAGGGGCAGGGTGTAGGCTCCCGAGAGCACCAGTTTGTGAGTTGGCGTCAGGGCAAGCCGGTCTCCCTCAATCACTGCCGACCCGACGATATAGGGATCATTGGCTGGCAGCGTGACCGCAGTGATGGACTTGATGCGGGTGTTTAAATAGGCGTAACTTGCATTGAGCGAGAGACCCGCCACCGGGCGTAGGGCCGCTTCGACCTCCACGCCGTAAATTCGCGACTTTCCTGCGTTGACCGGTCCGGTCGTGGCTGCGACGGTCCCGGCAACGGCCTGATTGTCGCCGAAACCGACCTGGATTTGCTGGTCAGCAAAGTCGTTGTAAAAGGCAGAGATATTGAAATTGCCTCTGACCGCCCCATTGAATGACGCCTTTGCGCCGACCTCGAAAGTATCGACCTTTTCAGGGCGGAAACGCTGATATTGTACCGGAGCGTCAGGTTTGATCCCGCCGGTGCGGTAGCCGCGCGCATACTTGGCATAGAGGAGTACGTCATCCGTCGGCTTGAAGTCGAGGCCTACCAGCCACGTCGGCGCGGATGACTTCTGCTCCAGATCGAGAGCGCACTGCGGCAATTCAGTCGTCGGCCGCGGGCAATAGTGGGTGGCCAGGCCACCGCCTGCGACGGGAGCGAAGCTATAGGCGATCTGCGAGCTTGAGCTGCGCTGCAGATCCCAAGTATAGCGCAATCCGCCAGTGACCTTGATCTGGTCGGTGATCTCATAGCTTGCCTGCAGATAGCTTCCGATACTCTGCGTGATCAGACGGTTCCGGTTGTAGTTCACGGTGCCAACCTGCACTGGAAACCCAAGCTGCGCAGTCAGGAACAAGCCAAGGACGTCTGTGCATTGCAATGCCTGAACGTCGGTGCAGTAAAGCGATGTCGGCGACATCGATCCAACGGGACCGAGCGGTGAAGCGCGCTCATAATAGAGCCCAGCCTGCCACGTCAGGCGATTGTCTCCCGACCTGCCTTGGAACTGGAGTTCTTCGGTGAAGGTCGACTGATATGCGACGCCCTTTGCATCCGGCGAGGGCGAGAATGCCGAGAAGGGAAACGGGCGCGCAGGCTCGCCTGCTACAGGGATGGAGTAGAATTGAGTTCCGAATAGAGCAGACTGCATATTCTGTTTCAGCTGACCGTAGCTGGCAATGTTCTTGATCGTCAGCCGGTCGGTCGCGTTCCAGGCCAACGTGTTGGAAATCTGCCAGCTTGCCAGTCGAGAGCCGGGGGACTGGAAAGAGCTGCGGACATCGTAGAAGCCCTCTGCCTTGGCGGCGGCGTCCATCAACTGCGGACAGGCAAATGCACCGTATATGAAACTGGCAGGATTGCAGTCCGTAAGTTTCTGTAACGGCCCGTTCGTATTGGACCTGCTATAGGACACCACGGTGTAATTCTCGAGCGTCGGTGTCAGCTCGGCGACGATGCTGCCTCTCAAAGCCAGGTAATCGACATCGGCGAAATCATCGGGCCCGATGCCGCTGCGATTTCGCAGCCAGCCATCGCGCTTCTGGCGATCCATGCCGAGGCGAACGCGGAACGTATCTGCCAAAGGTATGTTAACCACGGCCTCAACCCGTCGCAAATCGTAGTTGCCGATCGAACCTTCGACATAACCTTCGAACACATCGGTCGGGCGCTGCGGAACCAGGATGACCGCGCCTCCGGTCGTATTGCGTCCGAACAACGTGCCCTGTGGCCCTTTAAGGACCTGAACGTTCTGGAGATCGAAGAAACTGCCCGGGCCGGCGCCATCTCCGGTTGGAAGCGCCGGGTTCCCGCCGCGCGGTGCCACCACATCGGCGAAGTAGACGCCGACGGAGGGGCCTGTGCCGATATCCTGCACGAAGCCGCGTACCGCAAAGGTCGAATTGTCGCTGCCGAAGTTGCTATTGGCGGCGAGAGACGGAGTGAACCTCGCGAGGTCCTCTGCCTTGACGACATTGCGCTCGGTAATCTGTGTCTGATTGAAGACCGTCATCGAGATCGGGACGTCTTGCAGTCGTTCTTCAACGCGGCGCGCCGTGACGATAATATCGCCGGCGTTGCCCTCTTCCTGAGCCAAAGATGGAGTCGCGGTGCACAAACTCGCTGTAGCGAGAAGCGCGGATTGAATTCCACGAAGGCTCAAAGTCTCTCTCCCATATCCTGAAAACTAAGGGTTTTCATTGCGGATGATCGTTGATTGTCATCCGTTTAGCTCTCGGGTTTTCAGCCCAATGGCGCCAAGGGCGCTACTTGGCTGTCCGCGCATTTAGCGATTGACGAACGAGCGGCGCTGCTTCTTCAACGTTGGAAGAAGCTAGGAGCCGAACCCGTGAAAGCCGCCAAGAGCCAGACATCGTCACCTCAACTAAGCGATTCGGAGTTGCACAATCTAAGCAACTTGGAGGTGCATAGATTGTTGCAAGCGAACCCGTCAAGGGGAACGGACCCACGGCAGCAACGCAGCGCCTTGGCGTTACGAAACGCTCTTTTCAGGCTTCTTGAACAGAAGGATTTCGATGAGATAACGGTTCGCGAGATAGTTGCAGAAGCCGGCGTCAATAATACGACATTCTTTCGTCATCATTCGGATAAGAGGGCCTTTTTCGATTACCTCGCGCAGGACGAAATTGATCGGCTCGTGGCCGCATCGATCCCCTCCGGGCACGGCCTTGAAGGCTACATCGCGCTGTGTGAGTATGTCCGTGCCAACCGAACCTTGTGGTCGGCGCTGCTGACTGGCGGTGCCAGCGGCATCATGCGAGATCGCTATATCAAGCTTTCGAAAACAGTCGCTTCCGAATATACTGGCCGAAAGACATGGCTTCCGCACGATCTTTCGATCATATGCAGTACTGCGATCATCGTCGAAACGATTTCATGGTGGCTAACCACAGAAGAGGACTCATATTCACCTCAGCAAATCGCCGAGATTCTCAACGAGCTGATTATGAGTGCGATCGCTCGTCCGGCGAGGAAGCCCAAGAGAACCGTCAAGAAAACTTCTGAGTGATTAGGTGTACTGTTGCCATGGGCGCAACAGTGGAGCGGGCGGTTGGTTCGTCAGATGCCCAAGATGTCAAATGTCTGGTTACGCTCGACAGATGCCCCTAACCGCTCCGTAAAGATCTTCATAACTGGTGGCTCGCCACGTGTCGTAATCGCCCAGTGATAGTATCCATAGATTTGCGCGGCCCGATAGTCCGACCAGGCCTCGTCCCAGTCAGGAGCAGCAGCGCCGTGCCTCTCCAGCAGCGCGAGATACTCGCGAAGCAGTGCCTTTTCATGGATCTCCGCTTCGCCAACTGTCAGCACCGCACTGATATGGTAGGCCACATCAAGTGCCCAGTGCCCTTTCTGGATGAGTTGCCAGTCGGTGAAACCCAGCCCGTCCGGGAGCTGGAACAGGTTTCCGGCATGACAGTCACCGTGGACAAGCCCTCGGCTCTTGCTTCTGTTGCGGACCGCAAGCGAGCGCATCGCGTCGTGCACCAGGCCTGCGCTTCGCGTACGGGATCGTAGACCGGAGGCTCTGCCGTCATCAAGCAGCGCCTGGAGGCGCTCTGCTGAATAGTGTGGCCGGGCCGCGATGGCTTCGATGCGATTGGGAAGCCAGTCGGTGGTTTCCAGCGGTGCTGTGAGGCTGTGCAGGCGAGCGAGTTGGTCGAGGCTCTGTACCGCAAGTTCCGGTGTGAACGGCTCCAGCGCCGTGCAGAAGCGCGCGCCTGCGACCACCAGATCGTCCATAACGAGGATGCCTTCGCCTCGTTCCTCGTCGAGCAGTATCGCCGGCACGGTCGGAAGGCGCATGGTGGTGAGCGGCGCGATCTCACGATAGAACCTGCCTTCCCGAATTGTGGTCAATCCGCCGCCACCGGGAGTTCCCCAGAACGCCTTGAGGCAAAAGGCGTGCTCGATATTCGCCGTATTCTCGAAACGAACCCGGATGCGCACTTTTGATGCCATCGTGCGGATAACCTCCGCCAACTCGACCGACACTACTGGCGCACCGCCCGACAAACCTGCGAGCGCAGAGGATAGCCAATCGGGATCGATAGCCTCCTCCATCGTGGCAGGTATCGGTACGCCGGTGCTTCTCTCGTCAGTGGTCATGACAATTGGGCCACAACCTGTGGCAGATCCGCCGTCGTCAGTATTCCGGGGGATGCTGCGCAAACATAGGGGATCGCATTGACCGGGCGGTGCGCGGTGAGGTTGGGCAGGACTGTCCGCCGCTTATCCTCCGGGATCGGAAACCCGATGCTGATTTCGAACGGCGTATCGCCCTCTACAGTGACCCTCCACCCGTCAGCGCGCAGGTCCCAGGCTTTGTCGATGTCTTGCGTGACAAACCAGTTGCAGCGAAACCGCAGGACCGGTTGGCCATCGCGCAAGCCGGTGGTCACCATGCGCTGGCCCGCGATCGTGCCGGCGGCGATGGACGTTTCGTGCAGCCTTGTCGGGGCCATGGCAAGCGCGACCTCGCTGGTCACCTCGAAGCCATCGATTGCGATGCCGATCGCTTCCGCAAGTGCGAGAAGCGAGTGATTGAAGACTTCATCGCGCTCGTAGAATTGGCGTGCCGCGAACGCCTCCGGCGTTTCCCCGAAGCCCATGACCCCAAGCAGCATCTCCTCAGAGCAGCCGTCGATGCAGTTTGCGAACTCATCGATGGTCAGCAAATCCAGCCTGCGGGAAAGCGAAAGCAGGACGATCGGCAGCGCTTCAGTAATGAAACCCGGGCTACTGCCCGAAGTGTGCAGCGAACTGTTTCCCGCTGCACAAGCAGCCTCGATCCTTGCGCGAACGTCTGTGGGCATGCTCGCGGGATGGAAGAACTCGGCGCGGGTCGAGGAAATGTTGATCCCGTGCTCGAGGAGCGCGCAGACATCGTCATAATCGGTGCGCTCTGGCATATAGAGAACACAGTCCGGGTTCAGGGCGATGATGGACCTGAGATCGCGCACGGCAGGCAAGCCAACTTCCGGCAACCCGCAGAGTGTGCCTGCGTCCACGCCTTCCTTGGCTTCGGAATAGACCTTGACGCCTACGAGTTCCATATCCGGGTGTGTCAGGACGGCGCGCATAGCCGCACTCCCGACTGTCCCGGTGGCCCATTGAACCACGCGAATGGGCCTGTTCACGGAACGCTGGGTCATCACTCTGTCTCCTTCAGGGCAGCAAAGGGGCGACGCTGCTTTTCACTCCGCAACGCCCGCGGCTTCTAATCAGGATAGTTGAGCGCCGCCCTCAACCAATGAACATGCCGCCATTGACTGCGAGGACCTGTCCAGTGACGTAACTGGCCCCGTCCGAGGCGAGGTACTCGCACGCTGCCGCTATGTCCTCCGGCGTGCCTGGTCGCGGGATGGGAATGTGCTGCGAAATCACGTCCAATGGCGGGAACGTCCCCGCCGCAATGCCCTGGTCCGCCATCGGCGTGGCGACGACCGATGGCGGAATCGTATTCACCGTGATCCCGTGAGCCGCGAACTCGCGTGCAAGAGCCCTTGTCAGGCCGATGACGCCGCCTTTGGCCGCCGAATAATGTGCTCGGTCCGCAGCGCCCGACTGGGCAGCATGAGACGAAATCGTGATGATGCGCCCCCACTTCGCTTCGAGCATGTCGGGCAGCGATGCCTGGACGGTATGGAAGACCCCGGTGAGGTTGATGTCGACCATGCGCTGCCAGATCTCGACTGACACATCCTGAAACGGGATCCCTTCAGAGATACCGGCGTTCGCCACGACAATGGCGATCTTGCCCAGTTGGTTGCGAATTACCGCATAGGCCGCCTCGATTTCTTCCCGCTTGGAGACGTCGACCTTTCGGGCTAGTATGTTTGCACCTTGAGCACGCAGGGCGGCCCCTTCGCGCTCCAGCGCATCCTCCTGAACGTCGAGCATCGCCACGGGATGCCCCTTGCGGGCGAAGAGCTGCGTGATGCCAAGGCCGATGCCCGATGCACCGCCGGTCACGACGACGACGCGATCCTCTGTCATGAAATGCCTCTTCCAATTGTTTCTGTTCTGTGGGCCTAAAAGGCGACAACACCGGCTCGTCAGTCTTCCTTGAGGCCGAGGCCGTAAGCGAGCGCGGTGAGATCAACCCTCGGAGCGGGCTTCAATTTGACTCGAAGCTCAGACAGACCACGGACGATGAAGCTCGCGTCGTAATTGAGATCACGGTTCCCGCGAGGGCCGTGCACCGTCTCGTCAAGGTCGATGTCGGAGGTAAGCGCGAGGAATTTCTCCAGTATGACGCGTACTTCAACCCGGGCCAATGGCGCACCGGCGCAAACATGCTTGCCGCGCCCGAAAGCCACATGTTCCTTGATCCGCGGACGATCGAGCTTGAAGTCCTCGGGACTGTCCCAGCGCCTCGGATCTCGATTGGCTGCAGCCAGCGAAAGGAGCAGCTTGGTGCCTGCCGGAATCTCAATACCGCCAACGCGGGTATCCCGGCGCGCGAGCCTTGCCGTCTGCTTGGTCGACCCTTCCAGTCGCAATACTTCCTCAAGCAACTGCGGGATCAGTGACGGATCGGCCCTCAACTTTGCCTGCAGTCCGGGCTGGTCGGTGATGTAGCGGATCGAGTTTCCGAGCAGCTTGGCGCTCGTGTCCTGCCCGGCACCGAAAAGGAAAGTCGCCATCTTTACCAGTTCGTTGAGGTCGGGAATGCTTCCGTCCGGAAACGTCGAATGCGCAAATTCGGTAAGGATGTCCTCGCGCGGGTTGGCGCGCCTATCCTGAATGTAACCAGCGAAGTAGCCACCCATCACCACCAGCGGGTGGGTCGCTGACGAGAAGTCGTTCTGCCCTGCATCGAGGCTACCCGGGGGCGGCGCGGCTTCAATGACGTCCATGAACAACTGCCGATCCTCGGCCGGAACTCCTAGCAAATCGGCAATCACGAGGGTAACGAAAGGTGTCGCCACCTCTGAGATCATCTCGCAACCGCCCTTGGCGACCATTTCTCTGACGATCTTGTCGGAATACTCCTCGATGAACTGTTCGTTCGCTTTCAGCCGCGAAGGCGTGAACAGCTTGTTGAGAAGCGAACGCATCTTGGTGTGCAGTTCATCATCGTAATTGACCAGCAGGTCTCCCCCCAGGAACTGGTCCCGATGAGCCTCGACCTCATTGGTGATGTCTGGTCCGGAAGGTTCGAACGGCAGTGGCGCCGCGGCGCCCTGCAACCCGATGATTGCCGAATAGTCCACGGTGTTCTTGAGGACCTCCAACGTTTCATCGAATCCCGTGACGATCAGGTAATCCCGGCCGGGAGGCTGATAGACAGGCCCATGCGCGCGAATGGCCTCGAAGAACGCGTATGGATCCTTCAGGATTTCGTAGTCAGTGAAATAATCGCGCTCTTCCATGGCCTGCATCTGACCCACTCCTAACCCTTACGTCGCGCTTGAGCGCGAATCTATGCAACTTGTGATTGCATAGGTGATGGAAATCGAAGTCGTCAATGGCGACGAGCTGGTGACGATCCACTTCCCTTCCGACGGGGTCGATTCTTCACCCCCGCGATGATGGACTGGCGTGTCGAAAATGGTGACGACACCATACAGTGGGTCAATCTATGCAATTTATGGTTGCATAGACGACTCCATGGTGCTCACGTCAGGAGACCCTCCGGGCCCGTGTGCGTGTCAGGGCAGATTTAACGCCAAATGGCTAATGAGAGCAGTTCAGGAGGTGGTCCATGAAAGTACAGGATGTTTCGCGTCACTCCATCAGTGAGCTTATTTCCCTAAGCGGACGCGGTGCAGTGGTGACCGGTGCCGCCTGGGGGCTGGGCAAGGCGACCGCTCGGCGGCTCGCGGAGGCCGGCGCCTCCGTCCTGATCGCAGACATTGATGAAGAAGGCGGTGCGGCAACTGCTCGCGAGATTGCGGCCGCTTACGGCGCCAATGTAATTTCTGCGCGTATGGATGCCAGTGATGTCGAATCGATCGCTGCGGTGGCTCAACTCGCGCGAAGCGCATTCGGCAAGCTGGATATCTGGGTTAACAATGCGGGCGTGCCTTCGTTCACTCCTCTGCTCGAACTGGAGCCGGAAGAATTCGACAAGGTGACCGGCATCAACCTTCGTGGCACCTTCGTCGGTGCTCGCGAAGCGGCCCGTCACATGATCGCCGATGGAAACGGCGGGGTCATCGTAAACGTCGCCTCTCTGGCCGGGGTGATGGGAATTTCGGAGAACCAGGCTGCCTATTGTGCTTCAAAGCACGGAGTTGTTGGTCTCACCAGGCAGATGGCCATCGAACTAGGCCCTAAGGCTATACGCGTGCTGGGCGTCGCCCCAGGGTTCTCCCTGACGGAAAAGACCATGTTCATAGCCCATTGGGACGAGGAAACTGTCAAGAATAGCCCGATCCCGGGAATTGGCGCCAGCCGTCTCGGCCGTGTCGGTGTTGCGGATGATATTGCGCGTGCCATCCTGTTCTGTGTTTCCGATCTTTCGATGTTCATGACTGGCAGCACACTTCTGCTTGATGGTGGGATTGCCGCATAGAAAGGTGCCGTTCGAGCACCGCTATAAGATCAGGATCAGCTCAGCGGTGCTCGGGCCTTCCCAAGAGCACCTTCTGCCTGTCGGTCATGATGACGCTGATGTCGTTGTCGATCGGCCAGCGCCATCGGCCTGGCGGCCGATGGCAGAGAGGAGACCTTCGGTATTGAGCGCTTATCAAGGCGGATTGCGTATTTGAGTTGATTCTGCCCGGCTTGGGCCCACGAAAGCGAGCAGCCGGTAGCTGCCATTAAATGGTTGTCTCGATAGCCATGATGAAATTGGAAGGCCCACCTGCGGAGGCAATCACGCCAAGGTAAGTTTTGCGGCCAGCACAATAAACACGAGGCCCGCGCCCTGGTTCAAACGGGCCTGCCGCACCGGAGCCTGCCTGATCCAGCCTTGGATCGGATGCGCCGCCCACGCTACAACAGAGAAGCATATTGCGGAACACGCCATGAAGACCACGCCCAGCCTCAGTTTCGTCGAACGCAGGCCCGCGGGGAGGCTGCGGAAACCGCCGGGGCCGTAGTCTTCGAGCCTTTGCTTCTCCTCCGGCTCGCCATCGGGATCGGTCGCGTAGAGGGATTGGCAGGGCCTGGGACATTGCCGTCATTCCCGGATCAGCGTCGAACGGGCGACTTTCAACCGAACACCGGACATTCTGGGTGACCCAAGCAGCGGCAGGGAACCGGAATGGCTGGCCGATTTCGGAAGTTCAGCTTACCGGTCGCATGCACCAGATAGATGCGGGTCGGCTTCCGGCATAAGCATAGCTGAGGCAAACGGCAAATTGCCGATCGGGAGAGCCGCCATGGGAAACATTGGCGTCGCGGGTTTGCACCCCAACTCGAACATCACCTATTCATTTCCCGATAAATAAAGGACCCGCCATGCGCGCGTACTCCTCGGCTGGGAGTTTTTCGACCATACGATCATAGGTCAAGAGCCCGTTCAGCTCTCCTTCCACATCGGTCGTTTCGGTATAAACGGATGCCGCGAGCCCGTTCTCCTTCGCCTGACGAACGATGGCATCGAACTTGATCCGGTAGCGCCGCCGGAAATCTTCGGTGTCGGCAGCGAACTGATAGATGCGCGCGTCGCGATCGGTGAACCACACATGACCCGGAACCGGGAGGCCCACGCCGCCGTATTCTCCCGTCACGATCGGCCTGTCAGCCTGTTGTCCAGGTGTAAGGGGCACTTCCTCGTAAGTGTGTATATCGTAAACGTCCGACCCGCTGTCCGCCACGTCGAGCCACCCGCTCGCGGTATTGACCAGCCTGCTGGGGTCCATGCTCTTTGCGATACCACCAACGGTCTTCGCATCGTATTGCCCCCACCCTTCGTTATTGGTGACCCACATCACAATCGAGGGGAACGCCCGCAAGGCGCCGATCATCCGCGCCAGTTCCTGCTGGTACTGGGCCATGCCCGCCGAGGAGAACGTCGTCTGCCATTCGCTGCCACGGCGCACGGCCTGATCACCCAAGGCTCCCGAAGGCATGTCCTGCCAGATCAGGATGCCGAGACGGTCTGCATCGTAGTAATACCGCGCGGGCTCAACCTTGATATGCTTGCGCAGCATATTGAATCCCGCCTTCTTGAGAAAGACGATGTCACTTCGTGCGGCCTCTTCCGACGGCGGGGTCAGCAAGCTTTCGGGCCACCATCCCTGATCGAGAGTACCGTTGTGGAACAACGGCTTGTTGTTCAGCAGGAGCGCCAACTTGCCGGTCCTCGGGTCGATGCCGGTGGAAATCTTGCGCATGCCGAAATAGCTTCTGACGGTATCCAAAGGTTCCCCCACGACAGATGCCTTCGCGTAGGCCTGCCGCTCCTCGGTGGTCATCGGCGGCAAGCCGGGCCTGCCGCCCGCCCCGCCCTGCGGAGGTGCGACTTTCACCAGTTCGGCCTTGAGATCATAGAGATAGGGATCGTCGGGCGACCATAGCCGGGCGCCCGGAATCTTCAGCTTTACCTGGCGATTGCCGCGCATCACCGTACTCGCGATCACCTTGCCCTTGTCGAGGGCGGTGACGCGAACGGCATCGGCGGGCGTGGTAGTGCCACTGAGCGCCACATCGATGGTCAATTCGCCTTTGTCGATGTCCGGCACCGCGCGCAGATCGGCGATATGAAGGTCGGCCACAGGCTCCAGCCACACGGTCTGCCAGATCCCGCTTACTGCCGTATACCAGATGCCCTGCGGATCAAGTGTCTGCTTGCCGCGCGGCTGGTCGCCGGTCGAAGTCGGGTCGGTCACCTGCACGACGAGTTCGTTGTCGCCAGGGCGCAGGTAGGCCGTCACATCGAAGTTGAACGGGTCGGAGCCGCCCTTGTGACTGCCCACGATGGCGCCATTGACGACGACGGTTGCCTCAAAGTCGACCGCGCCGAAATGCAGGAGCGTTCGTTGGCCCGGCCATTTTGCCGGGAGAGCGAACGTGCGCTTGTACCAAAGCCGGTCTCCCGGCAGCAGCTTGCGCGCCACTCCGGACAGCCGGGATTCAACCGCGAAGGGGACGAGAATCTTACCGTCCATGGTTTCCGGTCGCGGCGCGTTCGCGGGGCGGATCGCGTAATCCCAATGGCCGTTCAGGTTCATCCAGGTGTCCCGCTCCAGTTGTGGGCGGGGATAGCTGCGCCAGGCATTCTCGGCGGTGACCGCCTTACCCCAGCGGGTCATGATCGGGCCGACATAGCTCGGTTCGCCGCCAACCGATGCCGCAGGCGGCAAGACAGTCTGTGCATAGGCGGCATTTTGGCCAATGCCGAGGATGAGCGCGACCCCCAACAACAGTGAAGAGCGAAACATCCAATCCTCCTTGATGGTGCAAATGAAACGAATGAAATTACGCTAGGAGCGTGGAATAAGGCGCACTGTCAGGAAAATGGCGGAGCCCGACAGCGCCAGCATGGTGGCCAGGAACAGCATCGGCGCAAGATCGCTGTCCGTGGCGTCGTGAATGCGGGGAATGATCGTCTGGGCCAAGAACCCGCCGAGATTGCCCACGGAGTTGATCGCGGCGAACCCGGCCGCCGCAGCGGCCCCGCTCAGGAAACGGCCGGGGAGCACCCAAAAGAAAGGCTGCCCGGCGAAGATCGCGGCGGCCGCGACGCACAGCGCCGCGAATTGCAGCGCCGGCCATGGCACCACCGTCGTCATCACCAGACAGAAAGCTCCGAGGAAAGCCGGGGCGACGATGAAGCGGCGGAACCCCGAACTGCGCGCCGCCAGGGCCGGAAGGCCCCACAGGGCAGCTGCGACGACAAGCCAGGGGATCATGTTCAACAACCCGTTGGTGGCGTCGCCGACGCCGAACCCGCGAACGATGGTCGGCAGCCAGTAGCTCAGGCCATAGGCCGCAAGCGGAAAGCCGACGAAGGCCAGGCACAGCACGATGACGCGGCGATCGCCCAGCGCGCGCAAGGGGTTGCCATGATCCCGCGATCCACCTTCCGCCGCCAGTGTAGACGCCAGCCATGCCTTCTGCTGCCCGGTCAGCCAGGGTGCGTCTTCCGGGCGGCGCGGCAACCGGGTGAGCACGAGGGGGACCAGCAGGAGCGCGGGAACCGCAGTGGCGATGAAAACCCATTGCCAACCGCGCAGGCCGCCGACATCGTCGAGTTCGAGCAGCAGGCCACCAAGCCCGGCGCCTACCGCGTTGGCAAAGGTGCTCGCGAGCAAGAACAGGCCGATCGCCCTTGCCCGTTGCCCCTGCGGAAACCACAAGGTCAGCAGATAGAGCACCCCGGGAAAGAAGCCGGCCTCTGCGACACCGAGCAGGAAGCGCAGCGCATAGAAGCTCGCAGGTGTCCATGCGAAGGCCAGCGCCAGCGTGACGAGCCCCCAGCCCCCGATGATCCGCGCGAACCACAGGCGCGGCCCGACCCGCTCCAGGATCAGGTTGCTGGGGATCTCGAAGATGCAGTAGCCCAGGAAGAACAGCGCCGATCCCAACCCGTACGCCGCTTCGCTGAGCCCGAGGTCGCCGACCATCTGGAGCTTGGCGAAGGCAACGTTCTGCCGATCGATGTAGGCGACGAGATACAGCAGGCAGAGCAGAGGCATCAGGCGCCAGGTGATGCGCCGGAGCGTGATCCGGCCGATGTCTTCCAGCGGCGCGGGCGGTTCGGAAGAGCTGCAACTTGCCATGCCGGTCAGAATTTCACCCGCGCGCCGAGGCTGTATACCGTCTCGTCCCCGTTGAGCTGGAAGACCACGCGCTTGTCGCCCCAGTAACTCGACGTCTTGCTGCGCAGGATGTTGGTGCCGCCGATGTCCAGACGCAGGGCCTCGGTCACATCGTAGCCGATGCTGAAGTCCAGGCGACCGGCAGGGCGCACATATGTCAGGAACACCGGCACATAAGGATCGTTCACCCGGTCCGCGTCGAACGGCCGCAGCGCGACGCCGCCGGTGTTGTCGGCGTTGATGTAGCTGGAACGGTGGGTCCAAATCAGCCTGCCGCTCAACCCGTGCTTGTCGTAGAGCAGACCTGCCGTGTAGTTGTACTTGGATACCCCGACCAGAGGATAGCCGGCAAGGTTGTCGTCACCCTTGATCTTGGAATCGGCCATCGTGAAAGCGCCCTGCACGCCCAGTCCGGACAGCACTCCGGGCAGGAAGTCGAAGAAATACTGCGCGCTGACTTCCACGCCCTTGAGATCGACCGACCCCACGTTGCGCGGCGTCGAGATCAGGTAGTTCAAACCGTCGATCGTCTCCTGCGTGTTCGAGGTGACGACGCGATCCTTGATGGAGCGATAGTACCCGGCCACCGAGATGTAGCCGCTGCGGAAATAGTATTCCGCCGTGATGTCGATGCTGTCCGACTTCTGCGGTCTCAGCGCGGGATTTCCGCGCGTGCCGGTGTTGAGCAGGAACACGTTGCCTACCAGCGTCAGGGACTCGCTGGGATTGAGCGAGGCGAAGTCGGGCCGCCGGATCGAGCGGGAATACGTCACGCGCGTCTGGAAAGACCCCGGAAATTGCAAACGCGCGGTCGCTGAGGGAAGGATGTCGGTATCGGACGTTTTCGCGGTGATCGGGCTGAGTGTCGCCCCCTGTCGCTCGAACCCGGCTATTGTGCGCTCAGTCCGGATGACGCGGGTGCCAATGACGCCGTCGAGGGTCAGCGAACCCAGCGGAATCTCGTAGGATCCCTCCACATAGCCCGCATACGTGGTTTCATGAGCGTTGAATTCCTTCGTCGGATCGAAGTCCGGCTGGCGCAGCGGCAGGCCGAACAGCGAACGCAGTTCGTTACGTCCACGTTCCGAACGCAGGTACGCAGGGTTAACTCCCAGGAACGGTACGCCGCCGTTCAGACGTGGCGCCACGCCGATGATGCTGAGAAAGTCGGGCGAGAGCGGCAGGCTGGAGATCAGCCGCGCGTTCACTTCGGTCGGGGTGCCGATGTTGCCGAAGCCGATCGACTGCACCGTGTTGGTCTGGCGCACTTCCTGGAACCGCGCATCGCGCTTTGCGTAGCGCAGGCCCGCCTTGATCCTGGGCAGGATGCCGCCGACCTCGTACTCCCCGTCAAGGCGAGACTGGAACAGCTTGCCCTGCCCCAGCGTGTAGTTCTGGTTGATCGAGTTGCGCAGCGACAGGTTTTCCGAACTCAATGGAATCGACGGGTCGATGGTGAACGACGGGCCGTTGTGATCGTTGAATTCGACGAAGACCGTCGGCACGCGCTGCCCGACTTCAGCGTTGAAGTTCTGGAGGAACGAGCGCGAGGTCTGGTATGCCACGTCAAGCACCAGCTTGGCCCGGTCCTGCTCGAAATTCAGGCCGCCCGCGATCATCTTGTTGCGCTGCGTGACGTCTTCCGAAGAGCTGTTCTGGTTGATGACGACGTTGTCGAAACGTGCGCTCTTCAGTTCGCACACCCGCTGCACGGTGAAAGGCTGAATACCCACGGTGCCGTCGGCATTGTTGACGAGTTGCGGATTGGTGCCACCGGCGTTGACGCGGGCATCGAAGCAGTAATCGCTGGGCGTGATCTCCGAAATTCGCGAACCGTTGGTGAAGGGCTGCGGGTTGAAGCCGACGAAGCCCGTCGTGCTGCGAAACTTCGTATACAGGCCATCCGCATAGAACTGGAGCGAAGGTGTGGCCTGCCACTGCACGGCGGCGTTGGCCTGGACGCGGGTGATGTCTCCGACATCGGGCATGTTGCGCAGCACCTGCGGGATCAGCAGGCCCGGCACGTCGAGGGGTGTTCCGCCCGAATAGCGGCGTTCTCCCAGGTTGGTGACGCTGCGGATGTTCTCCGCCTGCGAATATGTGACATTGATCAGTGCGCCGATCTCGCCGATGGAGGTGTCCGTCTGGCCGGCCGCGAGCACACCGAACTGCGGGTTGCTCGCATCGGCGATGGTCGCGTAGTTCTGGCGCGCGGTAAGCACCAGGGTCGGCTTGCGGAAGCTGAACGGGCGGTTGAGCCGCAGGTCTATCGCACCGGCGACGCCGCCCTCGATCTGGTCCGATGTCTGCGACTTGAAGGCGTCGATCCGCGCCAGCGCCTCAGCCGGAACATCCTGCAGGTCGAAGCCGCGCCCGGTGGTGGTGATGACCTCTCGCCCGTTCACGGTCGTGAGGATATCGGTCAGGCCGCGAATGCGCACGGTGGACAGTTCGTTGTTGCGGTCGTTCTGGACCTGAATGCCGGGAACGCGCTGGAGGGCAGCGGCAACGGTCGGGTCAGGCAGCTTGCCGATGTCCGTCGCGACGATGGAATCGACCACCTGCACGGCATTGCGCTTCACTTCGGCAGCGCGTTCCAGCGACTGGCGAACGCCGGTGACGATGATGTCCGGCCCCCCGTCCGCGACCCCATCGGCACCCACGTCGGCACTCACGCTCCCGGTCTGCGCCGTGCTTTCCGAGGGCGTCGTCTCCTGAGCAGCAGCACCCGAAATGAAAACGAAGACCGCTGTAATTGACACGGCGCCAAGCAGAATACTCCGCATAAATCTCTCCCCTTGTTCGGCGCCTTTCGCGCCCGATCGCAATTTTGAGCGATTCTTAAAATATAAATATTATAATAGTGATAGCTCGGCAACCGTATTGGCTACTGCCGCTGAGTTCATTCGCCCTCGCCCTCCATGGGGCCACGCTCCAGTCGCGGCTGCACCGGCACCACGCCTTCGTCGTGCTGCGCTTTGCGCCACGCCGCCAAGCGGTTGCGCAATGCCGACAACTGCTTCGCGTAACGGGGGTCGGTCGCCAGGTTCAGCTTCTCATCCGGGTCTGCCTGAAGATCGTACAGTTCCTCCGCCGGACGCCTGTAATAGCTGTCGACCACGGCCTTTGCTGCGGGATCCTTGTCGGCGGCCTCACGCCAGGACGGGAAATAGGCACCGGAATCGGTGCGCTGCACCTTGAGGTCGATATGGGTGGTGTAGGTCCAGTCGGGGTGCAGGTTCTCTATGTATTTCCAGCGGTCGGTACGGATGCTGCGCATAGGAAAGACGTTGACCCTGACGTCGTTGTTATGCGTCGTGAAGATCTCCTTGCGACCCACCGGCCCGTGCTCCATGCCGAGCGCCCCGGCGAAGGAAATGCCGTCGATGCCCGCGGGCGCCTTGCCGCCGGCCACTTGCACGAGCGTGGGCAGGATATCCACCCAGCTCACCATCGCATCAGTCCGCGTGCCCGGCTTTACGTGTCCGCCCCAGCGCACGATCATCGGCACCCGTGTGCCAGTATCGTAGAGGTTCCACTTGCCGAACGGCCACTGGGTGCCATGGTCCGTCGAATAGAGCACGAAAGTATCCTTACCGAGCACCGCATCGACCGCATCCATGGTCGCGGCAAGGTCCTGATCCATGCGCGAGACCGCGGCATAGAAGCGCGCGCGGGCATCGCGGGTGATCGGCGTGTCGACAGTCTTGGGCGGCAGCTTCATGGCAGCGGGGTCATAGCCCTCGGTGGTGCGCGGCCAAGGAACGTGCGGCCAGTTGGTGCCGACAAAAAGGGCCAGCGGCCGCTTGTCCTTGCGCGCCTTGAGCCATTCTGCGGCGGCAGGGATACCCTTGTGATCGTGGAACGTGTCGTTGGCGTAATAGTCGAACCCGTAAGTGCCGCTATGCTGGTAATGCGCAACCTTGCCGAAGGCGACGACCTCGTAGCCCTGCTCCTGCAGGTACGATGGCAGCTTGCGGATCGCGGCGTTCGCGCGGTCGTGATTGCCCTCGGCGCCGTTGCGGGCGGGCATCAGCCCGGTCAGCAGCGCGGCGCGGCTCGGCGCGCAAGCGGGCGAAGCGACGAAGGCCCGGTCGAACGATACGCCTTCAGACGCCAGTCTTTGCAACGCCGGGGTCCGCGCATTCGCATCGCCACCGATCGGAACGTCGGCATAGCTGAGATCGTCCGCCAGGAAGATCACCAGATTAGGCCTTGCGGCCGGATCGGCGGTGGCCTCTTGCGCGATCGCCGGTCCTGCCAATGACAGCGCAAGGGCAAGCATGGTCGACGACCGAAGAAGGTGACGCTTTCTGAACCCTGGCATCCGATATCTCCCCGTTTTTGCTGGTAACGTCCGTGTCGCGTTCTATTTTACCACTGCTTCGGGCCGCTGGATCGTGTCGGCTCCGCCCCAGTTCATGCGTACGCGGCTCTTGAGATGGTTGTCGTAAGCCTCGTCCCACGGATCGACGTCACTTGCGGCGGCCCACTCATCCCACTGGCGCGCCATGCGGACGACGCGGTCCGCCTCTCCGGCGGCAAGGTCATGCAGTTCCGCGCGGTCGGCGTTCATGTCGAAAAGCTGCCACGGCTGGCGGAACCGCGCGACCAGCTTCCAGCGCCCGTCCCGGACCGCCCGGTTGCCCTCGTGCTCCCAGAACAGCGGCCTGTCCCGGCTCAGCGGCTTGCCCGAGAACGCCGGGGCCATCGAACGCCCCTGCATCGGGATGATCTCGTGACCGCCGAACTTCGCGGGATACGCTGCACCGGTGACGTCCACCAGCGTCGGCATCACGTCGATCAGGTGCCCCGGATCGCGGACCTTGGTTCCCCTCAACGCAGGTGCGATGCCGCGCGGCCAATAGGCGATGAACGGCGTCGCGATGCCGCCTTCCTCGGTAAAATGCTTGAAGTACCGGAAGGGCGTGTTCTGGAGCGTCGCCCAGTTCATCCCGGCCCAGACGTTCGACTGCGCGCTGCCCGGAGCGCCCTTGCCCGCCAGCCTGCCATCGGGGCCGCTCTCCGCATTGCCACCGTTGTCGCACATGAACAGGATCAGCGTGTTGTCGAGTTCTCCGGCCTGCTCGATGTTCCGGACCAGCGTGCCGATCGAGCGGTCCACATGGCTCATGACGGCGGCATAGACCGCCATCATTGTGTCGAAGCTGTCCTTGTCGGCGGCGGACAGCTTGTCCCAATCGTACGTGTTGGGCAACGGCGGCGGCAGTTCGGCGTCGGCGGCGATGATACCCAGCGCTTTCTGCCGCTCGAACCTTTCGCGCCGGATCACTTCCCAGCCGCGCATGTACCGGCCCTTGAAGCGCGCCACGTCCTCGGGCGGGGCCATCAGCGGGAAATGTGCGGCGGTGAACGGCATGTAGAGGAAGAACGGCTTGCGTTGCGCCTGCGCCTCATGGACGAACTTCGTCTGCCACTCGACGAACATGTCGGAAGCGTACCATCTGCCCTTCCCCACGCTTGGCGAGCGGGTCGGCACTTTTTCTCCGTCGATGTACAGGAAGCGCGTCGCAGGGGGCTGCGCCTGACCGGGATAGTAGAGCGAGCCGAAGGCGGAAGTCAGCGACCGGTCGAAACCGCGCTGCCACGGGCCGACGCCATGGCCGATGCCGACGTGCCACTTGCCCGCCATTGCGGTGTAATAGCCCGTCGACTTCGCCACTTCTGCCAGCGTGACCACGCGGTCCAGCAGCTTGCTGCGGAGGCCCTTCGATCCGGGGATGTCGACGCCCTCCAGATGGCCCAGCCCGGCCTGGTGGGGGTATGTCCCGGTCAGCAGCGAGGCCCGCGACGGGCTGCATCGCGCGGTGTTGTAGAACTGGGTGAACGACAACCCGCCATTCGCCAGCGCATCAATGTTCGGCGTCGGCACTTCGCTGCCGAAGCTGGAGATGTCGGAGAAACCCACGTCGTCGAGCAGGATCACGACGACGTTGGGCCGCGTCGGCTGCGGCTTGTCCGCCGCCTGCGCCGGCAGGACGCAGGCGGCAAGCCCGATGGCTGCACCGCCCAGACTTTGCAGAAAGGGGGCCATGCGTTTCGTCGTCTTCATGCGCTGTTCTCCATCTCCGTTCAGGTGCGAACCGCCTCCCGCCGATGCTCAGAAGCGGAAACGCAGGCCCAGGCGATAGACGCGCTCAAGGAAGCGGGTCTGCCACGGATAAGCCTGTCCCTCGGCGTTGAACTGGCGCTGGTTGGTCGCCGCCGCACCCAGGATGTTCGAAGCGGTGAACGACAGCGTGATGCTCTCGGTCGGGTTCACCGTGCCCGAGAAATCGAGGATGCCGCGCCCGTCCTCGACCACCGGCAGCGTCGGCCCCAGCACGCCCGCGCCAAGCGCCGGATCGTTCACCCGGCCATAGCTGACGACGTAGCTGGACCGGTAGTTGTACGAAACGCGCAGCGAGAACTCCGGCTTTTCGTAGAAGGCGGCAAGGTTGGCGAGATGGCTGGAAACGCCTGCAATCTTCTGCATACCGGGCAGCGTCGCGGCGAGATCCTCGGGCAGTTGCGATGCATGGTCGATGTACGTGTAGTTCGCCAGGACGCCGAAGTCCTGCGTCCATTCGGGCAAGAAGGGCGCGCGAAGGAACGTGCGGAACCCAGCCTCGACGCCGCGCAACCGGCCCTTCCCGCCGTTGAACGGCTGGGTGATGCGCAGACGGCCGAACTCGGAATCCTCGACATCGACGGTGAAGTTCGAGATGAACCCTTCCACGTCGCGTTGGAACGCGCCGACGGTGAGCGAACCGCTGCGGTTGAAATACCACTCAAGCGAGGCATCGTAGTTCTTCGAGTCGATCGGCTTGAGATCGGGATTGCCACCGCTTGCCGTGCGCACGCAGTCCGGCGAAGTCGGCTCCGTGTTGCAGACCGGCGATGGCGCACCGATAGTGAGTGAAGGATTGAGTTGGCCAAACGCGGGACGGCTGCGGGTGTGGGTGTAGGCCAGGCGCATCTGGAGCTTGGGCATGATCCGCAGGCGCGCGCTGACGTTGGGCAGGAAATCGTTGTAGGCATTCTCACGCGTGACGGCCGTGACGGTGGTTACCCCGTTCGCGGTAGCGCGGTTGAAACCGTGGATCGTGTCCTCCGTACGGATCGCGCGTAGGCCGAACAGGCCGTCGAGGGGCATCCCCGCCACATCGAAGACGTAGCGCGCCTGCACGTAACCGGCATAGGCCTTTTCGTTGCCATAGTAGACCGGATCACCGAACTGCGGACGCCCGGCGGCCCAGCCGACCAGCCCGCGCAGGGTGTCCATGTTCTCGACGATGCTGCCGCGGGTGGGCGTCAGGAACGTCCGGATGCCTGCCGCATCGTCACCCCGGAAGCCGGGTGGGACTCGAGCGTAGTCGAGCGGCAGGGTGTTGTAAAACAACCCGGCGGGCGCAGTGGCGCTGCGAGTGTAGGTGTAGGATTCCGCGTCGCGCGTATTGAAGCGCGCACCGGCCTGGATGTTGGAGATACCGACGGCATCGAGTTTGTAGTCGAGATCGAGCCGCGCCTGCACGTCACGCCCGTGATTGCGTACGCCGTTCTCGTTAAGGCCCGACATGCGGTAGTTCGTCGGGTCGAACAGATCGAAGTTCGATAGCGTGACGGTGCCGCCGCCATCGCCCGCATCGGCGTCGAACTCGAAGTGACGTGTCGGCTGCGTGCGCAGCGCATAGTTCATGCCGAAGCTGTACTGGGTATAGGTGGAGTCCGTCAGGGCGACATCGCCGGTGACGCGCAGCCGGTCGCCCTTCCAGATGAAACCGCCGCCGCCCTGGTAGGTGTCCGTCTTCGCATCGATCACGTTCTGCGCGCCGGTTGGGATCCCGCCGGCACTTGCGGTCATGCTCTTGACGAGGTTGGTGCCGGGGAAGAACTCGATGTCCGACAGCACCGCCGCGTCACCCGAGTTGATCTGCAGGTTGCGCCCAGATCCCTTGCCCCGGAAACCCTGGAACAGGAAGTCGGCGTAGAATTCCAGCCGGTCGCTCGGCCGCCACTGCAGCGCGGAGGCGACCGAGGGGCGGAAGCGGTTGGCCGTCGGGTAGTCGATGTTGACGAACGAGGGGTAGCGGATGACGCCCAGCCCCTGCACGTTGCGGTTGAGGATGGTCTGGCTGACGTTGCGTGCGGAATCGAGGAAGTTCACGTCGGCATAGGAGCCTTCGATCAGGAACCCGATGTCGCCGATCCCGGTATTCCAGCGCTTGGACACCAGCAGATTGGCGTCGAGTCCGATCTTCTGCGACTGATACCAGTGCAGCCCGCTGATGCCTCCGGCGATGCGGTCGCCCTTGAAATCCAGCGGCTTGCGCGAACGCACGTCGATGAGCCCGGCGATGCCCGGCTCGATCAGGTTGGCGCTGGCGGACTTGAAGACGTCGATCCGCGCGATCGTGCTGGCCGGAAAGTCCTGCAACGCGACCGAGCGCCCTTCGGCAGTGAAGATCTCTCGCCCGTTGTAGGTCGTGGTCAGGTCCGGCAGGCCGCGTACGCGCACGCCTGAAGCGCCGCCCTGCGCCCAGTCGACCTGCACGCCGGGAACACGCGCCAGCGATTCCGCGGCGGTCACGTCGGGCAGCTTGCCGATATCCTCGGCCACCACCGAATCGACGATCTGGTCCGAGTCCTCCTTGACCGCCTGCGCCGTTTCAAGGCTGGCCCGGAAGGTCGAGACGACAATCTCCCCTGTTGCCGGAGCCTCGGCGCGCACACCCTGCGGCACTGCCGCCTCCTGCGCCGAGGATGTATCGGCCAGCGTCACCAGTGCAAGAGCCGGGCCGACGGCAGTCAGGAACAAACGAACTTTACGAGCGGTCACGTTGGAAATTCTCCCCTGTTTAACGACTTGAGTGCTTATTGTCCCGCCGAAGCGGTCTGCGGCGTGCCCCCACGCCTGCCCGGTAAAGGGCGCCTTCAAAGGTAGTGCGGCTCAGGGAACGAAGGGCATTCCCGGCTCTGCGTGACGATGCGGCGCATACCAGTTGTGCTGCGTTGGCCACTTGGTCTGGTACTTGCGGAACTGTGGCCCGGTGGGCAGGCTGTCCTGGTTGCGGACCGTCCACATCAGCAGTTCGGCCAGCAGCGTCCCCTGCTCGGCCGCCACTTCAGGTCGGTTGAAAAGGTTGGTCAGTTCATCGGGATCGCGGTCGAGATCGTACAACTGGCCATAGCCCATCATGTCGTAGATGAGCTTCCACTTGCCCATGCGAACCATCTTCTGGTTGCCGCTCTGGGTGACCATGTTCAGTTCGTCGAAACCGTCGTCCTGCTTGCCCGCTATCGAAGGCGGGACATTGTCGCTCTGTTCATAGTACAGGCCGCCGAGCCCGGCCTCGGCGTAGATGCTGCGGAACTCGGCTTCGGGATACGCTTCGCCGCACATCAACGGCAGCAGGCTGCGTCCCTGAACACCGTGCGGGATCGGCGCCCCCATCGCCTCGCACAGCGTCGGCATCACGTCGGCCATGGACACGAAACAGGTCTCGCCCACCTTGCCGCGATCGTGAATGCCCGGCCCGTGCCAGACCATCGGGATGTGCACCAGTGTCTCGGGAAGGCCGACGCCCTTCCGGCCGAGGCCATACTTCATGAGATAGTCGCCATGATCCGCGACGCGCACGATGATGGTGTCCTGCAACACGCCCTTGGCTTCGAGATGGCCGACCAGCCGCTTCACCTGGTCATCAATCAGGCGCAGCATCCCGAGATAATTGGAGACATAACGCCGCCAATTCTTCTCGGTATCGCGATAGCCATAGTTTTCGAGCCGGTGCAGCCACCGCGCCCGGTCGCCGAGCTTCTCAAGCGCCTCAAGCCCGGCGCCGCGCTCGGGCAGAGCAGCCGGCGGGAACATGTCCCAGTAAGGCTCCGGCACCTGCTCGGGATTATGTGGCTCAGGGATGGAGACTTGCAGGAAGAAGGGCTGCGTGCCGGACTGATCGATGAAGTCCATAGCGTCGGACACGATCCGATAGGGAAACTGTACGTCGACCGGAAAAGGCGTGGGCTTGGTCGAGACGTTGAAGCTCAGTTCCTTGAGCCATTTCTCATAAGCCGCGTTCTGCGCCTTGTCGCCGCCGGTCTCGTCCCCGACTTCGTGACTGTAGTTGCGCCAGAAATCGACCTGGTCCTTCTTGAGGTAGGTGTGGTTCTTGCCAGCCAGACCGGTGCGATAGCCCGCCTCGCGCGCGACCTGGTACACGTCCTTCTCGAAGAAGGCGGCGTCGGCCTGATAATTCATGCGCACACGATGGGCGGAAGGCCAGCGCCCCGTCAGCATCGAGGTGCGGCTCGGCGTGCACGCCGGCATCGTGCAGTAGGCACGCGCGAAATCGACGCCGTCGCCTGCCAGCCGATCCATCGTCGGCATCGTGTCGAACGGAAACCCGGAACGCTTCGTCAGTCCCGCGGGCTGCTGGTCGGTCAGCAGGAGGATCACATTGGGCCTGCGCCCGCCCGCGCCCGGTTTCAAAGGGTTCGCTCTGGCTGCCGCCTGCAACATGGCCGGCGTCGCAACCGAGGCGACGATCGCGCCTACGGAAGCGCAACGCAGAAAGTCGCGCCGCCGGATGAAGGCGGCTTCGCCGGGGTCGGCTGGCATGGATGCTGTCCTCGTACTCTCATGCCGACGCGGTGCCGCGCATGATCCCAAATTTGTTCTGTTCAAGGCGCATTCTCGCCCGACACCAAAAGGCTGCCATGTCTGTATTTGTATTGTCAAACTTTTTTATCATATTTATAAGTCTATGTTAATTCGCAAAGCCACCGCCTGAGTTTCTAAAGAAGCATGAACTCAAAGATCACCCGTCGCTGCCTCCTGCTGGCAGGCGCAGCTGCCGTCGTTGCATCGAAAGCGATGTCCGCGATCACTGCTGCAAAGCCAAATATCGTCGTGGTCTATGCGGATGATCTCGGATACGGTGATCTCAGCTGCTACGGGTCAACGACGATCCGTACGCCAAACATCGATCGCTTGGCGGCACAGGGTACACGGTTCGTAAACGCCCACTCGCCTTCCGCTACGTGTACGCCATCCCGCTATGCGCTGATGACAGGCGAATATCCTTGGCGAACCTCCGGCACCCAGATCTTGCCGGGCGATGCAGCCGCGCTCATCCGACCCGGCCGCTACACGCTGCCCGCCATGCTGAAACAGGCCGGCTACAACACCGGTTTCGTCGGCAAATGGCACCTTGGCCTCGGCGATGGAAAGGTCGACTGGAATGGAGAGATCGGTCCTGGGCCGCTCGACATCGGCTTCGACCATGGCTTTTTCATGCCGGCGACGCTGGACCGGGTGCCTACCGTGCTCATCGACGGGCGCCGAGTGGCAAATCTCGACCAGAACGACCCGATCGCGGTCAGCTACGGCGCTAAAATGGGCGACGAGCCGACCGGCGCCAAGCATCCGGAAATGCTTCGCTACGGCGCCGATCCGGAACATTCGAACACCATCGTCAATGGTATCAGCCGCATCGGCTACATGACGGGCGGCAAGTCCGCGCGGTGGAACGACGAGAACCTGAGCGACCTTCTGCTGGAAAAGGCGGTGGATTTCATCTCCGCAAAGCGGGCCGCGCCGTTCTTTCTCTACTACGCCGTCAACGAACCTCACGTACCGCGCGCGCCCAACCCGCGCTTCGTCGGGAAGTCAGGCATGGGTCCGCGCGGCGACGCCATCCTCCAGCTCGACTGGACGGTTGGAGAACTCATGCGCGCCCTAGACCGGCTTGGCATCGCGAAGAACACAATGGTCGTCTTCAGCAGCGACAACGGCCCGATCCTCTTCGACGGATACGAGGACAGGGCCGTGGAACTCGCCGGAGCGCATCGTCCCGCAGGCCCCTTCAGCAGTGGAAAATACAGCATTCTCGAAGGCGGAACCCGCGTTCCGATGATAACGGCTTGGCCGGGGCACGTTCGCCCGGGTCACGTTTCATCCGCACTGGTCGATCATGTCGACATGATCGCGTCGCTTGCGGCGCTTGTCGGGCAGCAACTGCCCCATGCTTCGGCCGTCGACAGCTTCGACATGCTTGCCCCGCTTCTCGGCCAGACCCACAGGGGGCGTGAATACGTGGTCGAGGACACCAAGCTCATGGTGACGACCGGCGCTACCGTCGCCAGCAGCGGCTCGCGCATACTGGCGATCCGAGCGGGCGACTGGAAACTGATCCGCCGCAGCGTCGAGCCGCAGCAATTTCATGGCAACCCCATCGGTACTCGACCGGAAAACCAGCTCTACAACCTTGCCGACGATCCAGGCGAAACCAGGAACCTCGCCGCTTCGCAGCCACGGCGCGCGGCGCAGTTGGCGGCCTGGCTCGACAGGATCGAACGGGAAGGACGCAGCCGTCCCTGAACCGGCCGATAGCCGATAACGAACATTCAAGGGAGCAAACGATGGGATATCTGAAGGACGCGGGTGCGGGCGTGCTCGCCCTTTTTCTGGCGGGTGCCGCGCCCTCCACGGTCCATGCACAGGCGGCGCTGGGCGCCAACTACAACGAGCATTTCGAGGACGTGGACTATCGCGATCTCGAAAGGGCGCACACGCGTTGGGTGCGTATCTTCCTGCCGATGCCGCAGGTCGATGCAGGCGCCGCGCGGCATGGCGCCGTGCGAACTATTCTTGAGGTCGGGCAGCGCGGCTATCATACTATGCTGACGCTCAAGTTCCCGTACAATCGCAAGGATTTCCCCAAGCCTGGCTCCCCGGCGATGGCTCGGGAACTGGCGCGTGTCGATGCCGTGCTTCCGCTGGTGGTGGGCCAGATCGATATCCTCGTCATCGGCAACGAGCCTCTCATCGAAAGCCGACGCGAAGACTGGGACGAGGACTTCAACGTCTTCTACGAGACGATTGCAAGACGAGTCATCGACCGGCGACGGGATCATTGCGGCACAGGTTGCAGGACGCGCCTGTACATGGGTGCGCTCAACCAGCTCGAAAAGCCGGACTGGCGCACCCCCACGGCCGAGCGCTGGCTCGCCTTCGTCAAGGCGACGCCGGAACTCGACGGCGTCAACATCCATCCGCACATCGATGATATCGCGGTTTCGCGCGCCTTCCTCGACTACATCCTTCCGCGAATACGGCCGGATCAGAAGTTCACCGTCACCGAATTTTCGCTCGTCTGGTGGTGGAAGAAACAGATGAAACAGGCTGTGTCTCCTGCCTATGCCACGCGGTACAACCTGCCCGCAGGCACGCAAAACTGGCAGGTCATCGCGGCCGCGCTGAAGGCGCCGTTCCCCAAGACGCAGTGGGACGACTTCCTGCGCCTCAGCCCGTGGTTCGAGACACGCAGGCACTACATCCGCAACCAGATGAAAATCTTCCGCGACACCGGACGGCTGGCCGTCGCCACCTACGGGTTCAAGCAGGGACGTTCGATGTCCGCCGAATGGGGACCGAACAAGACGCCATGGCTGCTCAACAGCGTCTTCACGGGACGGACCATCCAGCCCGACACGGATGGAAGCGCCGCGCCCAGCTATGCATGGATCGACGATTTCATCGCCGAACAGAAGGACTGACACGTTGCAGAAGACCCTGCTCAGCGGCGTCGCCGCCCTGATCGTTCCGACACTCGCTTTCGCCGCTGTCCCGGCCAAGGTCGCGGATGACATCTTCCTCGATCATCCTTCCATGGACCGCAACGCTGCGGTCATGCCCGCCGCCGACGCAAAGCCGGTCAGGGCCGTGTTCGACGCGCGCTCCATCGGCGATGCCTCGATGGCGCGGCTGGCGGACGGCGGCTGGATCCTGACCGGCACGAGCTTGCGCAACGGCGATCGGCATGGCGTCGAACTGTGGACCTCGCCGGACGGCAGGAACTGGAAGAACCTTGGCCCCGCCCGGATCACCGGCCCCGGCATAGTTCCCGGCGAGGTTGCCGAGCGCTATATCGCCCCGTCCGTCACCGTGGCAAAAGACCGGCTCTACCTGGCCTTCGCCGACAAGGGCGGCTGCGCTCGCATAGCGACAGGATCGGCGGCCAGTCCGCAGGGTGCGTTCACTGCTTCTCCCTGCCTCGTCGACGGGGCCGAGGACGTATCGCTGTTTATCGACCAGGACGGCACCGGCTACCTCCTGTGGGGTGGCGGCATCATCGCGAAGCTCGCACCGGGATATGCCGGGCTTGCGGAGACGCCTCGCTTCCTCAAGCCTGATCAGGCGTTGTTCGCCAAGCATCCGCCGGTCGGAAAGGACTGGCCGGTGCGCACGCGGGTGGGTCGGCGCGGGGCGATGATGCTGCGCGATGGCGACCGCTACCTGCTTGCCGCCAGTGAAGTCACCGGCCGCCTGCGCACCGCGACCGAAGACGTATTCGTCGCCGAAGGACCGACGCCTTACGGCCCATTCTCGATGCGGATGCTGGCCGCGCCTCATGCCGGGAAGCCCTCGATCCTCCGCCTCGATGACGGCACGCTGGCCACGGTCTACAACCCGCGCTGCGAGGATGATTTTGCCTTGTTCTGCGAGCAGGTCGGCCTCGTCCCGCTGGAACGCGCACCCGACGGCCGGCTGCGGCAGGCCGCCGCCGTCATTACCGAGGACAGCGCAGTCGCCTCCCGCCACCCGCTCGTCACCAGCGAGACGATCCGCGACCCATCGGTCACGCTGGGCGGCGACGGCAATTACTACTTGGCGGGCACGCTCGGCGGCTTCGGCAAGCAGCGCCCGGACGGCGGCGTGAAACTGTGGCGTTCTGCCGATCTGGAGCACTGGGAAGACATAGGTTTCGTCTTCCACTGGGAAGGCATGGGTTACGATTTCAAGGACCATGTCGCCGAACTTTGGGCGCCAGAAATCCACTGGAGCGCGCGCGACAAGACCTATTACCTTGCGTTTTCCGTCATGGAACGCGGCGTCGGCGGCAAGACCTGGCTCTACCGCTCGACCAGCGGAAAGCCGGAAGGGCCCTATACGAACACCGCGAAGAGCTTTCTCGTCGAAGGAATCGACGGCTTCCCGTTCGAGGATGAGGACGGCTTCTACATGCTCTGGGGCGGGGGCAGGATCGGCAAACTCAACGCCGCGCGCAGCGGCTTCGACGGACCGGTGCGCAAGCTGGTGGACGTGGATGGCGACGCGGTGGGCTACGAAGGCAATGCACTCATCAAGGTCGGCGGCGTCTATTTCCTCACCGGCGCGGAATGGAACGGGCCGCTGCGTACGCACGGCACTTACGACATGATGTATGCGTCCTCGAAGACCCTGATGGGGCCGTACAGCCAGCGCCGGATCGGGGCGCCGCATGGCGGGCACGGGACGCCGTTCAGGGACAAGGAGGGCCGGTATTGGTACACCATGTTCGGAAACGACGTGACCGCCCCGTGGCGGATGCATTTCGGTCTAGTGCCCATCGACATCGGCGATCTGGAGGCGATCGGCATTCCGCGCCTCGACGCCAGCGGTAAGTGACAGGCCAATATGACGGAAAAGCGCCATTTAGAGCGGGATCGAAAGTGCGCGCTCAAGAGCTACTATTTATAATATTAATACTTGACGCCCGTTCTTTCCGTTGCCTATCAGGCCGCAACGGCTGCGCCACAACCCGACAACGGGAGTAGCCGGCATTCACCGACCGCCGCATCCCGGTGTCGGAAATGGGGGAAGTTTGATGCTGAATTCCAGGGGCACTCGTCGCATCCTCATGCTCGGAGCCGGTTTTGCCGCGCTCAACGCCGGTATGGCGTGCGCACAGGGTGTACAGAACGGCACCGAGACGACACTTGCGGAACCCGAGGCGGGCCAGGACATCGTCGTAACCGGCATTCGCGCATCGCTGGCGAACGCCCTGGGCGAAAAGCGCAACACCGTGAACATCGTCGACGTCATCAACGCCGACGACGTGGGCAAGCTGCCGGACCAGAACCTTGCCGAAGTGCTGGAGAACATCTCAGGCATCCAGATCGACCGTGCGCAGGGCGTGGGCAGCAACGTTTCGATCCGCGGCTCTTCGCAAAACCTCGTGCTCATCAACGGCCGGGCCACGACGCCTTCGGGCGACAGCCGCGGCGGCATCAGCTTCGGCGACGTTCCGGCCGAGCTTATCGCCTCGGTCGCGGTGACCAAGGTGGCGACGGCAGACCAGCTTGAAGGTTCGGTGGGCGGCATCGTCGACCTGCGCACCTACAAGGGCCTCGGCCTCAAGGCACCGATCGCCTCGATCCGCACCGAGATGGAATATGCCGAGTATTCCGAGAGCTACAATCCGCGCATCTCCGCCGTCTTCGGCAAGAGCTTCGACACCGGCATCGGCGAGATCGGTGTGGTATTGTCCGCCGGCTACAGCAAGCAGACCGTACGCGAGGATGCGCTGAACGTGCGCTACGCCGCGCGCACCACGGTGGACCTGGACGGCGACGGCACCAGCGATCCGTACCTGCGCCCCAACTACGCGCAGCAGTTCAACACCGTGCGCGACCGCGAGAACAAGTCGCTCACCGGCTCGATCGAGTGGCAGGCATCTCCCGAGCTCAAGCTCTTCGTCGACGGCACGTACATCGACCAGTCGGTGACGGGCGCGGAATACGGCGTCTTCTTCCACCAGCCCAGCGACATCTCGGAACTGCCCTATCTCTCGCAGGCGCAGATCGACCCGATGAGTTCGGGCGGGTTCGACTACAGCCTGATGACCAGCGGCCTCGTGGGTGACACCCGCCTGCGCTCACGCAACAACAGCCCCACCCGCTTCACCGAAAGCTACATCGCGGCTGCCGGCGGCGAATGGACCAGGGGTGCGCTCAACGTGAAGTTCGAGGCCAGCCGCGCCGGGTCCACCAGCGACGAGGCGGGCTTCGAAATGGTGTCGCAGTACAGCGATCCGACCGGCCCCAACTTCAACAACGAACGCGGCAAGATCAGCCCGCCGGTGATCCTGGAGATGACCGACGACCTGCTCTACTTCGCGCCCGATCCGTCGAGTCCGCTGTGGGCCAACAAGGCGAACCCCGCCTACTGGAGCGCGTTCATCGCGCGCGACAACGAGACGCGGTTCCGCAACGTCGAGAACGCCCAGCGCCTCGACCTGAAGTGGGATGCGGACCTTGGCCCGCTGCGCTCGATCGAGTTCGGCACCCGCCTCAACCAGTCCAATTCGAAGCGTGACCGCTTCACGCAGGCTTCACGCACGTTCCCCGGCTTCAGCGCCGCGCAGCGCCCCGACCTGTTCGACATCGCCCAGGACGACGTCTTCGCCGACACCGGATACCAGTACATCGGCGGCTTCGTCGTGCCCGCATCGGTGACGCAGGATCCGACTGCCGCGCGCGAAGCCTTCAGCCTTCTGCCGGTGGCGCCGCAGGACTATGCCGCCAGCTTCAGGGTGAAGGAAAAGACCGTCGCGCTCTATGCCAAGGCGAACCTCGATACCGAGATCGCGGGCATGGCGGTGCGCGGCAACGCGGGCGTGCGCTGGGTCAGCACCGACCAGACCACCATCGGCAATGCGATCTCCAGCGGCGTGATCTCACAGATCGTCGACAGGAAGAACTACAAGTACTGGCTGCCGAGCGCGATGCTTTCCATCGAACCGATGGACAAGGTCATCGTGCGCGCGTCCTACGGCCGGTCCATGCGCCGTCCCGACTTCGCGCAGCTTTCGCCTTCGGTGAACTTCCCGCTGGTGGGCGACGTCTATGTCGGCACCGGCAATCCCGAACTGAAGCCGCAGACCGTGGACCAGTTCGATGCGGCGGTGGAATGGTACTTCGACCGCAATTCGATCTTGTCGATCGGCGGCTTCTACAAGAAGTACCATGACCTCGTGACGACCGTGGCGATTTCGCCCACGCTCATCGACCCTGCCCGTGGCCCCTTCGATCCCAACAACTGCGCCACCGGCATCTTCAACCCGGTGGCGGTCGACCTGACCGGAAACGTCGGCAAGTGTGTGGGCGTGAACCAGCCGCAGAACGCGGGCGGCGCGACGCTGAAGGGCCTCGAAGTGGCCTTCCAGCACAGCTTCACCTACCTGCCGGGGTTCCTCGACGGGTTCGGCGTCATTGCCAACTACACCTATCAGGACGGCAAGCGCGACGCGACCTTCACCGTGCCCGGCATCGTGGCGGGTGGCGGCACGGCGGCGGTGCTTCCCCTGCCCCTGCGCGACCTTTCGAAGAACAACTACAACATCACGCTGTTCTACGAAAAATACGGCCTGAACGTGCGCGTACGCTATACGAAGCGCGATCCGTTCCTGCGGACCGAGGCGACCGACCTCAGCAACAACCTGCCGTGGTATCAGGACGACCGCGCACAGGTGAACGCCAGCGTCTCTTACGACGTGAACGACCGGTTCGCCGTCACCTTCTCCGCGATCAACCTGACCAACGAGCCGAGCATCGAGCGCGCCATCTTCGCGGACGGCCCGATCGGGCAGTACCGCGCCGCCGACCGCCGCTTCGTGTTCGGCGTGCGGGGCAAGCTGTAAGGGCGACTACGGGTCGTCGACGGGATGAGATACGAAAGGGAATGCGCATGAACCTTGGCAGAAGAACGCGCCGCGCCGTCACCTCGCTGCTGGCATTCACGATGCTGACCGGCGCGCCGCAGGCTTTCGCGAAGGAGGCTCCGGTCGCATCGCAGGCACAGGCGGCGGCTCGCCCCAACATCCTCTTCATCCTGATCGACGACCTCAAGCCCGCGATCCACGGCTACGGCGACCCGACCGCCATCACGCCCAACATCGACCGCCTGATCGCGCGCGGCACGCGGTTCGACCTTGCGTATGCCAACCAGGCGGTCTGCGCGCCCAGCCGCCTCAACCTGATGAGCGGGGCGCGTTCGACGTCCTCGGGCATCTACGATTTCGGCATGAACCTGCGCGACTTCATGCCGAACACGGTCACGCTGCCGCAGTACTTCATGAAGGCGGGTTACCGCGCGGAAAGCATGGGCAAGGTCTTCCACATCGGCCACGGCACGGTGGGCGACCCGCAGAGCTTCTCCGTCCCGCCGCACAAGGATCACGTCATCGAATACGTCTCGCCCGAGGCGCTGGCGGTGGGCCATACGCGCGAGGAGGCGCTGTTCAACGAGTTCGAACTGCCTGACGAGGACGTCTGGGAATTCTCGCGCACGCTGCCCAAAGGCGTCGCCTGGGAAGACCCCGACGTGCCCGACGACGCCTATGCGGACGGGCGGACGGCGCAATATGCCATCGGCCGCCTCGATGCGCTGAAGGGCTCGAAGCAGCCGTTCTTCCTCGCGGTCGGCTTCGCGCGCCCGCACCTGCCGTTCTCGGTGCCGAAGAAGTACTGGAACATGTACGATCCGGCGAAATTGCCGATGCCGCAGTTCGAGCGTATGCCCGAAGGCGCGCCCGCCTTCGCGGGCAAGGTCGGCGGAGAGATCAACGCCTATACCCCGGTCCCGCCGGAGACGCCCGAGGCGCAGTACCCCGATGAACTCAAGCGCAAGCTGATCCACGGCTACTACGCGGGCGTCAGCTATACCGACGCGCAGATCGGCAAGGTGCTCGACGAACTGGAGCGCACCGGCCTTGCCGAGAATACCATCGTCGTCCTTTGGGGCGACCATGGCTATCACCTCGGCGACCATGCAATCTGGACCAAGCACACCAATTACGAGCAGGCGGCGCACCAGCCGCTGATCTTCGCAGGTCCGGGCGTGGCGAAGGGCGCATCGACCCGCCAGCCCGCCGAGACGGTCGACATCTACCCGACGCTTGCCGCGCTGGCCGGGCTGCCTGCACCCAAGGGTCCGCAGCCGATGGACGGCATCAGCCTGAAGCCCGTGCTGGAGAACGGCGCGACACGCCTGCGCGGTTACGCCTACCACTTCTACAACCGCCCGCATCGCTGGGGCCAGGCGATCCGCACCGAGCAGTTCCGCCTCGTGCGCTGGACCCACGACCAGACGGGGGAGCGGGTGTTCGAACTCTACGACCTCGTCAACGATCCGGGCGAAACCCGCAACATGGCGGCGGACAAGCCCGAGGTCGTGAAGGAACTCGACGCCGTGCTCGACCGCCAGCCCAAACCCAAGCCGCTGCCCAAGCCGAAGGGCAAAGCCTGACCGCTTGTCCCGAGACTGCGGTTGACACTCGGGGGCGTCCTCGGGGACATGGGGCGGGATCTTGCCAAGGCAGACTGAGGTAGCAGGACGAGTGGAAGTGGAAGTGGAAGCGGCATCGACTGCGGGCATGGTCCTGATTCCCGCAGGCACCTTCACGATGGGATCGGACAGGTTCTATCCCGAGGAAGCTCCGCTGCGCCGCGTTTTCGTCGACGCTTACTGGATCGACGAGATTCCGGTGACCAACCGACAGTTCGCGGCTTTCGTGGAGGCGACCGGCTACACGACGGTCGCCGAGATCGCGCCCGACCCCAGGGACTACCCCGATATGCTGCCGGGCATGGACCGCGCCGGGTCGCTGGTCTTCCACAAGAGCCCGGTCCCGGTCGATACCTCGAACCCGGGCAACTGGTGGCGGTTCGAATTCGGCGCGGACTGGCGCCATCCGCTCGGCCCCGGCAGCGACATCGAAAGCCTGGGGCTGTGGGACCATCCTGTCGTCCAGGTCGCCTATGCCGATGCGGAAGCCTATGCCCGGTGGAGCGGGAAGGAACTGCCCTCGGAGGCGGAATTCGAATTCGCCGCACGCGGTGGCCTCGAAGCCGCAGACTATGCCTGGGGCGACACCCTGGCTCCGGACGGCGCGATGATGGCCAATTACTGGCAGGGCCTGTTCCCCTTTGCCAACCAGATGCTCGACGGGTGGGAGCGCACGTCCCCGGTCAAGACATATCCGGCGAACGGGTACGGCCTTTTCGACATGATCGGCAACACTTGGGAGTGGACCAGCGACTGGTGGAGCCAAACTCCGCGAGGCGCCAGAAAGGCTCCTGCGTCAAAATCGTGCTGCATGGCGAGAAACCCGCGCGGCGCGAAATTGAGTGACAGCTTCGACCCAGCCCATCCTGGGGTCAGGATCGGTCGAAAGGTACTCAAGGGCGGATCCCATTTGTGCGCCGAGAACTACTGCCAACGCTATCGTCCGGCTGCGCGGCACCCGGAAATGATTGACTCCGCGACGTCCCACATCGGGTTTCGATGCGTATCCCGCGATAGTTAAACGTGAAAATTGTCCAAGCCGGACCGAATGGCCGCGTCCGAAAGCCGGAAGTGGGCCGCCGTACGGCGACACAGGGCGCACAGAAAACCGACCGGTTTGCGCAAGGTGAACGGCGAGTTACGGCAGAAGCGGACGCCTTCAAAGTAGCGCTAGGGCAAAAAGAAGCTCATTCGTGCAATGTCGTCAAGCAAATCGGGACCGGTTGATTCCCATCCCAGTCGGCTGCGGGTCCATGCGCTCGATGCGCTCATATCCAGGCTTGCGAACATGGCGAACCAGCCAAAATAGCTTGGCGCCTCCTCGGTGGGGATCGATACCACCGGCTTGCCAAGCCCTCTGCCCACCGCCTTTGCGATCTGATGGAAGGGCACACCCTCTTCGGCGACGGCATTGTAGCGTTCGCCTGCCTGGCCCCTTTCCATCGCCAGGCGGAACAGTCGTGCGACGTCGGCGACCGGTGCGGCCGACCAGCGATTGGCCCCTTCTTCGACAAAAGCTACCATTTCCTTCTCGCGGCACAGCGCAACATAAGGCGTGACCAGGCCCTGTTTCACATCGTCGTGCACCTGAGGCAGGCGCACCACGCGAACGTCGACGCCGCTCGCCAACACATCATTGCCCGCAAGTTCGGATGCGATCCGCGGAACCGGGTGATCGAGGTTGAGTACGGCCTCGATCGCTGGCTCGCTATTTCCCCGCTCGCCAATCCCGACCGCAGACGTGATGATGAGGGGACGCGCCGAACCTTTGAGTTCAGCACCGAGCGCCCCGATCACGCGACGGTCCTGCTCGCAATTGGCCACATAACGGCTGAAATCATGATCGAAGGCGGTGTGGATGACGGCGTCGGCCTGCGCTGCTCCTGCCCGCATAGCATCGAGGTCGCCAAGCTCCGCTCGATGGACCTCGGCGCCCATCATCGCGAGCGCTTTTGCGCCAGAATCCGACCGGGTCATGCCAAGCACCTGATGGCCGGCCCTGATCAGTTCCTGCGCCACCTTTGCGCCGATAAACCCTGTAGCACCCGTTAGAAAGACACGCATGCCATCACTCCATGATTGCTGGGCCCTCACTCTCGGCGCATAAGCTATCGTGCTAAAGTAGTGACTTTATCATGGTATAATCTTCAACTGGATGCCCCGATGGATGACAGCAAAGACTTCGGTGCTTTCCTGCGCGATCGCCGTGCGCGGCTGGACCCGGCCAGCTTCGGCTTTGCCCGCGGGCGCCGCCGCACGCCCGGCCTGCGGCGCGAGGAGGTAGCGCAGCGCGCCAATATCAGCCCGACCTGGTACACTTGGCTCGAACAAGGGCGCGGCGGGGCGCCCTCGGCCGACGTGCTCGATCGGATCGCCTCGGGCCTCATGCTTACCCAGGCCGAACGCGAACATATGTTCATGCTTGGCCTCGGCCGGCCACCGGAAGTGCGCTATCATCATGCGGACAGCGTGTCGCCGCGGTTGCAGCGCGTGCTCGATGCGCTCACGACCAGCCCCGCAATCGTGAAGACGCCGACTTGGGATGTGCTCGCCTGGAACAAGGCGGCCGCCTTGCTGCTGACTGACTACGGAAAACTGCCGCCCGGCGAGCGCAACGTGCTGCGCCTGATGTTCAGCAATGCACATGTGCGTGCTGCGCAGGACGACTGGCAGGCGGTCGCGCGCTTCGTCGTCGGAGGATTGCGCGCCGATGCCGTCCGTGCAGGCGCAAGCGCCGAGGTTGCGCAGTTGGCCAAGGAACTTTCGCGCATGAGCCCAGAATTCGCGGCGCTGTGGAACGACAACGACATTACCGGCCAAGGTGACGGGCTCAAGCGGCTGCATCACAGCAAGATCGGCTTGATCGAGCTCGAATTTTCCACCTTTGCGGTCGACGGCCGCACTGATCTGGCCATGGTCGTCTACAATCCGATCATGCCCGAAACCGCCGAACGGATCGCAGCTTATGTCTCGAAAGGAAGCTTCGCAGATGGGGATGTTTAACCGGGGCGCCTCGCATTGACTTTTTGTTTGGAACCTAACAATATTGTTGGGTGGCTAGCAAACTCGACAGTTCGAAACGTGGCGCTGTGGCGGCCTGGGCCAAGCGCAGCTATTTTGCCGGACGCGCCGTGCTGGAGACGATGCTGCGCCCCCATGGGCTTGGATCGACGCAATGGTACGTCCTCTACCAGCTGGCGCATGACGGCCCGACGATGCAGCGCGATCTGCTGCGTATCCTGCAGATCGAACGCGCAACGCTGAGCGGCGTGGTCGGGGCGCTGGTGCGCGCCGGCCTTGTCGAACAGATTCCCGATCAAATCGACCAGCGGCAGAAACGGCTGCAATTGACGAAGTCCGGCGCCGCACTGTGGGCGACGCTTCCCGATCCGATTTCGCTCATCCATCACACCGCCTTCGAAGGGTTCGACGATGCCGATCTCGAAACCGCAGCACGGGTGCTGCGCATCGCGACCGAGCGGCTCGACGCCTTGTCCCGGAAAGGACCCTCGCAATGACAATCCTCATCACAGGCGCGACCGGCCTTGTCGGCGCGCGCCTCCTGCCACGGCTGATCGCGCAGGGTGTCCCCTGCAAGGCGCTGCTGCGCTCGGGGAAAGCGGCTCCCGATGGCTGTCAGGCGGTTGAAGGGGATTTGCTCGATCCTGCAACTTTGGCGGAGGCGCTGACGGGAGCGAGCACGATCATCCACCTTGCAGCGGTCTTTCGCACGCCGGACACCGACCTAATCTGGAAAAGCAATCTTGAGGGGACGTGCAACCTGATCGATGCGGCAAAGGCCCATGCTCCCGATGCGCGGCTCATCATGGCAAGCACCAGCCTCGTCTATGACAAGGATGCCGGCCGCCCGGGACGCGAGACGGACCGGTCCGAGCCCGTCCAAGCCTATCCCGCAAGCAAGCTTGCTGCTGAAGCCGCGCTCAAGAGCAGCGGTCTCACCTGGTCGATCCTGCGCTTCTCCTTCGTCTATGGTGATGGCGACGGGCACCTCGAAACCTTGCCCAAGCTTGCGGTCCAGGCTGGCTTTCACCCGGCGCAGCGAATGAGCATGATCCATCATCGCGATATAGCGGTTGCCATAACCCTCGCGCTCGACGGCGCGATGGACCGCCGGATCGTGAACCTCGTCGATGAGGCACCAATGTCGCTGTTCGAGCTTTGCGAACTCGTCGGCGAGGCGATGGCCCCCTCTGCGGAGCCGCTGGCCTATCCCTGGTACATGCAGGCCGACGGCACGCTTGCGCGGCGACTGGGTTTTCGGCCAAGCGTCAGGACCGTCTATCAGGCGGTCGAGGAAAGCCTGATGTAGCGGATCGGCGCGACGCTCAGGCTGGTGGGACGGTGCGGGCGAACGGATTACCCGTCAGTTCCTGCGACATCTCCCACAGCCGCGTGGCAACCGTCTGGTCCAGCGCTTGCGGCGGAATCTTCGCGGGCACCGGATGGCCGCGCGTCTCGCCGAGACTGTCTGGGCCATAATAGCCACCGCCCTTGGCTTGTGGTGCAGTCGCCGCGAATAGGGACGGCAATGCGCCTTGAGCTGCAGGCTGGAACAGGAACCAGAGTAGCGACCGGGCGACGCCGATCGCGCTGCGCCGGCCCGGCGCATTGTGGAGCAGGTCGGTGCGGGAGACGCCAGGATGCGCCGCGATGCTCGAGACCCCCCAGCCGTGCGCCATGCTGAGGCGCTCGAGTTCGAACGAGAACATCAGGCAGGCAAGCTTCGACTGGCAATAGACCGGCATCGGATCATACCAGCCTTGCGCGTTGATATCGTCGAGATGAATCGCGCCTTGCCTGGCGGCGATACTTGAAAGCGTAACGACACGCGCCCTGGCGCCATTCATGAGCAGCGGCATCAACCGGCCGGTAAGCGCGAAATGGCCGAGATAGTTGATGCCCAGTTGCTGCTCGAACCCGTCGGCGGTAGCCTGCCATTCGGGCGGTCGCATGACGCCCGCATTGTTGACGAGGATATCGAGACTGCTGCGCTGCTCGTGCAGACGGTCGGCAAAATCGGTAACCGAAGTCAGGTCCGCGAGATCGAGACGTTCGAAGCAGATCGTCGCGGACGGCACCGCGGCGCGGATGGCATTGGCCGCCTCCGCGCCCTTTGCCGGGTTACGGCCTGCGAGGATGATCTCCGCACCGGCGCGCGCCAGCGCCAGCGCGGTTTCGAAACCGAGCCCGCCCGGGCCAGTGATGACGGCCGAGCGGCCGTATTGCGGGGGAATATTGGCGGATGTCCAGCGGGACATGGCAGTGCCTCTCGTCAACTTGGATGGTTGATGAAGAGGTAGAGCGTGGGCCCGTTTGCCGCATGCCCGAAGCCGGGAAAAACCTGCACGATCCTGCGAAACTGGAGCGACGCTGCCCGTGAGGCAGACATAGCCATGCTGCGCGAGATCGCCGTGCGAGATTAAACGACTGGCCTAGCCCTTGCCGACCTTACTTGCTCGAAGCGTCTCCTTGAAAAGTTCGAAGTCCGTCGTTCCCTCCCGATGGGGTGATAGAGGTGGTAGCCGGCGAACGGCTCGCACTATGTCTCGAGCAGACAGATGAGACGGCCATCGGCAATCGGCGCAGCTACCCGATGTTCCAGAATGTAGAGGACGCCGAACCCCTGGAGCGCGGCTGCGACCCGCAGGTCACGGTCGTCGAACCGGGCCACGGCCTGACGTGACCGGCCCGGCGATCCGAAGCAGCTTGCCGCGCGGATCGCAACGCTTGCATCGCAGGACGACCCGCCATCGCCGCTCATGTTCGGCAACCACGCTTGGCAGTGGGCCGGCACGAAGGTCGACAAGTAACGGGTGCAGATCGACCTATCTACCGATCGCTGCTGACCCATCAGCAGCCGGGCTGCCGACTAGCCCGCACCGACCTCGGCTAGCAGCGCCCGGCGCATCATCACGTCGCGCTTTGGCGCGATGCCGAAGTTGCGGCTGTATTCGCGGCTGAACTGGGAGGCGCTTTCATAGCCGACCTGATAGGCGGCGTCGGTCACATTGGCGGCTTCGGCGATCATAAGCCGCCGTGCCTCGAGCAGGCGCAACTGCTTCTGGAACTGGACCGGGGTCATCAAGGTGAGCGCTTTGAAATGCTGATGGAAGGAGGACGGGCTCATCCCAGCAATATCGGCCAGTTGCTCGATACGCAGCGTTTGCGCGAAATTCACGCGCATCACCCGGATCGCCCGGCTGACACGCTCAAGATGGCTTTCGGGCATCACCTGCTTGCTGACCTCGCCGCCATGCGGACCGGTGAGTAGCCAATAATAGATCTCGCGCATCACCGCCGGATAGAGGATCGGCACCGCCTCTGGCGTCTGCGCCATTCGCATCAGCCGCACCAGGCAATCAGTAAGCTGGTCGCCGATCTTGGTCACGAACAGGCTTGGGCCGTCATGGCTTCTGGGCGCGGGAGGCTTGGGCAGTTGTTCGAGTACGCTGCGCAGCAACTCAGCGTCGAACTCGATGACCATTCCGAGAAAGGGCTCATCGGGACTGGAGCCGACGATCCGCCCCGTTGCCGGGATCTCCATGTTGACGATCAGACATTCCATCACGCCATATTCAAGCGACTGGCCACCGAACTCGATTTGCTTGAGGCCTTCGAACACGATGCAAAGCGACGGCTTGTAGATCTGTGGATTGGCTGGAACGTGGCGCTTGGCGCGGATCACGTTGACGCCGGGCATCGGCAGGGGGAACTGGCCTTCGCCGCCGCCGAGCGCATTTACATGCGCGAGCACGCTGTCCCGCAATTGCGGCGGCAGACGATTCTCCGAGGCACGCGGCAGCACCGCGCGGGCGTCATTTGTAGGAAAAGGCAAGATTCTTGCGGTTTCCGGCATTCTGCTCATCGAACACTCCTTATAGCTTGATGGTCCCAATCAGCCGAGGAGTGCCTCTATAATGCCGCTCTCCGCTAAGAATGCAACAGACATACTAGCGTGGTCGTCAGATGACAGCGCCTTCTCAATCCCTTCATTGATAATCAAGCGGCACACCGCGGGCTTTCTTGCTGTATTGTTTCTGGTCAGCGTACTTTGCCAGGTCGACCGGATACTGCTTTTCATCCTGGCGGAGACAATCAAGACCGAACTGGCGCTCAGCGATACCCAAATCGGGTTGGTGACCGGGATCGCTTTCGCGGTCTGCTACACGCTACTCTCGTTGCCTTTGGCCCGGGCCGCAGACCGTGGTTCACCGCGGCGCATTCTCGTATCATGCATATTGGTCTGGAGCCTGATGACGGCGCTGGGCGGCATCGCTGGCAGCTTCGCGCTGCTTGCGGCGACCCGCTTCGGCGTCGCGCTCGGCGAAGCCGGCGCCATTCCTTCGGCCCATGCCCTCATCACCCGCCGGATCGGCGCGAAACGGCGCGGCATGGCCATCGCCATCGTCTCTATGGGCATTCCGATCGGCACGATGGTCGGCTTCGCCGCTGGCGGGGCCATCGCCGACAGCCTAGGATGGCGCATCGCGCTGGTCGGTGCCGGTGTGATCGGCGGAGTGCTCGCCGGCCTTGTCTGGCTGGTCACGGGTCCGACGCCGCCGCATGCGGCCACGCTCGCGCACAACGAATCGGCGCGCGCCGCCAGCGGCAGGCTGCTGGCCGTGCCGGCCTTTCGTTGGTTAATGCTGGGCAGTGTGGCACTCGGCTTCGCTTCAGCCGCCTTCTACTCCTTCACCGCCCCATTCCTCATTCGCACGCACGGCTATAGCGCAAGCGAAGTCGGGCTAAGCTTCGGCCTCCTGCAAGGCGCGATCGGGATCGTCGGCACGCTCACTGGCGGCCGCCTGTTCGACCGCGCGGTGCAACGCGGCAACGGGCGGCTGCTCGGGCCGCCCTCGATCCTGCTCATCCTCGCCGGGCTCACGACCGCGGCCGCGCTCTTCGCCCCCCATGGCGCGCTGTCTATCGCGCTGTTCGTGCCTGGCATGCTGTCGTTCGCGTTCCTGCTCCCCGGCGCCTTCGGAGCGGCCCATCTGATTGCCGGCGCCGGCCATCAGGCGCTGGCGTCCAGCCTTCTGCTGATCACCTCGGGTCTGTTCGGCCCCGCCTTGGCGCCGTTGTTCGTCGGCATGGTGAGCGACTGGGCGAGCGCCAATGCCGTCCCGAATGGTCTGGGCCTCGGGCTTCTCATAGGCCCCGTCGCAAGCATCGGGGCAGGGCTTGCGGTGCGCATCGCCGATCGCCGCATCACACCGGATCTTCTCACTTACGCACCCGCTTCGGACCATGGCCGCCCCCGCCCATCGGTCTGACCAGAGGCCGCCGAGGAGTAGCCCGACCATCGGGCACCTTCGGCGGCCCAATTCTTCCCGACCGACATGGAGACTTGAATGCGCCTTTTGACATTGATCCCGTTCGCCTGCGCCTTGGCCACGGCCACGAACGCGCAAGCCCAACAGGTCGCGCGCGATGACGGCGCGCCCCACGGCATGGTGGCGCTCGGCGCCGGCGTGGTTCCTGAGTTCGATGGATCGGGAGATGTCCGCCCGCTCCCCTTCGCTACCGCCGATATTCGCTGGAGCGGCGTGAACTTCCAAATCCGCGGTCCGGGAGTCCGTGTCGACCTGGTCTCCGATCCACGTTTTGCGTTTGGCCCGGTTGTCGCCCTTCGTCTCCCCCGCAACGATGCCGATGGCCGCCTGGGCTTTCTCCCCGAGATCGACACTGCGATCGAGGCAGGCGGGTTTGTCGGCTATCGCATCGGCGGTGACCAGTTCGGTCAGGGCGCGGTCCAGCTCGAGCTTTCGCTCGTCCACGATATCTCGAACACCCATGACGGCCTGCTGGCGACCGGGAGCGCGAGCTATGCCGCCATGCAGAACCAGGACATGTTCGTCTCGTTTGATCTGCAAACAACTTTTGCCAATGCGAACTATTCGCGCACCTATTTTGGGATCGACCAGGCTGGCGCCGCGACAAGCGGCCTTGCCGCCTATCGGCCGGGATCGGGCTTCCGCGACGTGGGTGGCGGCGTCACTGCGGGCTATTGGCTCAGCGAACGGTTGGGCGTGATCGCGCGTGCCGGCGCGACCTATCTTGTCGGCGACATGGCCGACAGCCCCGTCGTCGAGGAGGGGCGGCGCTGGCAACCGGCCGGCGGGCTCATGCTCTCCTATCGCTTCTGAGCCGCAATGCTGCAGGATCGGGCAGCATTTCTGGAGGATCGGGTGTTCGCATGACACGCGCACGGAGATAATCTTGAACAATGGCTTTTGTTCTTTCCGTCAATGGTCGGGTCTATCACGTCTATGAAGACGGCCAGACCCCGCTGCTCTGGGTCCTGCGCGATACGCTGGAGCTGACAGGCACCAAATATGGCTGCGGGGCCGCGCAATGCGGCGCCTGCACCGTGCATGTCGGAGGTCTGCCCGTGCGTTCCTGCGCGCTGCCCCTGGATAACGTGGGAGACACTCCCGTCGAGACGATCGAGGCGATTAGCGGGCCGCAGGCAGATGCGCTGCGCAGCGCATGGGTTGCGCGGGATGTGCCGCAGTGCGGCTTCTGCCAGTCGGGCCAGATGATGAGCGCTCTGGCGCTGCTCCGCACAGTACCGGCGCCGTCCGATGAACAAATCGACGCCGCAATGAGCGGCAATATCTGCCGCTGCGCGACGTATAACCGGATCCGTGCCGCGATCCACGACGCAGCCCAGGCGAGCGGGGGTGCGAACCTGTGAAGCGGCGCCGGCCGCGCAGCGAACGGCGCCGCCGACGCTTCGGCTGCCTGCCGATCCTGGCGCTGGTCATTGCGGCCGTTGTACTGCTACTCGCGATCCTGCTGCGCCCGCGCGAACTGCCGGAGAGCCAGACGCTGCCACCAGCACGTGTCCAGGTCCAGCGCGTCGACCTGCGACCCGTGTCGGCCTTCGCCGCCATCGCCGATCCAACTGCGCGCTCGGTAGCGCTGTTCGAAGAGGCGGGCCGCGTGATCCAGCATCCGCGCTGCCTCAATTGCCACCCGCGCAGCGATCGCCCGACCCAGACCGGTGCGATGCGCCCGCACAGCCCCGCGGTGCTGCGCGGTGAGGACGGGCATGGGCTGCCGCTGCTGCGCTGCGCGACCTGCCATGGCGACGCCAATGCCGAGCCTTCGGGAGTTCCAGGCAATCCCAAATGGGCGCTCGCCCCACCGGAAATGGCCTGGCAGGGCAAACGCCTGGGCGACATCTGCCGCCAACTGCTCGATCCTGCCCGTTCGCATATGCGCCGCGACGCGTTGCTGCACCATATGGCGCAGGACGAACTCGTCGGCTGGGCTTGGCATCCGGGTGGCGAGCGCACGCCCGCGCCGGGGAGCCAGGCGCAGTTCGGCGAACTCATCAAGGCCTGGCTCGAAACGGGCGCGCGATGCCCCGCCTGATCCCCCTTCACGAAAGGAGCCGTGCATGAGCGAGACGGAGACGCCACGGCGCGGCCTGCGCCTCACGCGCCGCAAGATGATTCTTGGCGGGAGCCTGCTCGGCGGCGCACTCGTCGTCGGCTATGGCGTCACCCATCCGATGGAACTGGGTGGCGCGATCCTGAGCGGCGGCGGCCGTGATCCCGAGCCGAGCGCCTTTGGCCCCTTCATCCGCATCGCGCCCGATGGCTGGGTGACGATCGTCAACAAGCAGCAGGAAATCGGCCAGGGCATCCATGCCGGGCTCGCCGCGCTGATCGCCGAGGAACTCGACGCGGATTGGGACCGCGTGCGCGTCATTGATTCGCGCGGCAATTTCCGGGCCTACGGCGTGCAGATGACCGCAGGGTCCAACGCCATCGCCTCCAACTTCGAACCGATGCGCAAGGCCGGCGCGGCGGCCCGCGCCATGTTTGTCGCGGCGGCTGCGCTGCGCTGGCATGTTCCGCGCAGCCAGATCGAGGTGCGCGACGGGGTGGTCTCGCATCTTGGCTCTGGTCGATCGGCAAGCTTCGCAGAGTTGCTCACCGATGCTGCGCGTCAGGCCACGCCGCAAGAGCCGACCCTCAAGCAGCCCAAGGATTTTCTGCTGGTCGGCACCGACCGGGTGCGGCGCAAGGACAGCCTGACCAAAAGCACGGGCGCGCAGGTCTATTGTCAGGACATCCGGCGGCCCGACATGCTCGTGGCCATGGTCGCGCACAGCCCGCGCTTCGGGGGCAGGCTGGCGCGGTTCGACGCGACTGACGCTCGCAAGATCAAGGGCGTGGTCGACGTGTTCGCGATCGAGAGCGGCGTCGCGGTGGTGGCGGAGGGGACCTATGCCGCGCGGCGGGGCCGTGACGCCCTTCGCCTCAAATGGGACGACAGCGAAGCCGAGACGCGTTCGAGCGCGGACCTTGTGCGCTGGTATCACGATATTGCCGCCGGGCGTTGCGATGTCGAACCAGCCGATTTCGCGATGAAGGGCGAGGATGCGGAGGCGCCGTTCAACGGCCCGATCGCCGAGTTCGCCTTCGACTTTCCCTACCTTGCCCATGCGCCGATGGAGACGATGGACTGCGTGGCCCAGGTCGATGGCTGGGACGTCAGGATCACCTCGGGCGCGCATCTCGTCACCGTCGATCAGGTTCAGGCGGCGCTGACCGCGCGGACCATTCCCGGCAAGGTCGATATCGAGGTAGTGCCGGCGGGCGGCTCGTTCGGGCGGCGCGGGCTCTTCACCTCGGATTATCTGGTCGAATGCGTGCGGATCGCCCAACGGACGGGCGGTCGCCCGGTCAAGCTGATGTGGACGCGCGAGGACGAGATGGCGGCGGGCTATTACCGGCCGATGTCGCATCACCGCGTCTCCGTCCAGCTGCGCCCCGATGGCTTTCCCGCGCGCTGGCGGTTTCACAGCGTGTGTCAGGGGCTATTGCCGGCCGGGCCCAATTTCACGGCCACGGAAGGGATCACGGACTCGCCCTATTTCTCGACCGCCACCACCGTCGATGGCAAGATCCACACGCCCTCCTTCCCCGTGCCGGTCACCTTCTGGCGATCGGTCGGCCATTCGCACACGGCGATGGTGATGGAGCATGGCATCGACCAGCTCGCGCGCCGGGCCGGACGCGATCCGGCCGACTATCGCCGCGCTCTGTATCGCAGGGCGGGAGATACGCGCCGGCTGGCAGTGCTCGACCGGCTGTGCCGCGAGGCCGGCTGGGGCAAGCCGATCGAGCCGGATTGGGCGCGCGGCATGGCCGTCCATGAGGCGTTCGGAACCCTTGTCGGTCAGGTTGCGGAGGTCCGTCTGGACGGCGAACGCCCCGTGGTGCGCCGCGTCGTCGCCGTGGTCGACTGCGGACTCGCCGTCGCGCCCGACCAGATCGCGGCGCAGATGGAAGGCGGGATCGGCTTCGGTCTTTCTGCCGCGTTATTCGGCGCGGTCACACTCACGGACGGGATCGTCCAGGAACGCAATTTCGACAGCTACCCGGTGATGCGGATGAACGAGATGCCGCACGTCGAGACGCATATCATGCCGTCTGCCAACAAACCGACCGGCATGGGCGAGCCCGGCGTTACACCGATTGCGCCGGCGGTCGCCAACGCGGTGCTGGCTCTGACCGGACACCCGACCGAAAGCCTGCCTTTTCTTAAGAACCAGGCCACCAGTAATGGTGGCCTGTGACCTCCGGGCGTTGGCGGTAAAAGGACAGTGGATGAAACCGACAGGCTTTCTCAACTGCGGCATTGCCCTTGCCGGAAGTCTTCATCTGCCGGGGAACTCCACGAGCGAAGAACGGCAGGTCGCGAAACAAGCGGACGTTCATGCCATCGCCGCTTAACGGCGGAAGGTGGTCGACGGCCGTCGAAATACCTGCCGGTCCGGACCTGGGGATCGAAATCTGGCTCAGGAACGGAAAGAATGGGTCGTCTATCACACGGAGTGAAACACTTTGGGTTGGGATTGTTCAGAATGTCGGCCTCAGACAGGCATATCCAAGAAACCTGCGTTTCGCATTGGTCCAGAGCCAGAGGGCCTGTTCCAATCAATTTTTTGGTGCGACGGTAAGTTTGACGTTCCCCTAACGGTCATCCGAGGCGTCGGGATGCGTCAATACTTCTCTGTTGGTCGGACGGTGCCGGCGCGCTCGGCGGCTTCCATGACCCGCAGCAGGTTTCCGCCTGCCAGCTTTGCCACGTCCTGGTCTTTCCAGCCCCTGCGCATCAACTCCGCCAGCAGTGTCGGATAGGTCGATACGTCCGAGAGCCCCTCAGGCAACTGGTTGCCTACGCCGTCGAAGTCCGAGCCGATACCGACGTGATCAACCCCGGCGACTTTCGCGATATGCTCGATATGATCCGCGACCTCGCTCAGCGTGACGCGCGGCGCCGGGTGGGCCTTCAACCACTCGGCGTAATCGGCGGCAGCCTTCTCGGGCTGGCCGATGTCGAGCCCGCCGAATGGCGGCGCATTGAGGCGCGTCTTCTCCGCCGCCGAATCCGCCGCCCAGCGGCGATAGGCGTCGGACACGTAAGGCGTCGCGTAGTTCACCATCACCACGCCGCCCTTGGCCTTGAGCAGTCGCAGGACGTCGTCCGACACGTTGCGCGGATGGTCGTCGACCGCCCGCGCGCTGGAGTGCGAGAAGATCACCGGCGCGCTCGACACCGCGATCGCATCGCGCATCACGCCTTCGCTGACGTGGGCGAGGTCCACCAGCATGCCCAGCCGGTTGAGTTCGCGCACCACCTGCTTGCCGAAGTCGGTGAGCCCGCCGTGCCGGGGATTGTCGGTGGCGGAATCGGCCCAGTCGATCGTCCGCGAATGGGTGAGCGTCAGGTAGCCCGCACCCAGCGCCGCGTAAGTGCGCAGGATCGACAGGTTGCCGTCGATCTGCCCGCCGCCTTCCACCCCGATCATCGAGGCGATGCGCCCCGAGGCATGGGCGCGGCGAACATCGGCGGCGGTGCGGGCCAGCACGAAGGCCTGCGGGTAGCGTCCGACGATCGAGCGCACGAGGTCGATCTGCTCGAGCGTTTGGATTACCTGCTCGTCGCCCGGCAGATCGGGTGAAACCCAGACCGACCAGAACTGCCCGCCGACCATGCCCTTGCGCAGCCGCGCGATGTCCGTGTTGTAGCGGCCGGGCGTGGCGGAAAGGTCGGTCAGGTCGAGATCCCAGCGCTTGTCGCCCTCGTTCTCGCGCAGGGCTTCGGGCCAGTCGTTGTGCCCGTCGATGAGCGGCGTTGAGCGCAGCACTTTGGCGACGCGCGCGGCGAAGTCCGCGTCGGGCGCGGCCGCGAAAGAGGGCGCCGCGGCGACCAGGCTCGACAGCATGACGAGAGCAGGCAGCGGTTGGATCATCATACTCCTTTCGCGCGGCGGCGCGGGGATGGCGGGGTGTCCTCGTTGGCCGGCGCGGCGTTCTGGCGCTGCTCTTCGTGGATGTGCAGCATCGCTTCCATCAGCGTGTCGTCCGCGCTGGACATGACACCGAGCACTTCGGCCTCTTCGCACCCTTCGGCGGCGAGGTAGGCGTGGCCCATGCTCGAATCTATGTAGAGCGACTGCCCGGCCTCAAGAACGACCGGATCGTAGAATTCGGTCTCGACCACGATGCTGCCGCTCAGGACATAGATGAACTCCTCGCCCGAGTGGCGCACGAGATCGCCGAACTGCTCGGCCGAGCGCGCGCGGATTTTCGTCACCACCGGGATCATCCGCTTCCGGCGCAGTTCGGTGCAGAGGTAGTAGTAGTCGTAGTTCGCCGTCTCGACCCGCACCGAACTGGCAAGATCGCCAAGGCTGCGGCGCGCGGTGACGGGCTGCGTCACGTCCTCGCCCGGCTCGGCGAAGAGTTCGGACATCCGAAGGCCCAGCCGCTGCCCGAGCGACTGCAGCTTGTCGTAGGTCAGCGTGAGGCGGTCATGCTCAATCTTGGAGAGGGTGGAGACCGGGATTCCACTGCGCTGGCTCATCTCCTTGAGCGTCCAGCCCTCCCTCGAGCGCAGACCGCGCAGCAATGCTCCCAAAGTCGGCGGCGAGGTCGGCACCCGGCATTCCTTTCAGCACCATTGACGAATTTTCCAATCAGGATAACATCGTCCTAATTGGAACACCTTTCCCCAATAGTATCGCCCCATTGCTCGGGGTGCAACGGGGGAGATGCGAAAGGATGGGCAATGGGGAACACGGGATCATTCTGGCGGCGACTTTCGAGGCGGTCCAAGGGCATAGCCGCGTGCGCGCTACTGACCGTCGGCGGCATTGCGCTGGCGCAAGTGCCGAGTGCCCCCTCGCCCACCGAGCAGACCCCGGCGGTCGCGACTCCGACCAAGCCCCTTGGCGCCCCCACCGGCGCCCGTGACCTGACCGCCGCCGACCTCGACAGCTGGCTCGACGGCTACATGCCCTTCGCGCTGCACAGCAACGACCTTGCCGGGGCCGTGGTGACGGTGGTGAAGGACGGACAGGTCATCGCCGCGCGCGGCTATGGTTATGCCGATATCGCCAGGCGCAAGCCCGTCGACCCCCCCACAACCCTGTTCCGCCCCGGCTCGGTGTCCAAGCTGGTGACGTGGACGGCGGTGATGCAGCAGGTCGAGGCGGGCAAGATCGACCTCGACGCGGACGTCAACACCTACCTCGACTTCAAGATTCCGCCCCGCGATGGCAAGCCGGTGACGATGCGCCAGATCCTGACGCACACCGCCGGGTTCGAAGAGGCGATGAAGGACCTCATCACCTACCGGCAGGACGGCGCGATCCCGATCGACGTCTACCTCAAGCGCTGGGTGCCGACGCGCATCTTCGATGCCGGAACCACCCCGGCCTATTCGAACTGGGCGACGACGCTGGCCGGTTACGTGGTCCAGCGCGTGTCCGGAATGCCCTTCGACGACTATGTCGAGGCCCGCATCTTCAAGCCGCTCGACATGAAGACCGCCAGCTTCCGCCAGCCCTTGCAGCCGAGCCTGCGCCCGCTTTCCGCCATCGGCTATCCGCGCGCTTCACAGCCTGCGGACGCGTTCGAGGTGGTCGTGCCCGCGCCTGCCGGTTCGCTCTCCGCATCCGGGCTCGACATGGCGAAGTTCATGATCGCACACCTCCAGAACGGCCGGGGCATCCTGCGTCCCGAGACGGCGGCGATGATGCACGACAGCCCGCTCGGCAAGGTCAACCCACGCTCACTGATTCCGCCGCTCAACCGCATGGAACTGGGCTTCTTCGAGACCAACATCAACGGCCGGCAGGTCATCGCGCACCTTGGCGATACCGAGAACTTCCACACCTCGCTGCACCTATTCATGCGCGAAGGCGTGGGCTTCTACGTCTCGTTCAACAGCGCGGGCAAGGAGGGCGGCGCGCATCTGGTGCGCAGCCAGATGTTCCAGGACTTTGCCGACCGCTACTTCGCCGCAACGGGCAAGGACGGCCGGGTCGATGCGAAGACCGCCGCCGAGCACGCCCGGATGATGTCCGGCCTGTGGGATGCCAGCCGCCGGGGCCACTCGAACTTCGTCGACGTGCTCAACCTGTTCGGCCAGACCGAAGTGACCGTGGACGAGGACGGCGGCCTGCTAGTGCCCGCGCTGCACGGCCCCGGCGGCGCCCCGCAGAAGTGGGACGAGATCTCGCCCTTCGTCTGGCGCGCCCGCTTCGGGCATGATCGCCTCGCCGCGCAAGTGGTGGACGGCAAGGTCGTGCGCTGGAGCTTCGACATGATCTCGCCCTTCACGATGTACGACCGTGTGCCCGCGTCGCGATCGGCGGCGTGGATCATGCCGGCGATCTACGCGAGCCTCGCGGTATTGCTGCTGACTTTCCTGTCGTGGCCGGTCGCCGCCTTCACCCGCTGGCGCTTCGCCGCAGTCCTCAAGGTCGAGGGCCGCGCCCGCGCCGCCTACCGCGCAACGCGCCTGATGGCGCTGCTGACGCTGGCGACGTTGGGCGGCTGGACGGGGCTCGTCATCGCGATGTTCTCCGACCTCGACATGCTCTCCAGCGGCAACGACTGGATGCTGTGGAGCCTCAAGGCGGCGGGCGTGGTGGCGTTCTTCGGCATGGTCCTCGTCGCGGGCTGGAACGCCTGCCTGACCTGGCGCGACGGCCGCCGCTGGCCCGCGAAGCTGTGGAGCGTGGCGGTGCTGCTCTCGGGCCTCGTGATCCTGTATGTGGCGCTGGCCTTCCACCTGCTCGCGTTCTCGGTGAACTACTGATGCGCCTGACCGTCGAGACCGAGACGCTGCGGCTGGCCGAGCCGTTCCGTATCTCCGGCTATGTCTTCGAGACGGCCGACGTGCTCGTCGCCACGCTCGAAGATGGGACGCACCGGGGGCGCGGCGAGGCCTCGGGCGTCTACTACCTCGGCGACGATCTCGCCCACATGCGCGCCGCCATCGAGGCGGCGCGCACCGAGATCGAAGCGGGCGTGAGCCGCGAGGACTTGCGCGACATCATGCCGCCGGGCGGCGCCCGCAACGCTGTGGACGCCGCACTGTGGGAACTGGAGGCAGCGCGCGCCGGAAAGCCGGTATGGGCACTCGCGGGCTTGCCCGAGCCTCTGCCGATCGTCACCACCTTCACCATCGGCGCGGACACGCCGGAGGCGATGTCGGCGAAGGCCGTGAGCTATGCCGGAGCGCGCTCGATCAAGGTCAAACTGACCGGCGAACTGGCGCTCGACATTGCCCGCGTCGCGGCCATCCGTGCGGCGCGGCCGGACGTGTGGCTCGGCGTGGACGGCAACCAGGGCTTCGCGCGCGGGGACCTCGAGACACTGACGGCGGCGCTGGCCGAACACAGCGTCGCGCTGCTCGAACAGCCGCTGCCGCGAGGGGCCGAGGCGGAGCTGGAGGGCTTCAATTCACCGATCCCGATTGCGGGGGACGAGAGCCTCGTCTCGCTGGCGGACGTCGCGGGGGCCAAAGGTCGCTTCGACGTCGTCAACATCAAGCTCGACAAGTGCGGCGGGCTGACCGAGGGGCTGCTGATGGCCGCCGCCGCGCGCGAGCTGGGGCTGGGCGTGATGGTCGGCACGATGGTGGGCACCAGCCTCGCCACCGCGCCGGGCTTCGTGCTGGGGCAAGTGGCCGACCTCGTCGACCTCGATGGGCCGACGTTCCTTGCGCAAGACCGCGCGCCCTCCGTTATCTACGCCGACGGCACGCTGTTTTCCGGGCCGGAAGTCTGGGGATCGGGCGCGGCATGACGACGAGCGGGGGGACCTGGTTCGGACAGCCCAAGGGCCTGACGGTCCTGTTCCTGACCAACATGTGGGAGCAGTTCTCCTACTACGGGATGCGCGCGCTACTGGTCTACTACATGACCCGGCAGCTGATGCTGGGTCAGGGCCATGCCTCGCTGGTCTACGGGACGTATACGGCATGCGCCTACTTCACACCGATCCTGGGCGGCGTCATCGCCGACCGCTTCCTCGGCAAGCGGCGGGCGATCGTGATCGGCGGTTCGGTCATGGCGCTCGGTCATTTCATGATGACGTTCGAGCCGCTGTTCTACGTAGCGCTCGGCACGATCGCCATCGGCAACGGCCTGTTCCTGCCGAGCCTGCCGAGCCAGATCGACGACCTCTACGAACCGGGCGACCCGCGCGTCGGCTGGGCCTACAACGTCTACTACGTCGGCGTGAACATCGGCGGCTTCCTGGCGCCGCTGATCTGCGGGACGCTGGGCGAGCTTTACGGCTGGCACTGGGGCTTCGGCGCGGCCGGCATCGGCATGGTCGCGGGGCTTTGCATCTACCTGTGGGGCCAGCGTTACCTGCCCGAGCAGGCACGGCATCCGGCGGTGGAGCGCCATGCCGCCCCCCGCGCCCGCTTCCCCCGCAACACCCTGCTGCTGCTCGTCGCCGTGGCGCTGGCGGTGACCGTGTTCCGCGGCGCCTACGAGCAGGTCGGCAATACCGTCGCGCTCTGGGCCGACGCGGGGGTCGATCGCCGCGCCGGGACCGCGATGATCCCGATGACGTGGTTCCAGTCGCTCAACCCGCTGCTGGTCATGCTGATGACGCCACCGCTGCTCGCGTGGTGGCGTCGCCGGGCGGAGGCGGGGCGGATCGAACGCCCCGCGCGCAAGATGGCGCTCGGCGCGCTGGTGGTGGGCGGCGCCTACCTGCTGCTGGCGATGCTGGAGGCGGCGGGCAGCCCGGCGCACTGGCTGTGGCTCGCACTGTTCTTCGCCATCCTGACCTTCGGGGAGTTGTTCATCCTGCCCACCGGGCTCGGCCTCTTCGCCCGCCTCGCACCCGAGGGCCTCGGCACGACGACTGTCGCGGCGTGGTATCTGGCGACATTCGCGGGGAGCCTGTTCGCCGGGCTCGTCGGCACCTTGTGGAGCGGCATGGCGCACTCCGCCTACTTCCTCCTGCTCGCCGCCATCGCCGGAGCCGCCGCGCTGCTGCTGCGGCTGATCGATAGTTACGCTCGCACGGCCGGATAGCGCGAATCCGATTGACATTTTTCTGATTGAGACAATAATTTTCATATCAAGATCGATCCAACGCCGTCCGGGTGGTCAGGATCGAACAGGTTCCATAGGGGGGACACACGCGATGAAGACACTTCGGCTCGCCTTGTCGATATCCGCCAGCATGGCTGCGCTGCTCACTGCCGGCACCGCCCGCGCGGACGACGATGCTCCGGACAGCGCCCGCCCCGCCTCCGAGGAGATCGTGGTCACGGCGCAGAAGCGCGAGCAGGCGCTGCTCGACGTGCCCCAGTCCGTCTCGGTCGTCAACGGCGACACGCTGGAGCGCAACCAGGCGATCACCTTCCAGGACTACCTGAAGCTGATCCCCGGCCTGCAGGTCTCGCAGAGCAATCCCGGCGAAGCGCGCGTGGTCCTGCGCGGCATCAACACCGGCGGCGTCTCCGCCACGGTCGCAACCTATATCGACGAGACGCCGTTCGGATCGTCCAGCGGCCTCGTCAACTCGGGCATCCTCTCGGGCGAGCTGGACACGTTCGACGTCGCCCGCCTCGAAGTGCTGCGCGGGCCGCAGGGCACGCTCTACGGCGCCAGTTCGCTGGGCGGCGTCATCAAGTTCGTCACCAGCGAGCCCAGCACGGACGGGTTCGAGATGCGCGCCCGTGGCAGCGCCGAGACGGCGAAGGGCGGCAAGGCGTCCTACATGGGCTCCGCGCTGGTCAACGTGCCGCTTTCGGACAGCCTCGCGGTCCGCGCCTCGGGCTTCTATCGCAGCTACGCCGGGTTCATCGATTCGATCGGAACCGGCGGTTCGGACGTCCAGAAGAACATCAACGACAGCAAGAGCTACGGCGGCCGCATCTCCGCGCAATTCAAGCCAAGCGAGGCGTTCTCGATCCGCCTGACCGCCGTGCTCCAGAACCTCAACACCGACGCGTCGACGCTGGTCGAGGCGGACCCCCAGACGCTGAAGCCGCTCTACGGCACGCTCAGCCAGTCGCAGTTCGTGCCTGAATACACCAACATCGCGTACCGTCTCTACAACGGCACGATCAGCGCCGACCTCGGCTTTGCGCAGCTGCTGTCGTCGACCAGCTACAGTACGCTCAAGCAGCACCTTCGCGACGACAACACCGTGCTCTACGGTTCGCTGCTGGGGCTCTACGATCCCGAAACCGGCACCGCCTTCGGCGACATCGGCCAGCCGCAGGACACCAATGTCGAGCGCGTGACGCAGGAGGTGCGCCTGTCCTCCAGCGGCGAGAGGATGTTCGACTGGATGGTCGGCGGTTACTACACGCACGAGAAGGGCGCGATCCTGCAGGTGCTGGAAGCCTACGATCCCGGCACGACGACGCCGATGGTCGGCTTCCCGTTGCTCGCCGACATCTTCCTGCGTTCGAAGTACGAGGAATTCGCCGGTTTCGCCAACGGCACCCTCCACTTTGGCGAGCGCTTCGACCTCACCTTCGGCGGCCGCTACAGCCACAATTCACAGAGCGCGTCACAGGGCGGCACCGGCCTGCTGGCGCCTGAGGCACTGAGCGCGAAATCATCCGAAGACGTGTTCACCTGGTCGGTCGCGCCCAAGTTCAAGATCGGCGAGCATACCGCGATCTACGCCCGCGCGGCGAAGGGCTTCCGCCCCGGCGGCCCCAACCTGCTGCCGCCCGGCGCGCCGGCCGGCACGCCGTCGACTTACGATTCGGACTCGCTCATCAGCTACGAGATCGGCGTAAAGGCCGAGACAGGCGATCGCACGTTCGCGATCGACGTCACTGCCTTCCACATCGACTGGAAGGACGTGCAGCTCTACGCAGTCGTCAACGACTACGGCGTCAACACCAATGGCGGATCCGCCAAGAGCGACGGCGTTGAGTTCACCGCAACGATGCGACCCGATGCGGGCCTGACCGTCTCGCTCAACGGCGCCTATACCGACGCGCGCCTGTCCGACGACACCGATCCCATCGCGGTTGGCGGTCGCAAGGGCGACGCGCTGCCCTTCGTGCCCAAGTGGTCGGTCGCGCTCAACGGCGACTACGAGTGGTCCTTGGGCAACGACGCCACGGCCTTCGTCGGCGGCTCGATCCGCCTGCTCGGCAAGCAGAGCGGCAACTACAACCCCGCCTATCTCGCCACCTTCGGGCGGCAGATCACCTTGCCCAGCTACGAAGTGGTCGACCTTCGCGCGGGCGTCGATTTCGGTCGCTTCTCGGTCGAGGTCTATGCCAAGAACCTCGCCGACGTGCGCGGCGTCACCAGCGCCGACTACAGCGGCGGCCTTCCGAACGGCGCCGCGGGTGTCGGCCTGATCCGGCCGCGCACGTTCGGCGTCACGCTCGGAGCGGGGTTCTGAGCCATGGCCATCGCGGTTGAAGTCGATACCACGGTCGCGGCGCGCGCAGGCGGCCATGCGCTGCCCTCGCCGTACCTGCTGTTCCTCGGCGATACGACCGAGGCGGGGTTCGCCAAGACCGCGTTCGGTCTGCGCGACTGGGCGGGCGATCGCTGCATCGCCGAACACGCCCTGGCCGCCGCTACCGTCTCCACCGGCCTGCCGCGCCTGACGCCGTCCGAAGCCGCCGCACGCGGGGCTCGGGCGCTGGTGATCGGCGTCGCCAACCAGGGCGGCGTGATCCCGCCTTCCTGGCTGCCCCCCCTGGTCGAAGCGCTGGAGGCTGGGCTCGACATCGTGGCCGGAATGCACGCGCGCCTTGCCGACATTCCCGTGCTGCAGGGCACCGCCGCGCGGCTCGGGCGCCATCTCATCGACCTTCGCGTACCGCCCCCTCGCCTGCCCATCGCCAACGGGCACAAGCGCAGCGGACGACGTCTGCTGACGGTCGGCACCGACTGCGCGCTCGGCAAGAAATACACCGCGCTTGCCATTGCGCGGGGCCTTGTCGCGCGCGGCATCGACGCGACGTTCCGGGCCAGCGGCCAGACCGGGATCATGATCGCGGGCTCGGGCATCGCGATCGACGCGGTGGTCGCGGACTTTGCCGCGGGCGCTGCCGAACTGCTCAGCCCCGATGCCGCGCCGGATCATCTCGACGTGATCGAGGGTCAGGGCTCGCTGTTCCACCCTGCCTACGCGCCGGTCTCGCTCGCGCTGCTGCACGGCAGCCAGCCCGACCTCTTCGTCGTCTGCCACCAGCCGGGCCGCACCGCGATCCTGGGCCATGCGCATTATCCGGTGCCCTCAATCGAAGCCGTGATCGAGCAGACTGTGATGGCCGGCAAGCTGACCAACCCCGCGATCCGCTGCGCCGGGATCAGCCTCAACACCGGCGGCATGACGGACGTCGAGGCCGACACGGTCATCGTCGAGACCGCGCGGCGCCTCGGCCTGCCCGCCGCCGATCCGATCCGCGGCGGGCTTGCGTTCGAGCAACTCCTCGACGCCTGCCTCTGAGATGGCCGCCGACCGCTTCCGCCGCCTGCTGCTTCCCGGCCTCGCGTTCAAGGCGGTGGTCATCGGCGGCGGCTATGCGACGGGGCGCGAGATCGCGGAATTCTTCCTCCCCGCCGGACCGTGGGGCGGATTGGCCGCAATGATGCTGGCGACGGTGATCTGGTCGGTGGTCGCAGCCGCCACTTTTCGCTTCGCACACGCTGTCGGCGCACGCGACTACAGGCACTTCTTCAAGTCGCTGTTGGGCCGGGCCTGGATCCTGTTCGAGGTCGCCTATGGCCTGTTCGTGATCATCATCCTCGCTGTGTTCGGCGCCGCGGCGGGAGCGATCGCACAGGCGATGCTCGCCGCCCCGGCCCTGCTAGGCACGTGCGCGCTCATGCTGGGCATCGTCGGCTGCGTGGCTTTCGGCAATGCCGGAGTCGAGCGGGTGTTCCTGTGGGTCTCGGTGCTTCTATACGCCACCTACGGCGCGTTCCTTTACCTCTCGGTGTCGTCCACGGGAGAGCGCATCGCCGCCGCTTTCGCCGCAGCGCCGCCGCCGTCCGGAGACTGGGCATTGGGCGGCGTGACCTATGCCGGATACAACATCGTCGGCGCCGTGATCGTGCTGCCGGTGACCCGCCACTTCCGCAGCGGCCGCGATGCCGTCGCCGCAGGGCTCCTTGCCGGGCCGCTGGCCATGGCTCCGGCGCTGCTGTTCTTCGCGGGAATGACCGCTTTCCTGCCGGAGATCGCAAGTGCCGTCCTGCCCTCGGACGACATCCTCTCGCGCCTCGGCCATCCGGCGTTCCACGTCCTGTTCCAGGCGATGATCTTCGCCGCGCTGCTGGAAAGCGGGACCGGCGCGGTCCACGCCATCAACGAGCGTATCGCCCGCACCGGTATCACCCTGTCCCGCGCGCGCCGCGCCGGAGCGGCGCTGCTGTTGCTCGCCCCCTGCATGCTGGTAGCCGACCGCATCGGCCTCGTCAGCCTGATCGCCTCGGGCTACCGCGTCCTCGCCTGGACGCTGATCGCCATCTACGTCGTTCCGCTCATGGCGATGGCGGTATTCCGCCGCCGCCCCTTCCCGCTTCCGGAGACGCCTTGATGAGACTGCGCGCGCTTCTCGCCCTGCCCCTGCTCGCTGTCGCCCCCATCCCAGCCACGCCCGCGGTTGCCGCCCCGCCCGCAGACCTCGACACGCGGATCGAACAGTTGCGCGAGGCCTCCGGCACGCCCGGCATGGCCGTCGCCATCGTCGAGCAGGGCCAGGTCGTCCTCGCCAAAGGCTACGGCCTGCGCAGGCTGGGCGCGCCCGAGAAGGTCGACGCCGACACGCTGTTCATGATCGGGTCCACCGGCAAGGCCTTCACTTCCGCCGCGCTCGCCACGCTGGTCGATGCGGGCAAGATCGGCTGGGACGACAAGGTGATCGACCACCTGCCGGGCTTCCAGATGTACGACCCCTGGGTCACGCGCGAGATCACGGTGCGCGACCTTCTTGTCCACCGCAGCGGGCTGGGCCTCGGCGCGGGAGACCTGCTGATGGTCCCGCGCGGCAAGCTCTCCCGCGCGGAAACGGTGGCGCGGCTACGCTACATCAAGCCCGCGACGAGCTTCCGCAGCGGCTATGCCTACGACAACATCCTCTACATTGTCGCGGGCGCGCTGATCGAGCAGGTGAGCGGGCAGCCCTGGGAAGAGTACATGCGCGACCATGTCTTCGCGCCCGCCGGCCTGCGCAACGCCACGGCAGAGATGGAGCGCCAGCTCACCACCCCCGACCGCGCGCAGCCCCATGCACGCTATGGCGGCGCGGTGCGTGGGACCGGGCCGATGAAGCTGCTCGACGAGCGTGACCGGCTGGGACAGGCGGGAGCGCCCGCCGGCCTCATCGCCGCCAGCGCCGCCGACCTCGCCCGCTGGCTGCAGATCCAGCTTGCCCACGGCGCCTTGCCCGAAGGAAAGGGTCGCCTGTTCAGCGAGGCGGCGAGCAACGAAATGTGGGCGCCGGTGACGCCGATGCCGATCAGCCCGATGCCCGCCCCCGTCGAAGCCGCGACGCCGGGCTTCGACGCCTATGCGCTCGGCTGGGAGGTGCGCGACTACAGGGGCTCGAAGATCGTATGGCACGCAGGGGGCCTATTCGGCTTTACCACCGTTGTTGTGATGATCCCCGAGCGCGACGTCGGCTTCGCCATCACCATCAACAGCGAGGAGATCGAGCCGCGCTACGGGCTGATGTACGAGTTGATCGACCATTACCTCGGCCTTCCCTCCCAGGACTGGCCCACCCGCTTTGGCCAATATCGCCGCGCGCGCATCGCTGCGGCCGAGGAGGCGGTGAAGCAGCAGGCGGCAGCGCCCGCGAAGATCGGCCCCTCGCTGTCACGGGCGCGTTACGCCGGCAGCTACGAGGATGCTTGGTACGGCACCTTAAAGGTCGGATCGGATGAGAAGGGTCTTACCGTGGACTTCACGACGACGCCGGGGATGACAGGGCGGCTGACGCACTACCAGTACGACACTTTCGTCGCGAAATTCAACGACGCCGGGATCGAGCCAGCCTACCTCACCTTCGGTCTCGACGCCGATGGCAAGGTTGCGCGGGTCACCGCCAAGCCGGTCTCGCCGATCGCCGATTTCAGTTTCGACTACGGCGATCTGCTGTTCGAGCCTGCTGAACAGTAATTTCGAGGATTGCGAAATCCTGCGCAGACATTGAAAAATCGAGGTTATCGATACACGGTGAAATGGCTGTTTCGACGCCATCACGCCTGGCGGCGTCTTGTGGGGTATTCAATACACCTAACCTAAATGAATGACCGGTCAGGAGCCCATCAAACTGAGCCGCTGTACGGTGACAGGCGCGCACTGCCGCACAACCGTTAGAAAAATAGGAAAGCGTGGTTCGGCGTGAAGGACAATTGATACGGACACTGCGCAGAAGATTGAATTGGTCGCGAAGTGCCGGGATAGCGACCGTCCGCACCTGAGGGTTAGGATTTTGCTCCTGAATGGCCACAAAGGGTCGAATGATCCCAAACTGAAACGCACCCGGAATCATCGATTTTCCGTCTGCATGGGAAGAGAAACCTAGAATTTCCCCGAGACAGCATACGCCAACCATGCAGTGATAACGCTTCGCTCTCACAGGTTGCGTGCTAGATGGCTAAGGTGAACTTGCTCAATTGCGAAATACTCGACCTCAGGGCGCTCGTCGCGGTTGCCGAAGGCCGCAGTTTCCTGCGTGCTGCGCAGCGACTGAACCTGTCTCAGCCCGCGCTGAGCCGCCGAGTTCAGAAACTTGAGGCACTAATCGGCGAGGCCCTGTTCGAGCGGAGTACCCGTAGTGTCCGGCTTACGCCGGCAGGCCAGCAGATCATGCCGCTAGTCCGGCGCCTGCTCGATGAGATCGACAATTCGCTTCTTGGCAAGATGGCGGTCGGTGAGCGGCAGGAAGGACGCATCGTGCTGGCAAGCGTGCCGAGTGCTACGGTCCGCTTCCTTCCCGAAGTTCTGGAGCAATTTGGGCGTGACTACCGCAACGTGCGAGTACGCGTGCTGGACCTGTCGGCGACCGAATGCGCCGAAGCAGTCCGCACGGGCGAGGCGGAATTTGCGATCGCCCTTCCCGTCTCAAGAGATTCTGACTTGGTTTACGAACCGCTTTACGACGATCACTATGGGCTGGTGTGTCGCAAGGACGATCCGCTGGCGGCGCTGAAAAACCCGCGCTGGGAAGACTTGCTTGGGCAGCGGCTGGTCACGATCCATGCGGGGAGCGGCAACCGCACCACACTGGATGCAGGGCTGGCACCCTTGAAGCTGGACTTGCGGTGGTTCTACGAGGTCACGCGGCTCAGTTCGGCGCTGGCGCTGGTCAATGCCGGGCTTGGCCCGTCCGTTCTGCCGAGGCTCGCGTGCGAAGGACCGGAGGCGCGCGATCTCGTCTGGAAGCCGCTGCAGGGCGCTACGATCTTCCGGACGCTGGGGGTGCTTCGCCGCCCGTCGGTGGAGCTTTCACCCGCGGCCAGCCGCCTGCTCGCGCTCATCTCCGACGCCTGGCGCGTGCGGCGCAAAGACGACGCCGGTCCAGCGTGAGATCAGCAGCGAAGCGCTGACATTGGCGATGCCGCTGGTGATTGCGCGGATTTCGGACATAAGGCGGTCCACCGCGATAAGCATCGCAGCCGAGGCGACGGGAATGTCCGGCATGACCGAGAGCGTCAGCAGCAACGCCGAAAAGCCGCTGCCGATGATGCCGGCCGCAGCCTTCGAGGTGACGAGCATCAGCGCAAGATAGGCGACGATGCGCTCGGCCGAAAGGTCGTGCCCGGTGACTTCTGCAAGGAACATCGTGGCGACGATCAGATAGACTGCAGTACCCGCTAGATTGAGCGTATAGCCCAGCGGGACCGTAAGACCGACGATGCTGCGCGGGCAGCCCAGCGTCTCCAGCTTGGCGATCAGGCGCGGCAGCACCACTTCGGTGGACGAGGTACCCAGAACGACTACAATCTCGTCCCGGAAGGTACGGCCCAGGGTTCGTATCCTCAGGCCCGTCGTGATGCGCACGGAGGCGAGCAGGATAACCGCCAACATCAGGCAGCCGGTCGCCAGCGTAGCGATCATCAGGCTGAGCGAACCGATGAATTCCAGGCCATAGGTGCCGACAGTGAACGCCAGTGCGCCGAATGCGCCCACCGGCGCGGCGCGGATCAGGAACCCGAAGATCGCGAATTGCAGCTTGGTCATTGCCTCGATCCCGCGGATCAGGGGCTGGGCATGGTCCCTGATCTGGAGCAGTCCGAAGCCGACGAGCCCGGCGACCAGAAGAACGGGCAGCACGTCTCCGCTGGTAAACGCCGAAAAAAGCGTTTCGGGTATCATTCGAATGAGGAAGTCGCCGGGTCCTGCAATGCCGCGCACGCCCAGCTGCCTCTGCATCTCCTCCAGCGCGGCGGAGGGCGGTGGAATGTCCAGACCCTGTCCGGGCTTGAACAGGGTAACCGCGATCAATCCGCATAGCAGCGCCACTGCCGTGATTGCAAGGAACAGGGCGATGCTGCGCAGAAGCGTGCGCCCGACGCCCCGCGCTTCGCCCTGCCGGACGATGCCTTCGACGATCGTACAGAATATGACCGGCGGCACCATCATCCGCATGGCCTTGACGAAGGCCACGCCCAGGGGCGCCAGTTCTACCCCGAAACTGGGCCACAGCCAGCCGACCAGCGCGCCCGCGGCGATGCCGATTAGCATCTGGACGTAGAGCCGGCGCAGGATCGCTAGGATCATCGAAGCGCGCCCACCATGAATTTATGCGCCTGACGCATAAAGTGCGCCGATCGTTGCATTGGATGAAAGGCACATATTCTGACTTTCTATAGGCGTCGCGGAGGCTCTGCAGCCTTTGCCAACGATTGGCGTGCCTTGTCGCGTCCAGCAAGCAGAGAGAGGATACATGAAAGTTCCATCTATCGTGCTCCCGCGTGTTCGCAAGACGCAGGAAAAGCTGAGCCGCAGATTGGCCATGCTGCTGCTGCCGGCCGCAGCGCTCGCGGGGTGTGCCGCGAACACCCCCGCCGGCACGCAGGCAGAAGCGCCGACGCAGCCGCAGAAGGAACTGCGGGTCATGACCTCGGGCGGCTTCACCTCCGCTTTTGCGCTCCTGTCCCAACAGTATGAGCGCGAAACCGGCATCCACATCGTCACCGAACACGGCCCCTCGATGGGCGACACGCCGCAGGCGATCCCCAACCGCCTTGCTCGCAAGGAGCCCGCCGACGTCGTGATCCTGGCGCGTTCCTCGCTGGACAAGCTGACTTCGGGCGGTTCCATCGTGCCGAGTACGGAAACCGATCTTGTTCTTTCCAAGATCGCCGTTGCCGTGAAGGCCGGCGCTCCGGCCCCGGATATCAGCACCCCCGCAGCGGTGCGCTCGGCGCTGCTGGCTGCCAAGTCGGTGGCATGGTCGGACAGCGCCTCGGGCGTCTATATCCAGACGACCATGCTCGACAAGCTTGGCGTCGCCGATCAGGTCCGTCCCAAAGGCCGCATGATTCCCGCCACGCCCGTCGGCCAGATCGTCGCCAGCGGCCAGGCACAAATCGGTTTTCAGCAGCTCAGCGAACTCAAGCCCGTGAAGGGCATCCGCATCGTCGGGCTGCTGCCGGCTGAACTGCAGAAGGTCACGGCCTTCTCCGCCGGCGTCGTTTCCTATTCGCCCCACCCTGCCGAAGCGAAGGCGCTGATCGCGTACCTCGCCTCTCCCAAAGCCTATGCCGTGATCCGTGAAAGCGGGCTCGAGCCAGCATCGCAGAAGGTCCAGCCATGACCCAAGCTTCCATCGCATACCCCCAAGAGGGGACTCCGGGCATGTCTCCGGCGTCCCGCAGTTCGGCCTTCAAGTCGATCTTCATCGTTGCCAGCGGCAACTTCCTGGAGATGTTCGACTTCATGGTGTTCGGCTATTACGCCACTTACATCTCGAAGGCGTTTTTTCCTACCGGCAGCGAATTCGCCTCGCTCATGCTGACGCTGATGACTTTCGGCGCGGGCTTCCTGATGCGTCCGGTAGGCGCGCTGGTGCTGGGCGCGTACATCGATAATCACGGACGCCGCAAGGGTCTGCTGCTGACGCTCGGCCTCATGGCGCTGGGTACGCTGGCGATCGCCATCACCCCCACTTATGCCCAGATCGGCCTTGCCGCGCCGATCATCATCCTTATCGGTCGCCTCGTGCAGGGCCTTTCAGCTGGTGTCGAAGTCGGCGGCGTTTCGGTCTATCTGAACGAGATCGCTCCGCCGCACCGCAAGGGCTTCTTCTGCTCGTGGCAGTCGGCAAGCCAGCAGGCTGCGGTTGTCTTCGCCGCGCTGATCGGCCTGCTGGTGTCGACCTCGCTCGATCCCGAGACGATGCAGGCATGGGGCTGGCGCGTACCGTTCATCATCGGCTGCGTGATGATCCCGTTCCTTTTCATAATCCGTCGTCACATGGAAGAGACCGAGGCGTTCCTCAACCGCAAGGAGCACCCGCAGCTCAACCGGATCGTGGGCATCGTGGCCGCCAATTGGGGCCTTGTGTTAAAGGGCACGCTGATGGCCGTGATGACGACCGTGTTCTTCTACATGATCACCGCCTACACCCCGACCTTCGGCAGCAAGGAACTGGCCCTTTCCTCGGGTGAGAGCCTCTTCGTCACCGCCTGCGTCGGTCTGACCAACTTCACGCTGCTGCCGATCATGGGCGCGCTTTCGGACAAGGTCGGTCGCAAGCCGCTGCTGATCACCGCGACGCTGCTGGGTGCCATTCTCGCCTATCCGCTGATGAGCTGGCTCGTCTCTGCGCCCAGCTTCGGGCGCCTGCTGACGGTCGAACTGCTACTGGCGGCGATCTATGCCACCTACAACGGAGCCTTCATCGTCTACCTGACCGAGATCATCCCGGCGCATGTCCGCACCGTCGGCTTCAGCCTGGCCTACAGCCTGGCGACCGCGATCTTCGGCGGCTTCACCCCCGCGATCAGCACCGCGCTGATCGGCGCCACCGGTGACAAGGCGATCCCGGGCGCATGGTGCGCCGCAGCGGCCTTGCTGTCATTGATCGCGCTTCTGGTCGGGGCGCAGCGCGCCCGCTGGGCCAAGGCTTGATCTTTTCGCTCTCCCAACCGCCGTGCGGGTCGTCTTTCCGAAGATGGCCCGCACGGTTCCCATAATTGACACAATAAAGAAGCGGGTCGCAAAGCTCCGCTCTCGAGAGAGGATCCCATGATCCATAAGGGCCATGTTCCCTGGGCTACACTCCTCGCCACGACCTGCCTTGTCTCGCCAGCCGCCGCGAAGGAGGCAAACGAGGTATCCCAGTTGAAACAGGTCGTGGAAGATCAGCGTTCGCGGATCTCCGATCTGGAAAGCCGTTTGGCGACGATGGAAAAGATGGTCGCGGCCATGCGATCCGCCAGCGCACCGCAAGCGCAGGTCGCCGCCACCGAAATGTCGCAAACGCCTGCACCGGCCGCCCGCAAACGGCGTGAGCCGGCGCCTCTCGGTCGCCCGCTGCCATCCGATGCGCACCCGGTTCCGCTCGACGCACGCCTCGCACAGATAGAGGCGGCGCAAAAGGACATGGTCCACGTCAACTGGTCCAAGGGCACGCCCGAATTCTCGAGCAGCGACGGCAACCTGACCTTTCGCCCGCGCGGACGTATCCAGATCGATCTGGGACGCACCATTAATTCCAGGTCGGATGCGCGCAACATCACCGCCACGCAGGCCCGCTCGCTGCGTCTTGGCATGGAAGGCTCGATCGGCAAGCATCTGTCCTATGTTCTGGAGGGCGACTTCGCGGACAACGAAGTTGCGATCAAGTCCGCCTATCTTGCCTGGACCACGCGCCTTGCGGGCCAGCAAGCCGAATTTGCGCTGGGCAACCGTTTGAACGATCGCGGCATCGATGGATCGAGTGGCACCATCTCGGTGCCCTTCATCGAGCGTAACGTGGTGGGACAGGGCATCATCCCCGTGCGCGGCTTCTTCGGACTGGGCGCAGCGGCGCGCATCTACGGAAAGCGCTGGCACGTCGGCGTGCAGGTCTCTGGCGACGACATCTCCAATCCGGGCACGGCCAGCGACGGCTTCACCGTGGCGGGGCGCATGCACTGGAACCCGGCGAAGACCGCCGATCTCATCGTCCATCTGGGCGTATGGGGCTTCCACGAGAGGATCGCCAGCGACGCCACCCGTCCGACACGCTCCATCGCGGTGGGGGGCTTTTACAATGACAACCTGCGCGTATCCCCCGGCACTTTCGCGAACCCCGACTCCGGAACCGCATATGGGCTGGAAGGGGGCCTGTTCCATCGTTCACTCTGGGCTTACGGTGAAATGGGGCACCGGCACCTTGAGAGCCGCACGGCGGCATCCACGGATCAGTCCGCCTGGGTGCTTTCCGCCGGGTGGTTCCTCACCGGCGAGACCACGCCCTATCTCGCGCGCGGCGGCGTCTGGAGCCGGCCCAACGTAATCGATCCGGTAACGAACGGCGGACGCGGCGCGATCGAGGTCGCCGTGCGCTACGAAGAGATCGACTACAGCGACAACCCGACCGCCGGGAAGGGCACGGCAGCGACGCTGGGCATCAACTGGTATCTCAACAATTTCGTGCGACTGCAGTTGAACGCCATGGACTGGACCGTAAACAACCCCACGGGCGTTTACGTCGGCTACGACCACGGACAGACGGTTCTGGGTCGGGCCCAGATCTCGTTCTGAGGGACGGCAGGCAACAGGCATCGGATCTAGGATTGAACGAGAACACGGATAACGCGATCGAAAGTCCTGGCGGGCTTTTGCCACGCCTTGCGGCTCGTCCCCGCACGTTCAGAAGCACGGCGCTGGCCGTCGCGTCGGCGATGTTCATGCAGCAACTGGACAGCACGGTGCTGACGGTGGCGTTGCCCACCATGGCGCGGGACCTCGGCGTGGCGGCGCCGACGCTCAGCCTGGCGCTGACCAGCTATCTCGTCGCGCTGGCATTGTTCATCCCGGCAAGCGGCACCCTTGCGGACCGCTTCGGATCGCGGATCGTGTTCTGCCTTTCCATCGCAATTTTTCTGATCGGCTCCATTGCCTGTGCGATGGCGTTCAATCTGCCATCGCTGGTCGCGGCGCGTTTCCTTCAAGGGATCGGCGGTGCGATGATGGTCCCGGTCGGACGGCTTGTGGTACTGCGCAGCGTTGACAGGAGCGAGATAGTCCAGGCCCTCTCCTGGCTGGTCATGCCTGCGCTGATCGGTCCGATCCTCGGGCCGCCCTTGGGCGGTATGATCGTGACGTGGGTGGACTGGCGATGGATTTTCTACATCAACGTGCCCATCGGGCTTGCTGGCATCGTCTTCGCGCTAATTCTGGTGCCCAATGTCCACGGAGTGCGGACACGGTTCGATTGGATCGGCTTCGTCCTTTCGGGCGCCGCGCTGGCCTGCATCCTGTTTGGGCTGGAACTGTCGAGCCGCAGCGGCACCGGAAGCGTTGCCGTAGCGCTGCTGGCAGGTGGCAGTCTGCTGGCAGCTGCCTACCTTGTCCACGCTCGCCGCACCGACAGCCCGATCCTCAATCCCGCCTTGTTGCGGACGAAGAACTTCCGCCTCTCGGTCATAGCCGGATCGCTGGCGCGCATCACGCAGGGAGCGCAACCGTTCCTGCTGCCCCTGATGTTCCAGCTGGGCTTCGGCTACTCAGCCGCGGTGACCGGCACGCTGACCGTTTCCGTCGCCATTGGCGGGTTGGCGATGAAGGCACTTGCCCCTCGTATCCTGCGCCGATGGGGCTTTCGCCGGAGCCTGATCGTGTCGGGGCTGGTGGGCACGGCGGGCTACGCGCTGTGCAGCGCATTCCGACCCGACTGGCCGATACCGCTGATCGTCGCCGTGCTGCTGGTTGCTGGGTTCTTCACCTCGTTCCAGTTCACCGCCTACAACGCCATCGCCTATGCCGACATCGACGACAAGCGGATGAGTTCGGCGACGAGCTTCTATGCCACTTTCCAGCAGTTGAGCATGTCTCTGGGCATCTGCCTGGCGGCGACGACACTGGAACTCACGCCGCGCGTGGCGGGCCGGACGACGCTGTCTCTGGACGATTTCACGATGGCGTTCCTTGTGGTCACCTGCATTTCAGGCTGCGCGTTGATTTGGAATCGAAGGTTTAGTTCCAACGCAGGCCGAGAACTGAACGGTGGATCTAGCGCAAGCAGCTCCCCCCAGGAGGAAATATCGGCTCTGCGAGATGTTGCGCAAACTCGACGATGATATGCCACAATTTACTGAATATGCGAGCGCGGATTTTTTGCCGAACTATGGTCAATAGCCATTCGCGAAAACGCGGCCGGCGCGGCAGCGGACAGCTTCATTTTTCTCAGCCTGCTTAACGGGGGCCAAGTAATGTCTTTCGGATTTCGGCCATTTGGAACGCGAAAGCGGATGGGATGGATGGCTCCCGCTCGCGGCATCTAGGTGCCAAGATGGTTTGCTGTAAGGCAAACCCGAGCAAAGGAACCATTCGCCATGGAGATTACCACGATCGGCCTGGATGTGGCCAAGAATGTTTTCCAGATTCACGGCATAGACGCAGCAGGCAAGGTCGTTGTCCGCAAAGCGTTGCGCCGAGCCCAGTTGCTCCCGTTCTTCAGGAACTTGCCGCCATGCTTGGTCGGAATCGAGGCTTGCGGCACCTCCCATCACTGGGCGCGCGAGGTGATCGGGTTGAGTCACGAGGTGCGTCTAATGCCACCGGCCTACGTCAAACCGTATGTTAAACGCGGTAAGAATGACGCTGTCCGATCTGCGAGGCGGTCACGCGCCCGACGATGCGGTTTGTCGCTGTGAAATCGCGCGAGCAGCAATCCGCGCTATCCCTGCATCGCGCCCGAAGCTTGCTGGTGGGGCAACGCACGCAGCTGGTGAACATGATGCGAAGTATGTTGGCGGAGTTCGGGATCGCCATTCCGGAAGGCCTTGAGAAGGCGCTTTCTATGGCAAGGCAGATTGTTGATGGAGAAGTCGATACAGGCCTTCCCGTGGAGGCAACGATGGTGGTTGCCATGCTGTCGCAGCAAGTGATCGACACACATGTCCGGCTCCGGGAAATCGACAAGAGCCTTGGCGCCTTGCAACGTAGTGACGACCTTGCACGACGCCTGTCCACCATCCCCGGCATTGGACCTGTTGGCGCGACGGCTTTTGCTGCGTCGGTAACCGATCCCCATCAGTTCAGGTCGGGGCGTCAGTTTGCAGCCTGGCTGGGTCTGACACCGCTGCAGAAGTCGAGCGGGGGCAAGGATCGTCTCGGCCGTATCACCAAGATGGGCGACAAGTATCTGCGCAAGTTGCTCGTCATCGGCGCAACCGCATCGGTCCGATATGCCAAATACAAACCCGACACTGCCGATCCGCGCCTTCTCGCGTGGCTGGCAAAGAAGCCGGTCAGGGTCGCGACGGTGGCCATGGCCAACAAGATCGCCAGGGTCATCTGGGCGCTCATGACGCGCGGGAAAACCTATCAGGCACGCCATAACCCAATGCTGGCGGGCTGACATCTAAGAGCTCGAGCTGAGGAGATCAGCTTCACGACGTTGTAAGCGCGATGCGATGTGATGGCGATACCGGTCAGACCGGGAAACAGGACAACCCATGGACTGTCAGAGGCGTTATAGCCTGTTAAGCCGATTGTGACCTGGTTCGCGGACCCCATCAGGGCCAGCAGTCCCTCCCGACTGCAACAGTAAGCCGGACAGACGACTGCAACCGACCGAACGTCAAAGCATCAAGTTGTACTTACAACGCGGGAGCCATCCACAGAGAACGGTCTGCACTTGGATGCGAAAATTCACTGCCTGAAGGTCTATAATGGGTCGCGAGAAGACGGGACGTGAGTTTGTCATCCTCGTATAACGGTCGGGTAAAAGTGTATCTAAGGCCATCGAGCTCCCCGTGGCCGAATAGTTGTGCGGTGTTTGAAGCAGGGCATTCACGACTTTACTTTGCCCCCCCGGGCAGAAGAGGCCCGGGTGGCCGGGCCTCCCCCAATCAATAATCCATCGCCGGCATCGGCGCGGCCTTCTCCTCCTTTGGAAGCTCGGCGACGAGCGCCTCCGTCGTGATGAGCAGCGAAGCGACCGACGCGGCGTCCTGGAGGGCGGTGCGCACGACCTTGGCCGGATCGATCACGCCCGCCTGGACGAGGTCCTGATACTCAGCGGTCGCGGCATTGAAGCCCCAGTTATAATCGGAGCTTTCGAGCAGCTTGCCGACGATATAGGCGCCGTCCTCACCAGCATTTTCGGCGATCTGCCGCGCGGGCGCGCGCAGCGCCCGGCGGATGATGTCGATGCCGGACTGCTGGTCGTCATTGGCAGCTTTAAGCCCATCGAGCGCCTTGATCGCACGGAGCAGTGCGATGCCGCCCCCCGGCAGGATGCCTTCCTCCACCGCGGCGCGCGTCGCATGGAGCGCGTCGTCGACACGGTCTTTCTTCTCCTTGACCTCGACCTCGGTCGCGCCGCCGACGCGGATCACTGCGACACCGTCGGCGAGCTTCGCCACGCGCTCCTGCAGCTTCTCGCGGTCATAGTCGGACGTAGTAGTCTCGATCTGCTGGCGCAGCTGCGCGACGCGGCCATCGATATCGTCCTTCTGGCCTACACCGTCGATGATTGTCGTGTTGTCCTTGTCGATCGTCACCTTCTTGGCGCGGCCGAGCATGTTGATCGTGACATTCTCGAGCTTGATGCCGAGATCCTCGGAAACAACGTTGCCGCCCGTCAGGATGGCGATATCCTCGAGCATCGCCTTGCGGCGATCGCCGAAGCCCGGCGCCTTGACCGCCGCTATCTTGAGCCCGCCGCGCAGCTTGTTGACGACGAGCGTCGCGAGCGCCTCGCCCTCGACGTCCTCGGCGATGATCAGCAGCGGCCGACCGGACTGGACGACCTTCTCGAGCAGGGGCACGAGCGCCTGAAGGTTAGAGAGCTTCTTCTCGTGGATCAGGATGTAGGGATCGTCGAGCTCGACCTTGAGCTTTTCGGCATTGGTGATGAAGTAGGGCGACAGATAGCCGCGGTCGAACTGCATGCCCTCGACCGTCTCGAGCTCGGTCTCAAGACTCTTGGCCTCCTCGACCGTGATCACGCCCTCGTTGCCGACCTTCTCCATCGCCTCGGCGAGGATGCGACCGACCTCCCCGTCGCCGTTGGCCGAGATGGTGGCAACCTGCGCGATCTCGCTGTTGGCGCCGACCTTTTTGGCGTGGCTTTCGAGATCCTTGACGACGGCGTTGACCGCGAGATCAATGCCGCGCTTGACATCCATCGGGTTCATGCCGGCGGCGACAGCCTTCGAGCCCTCACGCACGATCGCCTGGGCAAGTACGGTGGCGGTTGTAGTGCCGTCGCCCGCCTTGTCGTTCTGCTTGTTCGCCACCTCGCGCAGCATCTGCGCGCCCATATTCTCGAACTTGTCGGCAAGCTCGATTTCCTTGGCGACGGTGACGCCGTCCTTGGTGATGCGGGGAGCCCCGAACGACTTATCGATGACGACATTGCGGCCCTTGGGACCGAGCGTCACCTTCACGGCGTTGGCCAGCGTATCGACGCCGCGCAGCATACGGTCGCGCGCGTCCGACGCAAACTTCACTTCCTTGGCAGCCATCGCTGCTACTCCTTTCTCTTTCCTTCCTGAATGTTCGAGGGATAAGGACGACCGATCAGGCCGCCTGCTTGAGAGGCACGACGTTGTCGATCACGCCAAGGATGTCGCTCTCCTTCATGATGAGCAGGTCCTCGCCGTCGATCTTGACCTCGGTGCCCGACCATTTGCCGAACAGGATGCGATCCCCGGCTTTGACGGAGAGCTTGACGAGCTGGCCGCTGTCGTCGCGGGCGCCGGGTCCGACGGCGACGACTTCGCCTTCCTGCGGCTTTTCCTTGGCGGTGTCAGGGATGATGATGCCGCCCGAGGTCTTCTCCTCGGCTTCGATGCGACGGACGACCACACGGTCGTGCAAGGGGCGGAAATGCATGGCAAAACCTCCAGATGCAAAACAGGTTGTGATGTCCCTGCCGTTCATCTGAACAACAGGTTCGCGTGAACTAGGAAAAGAGATTTTTTGGGTCAAGAGGGCGAACGGAATTTTTTGGCACTCATCTCCTCCGAGTGCCAAACCGGCCATTCTGAGTAACGTGCGATGACATCATCCCTCTTGACGCGACTCGGATCAGCACCAAAATCTTGAGCCGCGTGCGGCACTGCACGCATGAGAAAGGAGCGACACAAGGAAAGGAGCCACGGCCATGTCGCAGCCATTTTCCCATTTCTTGCACCCCTTCGACGTTGCGCACCATCCGAGCCTTGAGCCGGAAGTAAAACGCGCCATTCTGGCATCCTGGGCGTCCGATCGCTCCGCGGTGAAGGACCAGCCGGCGATGCGAAAGCCGCCCGGCGCCAAGCGCGCCGTTCCGATCGATGAGGTCTTCGCCGCCATGCGATCGCTCGATGAGCAGCGGACTGACGGCCGACCGCTGCAATGAGTGATCGCGACTTCATCGCGCAGCTGGAGGGCTACAGTCTCACCACCGCCGAAATCCATTATTACCGGCCCGATGCGCCGTCGCTTCTCCAGCTGTTCATATGGCAGGAATATGATCTTGCGCCCGACTTCCCTATGCTGTTCGATTTCCTCGACCATTGGCGACGCGAGATCGAGGCCGCGCTCCATTCGGTCCGGATCGCCCATGGCCGGCTGGTCGGACCTACCGAATGGCGCGCGGTCGATGGCATCATCCCGCTCCCATGATATGCGGTCATGGCGAGCGCTGGCGCCGGCGAGGCGGACGGACGGTCCGCCTCGCCCTTGCCTTCGACGACATCATGGGATTTGCGCTCGCGCTGCTGTCAGTGCCGCCTGATGAGCTTGAGACGCTGGGCTGGACCTTTGCCGACCGCAAGCGGCTCCTCGACCATTTCCTGCGTTCCGGCAAGGCAGCGCAGCGCATCCCGCGCGATGCGTTGGGGCAGAGCCTGATAAAGCTGCGGTTGCCGCGACGGGACCTCGCGCCGCTTCAACGCTTCGCCCGCCGCGAACTGCCCAAGGCCGCTTCCAACGCCGCGATGCTCGATCGAGTTTTTCGGGTATTGGACGAGGCCGCATAGCGGCGGATTCCACCGGTCAGGAACGGCGCGGCCGCGAGACCGTCGAAGACGAACTGGACAGCGAGGCCGGCGAGAAGCACGCCGGAGATGCGGCCCATGACGAACACGGCGGCCGATAGGCTTCCGGTAGCGCGCTCGACGCGCATGGCACAGTGCGATTATCGTTGGCGAATGGCCCGGAACCGAAGTCCCGGGCCAGATCGTCAGGCCGCCTTGCCATTGACCAAGATGCGGCGGACATTTTCGTTCGCCTCCTCCGTCTTCGGCAGGGTGACGGTCAGCACGCCGTTCCTGAAAGTTGCGGCGGCGTGGTCACGGTCGATGCCCTGGCGCAGTCCGATACGGCGTTCAAAGCGTCCATAGCCGCGTTCGGTATAGCCACGATCCTTGTCTTCGACTTCGGACCGCTCCTCGCCGCGAAGCGTCAGCGCACCATCCTCGACGGTAACCTCCTCGCCCTTCTCGTCGAGACCCGGCAGTTCCGCCGTGACGTAGATCTCTTTGTCGGTTTCGCCGAACTCGGCATGGGGCCAGCCGACAGCGCGGTCGAACCCGGCTAATGCGGGCACGCCGCAAAAAGACGTCGTCGAACAGCCGGTTCACCTCGCGGTAGAGCGACAGCAACGGGTGGGTTACCATTGTCGCGGCCGCGCTCGGCGCTGACCGGGACGGGGAGACGGCTTTACTGCCGACTCTAGGGAATGAGATCACGAAAAGCCATGATGGTCATCTCCTGAGCACACGGCAGTATGCTCGGCTTGTCGATGAATGGGTGCCTGGTGTCGGTCTGATGCGGAGTGAGTATGGCACGCACTCACTTCGCCGAACGAAGGCATCGATCATCTACAGGGCCACCGGCAACCTTCGTGCCGTCCAGATCCTTCTCGGCCATAGCAAGATCGAGAACACGGTGCGTTATCTTGGGATCGACGTGGAAGACGCACTTGCGCTTGCCGAGAACACCGAGATCTGAACCTGCTGACGCCCGTGCCGTGGGGCGTGCCGGGCACGGGCGCTGGGACGAAGCCGTCATTGGGTGGCGATAAGTTCAACATCCGTTATTGCCAAAGGCCGACGTTCAGCGGTTGCTTCTAACTACGCAGATACGAAGCGGGCCGCGCATCAATCCGAAGCCTCTGGCCCAAGCAACAGCCGCATCGCACGAAAGTCGAACGTGTAGCTGCCCCTGGCCGTCAACGCGCGCTGTCCAAGGTTGCCAAGAACGGGCGCCGTCTTGTCGCCCTCCAACGTAACGGTCACGTCCTGTTCGACGACGGTTGCCGCGCCTGCCGTGATCGTCATTCGGGGTTCGATTGCAACGTCGCCTTCGGTGCTGCCACCCAGACCGAACGTCGTGTCTCGCTCGCTGGACCAGAGGCGCGCGCGATCGGCGAAGCGGGTAGCATAGCTCGCGTGGAGGCTGCTTCGGTTTGCCCCCGTGTCGATGCTCATCAAGACCGTGCGCCCCGCGATCTCCACTTCGGCCACAGGTGTCAGTTGTTTCATGTAGAGCGTCGCCCCAGACCTGAGCAACGGCCCCGCTCGATCGATCGCAAACGTGCCGTCGGCATCGATCCTGAATCGACCTAGCTGACCGAGCGCAGGGCAGCCGAGTATCGCCTCGATCTGATAGTCGCCTAGCGGAGACCGGATGAACAATGCGCTGTCCGGTACCACGATCGCCATTAGATTCCGAAGGGTCACACCGCCAACCGGAAGCCTGTGTATGACAGCGATTCGTGTTGCGACCGAATGGCCGGTCCATCCCACCGCTCGTGCGCCGGTATCGCGAACCGCCAATCGCATACGTCGGGCCGCACTCTCGGTTACAACGGAAAGGTTGGCACCTGTATCGATATTCCACGAAAGCGTGACGCCGCGCACCGTCAGATCGACATTCTGCGTGCCCAGCACATTGCGGTAACTGTGCAAGGTCGCGGAGCTGCTGCCTGTCGCCTTGGGGCTGGACACGTCGCGCAACACCGCCGCCGTTCCGAGCGCCTCACGCAGATCGGCAAGCTCATCGGGATCGACGGGCTCGCCATGGGCCGCGAGCCACCGCACGATCAACGCATGTTCCTTCCTGTACGCACCCTGCCGGGCATAGGAGTCCAGCAGCGCCTCAAAAGCGGCATGTGCGTGGGCAGAATGGGTCTGTTCCAATATTGCCAAGCATCGCGGGAGCGACTTCGACACTTCCTCGAGACGGTTGTCGCGGCTGGCGATGATCCCCTCCACCGCGCAGCGCTCGGCGCCCTTCGGCATCGCCTGCGCCAGTATACGCGCGCCGGCCATATCCCATCGCGCAAGCGCGGCGTCGACCGGGAGCAGGTTCTCAGCTGGCGACGCGGCATTGGAGGGCGTCGCGGCGGCAGCCGCCACGGTAAGAATGGCATGCACCACCATGCCGTGGCCTCCCAATCCCAGTCCGATCACGCTGCAAGGGCCTTGGCGCGGCGACGCACGTCGCTGATCGTCAGCGAGACCGCCGAGACCAGGAAGTAGAAGGCGCCAAACGCCGCATAGGGTGCAATGTCGGCAATGCTGACCGGGGCGGCGCCCGCCGCCTTGCTGAGCATGTGTGCGCCGGCCAGGCCGGACTGGGCACCGCTCAGGATCATCGCCCATTGCGCGCCATAGGATTTCCAGCGCCGCACGCCGGTGAGCAGCTGGAACAGGCCGGAGAGGACCGCCCACACGCCGAAGATCTGGAGGACCGCGTGCATGCCGTGCGGCAGGGTTATGGCGACCGCGACGGCGGTCCCGATGCTGACGACGAAGTTGAGCATCTGGCTCTTGTTCCGCGCCAGGCCGCCGCTCCGGCGGGCGTCGAGATAGTTGGCCAGCGCGTCCCAGGCCGGATAGGCGACGAGCATCACCGCGGCCAATGGCGGCATGGTCCTGGCAACGCCGAAGGTGAGGACGACCCAGATCGCGGCGACGGCGAAGCGCAGATAGTAATAGGTCTTGAGCCAATCGCGGTCCGGGGACTTCGCGTCGGTGATGGTTTCCATGGTGTAATTCCTTTCTGTGATGCAGGCGCACGTCGCCCGCCCGGCAAGCCGGGTGGGTCGATCGTCGGCGCTGGAGGAAGTGTGCGGCGGGTGATCGGCCCCGGGCGATGGTTAGAGGCGGAAGCGTTGCGGCAGGCACCATCGCGCCACGGCCGCCACGGCGCTGCACCCGACGCTGTACCAGACCACCACGTAGAGGGGGTCGTTGAACGGGCAGCAGAACGCGAAGACGAAGGCACCGCAGGCCCCGGCGGCGATGCCGCTCGCGAGGGCGCTCCGCCGGGGCCGGGTTGGCGCGGCCCGGCGCATCAGAGCACCGAGCAATAAGAGGGTCGGCAGCGAGAGCACGAAGATCGAGGTCGCGCACCGCATGCCGCTCATCGGGTTGATACGGTCGAGCAGCCCCAGCTCGGCCATGCCCTCTGGCGTGACGAACGCACCCCCGACAATCGCCAGCGCTGCGAGCGCGCAGGCGAGAATCAGCCCCTTCCGTGACCGGGCCGTAGGCGAGAAGGATCGGATCGCCAGCACGCAGGCGGCGAGGGCGAGGAGGCCGAGGCTCGCTACCCGCCACATCAGATGGGGTGCCCAACCCATATGGTGCATGTCGGCACGCATCAGTCCCGTAGCCGGGGCAAGGGCGAGCTCCGTTGCGCACAGCGCGAGGAGCAGCACGCCTTCCCGGACCATGCTGCGCCGCCGGACCGGCGCGAGGTCGGACGACAGGTCGAGGATCAGGGCTTCATTCGACATCGGTGGTCTTCTCGATCAATGCCGTCAGGCGGGCGAGGCCGCGGTGTATATTCATCTTCACGGCCGACGGGGATAGGCCGGTCTGAGCCGAGGCTTCGTCAATGCTATAGCCCTGCACCTTGACCAGCAGGATCGCTCGGGCCTGGGCGGGGCGGAGCTGGTCGAACAGGCTGGCGAGAACCGAGCTGCTGACCACCGCCGCCTCGTGATCGCCGGTGGCGATCGCATCCGGCAATTCGTCCGCCGAACGGCGCGCCAGGCTGCGCAGCTGGTCCACCCATTTGTTCTTGGCGATCGCCGCGAGCCAGGGGGCGAAGGCATAGCGCGGATCATAGGTGTGGCGCCGCCGATGGATGGCGAGCAAGGTTTCCTGGACGGCATCGTCGACCTCGCCCGGCGGCAGCCGCCGCTCGAAGTAGCGCGTCAGCCATTCGGACGTCTCTCCCAGCAGCCGCCGATACGCGCCGCCATGCCCGTTCTGGGCCGCTTCCATCAGGCCGCTCCAGCTGTCGGGCGCCATGCCGGAAGGCCGCGTGCGCGCTGACCGCGGCGCCCCCGAGGGCGGCCTTGAGATGAGTCTCGAAAGAAAGTCCGGGCGCATGAATCCTTATTCGCCCGCAACACGATCCCGGTCACTCTGGGTCGAACTTTTCTGCCGGAGGGTGTACACCGCATCGGCAACGCGTAAGGACAGGCCATGGAATGGAGCGACGTCCGTATCTTCCTGGCCGTGGTGCGCGTCGGCACGCTGGGCGGCGCGGCGCGCGCGCTGCGCCTCAGCCATCCTACCATCGGCCGGCGGCTGCGCGCGCTCGAGGCGGCGACCGGCCAGACGCTGTTTCAGCGTACCGCCGATGGGCTCATCCTCACCGAGGAGGGGAGCGCGATCGTCTCGCTGGCCGAGCAGATGGAGGAAGGTGCGCTGGCGATGGAGCGTCGGCTCGCCGGGCAGGAGCAAAATCTGCGCGGCTGCCTGCGCATCTCCTCGGCCGACTGGTTCGGTGCCTATGTCCTGCCCCCGATCGTCGCCGACTATACGCGCGCGCATCCGGACGTCGATGTCGAGATTCTGACGGGCACGCGCCTGTTTAGCCTTGCGCAGCGCGAGGCGGACATCGCCTTCCGGATCGTGCCCTTCGACACCTCCGACATCGTGCAGCGGCGGCTGGCCCGGCTGCACTACGGCGTCTACATCGCCGCGAGCGCACCCGAGCCGGTGTTCGGCGACGGCACCGGCTTCCGGCTGATCACCCATGATACCTCCACGGGCCATTTTCCCGATATCGCCTGGCTCTTGGAAAGCTTCCCCAACGCGACGACGGTGATGCGCTCGAACAACCGGAATGTGCAGGCGCGCATGTGCCGACAGGAGATCGGCATCGCCGTCCTTCCCCGCGCCGTCGGCAGCCAGACCCCGGGGCTGCGCCTGCTCGACCTGCCGGAGGCGCCGCCGAGCCGGGACATCTGGATGGGCTATCATCGCGATCTGAAGCATCTGCAGCGCCTCCGCGCGTTCATCGCGGTGCTGGACGAGCACCTGCGGGAGGTCGGGCCGGGCTAGCCAACAGGACGAACGGCCATCCCCGGTAGGAGAGATCCTTGATCTGCCGGAGCCCAAGCGTTTCGGCAAATTTCAGCGAGGGAAGGTTGACCGGCTCGACCAGGCAGGCGACGCGATCATGGGACGTTGCCTGTGCCAGCCAGCGCAGAAGGCCGGTCATCGCCTCGAACGCCAAACCCCGCCCGCCGACGTCGGACGAGAAGAGCCACGAGGCTTCGGGCACAGTGTCGGGCATCGGATCGACACCACGCCGGAAGAAGCCCGCACCGACTTCGCCTATGACGCGGCCGCCGGCCCGTTCGACGACCGCGAGCGCGCCGAAGCCGAAGAGGCTCCAATGGCCCGCGCAGCGCAGCACCCTTGTCCAGGCGCCTTCCTCGGAGTCGGGGAGATTGCCGATGAACTTGCGCACGGCGGGATCGGCCGCCAGCGTCACGATCGCCGGCACGTCACCGGGTTCATAGGAACGCAGGAGGAGCCGTTCGGTGGCGATCATATGGGTCCTGGAAGAAGTGCGCCAACGGCCTCAGCTGCCGCGCAAGCAGCTGCGGACGAAGCGGACGAGCTCGCCGCTCAGCTCCATATCCTCCGGCGTGCAGCCCAGGAAGCCACCGTGGGGCATCGCCTCGAAGACGTGAAGCTCGGCGGAAACGCCCGCCTTCCGCAGGGCGCGATGCATGCGCACGGTGTTGGAGAGGAACAGATCGCGGGTACCGGATTGCAGCAGCGTCGGCGGCAGGCCGGTCAGGTCGCCGAACAGTGGGGACAGCGCGGGTTCGGAGAGGTCTGCGCCGTCGGCATAGAGCAGGTTCGCCGCGCGTAGCGGCAGGGGCAACATCAGGTCCACCAGGCGGTTCACTGCGAAACTGTCCCCGGACTCGGTCAGATCCACCTCGGGGGATAGCAGGACGAGACCGGCGGGCATGGGAAGCCCCGCCTCCCGCGCCCGCAGCAACATGGCAACAGCGAGGTTGCCGCCTGCGGACCTGCCGCCGATCACCACGTCCGAAGGCTTGTGACGTTCCAGCACATAGGCATAGGCCGCCAGCGTATCGTCCAGTGCCGCAGGATAGGGATGCGCGGGCGGCGTCCGATAGTCGACGCCGTAGCAACGCAGGCCGTGTAAGTCCGCCTGCATCTGCGCGCCGACGCGGCACGCCTCGCCTCCGCCAAATACCAGCGCGCCGCCGTGCAGATCAAGATAGGCCCCTTAGGCGATGGTCGCGGTATCGGGCGTGGCGACGTGGACGACCGTGTCGCCGAGCTGGACGGTTTCGACGCTGGCGCGCAAACTGCCGGCAAGATCCTTGATGCCGGCGGCATAGTGCGCATCCACCGCCGCCTTGATCCGGACCCAGCCATCACGATCCTTGGGATCGGGCAGCGGGTGCTTGGCATTGATCGGGATGCCATCGGCGTCGACCAGACGGTCCAGCGCGGCCCGCGCTTCCGCGCTGATTGATTGTGGAGCGGGCAACACGCGGGCGGGCAACCGCACGCCGAAGCTTTGTTCATCCATGAGCGCGAACCTCGATTGGTTGATTTTCCGTGTCTTACAATGAGGATACGGGCTCCTCGCCCGCTCTCCTCAATCGTCGTCCTGCCACCTGCGCAGATCGGTCTGGTCATGATAGGCCATGCGATCCGGCGTGGTGATGAACTCCATGGTCGTGCCCCAGGGCATGCGGCAATAGCAGACCTTGTTTCCGGGGCCTTTTTCGGTCGCATAGGGAATGGCACGCGGCGCCGTCAGCGGGGTGCCGCCCGCCGCCTCGAAGCGCGCGACCGATGCATCGATATCATCGGTGTAGAGCGCGAAATGGGTGATGCCGAAGTCGCTCGCACGGATCGGCGGGGCCTGTTCGGGTCCGTGCATCTCGAAGAGCTCGATATCGGGTCCGGTGCCGATCTTGACCATTGCCTGCGCGCGCACAACCGTACCTGGGAACGCGCCCACGGCGCGCTCGAACTCGGCCCCGTGCCGCGGCGGATCCTGCGGGCCGAACGACTGGTAGATCAGCTGGGCGCCAAAGGCCTCGGCCAGGAAGGCTTTGGCGCCTTCGATGTCGGGCACCGTGATGCCGATATGATTGACGCCGCGAATGACGGGTGCGGTCATGACAGTCTCCTTCGTTGCTGGTTCGATTGCACGCGGGGATTGGCTCGGGCGCCGGTTCATCCGGCCTTGAGGAAGGCGATCAGCGAGGCTGCGACTTCTTCCGGCCGCTCGTCCGCGACATAATGGCTGCACCGCGCGATCGCGCCGCCGGTCACCTTGGTGGCGAACTCCTCAAGCATCGGCACCATCCGCGCACCGAAACGCTGGTCTCCGCCGAGGCCGAGCACCGGCATCTCAAGCGGCCGCTCCTTGTACGCGAGCGCGGCTTCATGGTCGGCGTCGAGCGTGCGATACCATTCCATGCCGCCACGGGTGCGGCCGGGAAGCGCCATCGCCCTCGCATAGATCTCGATGTCCGCCGGATCGAAGCCGCTGTGGTCGTAGAAGCGCTCGGCCATGAAGGTCGCAATATAATGCTGTTCCCGGCCATGGAGCAGGCGTTCCGGCAGATCCCGGTTGGCATGGAAGCCGAAATGCCAGAGGCCTGCGATGGTCGCCTTCCACTGGGTCCAGCCGGGGAGCGGCACATCGAGGACCGCCAGATGGGTGACGGCGTCTCGGTAGAGCGCGGCCTGCGCCAATGCAACCATGCCACCGATATCGTGCCCGCACACGGCGTAGCGTGCGTGGCCAAGGGCAGCCATTACCCCGTGCGCATCCTGCGCCATCGTCGCCTTGTCATAGCCGCCCTGCGGGCAGTCGGAGAAACCCGCGCCGCGCAGATCAATCGCCACCACGCTGAAATGCTCGGCGAGCCGCGGCATCACCTGGTGCCATTCCCACCAGGTCTCCGGCCAGCCGTGGAGCAGCAGGATCGGCGGGCCGGAGCCGCCGGTGACGGCGTTGATACTGATGCCGTTCGCCGGCACCAGTTGCTGGACAAAGCCCGGTAGTGCTGCGATCATGATCGCTCTCCCACAGAATAGGCTGTTCAAACGGAGCGCTGGCCCCCTGCTCAGCCGCGATCGAAATCGGTGGCGATCGTGATGTCGCGCCAGGCGTCAATGTCGCGGCGGAAGGCGGCGAGCTTCCGCTCGGCGATCGCGTGCGCCGCAGGACCGAGCGGCAGGTGGAGCGGGGCGTCCTCGGCGTCGACCGCTTTCAGGATCACGGTGACCGCCTTGTCCGGATCGCCCGCCTGGTTGCCGTTTCCCGTGTCGCGATACTGCTTGCGCGAGCTCGCGGCATATTCGGGCATTTCGTTGCCCGCCATGGCGATCGACCTGCCCAAAAAATCGGTGCGGAACGGCCCGGGTTCGACGATCAGCAGGCGGATGCCGAACGGCTTCAGTTCGCCGGCGAGCGCCTCGGAAAGTCCCTCCACCGCGAATTTCGCGGCATGGTAATAGCCCCCGCCGCCCCGCCCCTCGATGCCGGCACCGGACGACATGTTGACGATCAATCCGCCCGCGCGTCGCAGGACCGGCAGGGCGGCTCTGGTAGTCTCGATCAGCCCGAAGACATTGACCTCGAACATCGGCCGATATTCGTCGGGCGTGGCTTCCTCGATCGCGCCGAACAGCGCGTAGCCGGCATTATTCACGAGCACGTCGAACCCGCCAAACGCATCGACGGCCTGCGCGACAACTGCCCTGGCTGCTGCCGGATCGGTCACGTCCAGCGGCAGGGTGAGCATCCGACCATCGAACGGCTCGGCCAGATGCGCGATCGTCTCGACGTTGCGCGCCGTAGCGATGACCCGCTCGCCGCGCCGTGCCGCGGCGAGGGCGAGCCGCTGGCCGAAGCCGCTCGAGCAGCCGGTGATGAGCCAAGTTTTCATGAGATACGCTCCACTGGTTTTAAGGCGATGACGGCACGCCGCTCAGAGCGGCTGCAGGACGCTGCGCTGGGGTTGGACGGCGGTGACGATGCTCACGTCGGCCAGGACCCGAGCCGTCTCCGGCGCCTGGAGCGCCGCTTCCATGGCCGCCTTGTCTCGGAAGTTGACGACGCCCACGGCGATCAGCCCGGCGTCGTCAGCTTGCGGGAAGAAGCCAGCCGCACTGATGAGACCATAGGGAGCCCAACTTTCCCGTACGAGCGGGAAGTGCACGTTGATCCAATAGTCGCGGTCGAACGGCGTGTGCACATCGCCCGCATAGGTCACCAGCATCGTGATCATCCTCGAAGTCCTTGTTCGCGAGCGCCCGAATCTCCCCCGCCAATCCGTACCGGCTCGAGTTCGATCGGCTCCTTTCCGACGATGACGGCAATTTAGATGCTTGAATCTGTTCTTGAACGTCCAGCATTGCACGCTTGCCGTTCAGATTTGTTCGGGTGGTCTAAGGGCTCGGGCCGCCGGCCTTTGCGGTCTGATGTCTGCCCATCTCCGGGAGCGCAAATCCTTCAGACCGGTCGTATGCCACCATTGATGCCGAGCATTGCGCGTACACTATCGTTCTCCGGCGCCAGCGGTGCTAACGACAGGATTCGGCGGAAGCTGCCGTTGGAAGCGCGACTGCCCAGCGACGCATTTTGGTCGAGAAATGCCAGAAGCTCGTGGAACTTTGTTGTCGTTCAAAGGTCATCGTGGAACAGCAGCATCGGCATCTGAATTCGGGGAAGCTGAAGCGATGTTACTTCAAAGGGCGACCATCCTTGAGCTCAACCCTCAACGCGAGGAATAGCTGCGTTCCCCGGTTTTGAACGGCGTGCAGACCTTCGGGATCGGCCGTTCCCGCGCCGGACAACGCCTCTGCGGGAACGTCCACGCGGGCTCTCTCGATCGGTTTTCCGCCGATCAGATCATAGGTGATGTAGGTGATGGGCTGAGCCTGCTCGAAATACATTACGCTCGGCCACTTGTGAACATGGACGGGCTCAGTCGCACCCGGCGGGACTGAAACCCGCAGGACGCGCACCCGATCGGTTTCGAGCAGGATATGATGGCTCGCTGGCGCAGCCACAACAGCCTCGAATGGGTCCTGCTCTTCTGCCGTTGCTGGCGCTCCCACCATTATGGTCAGTGCCGCTGGCAAAAGGTATCTAAGCATTTGCAGGCCTCCGCACCGACACTTTTCGCAAGTTTATTCAGGAGTTCAGCAATGCCCACCAAGCATCGGAAAGACCGGCGACCAGCACGGCAACCGCCGGCGGGGCGTCCGAAGAATGCCGTGCTATAGCCCTCTATCCGCAAAAACACCATACAAGGCTCCCCACCGTACCACCGACAGTTTGAGCGGAGCTGCCATTCGCTGCACCGTCGGCAACGACCCGGTTTGTTCAACGGCAACGGGAAGATAACGTTCAGATTCGGCCTGTTCGGTTTGAGCGAGATGGGCGATCTCGGACCGGCCGGAATGGCCACAGTGGGTTGGGAAGCCTTCGCTAGAAACCGGTCGTGCTGGTGGCTTGCTGCACAATCAACTGCCAGCGCCCGTCTCGCTTAACGAGCACGTCGGTGAAGCGCAGGAACATCTCGCCGTAGCGGCCAAACGCGGTTCCACCGAGGTGGTCGACACCAGTGACTATCGCGATATCGCCATAAGTTCGGATTTCGAGCGGGCCATGTGTGATAAACTTAGGCTTTATCTGCCCAGTCTTGAACATTGCTATGTCGGCCTCGCGCGTGAGAGCCTTGCCGTCCATTCCCTGGATGCGCGCTTCTTTCCCATAGAAGTGTTCAAGGAAAGCTACATCGCCGTTGATGCGGGCTTGTCGCCATAATTCCTCTGCCTCGACGATCTCCGTCCGGACCGCGTCGCTCACCTGTGCCTTGGCCGGCGTGACCAACGTTGCGACCGAAGCGCAAAGTACAGCAAGACAGCGCATATGGTTCTCCTTTGTCGAAACTCTACCAGTCCATTCCAACGTTCGCTACTGGGGCGCTTGGTGCACCCGACCTACTGAGCGGCAATAGTTGGTCGCAATCTGCCAGCCGCTTTGCGTCCTTGTCGGTCATTCCTGCCTTTTTTGGCGGACCTCAGAACCCGCCGGTCCGGTATCCCATGCCCGTCGCGTTCACCAGCGGCAAAGATAAGTGGTTATCTGTCGTTCGTAGAGGAAGCGCGTGCGCTTTCGTCAAACTCATGGCAACCTGGCACCATCCGTCGCACAACATGCTGGCGAAAATGGGCGCCGGGCTGATAAGTGCTCAGCTTGGGCACCTCATCGGGCTCATGACCGACCTGAAATCCGTGGCTGCGGCGGAAACGAAGCGTCCCAAACTAGACCCAAGGCTTTGCATGTCGGTGACTATTAACGTCATGCGGCTCAAATGGCCTATCGAGGCAATGCTCGCGGACTGATTTCAGAAACGTACTGCCATTTCTGCGGTCAGCCCATCTCGCCTCCAGCGCATATCCAGTGCGCCGCCGCGCGTTCGCATGGTCCGCTGCATAATCTGCATGCCATGGCCGCCATCGCGCTCGGTGCATTGCACCGCCTTCTTTGACTTTTCCGTCCATACCACCGTGAAGCCATGTTCGGTACGCTTGCCGGTGATCACAATACTGCCGCCTGATCCAAGGGCACCGTGCTTGGTCGAATTCACGCCTAGCTCGCCAAGTACCAAGGCAAGCGCATTGGCCCACTCAAGATCAACCGTGGCACAGGGTAGCTGTTCGATGGTGATGGAGCACTCGGTATTTTCAAACGGCGACAAGACAGCCGAGATCAGCTCATCGACATTGCGGGGAGCTTGCATGTTGGCAAACAGCGTCTTCGCCCTCCCCATGGCTGCAAACAGGAGCGACATCTGTTTCGCAAAGGCCCCGCGGCTGGCGTCTCCACGCGCATAATGGTTCATGACCGCGCACATTACCGAGAAGGAATTCAATAGGCGATGCCGCAGTTCGTCTGCGGTTATGATGGCCGTGTCCAGGCGTTGCTGATTTTCCGTAACGTCACGAGAAATAGCCACATATCCGGCATGCTGCTGCTCCTCGTTCAAAACAGCGGATACCGTCACGTCCCACCACCGGGGAGCGCCCTTCATCGTCGGACAAAACGCACGAAAGCGCACGACCTCGCCCGCAGCGGCCTTTACGTAGGCAGCTAAGATTTCAGCCTTGCTTTCCTCCGGCCAGAAATCGACCCATTGCTTGCCACGCACCAAATCGAAATCATCGATTTCCATCGCGCACTGGCCGTTAGGGTTCATGTAGTGAACGTCGCCCCTCAGCCCGACGAGCTTCACACAATCGACGCTTTGATCAAGCACACTGGCGAGCGAGACGGAAGAAAGCGACGCTGGAGAAAATTCTGGAAGAGTTGCCATGAAATCCATCATACACGGTTAGGTCGCCTGCGCATCAAACTCTACCGCTACCAGACGGTTGCATGCGACCCCGGTTGACCATCCGTCAAAAGGCTTATCACTTTTCTTGCGCGATCGATTCAGATCATCAACAGCTGATGGAATGAGCCCTTCTGGTTTCCCGTTGAGATTACGTCATCGAACAAGGACGGACGCTCGTGTCTCTGATAGTAAAGTGTCCGTTGAGATCGGCCATGTCCTAACATACTGGCGCCTTAGCCTTATAGGAGTCCAACGACGGCCTTTTGGGCCGACTAATTGGCTTCAAGAAAGGCAGTTGAGCGCCCAAGTCGGTCGTGAGATGGGCGATTTGACGTTTCCGACACCTGCAGGTCCGCTTTCCCCTGGCTAGCGCGATCGGCAGCGGCGCAATTGGGTGGAGAGCGGAAGTTTGCGCTCTCCCATTGCCTTCGCGATGGTCGTTTGACGGGCGATGTGCTGCCCGCTTCCGCTCCGCTTTGCCCAGGCCTCCCATACGCCGCGCCGATCTCCGGAACCATCCGGACCCCTGGGGCAAGTTGCGCGAGTGCAGGTGTCGCAACCACGATTGCGCCGATGAACGCGATATTTCTGAACATACCGCTTCCGCCTTAAAGTGGAACTGGGAATTACCGGCCTCGGACATCGTTCATCATCGAGGCTCCGCATCCTATCGCGGCATCCACACGCGCACGAGGCTGAGCAGCTTGTCGACGTCGAGCGGCTTGGCCATGTAATCGTTAGCGCCTGCCTCGATGCAGCGTTCCTGATCGTCGGGCATGGCCTTGGCGGTCAGCGTGATGACCGGCAGCCGCGCCCAGCGGGGATCCTTGCGGATGGCGCGGGTGGCGGTGAGGCCGTCCATTACCGGCATCATCACGTCCATCAGCACGAGGTCGATCCGCTTCGCATCGTCGCCCGAGGCCGCCTCCAGCGCGTCGAGCGCCTCCTGCCCGTTGCGTGCGATCTCCACCACCGCGCCCTGCGGTTCGAGGATGTTGGTGAGCGAGAAGACGTTGCGCACATCGTCCTCCACCACGAGGATGCGGCGGCCTTCAAGGATGGCGTCGCGGTTGCGCGCGGCGCGGATCATCGTCTGCTGCTCCGCCGGAAGGTCGGTGACGACCTGGTGCAGGAACAGCGAGACCTCGTCCAGCAGCCGCTCGGGCGAGCGCGCGCCCTTGATGATGATCGAATCCGAATAGCGGCGCAGGCGCTGCTCGTCGGCGGGCGACAGTTCGTGCCCGGTGTAGACGATCACCGGCGGGAAGGCATAGGCGCCCTCGCGGCTCAGCGTCTCCAGCAGGGTGAACCCGCTGGCGTCGGGCAGGTTGAGATCGAGCACCATGCAGTCGAAGGTGCCCTCGCGCAGCGCCTCCAGGCACTCGGCGGCGCTGGCGACGCCCACCGTCTCGACATCGCCGGTGGCGAGCAGGCGGCTGACCGCATCGCGCTGCACGGCGTCGTCCTCGACGATCAGCACGCGGCGCACTTCGGACGAAAGCTTGGCCGCCAGCGCTTCCAGCACGCCCGCCAGTTCCTCGCGCTTCACCGGCTTGATGAGGTAGCCGATCGCGCCCAGCGCCAGCGCGGTCTGGGTATGGTCGCTGCCCGAGACGACATGGACCGGAATGTGCCGCGTCTCGACATCGCGCTTGAGCCGGTCGAGCAGGGCAAGGCCCGACTGGTCGGGCAGGCCGACGTCGAGCACCACCGCATGCGGCTTGAATGTGCGCGCAAGGTTGAGCGCCTCCTCGGCGGTGCCGGTGACGAGGCACTGGAAGCCCATCTCGCGCGAGATGTCGCGCACGATGCCCGCGAAGCTGGCGTCGTCCTCCACCACCAGCAGCACGCGTTGGGTGGGAGCGAGCGTGTCGCGGTCATCCTCGACCTGGCGCTGGATCGGCACGGCGCGGGCGGGGGCCGTCGGCGCGGCGGGGGCCTGCGGGGCCGGGGCGCTGACCGGGACGGTCGGGGCCTGCACCTCGGCGGCGTCGTAGACCGCCGGGATCGTCAGCGTGAAGCGGCTGCCCTCGCCCGGCACGCTGGTGAGCGCGATCGAGCCGCCCAGCAGGCGCGCCAGTTCGCGCGAGATCGAAAGGCCGAGGCCGGTGCCGCCGAACTTGCGGCTGATCGTGCCGTCCGCCTGCCGGAACGCCTCGAAGATCGCCTTCTGCTGTTCCGGCGGAATGCCGATGCCGGTGTCGCTTACCGCGATCGCCAGCCGTCCATCGGCCTCGGGCGCGATTTCGAGGCGGACACTGCCGCGCTCGGTGAACTTGAAGGCGTTCGACAGCAGGTTCTTGATGATCTGTTCGAGCCGCTGGCGGTCCGTCTCGATTTCCAGCGGCGTGCCCGGCGCGACGGCGATCTCGAAGGCGAGCGCACGGTTGGCGGCGATGGGCTGGAAGACCTGCCGCAGATCGTTCGCGAAGCGCTCCACCAGCACCGATTCCGGCCGGATCTGAAGGTGCCCCGCCTCGATCTTCGACAGGTCGAGGATGTCGTTGATGAGCGCCAGCAGGTCGTTGCCCGCCGACTCGATGGTGCGTGCGAACTGCACCTGCTCGTCGGTCAGGTTCTCGCCGCGATTGTCGCCGAGCAGCTTGGACAGGATGAGCAGCGAGTTCAGCGGCGTGCGCAGTTCGTGGCTCATGTTCGCCAGGAAGTCGCTCTTGTAGCGGCTCGCCTGCTCCAGTTCGGCCGCCTTGGCCTCCACCGCCTCGTTCGAGCGGGCGAGATCGTCGCGCTGGTTTTCCAGCAGCTGCGCCTGTTCCTCCAGCTGCGAGTTGGTCTGTTCCAGCTCGACCTGCTGCTGTTCGAGGTTCGCCTGCGATTCCTTGAGCGCGCGGCCCTGCTCCTCCAGTTCCTCGTTGGAGACGCGCAGTTCTTCGCTCTGCACCTGCAGTTCTTCGGCATGGTGCTGAAGCTGCGAGCGGTAGCGGGCGGAGCGCAGCGCATTGCCAATCCCGTTCGAGGCCTCAGCCATAAGGGCCAACGCGTCTTCTCCCACCGGCTGGAAAAACCCGAGTTCAAAAACACCTTGCACCGCGCCGTCCGAAATTGCAGGAGCGATGATGAGATGGCGCGGCTTGTCGCTTCCTAGCGAAGAACCGATGGTGAGGTAGCCATCAGGAATGTCGGCAAGCACCACCGGCGCCCCGCTCTCAGCCACCTGGCCCAGCAGGCCCTCCTTTCGGTTGAACCGCTCCACGATCTTTGCGTCGGGCGCGACGCCATAGGATGCGACGCGGCGAAAGTGTCCGTTCTCCGCTGCGAAGATCGCGCCCGCCTGCGCGCCGACGAAGCGCGTGAGGAAGCCCAGGATGCTATCACCCAAGGCATCGATCGTCTGGTCACCGAGCATGGCCGCCGCGAGTTCGACCTGCCCCATTTGCAGCCATTGCTGCCTTTGGGTCGCGATCGACGTTCTGCGGATCAAAATGCCGATGACCAGAGTAAGAAGGATTCCCAGCGCACATGACAGCAGTCCGCTGACCCAAGCCGAGCGGTATGCGCGTTCCATTTCGCCAATGCGTTCGGCACGCAAACGGACCTCCTCGTGCGTCAGCACTTCAAGCTGAGTCCGGAATTCGTCCATTTCGTTCTTGCCGCGGTCGCTGTTCACGATCGCGGATGCCGCAGCGACCCCGTTCGATTTGCCGGCTTCGATAGTCTCGTTCAATTCCGCCAGTTTCGCGCCGATCCGTATCCGCAAGGGCCGGAGGCGCGCCTGCTGCGCCGCATTGTCCCTGATCAGCACGGCGATCCTGTCCAACTGCGCGTCGATATCCGACACCGCCCTGCGGTATGGATCCAGATATCTGTCGTTCCCCGTCAGAAGATATCCGCGTTGCCCCGTCTCGGCATCCTGCATCAAAGCAGCGAGCTTGTTCATTCCCACGATCACCTCGTGCGAATGGATGATTTTGTGCATATCGTCTCGCAGAACTCTTACATTGTAATACGCGACGGATCCGCTGGTTACAAAAAACAGAATAGTCAGAACAAGCCCGACCCCGGTCCAGCGATACATTGCTCTCCCAGGACCAGGAGTTCGGGGGGAAGCGGGACGCATGGAGGTGAAGGGCATGTGGTTTCCAAAGCGGAAGGCAGGAGAAGGTCGCTTGCGTGGTCAAGGGAGCGAGTTCAAGTCTATTTTAGCCGCATCCGCCCCGTTCGCGTCGCCTATATGAGTGAACGGCAAATTCTGTCGTGTACCGGCCTCCGCCTGATGACCCGCGAACTTCGCAATTTGGTCAGGCGCCGTCGTCGGTTTGCGGCCACCCAAGGTGTTCGACAACAATATGTCTTCTCCTTGGGTCGGAGATCTAGGGAGCATGGTGCGATTAAAAAAAAGAGGCCGCGAAGCAATAACGGGTGCCTCAGACCAGTTGGTGTTATAGCTTGCAATTTTTTGAACATAGCTCTATATAGAAAATAGCTAATCGTTTTTTGCGACGGAATTTGATAGCCGCCTCGTCGGCCTACCTCTTCCTTTTCAATCCTCATGGCTCCGTGCCGGGATACGCCCGTTCGCGGGCGATTATTTGTGCGCAAGGAACTGGTTTGGCGAAAGAAGAGCTCAAGACAGTGGAGGGCAAGATCAACGAGATCTCGCCCGACGGACGCTTCAGCGTGACACTCGATAATGGGCATCGGATCATCGCTTACACGGCAGGGAAAATGCGCTTTCACCGGGTCCGTTCGGTCGTTGAAGACTACGTACACGTGGAAATGACGCCCGACGGTCTGACCAGAGGTCGGATCATCTATCGCGAACGGACACCCGGGCGAGGTCCGGGCGGCGTCCGGCGCCGTGTGATCAGGCAATGACTCTATTTCAACAAAAAGGCGGCGGCAAAACCGCTGCGCGCAGGAATATAATGAATTGTATGAATACTGGCGCTGCTTGGCGCCACACCACCTCGTCGAGTAAAAATTCGGCGGGCAACGAGCCCAGGGAGCGGCGCCCGTCTTTCTCCGCCATGCTTTCGACCCTCGAACTGCGACGTCTCGTCGCTGCGATGGTCGACTGAACAAAAACACACCTGCGGTCGAGCCGAGGCATGACCGCACCCGGCAGGAGATTGCCCTTGGATATCAACAAAGAATACGCTGCTCACCAGCATGCGCTTATGCGGGCCGATCATTCGGCGTGCAACGACGATCGCCGGGCGCATCTCGCCGAGGCCTCGTCCATAGCTAACCGGATCAGCGTCTTTCAGCGTGAACTGGGCGCCGCAGCAGCCTGCGCATGGAGCATGACCCAGGTTGCTGGGCGTGTACCCGCCTGACAGCACTTCGCCAGCCTTATGCTGGTGCCTCAATCCTGCTCTCGTTGAAATTCGGCGGGTATCGACGATTTGATTTCAGAACTGGAAACTCCGTTTCCATTCCTGCAAGACGACGACTTCCTTTCAAGTAACAACTTGACGCACGACACCGTCCGCAATCGCTAACGGCAACTTCCGTTTCTTGAAGGGAAACGAACATGACTATCGGAACCGTAAAATTCTTCGACGAAGGCAAGGGCTATGGCTTCATTCAGCCTGATAACGGCGGGAAGGACAGCTTCGTTCACATCTCTGCCGTGCAGGCGGCTGGCCTGGGTACTTTGAGCAAGGACCAGCGCGTGTCCTATGACGTTGAGGCCGACCGCAATGGCAAGGAATCGGCGATTAATCTCAGCAACGCCGACTGATCAATGGGTGTTCTGGCATTCAATTTGGGGATTGCTGGAACACCTTAACTCTTGCCCCGCGCCCGGAGTGGATGCTTATGGCACTTTCCTACGATTTCCTCATTGAACGCGCGGAACAGGCGGCGCAGGAAGCAGCATGCTCTGTGCTGGTAAACGTGCGGGAACGCGCATTGCGCTCGGAAACAGCGTGGCGGACGATGGCCAACCAGGTGCTCGAAGTCGCGCGCGGCCGCGAGCTTGCCGTTCAGAAGAAACTTGCTGCAGGCCAATGGAGCAGCGTCCCACAATGACCGAAAACCCGACCCTTACTGAGAAGAACCTGATTGAAGCTCACGAAGCGTCGGACGTTTCCGCGATCAATGGGATCGTCTGCCTTGCCAACATTTTGCGGATGCGCGACTTCCTGACGGACGGAGAGACTTCGGCCATGTATGAAAGTATGAGCCTCCCGTTCGGCCTGCCGAAATACGCCGGAAACCCTGCTGTCCAGGATTTGCAGTTGAACCTTGATCTGTTGTTTGCTGGCGTCATTGCACCGAAGTAGCCTGGGACGGTAACGATCAGGATCGTAGCCGCAGTTTTGCTTTCTTGGCAGCGGCGGGAAGCGCCGATGGTGGGTTCGGCAGTAGCGTCTCTTGACGCGCTAATCTGCGAACATCCGGAAGTGGTCGGCAGCCTATTCCGATCGAGTGTCAGCTATCCCGTTACCCGGCTCCGAACCGGATAGTCGCCTACCGGCCAGTCCAACGTATCCCAAATGGGAAAGCTGCCCGTCTGCACCTGGGAATCGAAAAATCGCCTCTGAACGGCTGGGATGGGTCGAGGGCAGCAAGGGCGTTTACGCGCCCATTTCGGCCGTAGAAGGCGAGACAACATCGCCTCTAGGCGGCCGTTCGGGGCAACCAAGTCTGGGCGCCATTTATTGGCTAAACGTACCACCGGGACCACAATCAGCGCAGTCGAGACCTGCGCTCGCCCGGCATTTCGCGCGAACGTTCTCGAACCCTCAGGTAATCCATTCTAGGCGCGACGGCGCACAGCACTCCCATAGCCCCGGAACTGCCGGGCAACGATGACAGACATCCGCGCCGCGGTTTCATCGAACGAAACCGAAGATCGGGTTTGCTGTTGAAAAACGGGGCTCCTAAGAAAACCCGCTGAGAATCTGCTCTGGAACGCTCGGCCGCTCCGGCGGTTGGCTCCTCTATGCTCGGAAAGAAACGCCCACGTACCGACTTGCCTTTCACCCGATCGGAACGAGTGCCGTTTTCAGCCTGCCCGTCGTATCGCCAAGCTCGCTCATGGCGATAAGGCCGCGCATCGCCGGGCGCGAACATGCCCGCGCTGTCACATCTCCTATCTCCAGGGCCTTTTTGAAGAAAGTGGAACCGCTTTTCGCGGGCAACGAGATTTCCGGCGGGCCGATGCTGCTGGCAACGTTTGTCGCGCTTGCCTTGAGCAGTTCACCTCTCGCGTCGGGCTGGGAGGATTTCTGGGGCCTGTCGCTGGAGATCAGTCTGGGCGCGCATTCCCTTTCCCACTCGCTGGCGGAGTGGATCGACCACGCGCTCCTGCCTCTGTTCTTCGTCATCATCGGCACGGACATGAAACGCGAAATCGGCACGGGCGAACTCTCGCGATGGCGTTCGGCCGCTTTTCCGCTGCTGGGGGCCATCGGAGGAATGATGGTGCCGGTAGGCCTCTTCCTCGCGATTGCCGGCCAGGGTCCGGAAGCGGCGGGATGGGGAACGGTTGTCGTCACCGACACCGCGTTCGGCCTCGCCCTGCTGGCAATCTTGTCCGACCGGTTCCCGCCCGGTCTCCGCGCGCTGCTGCTGGCGTTTGCCGCCATCGACGACGTCGGCGGACTGCTGGTCATCGCCGGCGCTTATACCCGGCAGATCGAAGTCGTCGGCCTTGTCGTGGCGGCAGTCTCGTTCGGCATCATGCTGCTGCTGCGCAAGCTGCGCTGGTTTTCATCTTTCCCTTACGTGTTGCTGTCGATAGCAACCTGGGCCGGGATATTCGCATCCGGCATTCATGCCACGATTGCCGGCGTCGTCATCGGTTTCGTCGCACCTGTCCGCCCGAGGCTGGACAAGGATGCCTTTTCACGCGGGGTGCAACGCAAGGTCGATGATTTCCAGGATGCCTACCGGCAGCTGCGCCAGGCCGATGGCGACGATCGCACAGGCCGCGCTGTCCATCATGAGGTTGAGGCGCACCTCGGATACCTCGACGAGATGACGGCGGCTACCGAAGTCACCGGCGATCGTCTCGTCGGGCTCCTGACCCCCTGGGTCAGCTATTTCGTCCTGCCGCTGTTTGTACTGAGCAATGTCCATGTGGCTATCACCCCTGATGCCCTTGCCGACGCAGTAGCATCGCCCCTCGCCCCGGCGGTCGTCGTCGCTCTGGTTCTTGGCAAACCGATCGGCTTTCTGTTTGCTTCGTGGCTTGGAACCCGGACCGGAATTGCCCGTCTGCCGAGCGGCGTGACATGGCGCATGGTTCTCGCAATGAGCAGCCTTGCCGGTATCGGTTTCACGATCTCCCTGTTCATAGCCGACCTGGCATTTGCAGACAGCAGATTGGTCGAGCAGGCATCCCTCGGGACGTTGGCCGCGTCGGCAGTGGCTGGTCTTGCAGGCTATGTCTTCCTTCGGTTTGCAGGTGATCGCCCGAAGACGTGAGCCGTAACGAAGGGCGTTGGAATCGCCGCTGCCGTCGATCTTCGACCCGCGGTCGTCGATCGTGAAGGCCGCGTCCTCTCGTCGATCCAAAATGTTGCAGACGAGCTAGCCCCACTGGGCTGGGCAGCGAGCTAATCTATTCGCTGACCAGCGCCACGATGGCGCGTCAACCGCAGCCAGCCCTCACAGATTTCGACCCCAAGGGCAATGACCAAAGTGAAGGGTCCTATACTCCGCCTAAATCCAGATAGCTGCGTCGATCATGAATGAAATTTCGGCAAAAGTCGAATGGGGAACTGCCTTTCCCAAAACCGACGCTCAATGAATTACGTATTGCTTCCCAGCGGGAAAGCGCAGTGTCCGCACCCCGGAAGACGTTTGGTGGCTTAACGGCTGAGGGTCGCGAATGATTGCAAGCCGCTAACCCGGATAAAGACGCCTTGAATGCGAACGATATGGGTATGATCCATCGCTTCCAAGGACGGAGCTAACTGATATAGCACGCGACGCCGAGCATGCAGGTCAGCCTTGCGTCCTGCCTGGACGGCTGGCCGCGTTCTCAGGGCCGTCCGACCGGACGCGCATCCGCCCCCGAATTGGGCGCCGGCTCGTGAAGCTGCGCATCCGCAGGCGCTGCTTCTGCCATTCGCACCTCGCGCGTCACCTGTTCTGCCGACCGGGCAGCGGTCTCGGCCGCATCCTCCAGCGCCAGCGATTCGGCATTGTAGCTGGCGGTCATAGCCCCGGCCAGATCATCGACGGGATATTCGACATAGTCATAGCGATCTGACGGCAGCGCATAGTCATTGTACGAGATATCGCGATCGTCCTGCACGAAGCCGGTCGGCAGCGATGCAGGATTGAAAAGCCACGTCGGCGTCACGTTGTCAGCGAGGGCATCGCTCTCGATCTCCTGCGAACCGCCATCGTAAGTGATATCGGCTTTCCAGCCATAGCGGTCGCGCCAGGTGTCCTCGACTGAGCTGATTTGCGTGGGTACGGTGGTCGCGGCGATCAGTCCGAGTGCGGTTGCGCCCACGACGCCGATGATCAGCGCGCTTGTAATGAAAGCGGGCGATCTCATCTTTCATTTCCCATCGACGCAGTGGCACAGGAGAAACGCGACGAAACGCCTTTGCGTTCCTCGTTCTCGTCAGTTCTCATGAAGGTGCAATTCTGGCGGCTGACAACCTGGCGGACTTGAGCGATCCTTTCCATCTCCGCTCGCTCGTCGGCTCCACCCACCACGAATTGGAAGACGATCTATTGTCGGTTGCGGCGGTGGATAGAGGCTGGGATCTGGAAGGCGGCGTCGGTCACGTAGGTCGGAACCATCGCTGACCGTGTTCACTTCGGCCTCGATAGCTCCACCGTTTGCGCCATGTCTCGGCAGCGGGCGGAGAACGGGACTCATCAGCGAACTCCTGGCTACTCGCGGGTGCCGAGGTCGCCAGTGAGCTCTACGGTCCGGTTGACGCGCGCTCCTGGAACGCGGGTTGCTTCCATGCATTTCGGATGCGTTGGGAGAAAGACATGGCATACAGCGATAAAATGACGGCGCTTGCCCGGCTCGGTTTCGCTGCTCGCGGGCTCGTTTACATCGTGATTGGATGGCTTGCGCTCAACGCGTCGCGGACAGGGGCAGAACCGAGCGACAACCAGGGCGCGCTCGGCAGCCTCAGCGAAAAGCCACTGGGCCATGTCATGCTGGCGATTTGCGCGGTCGGCTTTGCAGGTTATGCCTTTTGGAGAATTGCAGAGGGTATCCTCGACCCCGAGGGTCGCGGCAGTACCATGAAAGGCAAAGTGGAGCGCATCTCCTATCTCATCAGCGGAGCTGCTCACATCTCGCTCTGCCTCCTAGCGGGAAAACTTGCTCTACAGCGGACATCTGGAAGACAAGGTAGTCCGGGGGACGAGACCGCGCAAAATTGGTCGGCGTGGGTACTCGACATGCCTGGCGGTCTGGCACTGTTGATCGGAGTAGGTATCGTTTTGTTTATTGTCGCCGCTGCGCAGGCGCACAAAGCATATCAGGCGAGTTTTGATGAACTGGGCGGAGATGTGCCAGCCCCGGCTTATGTGAGATGGATCGGCAGGTTCGGATACGGCTCGCGCGCTGTGGTTTTTGCCGTGGTCGGTTGGCTTTTGATTGCCGCTGCGCTTCATCATGATCCCGCCCGGGCTGGCGGTTTAGGGGACGCATTGAAAGAACTTCGCGCGCAACCAAAAGGCGTGGCGGTTCTATCGATAATTGGTGTTGGGCTAATGCTGTTCGGCGTCTTCAGTCTCGTTGAAGCGCGTTTCCGGCGCATTTCCGTTCCGCAGGTACAGGGGCCCTTGCAGCTTTGAACCTCGCCGAATCAAACCGCTCGTAGTCTCGAAATCAACTCTACCGGCTAGACCACATGATCGCCTGAGGCTGGGGAACCCTGTCTCGTAGTATACAGAGGCAAGGCGCTCGTGATAAGTGGATGGGGCGATCGGCAGAACCCGGCAGATCGGCTCGACCCCATATGCATCGCGATGCTCGTCTATAAAGGCAATCATCGCTTGAACGGACGGTCGAGCTCCGCCTGGGCAAAATATGCCGACGCCTTGTGCAGTATCTCGTTGGCTTGCCGCCGTTCGCGGACCTCACGCTCCAGTGCTTTGAGTTTCTCAGCGGTTTCCGTCGGCACGCCTCCGCGCTTGACGCTGTCCACCTCGGATTTCTTCACCAATTCCAGCAGCGTGTGCCCGGAACACCCGATCTTCTCGGCCACCGATGTGATCGCAGCCCAGCGAGTGGGATAATCGCCCTCGTGATCCAGTACCATCCGGATCGCTCGCTGCCGAACCTCAGGGGCAAACTTGTTCGTCGTCTTGCTCATCGTAGACCCTCACTCTCAGGAGTTCGGGCCTCCGGCAATTCCGGGGCGGTTCATGCGGCAGCCTATGCTGATTGCGAAGACGACCCTGAACCCGGCATACGGTCAGCTCAAAATCTGCTTGCCAACGGAGTTGCGATTAGATGACCGCATCAGTTCATGGTCACCGACGCGAGGATCCTTATCGTCGAGGACAATCAGCAGGTCGGGGATTTCGCCGCCCAGCTGCTGGCCGACCTAGGCTTCACAGCACGCCGGGCCGGAAACGCGCGAGACGCGCTAGCCGTTCTTGAGGCCGAGCATGACGAGATCGACATCGTGTTTTGCGACGTCGTCATGCCCCGCGTGGACGGCGTGGAGCTATGCCGACGTATTCGCGCGCGCTGGCCGGGCCTCACCGTGGTGCTCACCAGCGGATACAGCCACGTGCTTGCGGAAGACATGCGGCATGGGTTTCCCCTGCTGCAAAAACCCTATTCGCTTGACGACCTCGTGCGCGTGATGCGCGATGCCCATGCGCAGAACCGAAAAGTCTTTTAGAACTGCGCCCGATAGAGCCAGAAGATGATCACGCTGCCGCGCGCAGCAAGGCCTCGCGCAGACGGTTGGGAGAGCAGGGCTTTGAGTAAACCTGGGCGTCGGGATAGCGAGTCTTCAGCTGATTTTCGTCGGCATGGCCGGAATGGAAGATCAACGGGACACCAGCGTCCCTGAGCAGGTCGGCGGCAGGAAACACCTCCCCATCCGGTAAGCGAACATCGAGAATGGCGCACGTCGGAAGTTGGCGCTCGATCGCGGCCAAAGTGCCGGCGAGCGTCCCGCATGTGCCCGCTATGGAGTATCCAAGCGCTTCGACAGTGTCTTCCAGATCAAGCGCCACGAACAGTTCATCTTCAACAATCAGGACAGCGCAAGTCATCCGGCAATCACCGAACCAGGCAGTTCCATCCGCTGTACCAGCTTGCCGCCTTCCACGGTGCGCTCGATACTCGCGCCGAGCTGACGGGCCGACGTAGCCACAAGCAACGTCCCAAATCCCTTGCCTTCCGTCACGTCGATCTCATTCTCGCCTGCTTCTGTCCATTCCATCGAGATGGTCCGGTCGCGTAACGCCCACGTGATCGAAAGGCTGCCGGTTCGCGCGCCCAGCACGCCATATTTCGCCGCATTGGTCGTCCATTCGTGCAGGATGAGGGCCAGCGAGGACAGCGAGGTGCGCGTGACTGTGACGTCAGGGCCGTCAATCTCGATACTCGCTTGACCCGAATAAGGCGCAGTCGTCGTCTCGATCAGCTCCTTCAATGATATCGGTCGCGGCTCGCCCGCCGGGGCGGCTAGCGAATGCGCTGTGCCCAAGGCTGAAATCCGCTCGCGCAGGTCCAGCGACAGGCTCCGGACATCGTCGTGAGTTCGGCTCGCCGCAGCAATCATGCCACTGACCACCGCAAAGAGGTTTTTGACGCGGTGGTTCATCTCACGCAGCATCAGGCCGCGCGCATCGGCAAGGGCGTATTCGGCAGTGATGTCGATCGCGGCACCCACCATACGCAGCGGGTTCGAACCTCCGATCGTACGCCCGAAGGTTTTGAGATAGCGATCGGAAACAGCTCCGTCCTTGTCCTGCTGCGGCACGCGGAACGTGACAGCGAAGTCCTTCTCACCCGAAGCAGCGCGGCGGAGGCCCTCCTCAACCGTAGCGCGGTCATCGCTGTTGATGCGCGAGAGCACGTCCGCCACCGTCACTTCGCCTTTGACCGGCAAGCCCAACTGGATGCGATTGGTGCTATCGCAAATGAGTTCGCCGGTCTTCTCGCAGTACTCCCAGACGCCGATGCCACCCGCCGTGATCGCAAGATCGAGTCGCTCGCGCTCGGCAGCAAGATCGCTTTCCATAAGCAGCGCTACGGTGATGTCGGTCAGCACCAGCGTGGCGCCGTCCACTCCTCCGTGCTGTGTACGATAGGGCAGCACGCGCAGTGCCAGCGTACGTCCCCCTTCGCGCGTATGGACCCGCCGCTGCAGAGATTCTCCGGTTTCGGCGACCTGAAGCGCATCGTCGAGATAGCCGTTATCGTCGAGCCGCGTCGCGACGTCTGCGAGCAGCCGCCCCCGGTCGGTGGGGCGCAGCGGAAAGATGCTGGTCGCGGCCTCGGTGAAGCTCCGGATGCGCAGGTTGCGGTCGAGAACGATCACCGCAAGGTCGGTAGATTCAAAGAAGTTGCGCAGGTCAGAATTTGCGACGGTAAGCTGGTCGACCTTGCTTTTGAGCTCGTCGTTGACGGTGGACAATTCCTCGTTCGTCGACTGAAGCTCCTCGTTCATCGACATCATTTCTTCGTTGGAACTCTTGAGTTCCTCGTTGGCCGTCTCCAGCTCCTCGACTGCCGTCCGCAACTTGTGGCGGGTAAGGCGCAATTCCTCTTCCAGCGCCTCCATGTGGTCTTCGCCGTCCTCGATCTCCGCGGCTTCATGCTCATCGAAGGGGCGGAACGGCGCGCGGTCGCGGAACACGAGCAGAAGGGTGCCATCGGGCAGCGGCTCGCAAACCGCTTCGATTGGCTGCAGGCCGTAGTCCGACCTGACTTCGACTTCCCGCGCGACGGTGCGCTTCTTGCCGTCACGCGCCTGGCGCACGAGCGGCCCCAGCACGTCGCGAAGGCCGGGCTTTGCGAGTGAAATGGCGTTTACGCCGCCGGTACGGGTTACGGGAAAGTCGAAGTAGCGGCTCAGCTTCCCATAGGCGGCCAACACCGCGCCGTCTTGGTTCAGTACCATCGAGGGCGGTGCGTAGAGTTCCGTTAGCCGCTGGATGGCAATTTCACTCTCTGCTGCCCTGCCCCCGACCGCCATCCGGCTCGGCACCTGACGCTGCCGCTGAGTATTGCGGTCGCTGACGGGAAGATCGATCGGATAGCTCGGGCTGCCGGCACCCCGCTCAAAGATGCGGGCGTGATGATCGACGGGAGGGAACAGGTGATCGAAACGGCCGATGCTCTCTGACGGACCAAGGAACAGGTAGCCGCCGGGCCGGATCGCGTAATGCAGGATCGGCATGACGGACTGTTGGAGGCGGTCATCGAAGTAGATCAGTAGGTTGCGACAGGATACCAGGTCTATCCGTGAAAATGGCGGATCCTTGACCACGCTGTGATTGGAAAACCGAATGAGATCGCGGATCTGGTTCGCAATCGAGAAGCGTTCGCCGTGCGGGTTAGTCCATCGTTCGCGCAAGGGGCTGGGAATGTCGGCAAGCGCGGAAGCAGGATAGCTACCCTCGCGCGCGACCTGCAGCATCTGCTCATCAATGTCGGTCGCGAAAATCTGCACCGGGTTGGCGAACCCGTTCTCGCGTGCAGCGTCGGCGAATAGCATGGCCAGCGTATAGGCTTCCTCGCCGCTGGAGCAGCCCGGCACCCAGACGCGAACTTCGTCGTCGGTCTCGCGGTCGCGCAGGAGCGGGAGGATGACCTGGGTCCGCAACGCCTCGAACATCTCGGGATCACGGAAGAAACGCGTGACGTTGATCAGGAGGTCGCGAAACAGCGCCTCGCATTCGGCAGGATCGCTGCGTACGCGATCCAGATAGGATCGCGCTGAGGCAATGGACAGAACGTGCATCCGCCTTTCCACGCGCCGCACGAGCGTTGAGCGCTTGTAGCCGGAGAAATCATGCCCCACCGCCGACCGCAGCGTGCCGCACAGATCATCGACATGATCGGCGACAAGTTCAGCCTGCTGCTCGCGAGGCTCGCCGCCGCGACGTTCAAAGAATGCGGAAAGGCAGCCGATGATTTCCGCCGGCCGCTTGACGTAATCCACCAGACCCGTGCCAACCGCCGACACCGGCATGCCGTCATAGCGTGCCGTTTCGGGCTGCTGGACGACGCAGACGCCGCCATGCTCCTTGATGGCGCGCAGGCCCGTGGATCCATCGGCCCCGGTCCCCGATAGGATGACGCAGGCTGCATTCGCCTGCTGGTCTGTTGCCAGTGAGATAAAGAAGTCGTCGATTGGCCGACGCAGCCCGCGCGGCTGCGCGAACTCGGTCAGTTGCAGCCTGCCGTCCTGCAGCGCCAGCCCTCGACCGGGTGGGATGATATACACCCGATCGGGCAACAAAGTTTCGCCGCCCTCGCATTGCAACACATCGAGCGGGCACGCCCGGTCGAGTAACTGCGCGAGCATGCTTTCGTAATTCGGATCGAGATGCTGGACGATCACGAATGCCATGTCAGTGGGTCGGCGCGCAGCCGACAGCATCTCACGCAGCGCCTCAAGCCCACCGGCCGAAGCACCAATGCCGACCACCGGCACCGCTATCGAAGACGTGCCCTCAGACCGCAACGCCACATCATCCGGATTGTCGTTGTAGCTCAAAGGATCGAACTGTCGTCGAGGTGAGCGAGGGTAAGCCTGGCCTGTGCAATCATCGCGGCCGAATTGGCAATTGTGGTCAAGGTGCCCTCGACGATGATCCCGCTTTCCGCAGCAACGGGGCTTAGGCGTGTCAGCGTCTGGTTCAGTTCTTGATCATAACCCTGAAGACGCTCTGGCTGGGCACTGCTGACGTCAAACTGCGACGCAAAGATGTACCGTGTCTCGCCAGCGAGTGACCGGAGCCGGGACATGTAAAGCAGGTTGACGAATGGCGTCCCGTCCTTGCGGAAGTTAAGGATCGGGGTGCGCACGTTGGGAGAAAGGTCGTCTTCCAGAAAGGCGCGCAGCTTGGCCCGAGCTTCACCCTCTTCGGCGTCGCGCTGGAGCACGCGACAGTTGCGCCCAATCAATTCCGAAGGCGGATAACCGGTCAGTTCCACGAACCTGCGGTTCACCAGCGCCAGCGGGTGGTCTCCGTCTGGAAGAGCGATAGCAAGCGCTATCGGCGAGTTCTCGAAAAACGTCTTGAGCTCGTCGGGTACGCTCAGGTCCTGCACTTCAATATCTCCTGCAAGCGTCACTTGCACTCTGTCGCACATCAACCCAGCGATCCGATCAGGTTGCGGAGCCGTATGTGCCTGATTTGTGCGGACGGGTCACGGGCCTTCTGCCCGCTTCGGCGAAATTCGAGGTGAAAGCAAGGGGAGTTGATTGCCGCGCTATTGATGCTGCACCCCGTGCAGATTGAACATTGAGCCTTCCCTACCCCATTGCCTCGGCAATTGCCTCAGCAAGTCGCGATTGATTGTATGGCTTTCCGAGCCGGACCACGGAGCGACCGGAAGTCTCTACCCCTTCACCATATCCGCTGGCGATGATCACGGGCATTCCGGGCCGGATGGCGTCCAACGAGGCGAAGAGATCAATGCCGGTCATACCGGGCATCGCCTGGTCCGTGATAAGCAGATCGATGTCTGCCCGTTCCGAGAAAAAGTCTATTGCCCGCGCCCCTGAACCTGCCTCGATGACAGAATGCCCCAAATCCTCAAGCAAAGCTGCTGTGTTTATCAGCACGAGCGGATCGTCATCCACGGCGAGAATGGTCAGGCCACAGGACTTTGGCGGGTGCTGCTCCTCCGTTTCCTGCGGCATGGCATTGACGGGATCAGTCTCAGCCACTGGAAGCCACAATACCGCGCTCGTTCCTTGGCCAAGCTCGCTCAGTAGTTCGAAAGTTCCACCGATTTGCTGGGCCATACCGTGCACCATCGGCAAACCCAGACCTGTGCCCTTACCGACACCCTTCGTCGTGAAAAATGGCTCTGTGGCCCGCCGTAAGGTTTCCTCGTCCATGCCCTGACCGCAGTCCTTGATTGCCAATCTGACATAGCTGCCTGCGGGTAGCCGTATTGAGCTGTGTTCGAAAATATCCTCGCAGCTGGCGGAAATAAGGATTGGACCTCCGCCGGGTGTCGCGTCACGCGCATTTACGATGAGGTTCAGCAACGCCATTTCCAGTTGGTTGGCATCGGCGCGGACGGAGGGTAGTCTCAACGGAAGATTCGCCGATATGGGCCATTCCGGTCCGATCGACCGCTGAACAAGGTCGCTCATTCCTGAAAGCAACCTCGGAACATCGACATGACTCACCTCCAGTTGCTGTCGCCGGGCGAAGGCCAGCATCCGTTGGGTGAGTGTCGCTCCGCGCTGCGCCCCTTCGATCGCATTGTTGAGAAGGCGCCGTGCCCCTGGGTCGTCGCCGATTCGACGACTGAGAAGATCAAGGCTCGAGGAAACCGCCATCAGCAGGTTGTTGAAGTCGTGCGCCACTCCGCCGGTCAGCTGACCTATGGCTTCCATCTTCTGCGCCTGGAAGAGGGCTTCGCGCGCAGCCTCCAGATCCTTTTGCGCCTGTTCACGCTCGGTCACATCACGAGTGATCTTCGCGAAGCCGATAGGTTTGCCCTTATCATCCCGGATTGCATCGATGACGACACTTGCGCGAAAGCGCTCGCCTGACTTGCGCACGCGCCATCCCTCGGCCAGAAAACGACCTTCCGAACGCGCTGTTTCCAAAGCGCGAGACGGTTCGCCCCTCTCGCGATCCTCTGGAGTGTAGAAACGCGAGAAATGTGATCCAATGATCTCTTCGGGCTCATACCCCTTGATACGGCGAGCTCCCTCGTTCCAGCTTGAAACCTTGCCTTCCGGATCAATCATGTAGATCGCGTAATCGGTCACACCCTGGACTAGATGACGAAACTGCGCCTCGCTTTCGGACAATTTGGCCTCGACCATCCGGCGGTCAGTGATATCTCGCCCATAGGCATAGACCTGACCGTCTTCGAGCGTTGTGTGCCATTCGATGCGATGGTAGCCGCCGTCGACCGCGCGAAATCGGTTCTCATAATTGTTGAGTTCGGTAGCATCCAGCGCCTCGGCAAGCGCAGCATTGCTGGGCTCGACGTCGTCTGGATGCATGAACTCGGCGAACGGTCTGCCAATAACGCTCTCGACCGGATGTCCCAGAATTCGGGACCATGATGGGCTGACCGCGCGAAACACGCCTTCGGCGTCGACGATCACCATCAGATCGCGCGAGACACTCCACATACGATCCGCGCGGCGCCGCTCCGCCTCAAGCGCCGCGACATTCGCAACCGCTCCACCGATCTGGCCCGCGAGAAGCTGGGCGATAGGAATCAGATCAGCGGTATCGGCGGTGTACGGGTTGATTCCGAGCACCATCGTACCCGCCATCGTTCTCGATCCTGCAGAAGGTATCGAGATGGCAATTGCCGAGACCGGCGGCAGATCCCAGTCACCCGTTGGCCAATCGTGGCCTTGCGGCAGATCAAACAGCATACCTGTTTCGGGGACGGCTCCCGGCAATATTGAGGCGAGCTTCGAGAACAATGCTCGCGACGAGGCCCGGCCCTCCTGTTCAGGATTGCTCCCCACTTCAGTTATCTCGACTTTTCCGTCGGATGAAATTTTGTCCTCATCCCAATCGTTCAGTTGGAGAGCGACAAAAGGGAAGTCCCGACCGTTGGTGGCGAAAGCTGCCTCGGCACCTCGGATAATACCCTCGGGGTCGTTAATCTCGGACAGATTGAGACCGAGCCGTCGCAGGGTCTCTAGACGCCGCTCACCGATAACATGGGCTGTCTCTTCACTGACGATGCAGAGCAGACCACCGACGGATCGGTCCTGAAGGTAGAGCGGACTGTAGGAAAAACTGTGATAGGTTTCCTCGGGAAACCCTCTGCGTTCAAGAAGCAGAAGCAAGGCTTTGTTCCAGGTGGCCTCACCACCGCGCACTCGCTCGACCTGGTCGGCGACATCGTCGTAGACTTCGGCCCACACCTCGCGAAACGGACGGCCAAGCATCTCAGGGTGCTTCATCCCGAGCGTCGGTATGTAAGCGTCGTTGTAGAAGAAACTTAATTCGTCGCCCCACCCCAGCCACATCTCGAAGCGGGTGGTCAGCAGCATCCGCAATGGCGTTTTGAGAGCATCGGGCCATGAGCGCGGATCGCCTAAGGCGGTTACGCTCCAATCTTTCTCGCGCATGGCGCGCGCCATCTCGCTATTGCCAGGAAAGATCGCAGTCAGTTCGTCCATCGCAAAACCACCCCGGGCATTTTGCCCGAGAAACGCTTGTCGCGCATTTTTGTGCCCGACTTCGCCACGAAAAATTGATCTCCTAAAGAGTTTAGAGGGGCGCGTCGTCCAAGCTCTTTGGCATTCTCTCCTGCGGCACACAGCAATCGGTTTGGGCGCGTCATACCTGGCCGCCCATGGAGATTTGGTGACAAGATGAAGGACGCGTCCCAACCGCGAACGGTTGGTTGCGGACCGTCCGCACCTAGTGATCGAGAATTGACGGCTGAGCGTCCGATAGGGGCGCTTTCCCGACGGTCCGCCTCGTGGCGTGGGATCGGCGGCTTCTGCTAGGTGAAGATGACTTCACCGGGTGATCTGCATGTCCGGCTATTGGTCGGGTGCCGCCAGCAACCTCTGAGTTCCTGCATTCTCTCGCTATGTGTCAAACGGCCGGTGCATCCAGTGCTGCACTTAGGCGTTGTCCGATGATCATCTAAAAATTTAAAGGAATTTCCATGCGAACCAGGGAAAAGCTAGCAGACGTAGTCGCTGGTCAGTCGGGGCGGCAGCAGCGCAAGCAGTTCGTTCGCTCGCTAAAGGAAACTGCAGTTCGCGCGGTGGTGACAGCGTCTGTTACCTTTGCCGTAGGATGGGTCCTCAAAAGGATGTTCGAAAATTCAGTCGCTGACGCGGCGAAAGAGGGTGCGGCGGAAGGCGCTCAGCAAGACATGGCGGCACAGGATTCGGGGGTCTCGAAGCAAGGTTCCGCATCCGAAGGTGCCGGCACTAACGAGATCGCAGGGTGAGAATACCACACATGCTATCAGATGTTTGCCTTGTACATTGCCCCCTTTAAACGTCGGAGCCGTAGTCCGGGAACTCTGCGCGATCTTTCGTGATGATAGTAGGTGATTGTGGACAATTTCAAATTTTGGGCTTCGAGAGATTGGTTCCGGTGCGAACGGGACATTTAGCGCAGCCTGTCGCAAATCAAGGGCGGTTCACCCCTTAAGTGCAGAAGTGATCCAAAAAGGACGGTCAAAAGCTATTTAAATTCAGGCTCATATGCCCATCATTAGGGTTATGCCTGAACTTCCTTCTCGACCCGATCGGCGCGCCGTAATGATTTCGGGTGCAGGCTTTGCGGTCGCTGCGCTTACCGTGCCAGCCGCCAAGCCGTTTCTAGGATCGTCATACCCACGCCGCCCGGCCCCAGTCCCGGCGGCACCGCACAATGCTCCGGGTATGCCGCAGACATCGCTGGATGCGGCACGCTTTTCTGTGGACTCGGAGCTCCTGCGCCGGGCTCTCGCCGCGCTCGACCAGCACTCCGGATCGGTTAAGGCGCGCGACCGGATGGCAATCGTCGATTTCACCGCGCCATCGTCCGATGCGCGCCTGCATTTTCTCGATGTGGTGAGCGGCAAGGCTTCGCGGCTTCTGGTCGCGCACGGTTCCGGTTCGGATCCCGGCCATACCGGGTTCCTCGAGCGGTTTTCGAACGTTTTCGGCTCTAATGCCTCGAGCGAGGGCGCTTTCCTGACGGGCGATTACTACACCGGCAAGCACGGCCGCTCACAGCGTCTGGTGGGGCTCGACCCGACGAACAACAATGCGCTTAGCCGCGCCATAGTCATCCACAGCGCCTGGTATGCGAACGACGACATGATCCCCGCCCATGGCAAGCTGGGCCGCAGCCAAGGCTGCTTCGCGGTGGGCGAGAACAAGCTCAGCGACGTCTTCAGCTTCCTCGGCGAAGGACGGATGGTCTTTGCGGCGCGTGCTTGAGATGGGCTGAAACCTAAAGCATTTCCACAAGTTGTCCCACGGTTCTTACCAGGAGATCCGTGTGTATAGAGGTGTGATCGCTTGCTCGTTGCTGGCCCTGACGGTCGCACTGCCCGGGTGCCATTCGAAGCCCGACAATACTTCCCAGACCGCCGAGGCGCCGCCGATCAGCATCGAGCAGGTGCAGTGGAACGACGAGGCGGTCCGCCAGTTGCGCGACGCGATCGGCCGCCGCGCCGCGCATGGCCTCGACCGAGTGCAGTTCGCTGTGGACGGTCAGCCAGGAAATGCCGAAGGCGACCGCGCCCTGACGCAGAGCGCGCTGCGTTATGCCTCGGCGCTTGCGCGTGGGTCATCCGATCCGGCCAAGCTCTACGACGTCTATACCGTCGCACGCCCCAACCCGAACCTGCTGAACGGCCTCGGCGCAGCTCTCAAGAATGGGAAGCTGGGCGAATGGCTTGACGCTCTGGCGCCGCAGGACGACGGTTACCGCGCATTGTCCAAGGCATACCTCGCGCTGCGCAAGCAGGCCGAGGCGCCCGCTTCCGCGATCCCCGACAAGGGCGAGCCTCTGAAGCCAGGCGCCACCGACGCGCGGGTCCCTGCGATCGCGCGCCAGCTAGTCGCCTCAGACTACCTCGACCGCTCTGCCGCGCAAGGCACCAATTACAACCCAGCGATGGTCCGCGCGGTGCAGCGCATGCAGGCGGACTACGGGATCAAGCCGGACGGCGTCATCGGCGCCGATGCGCTCGAAATCCTGAACCTGTCGGACGCGGACCGGGCGCGGACGATGGCCGTGGCTATGGAGCGGCTGCGCTGGCTCGAGCGCAATCCCGCTTCCACCCGCATCGACGTGAATGTCGCCGCGGGTCGGCTGCTATACTGGCGAGACGGCAAGGTCGCCGATAGCCGCAAGGTGGTCGTAGGCGAGCCCGAGAACGAAACACCACAGCTGGGATCGCCAATCTATCGCCTTGTCGCCAATCCAACCTGGACAGTGCCGCGCTCGATCCAGAACAAGGAGATCGCCGGCAAGGGTAGCGCCTACCTTCAGCGCAACAACATGGCATGGAAGGACGGCTGGGTCGTCCAGCAGCCAGGACCCAAAAATTCGCTGGGTCTGGTGAAGTTCGACATGGAGAACGAGCACCAGATCTATCTGCACGACACTCCAGCCAAGCAGTTGTTCCAAGAAGTCCAGCGCCAGCGCAGTCACGGCTGTGTTCGGGTGGACGATGCGCTGGGCTTTGCCGAGATGCTCGCGAAGGACGAGGGTGTATTTGAGGAATGGCGCAGGGCGCGCGCTACCGGCAAGGAGACGTTCGTCACGCTAACGCGTGAGATTCCAGTCAGACTGCTCTACCAAACGGTTGTGCTCGGCGAAGATGGCGAGCCCGTCATCCGCTCCGACCCCTACGGTTGGAACGACCCCGTGGCCGCCGCGCTAGGCTTTTCTTCCAGCCAAGCCTACCGGCTGCGCACTTCTGGCACCGACGTCGGGCCTTGAGCCCGACCGAGGAAGGATCGCCTGCATGCGGTGCTGGCGACCCGGAACCGACCGGGCGGGCTAAACAACCACCATTGGAGATGTCGGGGCAGCATAATGCGCCCAAAGGCGCCGGACAGACTAGCGACGGGCGATCGCTCCCCACCTTCACCATCCGTCGCCGCGACGGCGATGGGCATTTGTGGCAGCGCCAGAAGCGTGACGGGCAGCAGGGCGTCTCGGCGACGTGGCACGATCGCAAGGTGGCGAAGAGGCAGACTGTGACCGAGGGCAAGGCGCACGGCGCCAAGACGTTGCGCAAGGTCTCCCATGACGAGGCCTCGGCCAAACGCGCCGCCAAGGCCGAGCAGCGGCGGTTGCAGCGCGCGCCTGCCAACTTCGATATCACCCTCGCGCTCGGCCGGGCCGATGTTTTATCCAGAGGCTCGCGCTGCGGCCGCTGGGTTCAAGCCTGAGGTCCATGGGACCATGTGGCTGATCGCGTAAGTGACCCATCGCCTGGACAAGAGCGGCGGTTTCAGGACTGATCTGAAAATGGAAACGGTGACCGCTTGACCTTGCCCGCATCAACCTTCATGCCGCCGCGATTGATCGAAAATGCCTATCGCAGCGCAGCGAACTGATCAGAAACATTTTATTCAAATCTCTAAGTTATCAGGCCAGAAAGTTGTGCTGCGACTGCACGGATGGTTGTGCCCGGCCTCTGCTGAGAGGGGCAGGATCGAGTAAGGGGGGCCTTCTCGATAGCCGGTATCGAATCCGGCTCGCAGCGTCCCATAAAGTTGGCAGACCGTCCCACGGGCTGCCTGCGATCACCTTAGGTTTATGACCGGAGGCAGGTTTCGTCGAATGCAAATACTGCCACAGACATGGAAATGCGCATTTGGCCAGCACGAACCTAATCGACGCCGGGTGGAATGGGATGGCCTTCATTTCGTAGGGAAATGCAAGGGGTGCGGTATCGATCTCTATCGGGTCGAGCACAAGCGATGGCGTCCCATAGGGCCGGAATGACGAAGCAGACCTATCCCAACTCGGTCCCGTACCATCTTCTGGATCATCGATAAGTCGGATGACGAGACACTGACCGATGCTCAGGAGAATGCGGTCAAGGTAGCTATCGGCATGCTGACGGAAGGGCTGGAAAAATGACGGACGAAAACTTCGAAGGCATTATGGCCGGGATCGAGAACGCAATCGCCTTCGTCAAGGGCGATGAGGCGCGTGCGCAGATCGTCGCCTCTCCCGACATCAGAGCAATCCGTAAGCCGACGGACGTCCGCATCAGCCGCCGCGCCGCTCGCACGCTGCGGCATTTAAGCGAAAGCGACCGTCGCGGGGACCTCGATGCGACGGAGCAGTGTTCCGATTGCCCACCCGAGCTTTTAGCCTTCACGGGGGGGAACGCGCCCTTCCCAGACAATCAATGGCAGACCAAACGGACCTGAGAGCCGCCGTTCAGATATCCGAGCGGGTGCAGCAATGGCGATCTCGCGCGTGGAGATTGCTTTCTCACTTGCTAGCAATGTTGGCTGCTTCGATGGCGATGGCATCCGTCTCGGTCCAATCGCCTCCAAGCGCCTGGAACAGTGAAACCCGGGCGGTCTGCGCATCACTACGCGCGTGGACGAAGCTGAGCTCGGCCGAAGGCAGGGCACGCTGCGCGTCGAGCTACTCGGGGTGGGCTAGACGCCCGGGCCGGCCCCATATGAAACATGAGCTAGAGGTTTCGTAGCACCCGCAAATGTCACTCTGCGCGTTTCCCAGCACCTTCAATTGCGGGTGAAGAATCCTGCCCATGCGCATCTTGCTGAGCCCCTTCCGCCGCGCCTTCTTTCGCGGCATCGGCAACCGAACTTTCGAACATCCGTTTGAGAACCCAGCCCACGGCAAAAGTTACGGAAGCTGTCAGACTGCGCGTACGGCCTTCTCTTTAGGCGATCGAACAAACTGCTTACGCTGCTGCCGCCCCGACTGCCCGGCGACTACGTCTGCTAACTTTTCCCTGGTGCGCATCGGGATTCCTCTAAATCAGAAGGGAACCGGCTCGTAACCATGCTATCTCTCGACGCTACCAGCACGAATCCTCGGCCGAGAATTTGACCAAAGCCGCGGGCTCGATGTGCATAGATGCGGTGAAAATCGACGCTCGGCTGCGACTGATCTTGCTTACGCCCCGGTCCGCGCGCCCGTTTCGCCGGTAACGGGATCGCGATGTGGATCCGGCAGGGCCGCCATCCGCGCCCGCGCTGCATCGTCGGGCGCTTCGCAGCAGATATCCCAACTCAATCCCGGTCAGGTAAGCACCGACCATCTGAAAATCCTCGTTTGCGCTGACACGGCGATGGCCGGTGCCCGCCGGCAACATGAGCGCATCGCCTGCTGTGCCCTCAAGCCGCCGCCCTTGCGGACCGCCGAGTTCGAGCGTCGCCCATCCGGCGAATACGCCGAACGCCTTATGTGCGGCCGAATGATAATGATGGTAGTCGAACACGACGTCGCGCCAGTCGGGAGGCCAGCCATTGTCCGCGACAACGCCTCGAACCGCTCGGCCAGATAGTCACCCTCACCCGCCACGGCGCCGCGATAGCGCGCGAACGGCAGCCGGGCGTTGTCAGGCACCGAGCTGTTCTCGGCGAGCAGGAAGCTCTCCGTTCTCATCAACCGGCGTCCTTCTTCGCGCGTTTGCGCTTCGGCTTGTCCGCAAGGTCGATCCACACCGGCGCATGGTCACTGCTCTTTTCCCACGCGCGCACGTGTTCGTCGACTTGCGCATCGACGAGCCGATCGGCGAGCGCCGGGCTCAGCAGCAGATGATCGATCCGAAGACCCGCATTACGCGCATAGGCATTTCGAAAATAATCTCAGAACGTGTAGATGACCTCACCGGGATGCAGGGTGCGGAGCGCATCTGTCCAGCCCTGGTCGAGCAGGCGCAGATAGCCTGCCCTCACCTCGGGCGCGAACAGTGAATCATCCCGCCAGCGCTCGGGCTTATAGACGTCGAGATCGGTCGGCATGACGTTGAAGTCGCCGGCAAGCATCACTGACAGCCCGGTCTCGAGCAGCCCGCCGGCATGAGCGACCAGCCGGTCGAGCCATCGTAGCTTTTATTCGAACCTGGGGCCGGGGCGGGGATTGCCATTGGGAAGATAGAGCCCGGCGATGAGGATGCCGTTGACCGCCGCCTCGACGTAACGGCTCTGGCTTGGGTCAGGATCGTCGGGCAGTCCGCGCCGCGTCTCATGAATTTCTCCGGCCGGGCTCAGCATGGCGACGCCGGGATTTCTGGCCATGCCAGATGGCATCGTATCCAAGGTCCCGGATCGCACTCACGGGAAAGCGCTCTTGCGGGGCTTTCAATTCCTGCAGCACCACCACATCGGGCTCCGATTTCTCAAGCCAGCGCAGCAGCACCGGCAGACGACCATTGACCTCGTGCACATTGTAGGTAGCGATTTTCATGTTCGAGCGTTTTCGGGCAGGAGAAGCGATAGGATACCTTCGCCGAGGAAGAGTCCGTGACAAGAAAGCTTTGCCCGGCACCGCACGCGTGATCTGGTCAGCGTGCAAACGAAATGGGCGTGTTATCGGTCAGCCGGGTTTCCATGGAACACTCAACGCGCATACGCGCTTCGCGTTCACATCTACGGTACGAAGAAAACGATGTGGGAACGATCAGGGCGCGGAACGAATTATTCGGTGATCAGCAAGGACGTTTCGATGCCACGCAAAGCGCCGGCGACAGAGGTCAAATCGCTCGAGGGCCTGGCTCGGTATCGCTCGAAGCGCGACTTCAAGAAGACGGCCGAGCCTTCGGGCAGCACCTCGACTTCCGGTGGTAACGGGTTCGTCGTCCAGAAGCATGAGGCAACCCGCCTCCACTTTGATTTTCGGCTCGAGCTCGGCGGCACCTTGAAAAGCTGGGCCGTGACGCGGGGGCCCAGCCTCAATCCGGACGACAAGCGGCTCGCCGTTCGCACCGAGGACCATCCGCTCGACTACGCGCGCTTCGAAGGCACGATACCCAAGGGCGAATATGGCGGCGGCACGGTCATGCTCTGGGACAACGGAACCTGGGAGCCGGTACCAGGCAAGGACCCGGTCAAGACGTTTGCCGAGGGTCATCTGCACTTTGTCCTTCATGGCCACCGGATGAAGGGCGAATGGCTGATGATCCGGCTGAAGCCCCGCGGGAAGGAGAAGGGTGAGAATTGGCTCCTGCGAAAGATCGCCGATGAATATTCCGGCGGCTCCGACGATCTGGTGGCCACCCATCTCACCAGCATAACGAGCGGCCGGACAATGGCGCAAATCGCAACCGGCGCGGCGGCAAAGGCTGCAGGCGGCATCTCGAGCAAGGCGAAATCGCCCGTCGCAGCGCCACGCAAAAAGACCGGGCACGGTTCACGTGCCCTGGGCCCTCCCCCGCCTTTCCAGCCTGTCCAGCTCGCTACCCTGGTCGATCATGTGCCGCCCGGCGACCGCTGGCTTCATGAGATGAAATTCGATGGCTATCGGACGCTGATCGCGGTCGGCGGCGGCGAAGGCCGTGCCTATACCCGGTCTGGCCTCGACTGGTCGGATCGCTTCGCGTCGATCATCGGCGACGCGATCTGCCTCGACGCCGGTTCGGCACTGATCGATGGCGAAGCTGTGGTCGTCGATGCAAGGGGAAAGACCAGCTTTCAGGCGCTTCAGGCGGCTCTCAAGGGAGATCCGGGGCAAATTCTCTATTACGCATTCGATCTTCTAGCGCTTGATGGTGAGGACCTGACCGGCAAACCGCTTCTCGAACGCAAGGAGCGGCTGGCGGCTCTCATCGGCGAAGGTTCGCCCCATATCCGTTATTCGGACCACATCGCCGGGCGCGGCGAGGAATTGTTCGATACCTTCTGCGAGGCCGGGCTGGAAGGCGTGATCTCCAAGCGCGCCGACGCCACATATAACGGATCACGCGGCGGCACCTGGCTCAAGACCAAGTGCATTCGGCGTCAGGAGTTCGTGATTGTCGGGTGGATGCCCTCGGACAAGCAACGCGGTTTCCGCTCGCTGCTCCTCGGGGTCAACGAGAACGGCAAGCTGCGCTATGCGGGCAAGGCGGGCACGGGCTTCAGCGGTGACGAGATCGAGCGGCTCATGACCTTGATGGCGCCGCTCGAGTTGAAGGCTCCTACTGTCGAAGCGCCCCGCGCAGCGGTTCGCGGCGCGCACTGGATCAAGCCCCGGCTCGTCGCCGAGATCGCCTTCATCGAGTTCACGGCCGAAGGCGTCCTGCGTCATCCCAGCTATCTAGGGCTGCGCCAGGACAAGAAGCCCGAGGCCGTCGTGATCGAAACCGAGCGACCGGTCGGGGAGGTCACCGCACGGGAGCGCGCAGCGACAGGCGTGAAGATCAGCAGTCGGGAACGGGTGATTTTCCCCGAAGGCAAGCTCACCAAGGGCCAGCTTGCGGACTATTATGAAATCGTCGCCCCGATCATGCTGTCCTGGGCCGGCAGCCGCCCGATCAGCCTTGTTCGCTGCCCGCAGGGCCGCGCCAAGAAATGCTTCTTTCAAAAGCACGATGCGGGAAGCTTCGGCGAGGCGGTGAAGCAGGTCGCCATCCGCGAAAAGGACGGCCATGACGAGCCCTATCTCTTCATCGATTCCGCCGCCGGCCTTTTGACCTGCGTGCAGATGGGCACGATTGAATTTCATGGCTGGGGCGCGCGGATCGAGGATGTCGAAAAAGCCGATCGGCTCGTCTTCGACCTCGATCCCGATGAGGGCCTCGATTTCAAGGATGTGGTCTCCGCCGCGTTCCACGTCCAGGACCTTCTGGCGCAGATGGGCCTTTCCACCTTTCCGATGGTGACCGGCGGCAAGGGCGTCCATGTCATCGCGCCGCTGACGCCCCAGGCCGAATGGCCGCAGGTCAAGGATTTCGCGCACCGTTTCGCGCTTGCCCTGGCGCAAAGCCAGCCCGATCGTTTCACGGCAGCGCTTGCGAGGGCCCGGCGATCGGGGAAGATCTTCGTCGATTATCTGCGCAACCAGCGCGGAGCCACGGCAGTAATGCCCTATAGCGTCCGCTCGCGCGAGTTCGCGCCCGTTGCCGTCCCGCTCACCTGGGAAGAACTTCGCGATCTCGACACACCTTCACGCTGGCACATCGGCGACGCCGCCCAGCTGGTGGAGCGCGCGACCTCGAAAAGTCTCAAGAACTGGGGTCGTGCCGATCAGGTGCTGCCCGACCTGTGACCCCTCACGCTTGCGCGAGGGCGCGGTAAACCGCCATCAGATGCCGCGAGGCGCTGGCCCGGGCCCGGGGCGACGGGATCGTTTCCTCATTGGTCTCGTGCAGCATCCTCAGCATACCGAGCACTTCCTCTCGCGACGTGCCGCTATCGACCATATGCGTACCCATCAACGTGAGGAAGTTGGCCCAAAGCGTGATCGCGCCCTCGGCGAAGGCGGCGTCGCTGTCATCGGACGTGGGCATATCGACCTCTGATCCGGCCATCATGAAGCCCGCTTGCGCGCTGACGGTTTTGCCGCGTCCTTCTTGGCCGGAGCCTTCTTCGCCGGAGCCTTCTGGGCCGGAGCCTTCTGGGCCGGAGCCTTCTGGGCCGGAGCCTTCTTGGGGGGCGTCTTGCTCGCGGATTTCGTGCCCGCGCTTCGGTTGCCACCGGACCTCCCACCGCTGCCCAGGGAATTCTTGAGCGCCGCCATGAGATCTACCACATTGCTCCCGCGCGGATCGCCGGTGCCCTTGTCCTCATCGTCGATGTTGAGGGTCCTGCCCTTCTTCTTGCGCTCGATAAGATCCTTCAGCGCATCGACGTAGCGGTCGTGAAACTCGCTGGCGTCGAACTTGCCGGTCTTCTTGTCGATCAGGGTGGTCGCGAGATCGAGCAATTCCTCGTCGGGATCGCTGTCGCCGATATCGCGAAAATAGCTCGCCGCCTTGTTGACCTCGTCAGCGTAGCGCAGTGTCTCCATCACCATCCCGCGTCCGCACGCTTTGACCGAGACGACATATTCGCGCCCCCGCATGGCGAGTTGTCCGAGCCCGATCTTGCGGCTGCGGCGCAAGGCCTCGCGCAGCACGATGAATGCCTCTTCGGCCAGATCGTCGGCTGGAACGACATAATAGGGTTTTTCGAAATAGATCATATCAATGTCCTGCGCATCGACGAACTGGGTGAGTTCGAGCGTTTTCTTGCTCTCCAGCTTGACGCCTTCGATCTCCTTCTCGTCGAGGAGGACATATTCGCCCTTGGAATATTCGAAGCCCTTGACGATCTCGTCGAGGTCGACGGGACCTATGCCAGGCACCACCTTTTCATACCTGATGCGCTTGCCCGAGGGCTCATGGATCTGATTGAACGCGATGGTCGCGCCGCTCTTGGTCGCGGAGTAGACCTCGACCGGGATCGAAACGAGGGCCAGACGTATCTGGCCTTTCCAATAGGGACGTGCTGCCATGAAAACTTCCTCTCGTTCTCGAGCGAGAAATCCCCGGTAGCCGCCTACGTTCCCTTTGGTCTCGGCGATCGCGTGAAGCGGTAGCTTGCTTGCACGAAATCGAGACTGCGAAAAAAACCATGGGCGTTGCGCAGGTCAATATCGCTCATAGCCTCCACCTCGTCGCAGCCCGCGTGGGCAAGCGCCTCGAGCGCGCCATCGACGAGCTTGCGACCGATGCCCTTGCGCCGCTTCTTGGAGGTCACGACAAGGGCGGTAATCCGCCCGATTGTGCCGCGGTGAATGGTGGGCAGCAATACCCAGGCGATGCAGCCGATCGTGCCATTTTGATCGGCCAGCAGCACACCGCCGCCAGCCTTGCGGGCAGTCGCCATGCCTTCAGATACGTCCTGCGCTGTGCGATCGACGCCTGGTAATTCTCCGAGCAAGGCAGCGATGGCAGCGACATCCTCTTTCCTGGGTTTTCTGATGGTGAGAGCCGTTGGCGGTGCCAGCTCGCTCCCCCGGGACTGCGCAGACCCTTTTTGCGCGCCGCCACGGGCGTGCTTTTCCAATCGGGCTTTGGTCGGTCTGGGGCTGCGAGGGAGGTCGGGCTGCTTTGTGTTCCAGATCCGGCGCGCCGGCCGGTCTTCGCTGCGCTCGGCGTGGGCGCCACTGCGCCGGTTTAACCCCTCCTTCTCGGTGTCATCGTGATCGCGGACTGCTTTGGGTGATCTGGGCGCATCGGGCGCCGCCTTTGCCGAGGCTTTCCAGCTGTCGAGCGCGCCCGCGCGAAGAAAGGCTTCGATCTCGTCAGGCAGAGCCGTCAGGCCGCCGGGCCCTACACCCATGACAGGTTTGCCTGCAGCGTCGCTGAGGCCGAACCGCCCGAAGTCTCCGGCGCCAGGCTTGCGCCGCCGGGATTTCAGCAGCTTGAACCCGCGATGTTGCGCCATCTCGCGCAGGGAAAAGTCGGGATCACGCTCGTCACTCACGGATGCGTCGACCCGCTATCGCAATTCTTGAACAGTCCTGCGTTCCGCGGGCATCTGCGTTGTCTGCCAATTTGGCTCTCCTTCAGGACCAAGGAAACGCGATACTGCGCGAAGCGTTGCGGGGGCCACGCAGGCTCGAGCGCTCCTTTGACGACTTGGCAGGGGGTTTGGTGAACGCTTGAATGGCACTTCTAACCCTGATGGCCCTTCCGCCTTCGCTGGTCATCGATCGCGGCGGAACCGCGATGCGGCGGGCAGTCGCGAGGCATTCTCGCCGCCAGTCAGCATTTGGTCATCTTCCGAACCCTGGTTGCGAACGCTTCCATTGCAAAGGGCCTGGTCCGCATCACCATGCGGCATTCAAGGAATGCCGGACCAGACGCGGTATGGTCCATATAATCCGAAACGCTGAAAGCGGTGCGCCGGTAGCCGATGTGCGTACCGGACCTGTCCGTCAGAGGGGACGTATCCCCGCTTGCCCAGAACCTTCCGCCGCCCTTGCGCAGGTGCCAGCGCTCGTCGTTCGCCTTGCCGTGCTGCCGCGCCTCACGCATTTCAAGGGCGGGCCGGCCGGCTTCGCGATCTTCCGGGGTAAAGAACAGCGAAGCTTCGCGTCCGAGCGCCTCCGCCTCGCTCCATCCCATGATCCGTTCGGCACCCTGACTCCATTCGATGATCGTGCCCTCAAGGTCCACGGCCACCACCGCGAAGTCTCTGGCGCTGTCCACGATCGCACGCTGCCTCGCCTCGGCGCGTTCCGCGCGAGGTTCAGGCGTTGGTCGAGCTGGGCCATGACCTGCCGAGCCAGCACCCGTATCGTCCTGTGCTGCAGGTCGGTGAGAGTGCGGGGGCGATAATCGAGGACGCACAGCGTGCCGATCGGAAAGCCTTCCGCGGTCTTGAGGAGAGCGCCGGCGTAAAATCGTATATGCGGCGCGGCGGTCACCAGCTGATTGCAGTCGAAGCGCGGATCCAGAGTGGTATCCGGAACCACGAGGAACTCCTCTTCGAGCAAGACGTGCGCGCAGAACGAGGTAGCAAGCGGCGTGCTGTCTACGCCGAGCCCCACTTCCGCCTTGAAGAACTGCCTTCCGCGGGCGACGAAGTTGATCACCGCGATGGGCGCCTCGCAAGCCTCGGCCAGCAGATCGACGATCTCGTCGAAAGCGGGCTCGCGCGGCGTATCCATGATTTCGTATCGCGACAAAGCGGCAATACGTGCAGCTTCAAACTGGACGGGTTGTGTCATCTCGCTGGGGAACATCTGCTTTGGAATGTCGGAACGGCTAGCGACTAAACCCTGAATCAGCGAAAAGGCTGCGATAACATAGGTTTAGTGCTTGTAAAACACTGCCTTGCGACAGGGTGGGGTCGCGCGAATCCCATCGGTCGCGAGACCCGTTCAGATGACTGGCAGCGCCTCCGAAGTTTAGGGTCCAGCTAAGTGCCGGACTTCCCGTGCGAATGACGTCGGTTTCTAGAGTTTTACATACGCTACAGCCGATAACTTCATGAGCCCTATAGAGAATATTAAAGCACATCAGTACGTGGAGAGCATTAATTAGATGCGTAATGCTCAGACCGCGCTGTTTTGCACGGATGTGACTTCAGTTTTTTGTTGATCGTAATGTCGAAGCTGACACCCGGGAAACGCACGCATTTGCCGTCGTCATTCATCACCGCCCTGCCCTGTGCGGATACCCAACGCACATCGCCGCTCGAATTCAGAATCCGGTATTCGGCGCAGTAAGTGTCGCCATAGCTTATCGTAGCGTCGATCTGAGCCTTCACGAACGGCAGGTCATCCGGATGGATGCAGCCCAAAAACTCGGCTATTCCGGTACCCCGCGCCGCGCTAACCGGATCGACGTTGTAGATCAGAGCAAAGCTCCTGTCGGCCGTGAGACGGTCATTGAGCACATCCCAGTCCCAGGCGCCGATCCTGTCGCCTTTCGCCAGCGCTGCATGCAATTGTTCGGCGGCTGCTTGCCGCGTCATGGTGGCAAGCACATGCTGCGTGGTTTCGCGGGTGACGCACAGAAGACCCGCGATGACGCCCTCTTCATTCGTGACTGGAGAATAGCTGAACGTCCACCAACTTTCGACAGGCTTCCCCTGACGCTCGATGTCGAGCCGGGCATCGATCATCTCCACACTCTCGCCGGTGAGAGTTCGGTTCACGAGTGGACCGATCTCGGTCCAGGTATCGTGCCAGAGCGCATGGAAAGGCATGCCGATGCCACCCTCTGCACGCTGCCCGAGGATGGGCCGGTAGGCGTCATTGAAGAACGAGAGTAGCTCGTCCCCCCACGCCAGGAACATGGGAGTAGGGCATGCGAGCACGGCAGATACCAGGGTTTTCAGCGGCGCCGACCATCCGCCGATGTCTCCAACCGAGGTGTTGCCCCAATTTGTCCTGGCGAGTTCCTGCCCAGTAACAGATTTTTCCAGTAGCTCCCTGAAAGAAGCGCTCACCATGCTTGTGACCCTCACCCAATTTCAGCGACTTAGCGCGCCATCGCTTTGCGTAGCATGCTCCGATTTGCCTCTCCATAATCTGGATGAAGTTTGACGTCGGACAGGACGAGCCTCTGGATGTCGAACAGATAGCCAAACACCTAATACGCGATTGATCGCATTGTGCGGGGAGAGGCACCGCACCCGTTAGCGCCATCCGCAGGCTCGCCAATCTCTTGGAAGCAGCTATTGGGTAAGGCTTGCGTCATTTTTTCTGAAAACGGAAAAGCGGCAGAACGGCTAACGCCCAAAAGTGGTCACCCCATCCGTCGGCCAAAAATTCTCCAGGCCTCGTCATAGAGCGGTTGGCATGAGAACGAATAGACACCGTCTTGGAACACATCCACCTCACCAAGGCGATCTGCATCGATCCGTTGCAACGCGACCGATGGGTCGGATGTCTCGATCTCAATAATGTTGTTCATATCGTGTATCGGGAAAATACTGAACAATGCCATCACGCCCCTCCGATTCCAAAAGGCGGGAGCACGTAAAAGTCTGCTGGCTCTCAGTCGCCAGCATGCCCAAAAGGAGCCAGCGATGACGTAGTTTACGGACAGCGAGGCTCTTCTCAATAACTTGGATCAAGCCCACGACAGACGACTTGCGCCCAAGTGGGTCGTTCAATAGTAATGTTGCTGCGCTTGGAAGCGGACCTTTTGCTTATGGGACGATTGTGACCTCTCCGGTTAAAGTGGCGAACCTGAGGTTAACACCTTATGGCTCGCGACGACCATCGGGAGGAGCAGGCGGCATTGACGCACTCAGCGCTAGCATGTCTTCGACGCCTGCCCAGCGGGTGGTGGTCTCGGATGTCTTGGGCTGGTCCGGAGCTGTTCCTTCCCGCGCCTTGATAGCGTTTGCAGCGGCTAGGTTCAGCACCGATTCCGTTCGGCGTGACCATCAGGTCTGCCAGTTCAGTGCAAGTTGGTCGAGCGCGCCCACGTTGCCAGCGCGAAATGTAGTCTGGGCACCCTCGTCTAGGGCGAAGGCGGGCATGCGCGCCAACCATTCCTCCATAACCACGATTACCTCCATTCGCGCAAGCGCCGCGCCTACACAGCGGTGTGGTCCCGCACCCATAGTCGAGTGTCTGGCTTGGGTCAGCTTGCGGGCAAAGTCGACCTTCTCGGGCGTTTCGAAACTGCGCGGGTCGAGATTGTGCAGCACACTGGGCAGGTAAACGAGGTCGCCCCGCTCGATGGTGACGCCGTCAATCTCGCAGGTCTCGACACAGTTGCGGGTCACTGCGACGGTGGGATAGCGGCGCATCAGTTCATCGGCGGCATCGGGGATCATGCCCGGGGCCTCCCGCAGCTCTTCCTGCTCCGCAGGATGGCGCGCAAGGTGCATCATTATGTTGCCCAGCATCGCGACGACAGTGTCGAGCCCGCCGAACAGCAGGTTGCGGCACATGCGCTGCGACTCCTCGAAAGTCCATGCGCGCCCTTCGATGGGGACCGAAAGAATGCGGCTGAAAAGGTCGGGCCCGGGGTTAGCTAGCCGTTCGCGGATATGGGGCTCGAGGTAGGCGTCCGCCGCATCGCGCAACTCGACGACCGTCATGCTGCCGTCGGGCCGTGTCAACTGGCGGCCGAGCGGCCGCAGCCGGACCCGGTCTTCGGGCGGCAAGCCGATCACCGAAAGGAAGGTATGAACTGGTAGGATCTCGGCGAATTCGGCCATGAAGTCGCAACCACCAACGGCGCGTATGGCCTCGATCAGCCGGATTGTTTCTTCACGCACTAGCGGCTCGGTGGCGACGATGTACTGGTGCGCGAAGCCCTTCATCACCGCGCTGCGAAACGGCTTGTGCTCGGGGGCGTCCTGCTGCAGCGGAATGAACTGCATGACCTCGCCGAGCCCGGGCGTCACCGCCAACGCCTCGTTTGAGAAGCGCATAGCGTCCTCCCAGATACCGCGGACGGTCGAACCACCCGCTGCGATCCAGTGGCCGCCGTTGGCCGTCGTCCAGACGAGGTCGGGACCGTTAAGAAGCCTCATCCATGCGCCGAAATAGTCCGCCTGCGAGCCTGGCGGCGAAAACACGTCGAAATCGATCACGCGGTCGCGGGGAACGTGTGTCGGGATCGACGCGGTGCCGGGCGCCATTGTCGGCGCCCCGTTTGGATCAGTCATGGTTCTCTCTCCAATCGCGCTCGTGACCAGCGCTTCGCTCCACTCCCATGGTATTTTCGGCCATTGTGCCCAGACAAGCTAGCACTTTGGAGGTGGTGCTGTTTGCAGGCTGCGTTGGGCGTTTTCAGAACGGCTGCAGGTCGCGTGGTTAAAGAGGCAGACAGTCTCGGTCTCGCGCCCAATTCAGTCGTACATCTCGCCAAGCTGAGATCCTGAAACCAGTCGTAGATGGCCAAGGGGCTATTACCGTGTGTTGCTGCTTATGAAGGCGTCCGCCAGTTCGGAGCCCCGATCGGCGAGGCCCACTGTCGTTAGCAATAAGTCAGGGCTTCGAATTCAAAGATCGTTTACCAAGAGAACAAAGGCTCCGGGTGAGTGACGCCACGGAGACTTCCAGATCAATCGTGCATCTTTGCAAGACTAAACCTAACAATGGAAAAATGAAGGGGCATGAGAGCGCCATGCTCCTTCAAGTTTCAATGGGTCACGGGAGGTTGTGAGCCCAACGATCAGGCAAGTATCCTTGCACCGATAGCGGATAAGGGTTGGGGACCCTTAGTATTCGAAGCCTAACGAAATCCCCCAAGTGCGGGCGACCTCGCGGCTTGCGAACGCGAAGGGGCCGGTGATCACCTTGCGATACAGGCGGCCATCGCTGTGGAAGGCGTTCTGCACGAAGACCGAGAGATTGAACTTCTTGCGATCATCCAGTTCGTGTCGATAGCCAATCGAGGCATCCACGGTCGCATAATCGTTGATGAAATCGCGGTTCAGTCCGGTGGTATCGCGGATGATCGAGGTCGCGAACTTGTCGGTCCATTTGTAGTTGGCGTTCAGCAGCAGTTCGCCACCGGTCGCATCGAGCGGGATCGTGGCGTCGCCGCCGAAGCTGACCGACCATTTCGGCGCATAGCGCAGATTGCGCATGTTCTTGATGTCGACGCCGCCGGATAGGAAGGAATCGTACTTTCCATCGATGTAGCCGACGGCCGCGCGGAAGTTCAGCCAGCCGGTAGGCGCCAGCTGGAATTCACCCTCGACACCCTGCAGGGTTGCCGATGCGGCGTTCTGGACCTGTGTCTGCGTGAGCAGCGGATTGGTCGGCGAAGCGCTGATAACCTCTTCCTGCTTGTCCTTATACTCGGCGCGGAAGATAGTGACGTTCGCGCGGGCGCGGTTCCCCCAGAAGCTGGTGCGCAGACCCGCTTCGTAGCTGTCCACGGTTTCCGGGTCGTAAGGCCCGATCGCGGTGGTGACAGTAGCGCGGCTGTTCCATCCGCCCGAGCGGTAGCCACGCGACCAGCCCGCATAGATCATGATATCGGGCGTGAACCGAAAATCGACGGTTACACGCGGGGTAAACTTGCGGAACGTGACGGACGGGTCCGAGCAAGGACCGTAAGGTGAGGTGGCATCGGGGCACTGGCCGGTGATCGCGCCGCTGGTGGGATTGCGGAAGCGGATGTAGAATTCCTTCTGCTCGTACGTGTAGCGCCCGCCAATGGTCAGGTGCAGGCGATCGACCGGCTCGATGTAAGCTTCCGCGTAGGCGGCATAGGCGTCGAGGTTCTGGCCCGCGTCGTAAAGCTGCGAGGGCGCGCCGGCGACGGCTGCGGACGCGACGAGATCGAACTTCGATTTCATGTAGAACAGGCCCGCCACGAAATCGAAGGCGCCGCCAAAGTTGCTGATCGCCCGCAATTCCTGGCTGAACTGGCTGGCTGTCTGATCGCGCCGCGCGATATAGATTTGCGCGCCGCTCGCCAGCGGAGCCCCGCCGGTGTTCTCCACGTTGAGCGAGTCGCGCTGCTTTGTGTAGTTGGTGATGGATTCGATCGAAATGCCGTCGATCGCGTCGAGCTTCGCGTTCAACGTCCCCGAGGTATGCCGCAGGGTGGAGAAGAACGGGTAGTCGCTGAGCGCGACCTTATAGCCGCTGTCCCGGATCGTCTGGCCTTGCGTTCCAATGCAGGCTCCGAACGCGATACAGAAAGTCTGATTGCTGGCCGACATCGGCACCAGGCTGGGATAGTGCGACTTGTCGTTGATATGATCGATCGACAGCGTCGCGTCGAACGTGTCGCTGGGCTTCACCCGCAGTGCCCCGAAGAGCGAGTAGCGATCGATGCCATCCTCATGCTTTCCGTCGCTGAGGCGCCGCGTGAAGCTGTCGCTGCGCTCGCGGTAGCCACCGATCTTGAGGCCGACGGCATCCTCGACGATGGGCGCGTTGGCGATGGCCTTGTATTCGCGCACGCCATAGCTGCCGACCGTGACCTGCCCCTTTAGGCCCCAGTCCATGGTCGGTTTCGTACGCTTGATGCTGATGACGCCGCCGATGGTGTTGCGCCCGAACAGCGTTCCCTGAGGACCGCGCAGGACCTCGACCGATTGCAGGTCGAAGGTGTCCATCATCGCGCCTGTGTTCGAGGCGAGGAAGACGCCGTCGATCGACACAGCAACGGCAGGTTCAAAAGCCCGGTCCAGATCGCCGAAGCTGATACCGCGAATGGACGCAGACATGCCGCCCCCGGTAAAGGGATGCCGCCCCAGTTCGACGTTCGGCATGAAGCGCTCGATCGAATCCACATCGGGAATGAAGCTGCGCTCGATCATCGCGGCATCCATCGCCGCCACGGCGACAGGCACGGTCTGCAACGATTCCGAGCGCGCGCGGGCGGTGACGATGATCTCGCCGATCCCCACGGCATCCGCGCCGGTCTGGGCGCTGGGCTGCGGTGCGGATTGAGTCCCCGATTGCCCAAATGCCGGCGATGCGCTGATGGCGACCATGCTGGCCGCGAGCAGGTATCTCTTTTTCATTGTGTTATCTCTCCCCTCGTTATTGCCGTTGGCCCGAGCCGCCTCACCAGTCTGGATCAGCGCGCACTTTTCCTGTCGCGCCGCCAAGGTTGCCGGCACGGGCTGTCCGATCTTCAATCGTGCTATTCAGTCTCCTACCGCCCGGACCGGGCTGGCGGGCGCTACCTCATCGTCCGGTCCACTGCGGCGCGCGCTTCTCCACGAAAGCGCGCGGCCCTTCTGCGTAATCTTCCGTCTGCGACAGGCGCTCGAAGGCCACGCGCGTGGCAAGAATGGATTCGTGCTCGGGAATGTCCGCAGCTGCGCGCGCGACCTGCAAGCTTTCCCGCACCGCGACGGGGGCATTGCCGCAGATCGCCCGAGCGAGGTCGAGGGCCGTTCCGACCACCTCGTCGGCGGGCACGACGCGGTTTACGAGGCCAAACGCTGCGGCTCGATCCGCCGCCATGGGTTCGCCGGTGGCGATCATTTCGAGGGCGATCGCGCGCGGCACCTGAAGCGGCAGACGGTAGATGCCGCCCGCGCCCGCCATAAGCCCGCGCTTGACTTCCGGCAGGCCCAGGACCGTGGTGTCGGCAACGACCCGCATGTCGCAGGCCAGGGATATTTCCAGACCGCCGCCCAACGCGCTGCCTTTAACCGCAGCAATCCACGGCTTGACCCGCTTCGATTCCACGAAGCCGGCAAAGCCGCCGTCCGGGGTGCTGAGTTCATGCCCGCGCCCTGCCGCCACTTCGGCAAGGTCGGCACCGGCACAGAAGGTCGGGCCTTCCGCCGAGGTTATGACGACCGCCCAGATCTGCGGATCGGCCTCCGTGCGCTTGACGATATCGTCGATCATGCGCGCCACGGCGCCGTTAATCGCGTTGCGCTTTGCCGGACGGTTCAGCGTTACCAGCCCGATATGCTCATCGACGACTTCGAAAAGCACAACGTCATCCACCATTTCGATCATTCATCGCTCCAACGCCAACCGGTTCAGGCGCCGACCATCGGCCGGCCTCGATCGCAAGTTGAAGAAAAGTCCCGATCGGAATGATGACCAACATCACCCCGATTGCGTGAAATCGATGGTTGCGCGAATACGCAACGCCAGGACATCCTCAACAACTCTTGTAGAAAGCGCTCTTCCCGGCGCCATCTTACCTGTCGATGCTATGGGCCGCGGCACAAGACGTCTAATATGTATCAGTGCGCCGTTGAGATCATATTCTTATCAAGGCTGTGCTTCACGAACGTTTCGGCCAGACCCCAAAGCGCATTCACGGTCGGGCGTTCATCATCTTCGCGGCAGGCAAGGTGCAGCGCGAAATTGAAATCGGGCTCGTCGATCGGGACGACCCTGAGGTTGGGCGCCGCAAACGACGGCACATGCCACTCGCTGACAAGAACCGGGATATGCGCCTTTTCGACATGCTGGCGAATGCCGCAGGTCGACGGCTCCGGCAGAGCCACCAGTTCGATGTCATGCGCGGCCAGTCGCAGGGCAAAGCTGTCGAAGAACGCCGGATTGATCTTGCGCCGGAAGCTCGCCACCTGCCGGCCGCGAAGGGCGGACAGCGGTATTTCCGCTCCCCAGCCCGCCGCCTGTTCCGCCTCGACCAGCACGGCCCAGCGATAGCGCGCGATATCCAGGATCTTGCAGCCACGCCGGTCGATCGGCCCGACGGTAAAGGCCATGTCGATTTCGTGCTGGGCCAGAGCGTCCAGCAATTGCGACGTCCAGGCGTTGACGATCTCCAGCTCCATGCGCGGGTAACGGCTTTCGAAACTGTCGATCAGCATGCTGCGCGCCGGTATTTCTCCCGAGAAATCCGGAGCGCCCAGCTTCAGAAACTGCGCCTGCTGGCCGAGAATCTCGCGCGCCGCTTCAGCGGCATCGTGCGCGGCCTCCACGTAAAGGCGCGCCGGTTCGAGAAACTCCTTGCCCTGCCGGGTCAGGACCACGCCGCGGTTGCGGTTGCGGAAGAACAGCTGAAAGCCGATCTGCTCCTCCAGCTTGCGGATCTGGACCGAAAGCCAGGGCTGGGCGACGTGCAGCTTCTCGGCCGCCCGCGTGAAGGAAAGCGCATCGGCAACCGCCACGAACATGCGGACCTGTCGAATATCTATCGTCATCACCGTTGCGCTTCCTCTCCTAAAGGACGCCCGTTTATCCGGGCTTTGTCCGTGCTCGTTTCATCATCGCCTCAGGCCATGGTCCAGATCGCCAGACCGTCCTCGCCCGTGGCGACCGATCCTTGCGCGCCCACCGGCTGGCCCTCGTCCGACATCAGAAAGGCGATCGCCTCCGCATCGGTCTGCGGCACCCGCGCCAGGAACCGCGCACCGGCAGGAGACCGTCCGACGATCGTGGCGTGACGCGGATTGCCGTACCGGTCGAAGGGGATAGTGAAGGTTTCGATAGTGCCGGGACCATCGTAGGTCTGCAGCAGCTCCGGCGCCTTGCCCCGCCGGGCATCGGCCTGCGGCTGAACGTTGTAGTCCTGCGGGAAGGTTCCGGCGGGAACCGGCTTGCGGCTGAACACCATCGAATGGCTGTGCGTCGCATAGCCCCCGTTCGCCACGATTAACCCGTGTTCGCCGCCTTCGCGCAGCTTGGCGACCATGCGCGCCGCGGCGTGCATCATGCAGTTGCCGATCGGGCCGCCGCCGAACGTCAGGCCGCCATAGACCGAACACGGCTTGTCCAGCGGCCAGTCAAGCACCCGGCGGGCCAGCTTGGGCACGATGGGAAAGCAGGAGTAAAGCTCGACATGATCGATGTCGCGCGTCTCCAGACCGTTGCGCTCCAGGGCCGACGTCACCGTCGTCTCCAGGCTGGTGGCGCGCGCATAGCTGTCGCGCAGCAGGAAATCGTCATGCTCGTGCGCCGCCGCGCCGGCGCCGACATAAACGATCCGGCTTTCGTCCACCCCCAGTTCGCGCGCCTTGGCCAGACTGGTGATGAGGATCGCCGCCCCCATGTTCACGCTGGAATTGGCGACCATCATCTTGGTGTAAGGGAAGCTCACCATGCGGTTTTCGGGCGTGGCGCTGGCGATCGTCTCGGCGCTAACCGGCTTGCGCAGCCAGGCATACGGATTTGCCGCCGCGACCGCTGAGAAGCTCTCTCCGATCGCGCCGCTTTCCGCCTGCCCTTCCGCCAGCGTCTGCCCCCAAGCCGCGCGGGCGGCGTTCTCGTAGAGCGGGTAGACATCGATGGGCGTGAACAGGCCATGCAGGCGGGCCAGGGGTTTGGCCGCCGCTTCGGCAACGTCGCTGATCGAGACTTTCGGGGGCTCGCGGCCGGCCGCGATCTCGGCCTGTGCGCGCTTCGCGGCGGTCCGCAGGGCTTCTCCGCCTACGGTCGCCGCGATTTGAATCTCTCCCTTGCCGATCAGGTTCGCGGCATCGTTGATGAGCTTGATCGGCCCGTCGCCGCTGGCCTCGTACGTCTTGACGCGCTGCGCGGGACGGACTGCCATGCGCTCGGCAAGCTGCTCCTGCGGGGCGGGGTCCGGGAAGGAAATCTGATCCTCCACGCCCAGCCAGTCGAGGGCATCAAGCACGGCCACACCGGCATCGGCCTCTGCCGCCTTGAGCGCCGCCAGCATCAGGCCAACGGAATCGAGCCCGTCGAGATCGTTCTCGGGGCGGTCGAGAATCTCGCCGATACCGATAAGGACCGGGACTCTCGTTTCATCGACATTGGAATTCATGCATCTCTCCTTTTCAAGGCTAGCTTGTGGACGACGCAGATATCCGAACCTTTCCCGATGCATCCCGGTTCGCTGCCCGGAACATCATCACCAACGGCCCTTCGGCCGTTCATCCTCTTCCTTCGTTTATGGGAAAGGATGCTATCTGGCCGAAGGAAGAAGAGTCAAATCTGCGTCACAACAGGTTGGCTGTTACTTGTGCTAGGTCTTCAGGCGGCGATGTCCTCACCACGCCCCTCGCCGCGTGCGACCATACCCGCGATGTCCGGCGCCACTCCCCGCAGCACCTTGGCCACGACGAGGCGATCAATCTCCTCTTCGGAAAGTGCCAGCCAGTCGCGCACGACCTCGAGGCTATGCTCCCCCATCAAGGGTGCGGGCGTGCTGGGCAATTCGCCGATATTGGCCGATACGGCGTGAAACCGTTCGGCAATCACCTCTTCGGCCAGATGGGGGTGATGCTCGACGCGCAGCAGGCCGCGCTCACGAAAGTAGGGAAATTCCGGCAGGTCCGCGATCCGCAGCATTTTCGCCGCAGGAACGCCGGCGGCCTGAAGCCTGTGCATCGCCTCGTCCGCACCCTGACCGGACATCCACCCACGCACGCATTCCTCGATGTAAGCCCGGTGCTGCAATCGTGCCTCGCGATCGGCAAAGGCTGACGGCCATGGCGCATCGACCGGTTGGATCACCGTCGCCAGCGCCTGCCAGTCGTCGTCGCCCCGCACCGTGACCACGCACCACGCATCGTCGCCCCGCGCCGGGAATACGCCCCAGGGCGCATCGCCGGGCGTTTCCCAATCCGTGATCCCCTGATCCTGCCCGGCGATCTCTGCCGCGAAGTGATCGAGCATCACGTCCAGCTGCGCGATGGACGCCGTTCCCCCCTCGCCCGTGTGCAGCTTGCGGTACAGCAGCGCCAGCACCGCGACGGTGCCGTAGCGCGCGGCTGCATGGTCGGGATAGATCGTCACGGTGTCGCTGTAGGCCTGCGCGTCATCCGGATAGCACCACTTGCTTGTCAGGCCCGAAGCCGCCCTGACGAGCGGGCCATAGCCCATGCGGCCCGCCCAGGGCCCATCCGCGCCGAACGCACTGCTGTCGACCATGATGATACCCGGATTGACCCGGCGGATCGCGTCGTAGCCAAAGCCCAGCGATTCCATCGTTCCCGGCTTGAAATTGGACAGGATGACGTCCGCTTCCTCGGCCAACTGCAGGAACAGCGCCTTGCCGTCCGGATGGCGAAGATCAAGGCCGAGGCTGCGCTTGTTCCGGTGCCCTGCGGCAAACCCCACCGACAGCCCGGTGGGCAGATAGGTGTGCCGCGTGCCATCCGGGAAAGACGCGCTTTCGATCTTCACGACGTCTGCGCCCAGATCGGCAAGCAGCCGGCTCTGCTCGCCGCCGACCACGATCACGCCAAGGTCGAGCACCTTCAGGCCCGCCAGGGGCTGCGCAGGCGTGCCCCGGCCCCTGCGCTTGGGTTCGCCAGCCGCTTCCTGTCGCGTCTGAACGCCGCGGTCTATGCCGATCACCCCGCGCGGCATGCGCAGGACACGGCCATCGGTGAGCGGGTATTCCCCAATCACCCCGCGCGTCTTCACGTGATCGGTCGCGAGGCACTCTTCAAGGGACAGAACGCCGGAAATGGGCACGCCCTGCCGGGCCCCCTCGCTCTCCAGATCACTCCAGCTGCGGTCGGCGAAGAAGTCCGCGAGGCATAGGGCCAGTTCGCCTGACGCCTGCCGCACATCGATACGGTTATACTCCGGTCCGGAAAACTCTACCGGAGAACCAAGCCAGCGGTGCATGTTCTGCCATTGCCGGGGCGCCAGCACGCACAGGCGCACATGGCCATCGGCGCAAGGGAAGATCGGATAGAGCGTTCCCGGCTCGGGGCGGCCGGGCGGAAGGTTCCGGGCGGGCCGCCCCAACGTCGCGCTGCCGGCCAGACCGAAGCCGGGATCAAGCCCCTGCACCGCACCGTCCAGAATCGAGAAATCGATGTGATCGCCGCGCCCCGTCGCCTGCGCGGCATAGAGCGCCGCCATCCCGACGTAGGCGGCCTGCGACATCGCGCAATTGAAGGCCAGCTTTCCGGGCGGCAGCAGTGGCGCGCGCCCGGCGAGCCCGGAACGGGACAGTTCGCTCGAAAGGGCATGCAGAACAGGATCGGTCGCCTGCCAGTCGGAACAGGCATTGCCGGTGCCGAACATGCTGACGGTCATCCACGCAGCGCGGTCGGCAAGCCCTGCCGACAGACGCTGCTGAACGCTATTCAGCCCCGCCGCCGGTGGATAGCTCACGATGACGAGATCCGCCTGCTGTGCCAGACTGCGCAGCCGCGCTTCGCCATCGGCGGTATCGGGATCGATGCATATGCGCTCTTTACCGGCATCCGCCACGGCCCGCGCGATCGCCTCCCGGCCATCGGACGGGACGGACGGCGTTTCATCGCGCTGAAGCTGGATCACGCGCGCGCCCAATTGGGCATAGATGCGCGTGATCGCGCTCACCGGCCTGTCCAGCATATCGAGAACCGTCAGCCCCGCGAGCGGCCCGGCGGCGAAATTGAAGCCGTCATCCAACATCACGGCTGACACCGCGCTGCACCCATTGCAGTCATCCACGTTTCCCAAGGCTATTATCGAAAGAAGCTCGGGAACAATCCGGAACGCTTTAATTCCTGTCCAATACGCAAACGGCGAAAGTCGATAAGGATTTCATATCAATGACAGCACTCTTGGAGTGGCTTAATGCCACATAAAGGCGATCAACTTTTGATAAGACATCGATTATCAAAAGATTTCTCAAACATATTGGATGCCCGCCGCAGCACTGTGTACCCGAGGTACCTTCGAAGCCGTGCAATCCGATGCGGCTGTAATAAACCGAGCGAGAGAGCCTGATGAACACAGCCAGCGCCGAGCCGATCGCGCGGCGCGCGAAACAGCGTGCCGCGGCCTGGATCGCCACGGTTGCCATGTCGCTTGCCTTCACGCTGTCCTATATCGACCGGCAGATCCTGAGCCTGCTGGTAACCCCGATCAAGCTGTCACTGGACATGAGCGATACCCAGATCGGTATCCTGCAAGGGGTAAGCTTCTCGATCTTCAATGTCCTGGCCACCCTGCCGCTGGCAGCGCTGGCCGACCGTGCCCATCGCCCCAGGCTGATGGCGATCTGTATGGTCGCATGGAGCATCGCCACTTGCGCGTCCGGCATGGCCTTCAGCTTTGCCGCGCTGATGGTCGCCAGGGTCGGCGTCGCCGTGAGCGAAGCCGGGCTCCCTCCCGCCGCGCAGTCCCTGCTTGCAGACTTGCACGACAGGCGCGGTCTGGCACGCGCAACCTCGATCTTCATGCTCGCGCCGTTCGTTGGCGGAGGGCTGGCCCTGATGCTGGGCGGCAAGCTCTACGCGGCGTCGGCGGCATGGGACATGCCGACGCTCGCAGGCTTGTGGACCCCTGAGCGCTGGCAGGCTATTCTGCTGATAGCCGGCCTACCGGGCCTTGTCCTTGCACCGCTCATGCTGCTCGCGGTGCGCGAACCCCGAACGGCTGCGCCTTCTCTACCGGTGGCGAGCGCAAGGAATGCACTCGTTGCGTTTCTTGCCGAGAACAAGGCGTTCTGCCTGCCATACATGCTCGCGATCGCGCTGCTCGTCACGTTGCTCAATGCGATCGTGTCATGGATGCCCACCGTCCTGATCCAGCGGCATGGGGTGGACGAAGCGACCGTCGGAGCATCCTTTGGCCCAGCCTTTATCATCGCGGGCGCTTTGGGGACCATCATCGCTGGGTGGGTGGTTGGCCGTTTTCCCGGTGAGCATATGCTGAGGCGCACGACACGCCTGATGTGCGGCGGCACCTTCGCGATGATCGCACCGGCGGTCATCGCGCCGATGGCGAACAGCCTGGTTCAGACCATCGCCCTGCTGACGCCGGCGATCTTCATCCTCAGCGCCGTGATCAGCATGAGTTCGATCCCCTTCCAACTCATCGCGCCGGCCGAACTGCGCGCAAAGGTGCTGGCCGTCCTGTCGATTTTCGCTGCGTTCATCGGCACAGGAATGGGGCCGCTGGCGGTCGGCAGTTTGAGCGATGCCATTTCCATAACGCAGGTATCATACCCGCTGGCGACTTCGCTTTCGCTTATGGCAGGCATATGCACGATCGCCATCACATTGTTACTTTTATACGCGTCGCGGAGGTGTCCGATAATTAAAAATAATATGTCGGCAATTACTTTACAATACGTTGGTCGTGCTGAACCTCTCACTAATCAAGAAACGGGCAATAAGCTTAATATCGGGCCCGATTGATGGCTGCGCACTGGTGGTATGTACTGAGGAGTTTTGTCGATTTCGTCCCCCTCGATTTGTAACGCCGCGATGGCAGCATCCCATGTTGTAAACTCCAAACCTGCCGGTCCGCAGACGGCAAAAGCCGCCGTTCCGGCAGAGGTTGGGGAACGGCTCGATGTGTGAAGGGTCGTCTAATCGCGCGTCATAGAGCAAGTCCTTTCTGTGTTTGGTTGTTGTTCAGCGTCATGGCGCCATCGCTGTATGCCGGGAGCAGGGTCGTCTTCGCGGTCGGCATTGGCCGCCGCATGATGGGGTTCGCGGGAAGAGCCTTCCAATGTTTCGGGCGCACTCAGCTTAAATAGCTGTGCAACCCTTCGAGCGGAATGGCTCGGCCCACGTCCCCGGCAGGGACATGACGCCGGCGGTCAGATCATGAACGCCAAGGAGAAATGAGCAAAACGCGGGCAGTCATGCTGTTGCACCTATGGCAGGGTCGAAGAGTTCGCCCGATTTGAGCATGGTATGCATAATTACGGCCAGCTTGCGGGCAACGGCGACCGCAGCCCGCTTGAAGCCAATCCGTTCCCTGAGCTTCAGCCCCCACTCTCGCAGACCGCTATCGGCCTGGCTGCGGGTGAGAACAGTCACTGCCGCCTCGTAAAGTAATCCGCGAAGGTGCTTGTCGCCGCGTCGGGAAATATGGCCGTCGTAGTCGATCTCACCCGATTGATAACGTCGGGTCGTCAGCCCGAGCCAAGCTCCCACTGACCGGGATTTCTTGAAGTTTGCCGGGTCTTCGATGGCCGCCATGAACGAAGTGGCAGTGATGCTACCGACTCCTGGGATCGACATCAGGATCTGACAGTCTTGGCTTTGCCGCGCCTCACTAATCAACTGGCGGCTCAGTTCAGCCACATGCTGACGCAGGCTGCGCCAGCTTTCGAGAAGGGGCAGAATGATCCGAGCCAGAGAGGCCTCCTCCGCCAATAGATCCCGGACGTTCTTCTCGAAGACGCTTCCTCGACCGGCGGGGACAACGAGACCGAAGGTCTTCATGAGGCCGCGGATCTGATTGGATAGCTCAACCGTGATCTGTACCAATCGCGTGCGGGCCGCGACCAGCGCGCGCGTCAACATGCTGTCGAAGGTCTTCACCCTTACCTGCTTGAAATAGCCAATCTCGGCAAGCTGGGCCAATCCATCCGCGTCATTCGCGTCGGTCTTATTGGGTGCCATGTCGAGCGCCTTGGCCGCATGTCGCGCATCAATGCAAATCGCCGGTAGCCCTTCAGCTGTTAGCGCATGCCAGAACCACACGGAGAGCGGACCAGTCTCGAAAACGATCCGTGCGACCCCGGGCGCACGCTTACGCACGAGCTGGGCAATGACCTTGGGATCGGAGGCACACTTGCCGCGCCATATTCGCTTGCCTTCGCACCGGATCGAGACCGCGGTCTCTTTCATCGACACGTCGAGTCCGATATACTTTGCCAAGACTGTTCCTCCATGGATGCTTGGGCCCGGTGTCCATCGTGAGCCCGTATCTTCATCCTATCGGGGAACAGTCACCTGCTACTACACCCACCGGGCGTCAGGACGACTCGCTCCCGCGATTATCCCATGTTTCGGGCGCTTGCGTACGAAAGCCTCCAGTGCAGGAACCCGCGGGCCCCACGCGCTGGTCTATGGGTAAAGCTTTGGGATGGTTCTGAAGGGTAAGCGCGTCCGCTTCGGAAGTGTACCGGTCGGCGTGATGAGCGTGATTTCTAGCAGCGTCAGACCGCGATCTGCGGCTTTTACCAAGGTCGCTGCGCAATGCACCCGCTTTATTTCCGGGATGGGCACCTCGCCCTTCTTCTGCACCCGCCCCTTCAGCCCAACCATCGAGGTGGACATCACGGCACGGCGCTAGGCCTCAAAGCGGTCGGGCCAGAGGACTCCGTTGGCGATTCCGGGTTCGTCCTCGATCGTGATGAGGAGCACGCCTATTGCTTGGGGAGCGCTGCTCGAACAAGCGAATATCGGATGATAATCCACGATGCGAATAACGAACTAGGGAGTACCGTCGGCTTGTTCGATCGCTGACGAAATGCCCTCGCGCGCTTCAAACCTGTGCCGTCTATCGGCGGACCCGATCCGGCCGCCGACGATCGCGACCTGGGTACGATTGCGCACCTTGAGACGACGCATGAGGGCGGAAACGTGGACTTTGACCGTCCCTTCGGCAATGCCCAGTTCCTGCGCAATCTGTCGATTAAAGAGGCCCGAACAGACGCAGCGAAGAACCTTGATCTGCGTAGGCGTCAGGATGGAAAAATCCGGCAGCTCCGGTTCACCTGCATGAACGCCGCCGTCATCCATATGCACTTTGCCGTTACCTTGCATCACTCTCACGTCGCATCGCAAACGATACTCCTCTTTTCCATTGCCGATCACCTTTCGTCCTGCCCAAAGCTGCCTGCACCAGAAATGCGGCATGGCAAGCGCCCCCCGCCGCTGCCGTGTACGGCTGCGTCCATCGTAAAGTGGTCAATGGTGCGAACCGCAGTTGTTTCCCGCGCCGCTGGCGGAAATGATTCCGCGCGCGGTCGCGGGCCAGCTATCCTCCTTCACAGAGGTATTGTCCCGGATCGTATTGTTCAGGTAGTCGCTCCATTCACCATTGAGCCGACCGCTGTTGTACCAGTTGCCCATTGCCGAATTGTCCATGGCCGTGCGCCGGGGCGCGATATGCGACTGCGAATTGAGGTTGAGCCAAACACCGCCGACCTTGTCGATTACGTTTTCGCGCACGGTCACATAACGCGACCCTTCGTCGAGATAGATGGCGATCCCGCCGGAACCCGCTACATCGGTAATATAGTTTTCGGTGATCAACGCGCCCGGGTCTGCAGAGAGGTGATAGATCGCCCCACCATCCGGGAACCATTGCTTTACCCGAGCGATCCGGTTCCCCTTTACGACGGTGTCCCGCAAGGTGGTCGGCGTATCGTAGACGATATTGCCCGGCTGGTCATAGTAGCCACGTTGTTGACGCCAGTATTCCGCACTCCCTCCCGGATCGTTCGCGCCCCAGCCCCAGCCCACGTCGATCCCGTCGTAGGGTGTATCCGAAATCTCGTTATTGAGAATGAGAGCCCCGGATGCATACGTAACAAGGATTGCCGACTGTTCCTTGTAGTCGGCGGATACATGATCGATCCGGTTGTTTCTGATGAGGATGTCGCGAAGACCCATTTCGGGCCGCGAAGGGTGATGCGCGTCCGGCTCGATGCCGCCGACCATGATCGCCCCTCCCGCCAGATCGGAGAACCAGCTGCAGGTGACTTCGATAGCTGATGTGCCCAGCCCGATACCGCTTTCATTCGCCTCGGGATTGTTGCCGATGCCCAGCGCGATCTGGCCCAGCTGAGAGAAGCGATCGTTGTCAAAAGCCACGCGCCTCGCCGCTGCGACCTGCACTGCCGCCGGTTGCTGCTTCCATTTGTTGCGCATCCGTTCGAATGGCCAGCAGCCCCAACTGCAGTCGCGGATGGGGTCGGCGGGATAATCCGTCAGCTCTCCGGCCAGATAGGAGCCGCTTTGCTGGCTGGGATAGCCTCCCGGGCCTGATGGCCCTTCCCAGCTCGTGTGGCTGAACTGAAGTCCCCGGAACTGCAGGTCGCGAACCGGCTGTTCATAAGTGCCGCTGATCGAAACGAGATGATCGAGCCGGGGCAGGATCGCCTCGGTACGGATCATATCTTCCCCCGGACGCGGGCGATAGTAAAGAAGCCCGGCATCCGCATCCACGAACCACTGGCCCGGTTCACGCAGGAAAGCGAGGGCATTGCCCAGGAACATGCGGGCGACGTCGGCGGAGACAGGCCGCGCGAGCGTGTCATAGCCGACCAGATTGTTGCGCCATCCAGGCTGTTGCATGACGATGCGGTCGCCCTCTATGCGATCGACGACGGCATGGCGATGCGTGAACCAGCTCATACCCTCCACTTCCATCCGATGCTGGCCCGGCAGGCTCGCCAACATTCCCCAGGAGGCATCGGTTATCTGCAGGCCCCAGGTATGGAAGGTCACGGCATTGCGCGGGATTTCGATTGCGGCGCGAGGCGCAAGGCGGCCGTTCACCGTGATTTGCCGGGGAGCGAGCCCCTTGGGAATTTTTGCCGCCCAGATCTCCCTTTTGCGGTCGGCCAGATACCAGCCGCTCACCGGAAGGCCGCCGGAGAGGACCGGAAACGCCGTCCCGGTTCCTTCCCATCTCACGGTGAATCCGTTCTGCCCGCCGTCGGCGGGAGAGAAGCGGAGCGGCTGTTCGAGCCGATATGTCCCGGGCGCGAGTTTGACGGTGACGTCGTGATCGCGGTTGTTGGCCCGTACCGCCTTCTGGGCGCTCTCGAAACTGCGGTAAGGCCGGTCGGGGGAACCATCGCCCTCATCGGGTCCCGAAGGTGCCAGATAAATTTCTACCGGCACCGGCGCCGGTCGATTGGGGATGACGATCTTGTGTGCCTGCTCCGCGATCCGCGGTGTGGTGGAAGCGGCGGGCAGGTCGGGCAAGGCAAGCTCCTGCGCCGACAAAGCCCCGGGAACAAGAAATGCGATCGCTCCGAACAATGCCTGCCTCAATGCCATCTCTCCTGGCCGCTACGAACAGACCGGCCGACCCACTGTAATTGTCCGGTGTTTCAGAAGCGGAAACGGATGCCCGCACGGTAGGTGCGGCCGACCACGTCATAGAGGTTGGGGTTGACGAAGAACGGCGACTTCGCGGGATCCCGGTCGAACAGATTGTCGACCTTGACATAGGCCGTCACCTGCTTGGTCAGGTTATAGGTGGCGCCGACATCCATATAGAATGCACCCGGCATGAAGTTCTGGTCGATGGTCGGCGCATTCGGCGTGGAAGCAGGGCATTGTCCCGTTTCGCAGACGACATACTGATGGCCAAGTACGCCGTCGCTGAACCAGCGCTCCTGAACGAGGATGGAGAATTTGTCGTTCTCATAAGTCTGGATGGCCAGCCACTTCCAGTCAGGCGTGTTGCCCGTGTTGACCCCCGCCGAATCCACCGGAATAGTACCGGGCAGGCCCGTGTCGGTGACGAATTTGTTGATGTGCGTCGCCAGGGCCCGGACGGTGAAGCTTCCGGGAAGGCCGAACGGCTGCTGCCAGCGATAGCTTGCCTCGATGTCGAAGCCGCTCGTATCGATAGAGGCAAGATTGAACGCCTGAACGTTTATGAAGTTCGGCCCACTGGTATTCGCAAGATTGAATGCACTGCAGGTCTCCGGGACCAGTCCCTGGAAGCATAGGTTGACGATGTCGGTCGCCCCGATGCTCGAAATCACGTCGTCGATCTTGATCTTGTAATAGTCGAACGAGAGGCTCAGGCCCGGTAGCCAGGAAGCTCCGGAAAGGGCGATGCCGAAGGTGGTGTTGCGGGCGGTCTCGGGGCGCAGTGCAGGGTTACCGATGGTGTTCTGGATTGCCAGAACGTTAACGCCCCGGAACGGATCGAAGAAGTTAGGCAGCGTGGTCGTGACGGGCGCCGCGAACAGTTCCGAAAGATTCGGCGCGCGAACGTCGCGCGAAGTGACCCCGCGAATGCGCAGCCCGTCGATCGGCAGGTTCCAGGTGCCCCCGACCTTCCATGCCCAGATCGTTCCTGAAGTGCTGTAGTCGGTAACGCGGACGGCGCCATTGATATTGGCACGCCCCAGGGTGTCGGAATTGATGATCGGAAGGTCGGCTTCGAAAAAGGCTTCCTTCACGCTATAAGCGCCATTGCCGTTCTTGTAGTTGCCAGCATACCAGTTATTTCCGGCATTCAGCAGAAGCGGATCAGCCGGATATTCTGGAGTTACGGGGCTGTTATCAAAACCCGCACCATACGGATCGGCGTGAACGCGATAGAATTCGTGCCTGTATTCCGCGCCAAAGGCTATCGACAACGGCCCTGCCCACAAATCCACGGGTGAACCCGAGAGATTCACGCTCACTACGTCCTGGGTTTGCCGGGTCCGCTGAAAAGGTCCGTTTTCGGGCATGATATATGACAGCGCGGCCGCCGAGGGATTGCCGCCGAACACGTTGAGCGGCTGGCAGCCATTGGCCCGCGCGACCGCATCGGCGCAGACGACCGCCCCCCCGATCGTCGTTGCATTGATCGCCTGGTTGAAGCGATTCGTGAGGAGTATGTTGGAAACGTCGATATCGGTATAGTTGACACCATGTTCGTAGTAGGCGTCATAAGTCCAGTCGGTCCCCAAGACTTCGAGACGACCCTTTGCGCCGATGACCCCCCGATATTGGCGCCTGTCCGTATGAACCTGCGTATCGCCGAGCGCGGCATTGCTCGTACCGAAAGTAAAGCTGGTGATCCCTGCGCTGGTGCATGCGCTTTTGACCAGAGCAGGAACAAACGGGTTCGCGCACTGGATGGTAAGGCCCGGTCGGTTCATGCCGCCAACGGGCTGGTTCTGGGTCTTGACCTGTCCAAAGTTGAACGTGGCGTAAATTTCGCTGTCGTCGGCAAAATCGTAGCCGATCCGACCATACCCGTTGATCCGCTCGATCGATGACTGCAGCGAACGGCCGGCATCGACGTTGCCCGAAAGGTCTCCCCCGATACAAAAGCCGGGGAAGCATCCACGAACATTGGTCGTACCGTCGCGCGCGGGAACGCCGCCGGATCCGTACTGGAACTGGAACGGCGCCCCCGACTGGTCGAAGGCAGTCCCCTGCAAAGGACCGGCGGTGATCAGCCCGTACTTCGTGTAATTGTACGCCTGGGCCAGATCGCGCAGCACATAACGCGGTGATCCGTCGTTGACGACACCCCGGTCGATCAGACTTGTCTGGCGAAACCAGTCTCGACCGCCGGCAAGCTCAAGTCCGAAATCTCCGCCACCTACGCCGTCCTGATCCTCATACTCGCCACTGACGACCAGATGGAGACGGTTATCGGCAAGACTGGTGCCCGCGGCAAGCTGGACCAGGACCTGATCGTTGTCGCCATAGCGGGTAATGCCGCCTTGAACGTTGCCCTTGACCCCGGTGAAGCGCGTATCGGTGACAAAGTTGACGACGCCGCCGACCGCGTCCGACCCATAGGATGCCGACGCGCCGCCGTTCACGACATCGACACGCTGGATCAGGAGCTGTGGAAACAGGCTGATGTCAGGCACGCCTGTTACGTTGGCGCCGACGACCCTCTGGCCGTCGAGCAGCGTCAACGTCCGGATAGCGCCCACGCCGCGCAGCGAGAACGAGCTGAGGCCCTGCTGGCCGCTCGATGTGCTGAACGTGTTGACGGAAGTGCCGCTCGACCCCTGGAGTGACGGCAGCTGGGCGATCGTATTGAAAATATTGGGCTGCGCATTTGCCGCAATCGTTCCGGCGTCGATCACCGTAGTAGGCGTGGGCGCATTGAAGCCGCTTGCCGTAATGCGCGATCCCGTCACGATGATATCGGCCGTTGATGCGGGTTCCTCGCGATTCTGCGCCGTCGGCTTGCTTTCGGAACTGCCTGCCTGTGCATGCGCAGGCATCGCGAGCAAAGTTGCTGCCATGGCGAGCCCGCTCACTGCAGCCAGCCGGTTCAAAGCTGTCGCGCAACCTGAATTTCTCATGTCCTCTCCCCTTCCCGACCTTGCCCTCTCGAGTTGCCCGTCACGGCATGCCGCGCAGACTTCGTCTTTTCATCGAGAAGAATCGCTATGGTTAGCGATAACACCGGTATTGCTGTCGCTGATTTTGTTTGTCAATAGTCCTACAAGATTTGTTCTTGCCGAACGGGATTTTACAAGGCCGCTGGACGGCGATGGCGAAGGCTTTTAAGGCACGGAAGCGCCCAGAGGCGATCACATTGGGATGAAACGACCATGTTTGCGTTATCGGTTGATGTCCGTGGGTAGCCAGCGTCGGTTCGGTCTTCGCTGGAAAATCGTGACGCTGTTTGTTGGAGCGATGATCCTGAATTATCTCGCCCGATCGATCCTGTCGGTCGCGGCGCCGGCCATTCTGGCCGAACAATCGATTAGCAGCGAGCAGTACGGGTGGATCACCGGGGCGTTCCAGATCGGCGTCATGGTGCAGCCGCTTGCTGGCTATTTTCTGGACAGCGCAGGATTGCGCATGGGTTTCGCCGTCTGCGTGGCGGTATGGTCGGCGATCACGATGGGCCATGCCTTCGTAAGTGGCTGGTTCGGTTTCGCCGCGCTGCGTGGCATGCTCGGCATCGCTGAAGGATCGGCGCAGCCAGCCGGGCAAAAGCTCATCGCGGAATGGTTTCCGGCCAAAGAGCGTGGCGCTGCAGGGGGAATCTACAACATCGGCGCCTCATTTGGTGCTGTGATCGCTCCTCCACTCGTGGCCTGGGCGGTCATGGTCCACAGTTGGCGGCTGGCGTTCGTGGTCGCAGGTCTGATCGGCCTGATCTGGGCGGTTATTTGGTACATCCATTATAACACGCCTCGCCGTCATCGCGCGATCACCGAGAATGAGCTCGATTATATTCTGGCAGGCCAGGAGGAACGGCTTGTCGCCCGGGCCGAACGCCCGTCGTTCATGACATTGGCCCAACGGAGGGAGTTATGGGGAATCGCCCTGCCCCGCCTGCTTGCAGATCCCGTATGGGGCATGCTCTCGTTCTGGATGCCGCTCTATCTTGCACGGGTTCGCGGTTTTGACCTGGGTCAGATCGCGCTTTTCGCCTGGCTGCCATTCCTTGCCGCCGACCTCGGATGCCTCTTCGGCCCCGCCGTCGTCGCCTTCCTTCATCGTCGCGGCATCCATCTGATCGATGCCCGACGCTGGGCCTTCTCGCTTGGGGCGCTGATGATGACGGGCATGGCCTTTGTCGGCCTAGCTTCGAATCCCTATGCCGCGATTGCGCTGCTTTGCCTCGGTGGCTTTGCGCACCAGACGCTGTCGGTCACCGTCATTACGATGGCCTCGGACCTTTTTGCACGTAACGAAGTCGCGACGGCCACTGGAATGGCCGGAGCGGCCGGTAACCTCGGGGTTCTGGTATTCTCGCTCATGCTGGGTCAAATGGTTGACACCGTTGGTTACGGTCCCTTTTTCGCACTGCTCGGTGTGCTCGACCTGGTCGGTGCCGCCCTCCTTTGGATACTGATACGCAAGCCCCAATGACAAATATTTCCAATCCAATCCTTCGGGGCTTCAATCCTGATCCGTCGATCGTCCGTGTCGGGGATGATTTCTTCATCGCCACTTCGACGTTCGAATGGTTTCCGGGTGTCCAGATCCACCATAGTCGCGACCTGGTCCATTGGCGTCTGGCCGCCCGGCCATTGCGCCGAGCCTCGCAACTGGACATGCGGGGAGACCCGGATTCTTGCGGTGTCTGGGCACCGGATTTGACTCATGCTCATGGCCGCTTCTGGCTCGTCTTCACAGACGTCAAGCGGTACGGAATGACCACAGTCAACGGCGCTGCCGGCGTTTCGCTCCGAGATTTTCCGAACTACCTGGTGTGGTCAGACCATATTGACGGCGATTGGTCGGATCCCGTGCATCTCAACAGTAGCGGGTTCGATCCGTCCCTTTTTCACGACGAGCATGGCCAGACCTGGATTCTGAACATGTTGTGGGATCACCGCCCCGGGCGGGGACGTTTCGCCGGCATCCAGATCCAGCAACTTGACCGGGACACGATGGCTCTGGTCGGCGAACCGACCACCATTTTCGAGGGCACGGAACGGGGATTTACCGAAGGTCCTCATTTGTATCAAAAGAACGGGTGGTTTCATCTTCTCGTCGCCGAGGGCGGTACGGGCTGGAACCATGCGGTCGTCATGGCGCGCTCGCGTCACATTCTCGGCCCTTATGAAGTTCATCCTGATGGTGAGGTACTCACAGCGGCGGGGTCCACGGACGGACCATTGACCCGCGCGGGCCATGGCGACCTCGTTGAAATGGAGAACGGCACGGTGTGGATGGCCTATCTATGCGGCAGGCCCGCGTCCGGCACCGCGCGCTGCATCATGGGACGCGAAACAGCAATTCAGGAAATGGTGTGGGGACACGATGGCTGGCTACGGGCAAAAGCCGCCCGGGCCCGCCCGGAGTTGACACCGCGCGGCCCTGAACTGCCGCTCGCACCATGGCCGGCAGAGCGATGGGATGGCAGATTCGACACGCAGACACTGCCGAGCGAATTCCAGTGGCTCCGGTCGCCTTACGGGGAACGCTTATTCAGTCTCACCGCCAATCCGGGCTACTTGCGGCTTTACGGTCGCGAAACGGTTGGCAGCGTCTTCGAACAGGCACTTGTCGCCCGCCGACAGACGGACTTCAAATTCAGAGCCACAACCGAAATGACATTCGCTCCCCAGTCCTTTCAACAGGCAGCTGGGTTGATCTACTACTATAACAGTACAAAGTTCTATTATCTGCACGTCACCGCTGAGGGTCAAATACCGCAATTGCAATTGATGCAGGCATCGCCCGAACAAGACCCGGGGACGACGCTGGAAGTCATCTGTGATCTGCCGGATGGCCCCTATGAACTGCGGATCGAGGTCGACACGACCGTAGCCAAATTCGGTTGGAGAGTCGCGGGAGCGACTGCATGGCAATGGCTGCCGCATCGGCTGGATGCAACGATCCTGTCGGACGAGGTGACCTCGCCTGGTCTGCCGAACTTCACTGGCGCATTCGTAGGCATGGCCTGCCAGGATCTTTCCGGTGCCGGCACACCTGCGGACTTTGCGTCGTTCGTTTACGTCGAGGAAGGGAACTCCGGCATCGTCGATTGACGCTGCACGAATTCATGCTGGAGTATGCGTTCGATCGCGGGGCGGGCGGGGCTGCGTGAACCGATCTGGGCGATCAACATTCCCATGGCCTCGGCGGCCATTTCGCGGACGGGCTGACGGATGGTCGTCAACGGCGGCCAGAGCGTGGTGGCGACAGTAGTGTCGTCGAAGCCGGCGACGGCCAGTTGCGACGGAACGTCCAGATGCTTGCGATGCGCGACCGAGACCACGGCAGCGGCCATGTCATCGTTGCTGGCGAATATGGCGGTGGGCGGGACGGGCGCATTCAGCAACTGTTCTGCAGCCATGAGTCCCGAGGTGTATGTGAAATCCCCCTGGACAACCTGAACGTCAATGCCACCGGCTTCGCGTACGGCGGCATAGAAGCCCGCCATGCGTTCCGCGCTGGCGGCCTGGTCGGGATTACCCAGCACAAATCCCAAACGCTTGTGTCCCTGACCGATCAGATGACGCGTCATTTCATACGCCGCGCCACGATCATCGATCCGCACGCAGACGGCTTCAGGCGTTTGATAGGCACCGACCGCCGCCATGATGCAACCAGCCTCTCGCAAAGTGCGCAGTATTTCCGGAGATTCTCCCAAAGGGGGGGCCAGCAGTACGCCGCTCATTCCTGATGCGAGCATCTCCTTCACGGCCTCTCTTCCAGGCGGGCAGCCGTCGCGACCTTTGAGCAGGACCAGCCTTGCACTGCGTGCCGACGCCTCCTCGAATACTCCGGTAAGAAAGTCGCTCATGAATGCCGCACTCGGATTGGAATAGATGACTCCGATGCGCAGTTCGTTCGATGTGACGAGATTGCGTGCCGCCACATTGGGTATATAGGCGAGGGCCTTGATAGCCTTCTTTACTGCAGCGCGCGTTTCCGGGCTGACTCCAGACCGCCCGTTTATGACGCGCGATACCGTCATCGAAGACACGCCCGCCCGCGCTGCGACGTCGACCAGCGTTGCACCCCGCCCAGATGGCGCTGATTTCGTCATTAATCTCTCTCTAGACGATACGATCGGATAATCGCGTCAAACAGTTGAACTAGGAACACAGGTTCAATCATCATCTCACAGTCCGTCGCACGAATGCCTCTTTGCCACAAGCCGGCAAAAACCATCGACAAGCATATGTGATAACGTTAACAATCTCTACGATAAATCTGGGGAGGAATTGATGCAGTGGGGCGTGGAATCGATCGCGTTTACATCATGAGGACAGACAGGGTCTTCGGCGCCCTGAAACGGACCGAGCCGCTATGCCCCTCTCCGGCACGACGCGCAGCGGTAACATTGACACGCAAAGTTAAGCTGATTTTTGTGTTGATCGGCATCGCTCTGCCCATTTGTGGGCTTCATGCCCAGGTATGGCGCGCGGATCAGGGCGACGGAACATATAGAAACCCCGTGCTGTTCGCAGACTATCCCGATCCGGATATCATTCGGGTAGGCGAAGATTTCTATTTCGTCTCGACGACGTTCGCCAACTCTCCTGGCATCGTAGTTCTGCACTCCCGGGATCTGGTGAACTGGACGATCGCCGGTCATGTTGTAGATCGTCTCGATGGCGACCCGCACTATGATCTTGATGGAGGACATGCCTATCGGCGCGGCTTCTACGCCGCGAGCATCCGTCATAAAAACGGGATATTCTACGTAGCGGTGACGCCGGTGGGCCATCGTACCCGCATATATCGAGCGCCGCGGATAAACGGTCCATGGACATATGCCGAACTTGACAGGGAAGCGTTCGATCCCGCGCTGTTCCTCGATGACGATGGCCGCAACTACGTGGTTTCGTCCATCGGCACGGACGGGACGGTCACCCTGCTGACTCTCACTGACACGCTGGATGCCGTAACGTCCGCGAAGACCATCTATTATAACAAGGGCGCGGAAGGGGCCAAGATCATCAAGCGGAATGGATGGTACTATCTGTTCAACGCAATTCCTTCCAAACTGGCGCTCACCGTTTCGCGTGCGCGCGATCTTGCGGGTCCTTGGGAAACACGTCCGCAAATCGACGATACCACGGGCGGCCATCAGGGCGCGCTGGTCGATCTTCCGGACGGGACATGGTTTGGCTTCGTCATGGTCGATGCCGGGCCGATCGGACGCATGACCAACATCAGCCCGATACATTGGCAGGCCGACTGGCCGGTATGGGGCACGCCCGAAGCACCTGGGCGCGTACCGATGCGGGCGGCCAAGCCCATTGACGGAAAGTCCTTCGCCGAGCCTCCGACTTCGGATGATTTCTCTCGGCCGGTTCTTGGCTTGCAATGGCAGTGGAACCATAACCCGGACGATACGCGCTGGTCGCTGACGGATCGACCGGGATTCCTGCGCCTCCACGCAACCAGGGCCAGCAACATCTGGGCTGCTCGCGATACACTGATTCAGAAAGGCCAGGGGCCACAAAGTCGCGGCACGGTGAAGGTGGATATCAGCGGCCTCCGGCAAGGAGATACTTGCGGCTTCGGAACCTTCGGCAAGATCAGCGCGCAACTTGCGGTCGAGGGCGGAAGGAACGGCGGGCGAACTCTTTTGATGCAGATGACCGATGCCCGCGCGGATGGTCCCCATACCGTCCAACGCGAAGGCGGCATTCGCATCGACAGTGCAACGCTGTGGCTGCGCACCGACATGAACTTCGACGAAAAGCAGGGGCGTCTGTCCTACAGCACGGACAATCGCAACTGGAACGGGGTCGGGGGTAGCTTTCCGCTTCTCTACGACTGGCGCACAGGGACATTCCAAGGGGAGCAGTTCGCCATCTCCTGCTACAATCCCGGTGCTTCGGGCGGCTATCTCGACATCGACAGCTTCACGCTTTCAAAACTTCCGTCAGATCAGTGAATTCCCGGACCCCGGGCCGCTCTCGCTAAGGTACAACAGAGTAGTATGCAGATGATCAGCAAAGGTCGTATCCTGATCTCATTGGTGATGCTGGCGGGAAGCGCCGGTCTTTCCGCCCAGACCCCTGATCCGCTTGGCCCTACCGGTCGATGGAGCGCCAACGAAGCCGGGAGTGCCGCGCTACCCCCGATGGGCTGGAACAGCTGGAATGCCTTCTTCACCCAGATTGATGAGGAAAAGCTGCTCGGTGCCGCGAACAAGATCGTCGAAAGCGGTCTTTCACGCAAAGGCTATCGATACGTGAACATCGATGACGGATGGGCCCTTAAGCGCCGAACCACCGACAGCAAGCTGCTGATCCGCGATGACAAGTTCCCGTCCACGCGGAACCGGTCAGGTACTCCATCCTTCCGGCCTCTCACCGATCGCATTCATGCGATGGGTCTTAAGGCGGGCATATATTCCGACCTTGGACGCAATACCTGCTCCCAGGCCTACGCGACAGGAGGCGAGCAACTGCCGCAAGGTACGGTCGCGGAACGGGAAGTGGGGCTTTACGGCCATGTCGATCAGGATATCCGCCTTTTTTTCGCCGATTGGGGGTTTGATGCGATAAAGATCGATGGATGCGGCATCCGCGCTTTCTCGCCGGACGAAGAAATCGTTCGATCGGGCAGGTTTCGAGCGCTGAAGCCTCTCATCGACCAGGCCTCGGTAACACGCTCCGATGTGCCCGCCGTGCGCGAACTGTTTGCCGACATCAACCGCGCACTGGGGCGGTACAGCCCCGATAGCGACTACATGCTTTCATTATGCATCTGGGGCAGTGCCAACGTCAGGGCGTGGGGAAAGGATGTGGGCAACATATCCCGCACCAGCGACGATATCTCTGCCAACTGGAGCAGAATGCTCACCAATTACGATAGCGCCGTGCGGCGTGCTTTCTATGCGCATCCCGGATCGTGGAACGATCCTGACATGCTCTTTATCGGTACAGGCGACTTCGACGAGAACCATATTATCGAAGCGAGGTCGCATTTTGCGCTTTGGTCGATGATGAACGCGCCGCTCCTGATCGGGACGGACCTGCGAAAGACGCCGCAGGCTCTCATTGACATTTTTGGCAATGCGGAATTGATCGCCGTCAATCAGGACCCCGCAGGCAACCAGGCCGTGGTCGCATTCGACAGCGATGCGTTGCAGATCCTGGTAAAGACCCTGGCCAATGGAGAAAAGGCCGTGGCCCTGTTCAACCGGGGGATGGCACCGGTGGACGCGGTTCTCACGTCGGATCATCTCAAGTTCTCCGGCACCCGCGAAGTGACCTTGCGTGACTTGTGGACCGGCGAAGTCAGCCGGTTCCTGAAGGAGGCCAAACTGCATGTCGAACCGCGTCAGACGCTGGTTTTCCGCGCATCCGGAACCCGGCAACTGGCTTCCGGACTGTACCTTTCCGAACAGCCAGGCCGGGTCAATCCCGCAGACGACGGCACCGTGAACCCTCTGCCCGACCCGACCATCTACCGATCGGTTCCCGGCTGGCGCGGCACGCGGGGTATGGGCGAACGACCGATCTATGCGGGCTGGGGCGGCGCGATGCCAGATGCCACACCTTACAACCAGCCGTTGGTTGTAGCCGGCAAGCCTTACCCGGCGGGCGTGGGTGTCCTGGCAAATTCCCGGATCGAAGTGCGCAATGAGGGTTTTGCACGGTTCAGCGCGGACGTCGGAGTGGATGACAGTGCAGAAGATGGCGGTCAGCCTGTCCAGTTCTTCCTCTATGGCGACGGCAAGCCGCTCGCCAATACGCCCCCCCTTCGTCGCGGAGAGCCGGCGCGCCCGCTTTCGGCTGATATACGTGGGATCTCCATTGTCGAAATGGTCGCCCGGGCGCCGGATGCGAAGGGAAATGCCGTACCCGTAACATGGGGTGGAGCCGCCCTGCTGCGCTGACCCCAAGCCGAACCGAACGACGCCTGCACCGCATTTATAGCGATCCAGGTGTCGTTCGACGATGTCTATCGAGCCGAAGGTTCGGCTTCCAGCCTGTATTCATAAACGGATGTCGACATCGCCGGCACCGTCAACTGATCCGCAAGCGGGGGCACACGGCTTTCGGTTATCGCGACCTGCGGTTTTTTGCCGACCTTGTTTGCCGCGTCGAGCGTGCGGCCAGCGAGCCGCCACACTTTTCCCGCTCCGTTCGTTCGCGGATACTTTGCGAAAGTCACGCTCTGGGATTTCAGAGTGGCGTTGACGATGCCGACGCGTAGCGACCTGCCGTCCGGGCTCAGCGCTGCGATCATGTCCAGAGGATATGTCTCGCTGCCGGAGTTGATTTTCGGATGGCTGAAACCGACCGCATATTGCGGGTCAGGCTGGGGCATGTTGCCGGTAAGCGCGACCGGGGTGACCCCCTTGCCGAAATGTTCACCGTAGAGCTTGAATACGAGTCCCGTGGTGTTCATCACCGAATCGGTCGGGGTGATGTCCATCGTCGATGCTCCGGACGTGAAAGCGGCCATCTTCAGAAAGTCGCTGTGGCGAAGCATTTCCTGCATCACCATCGAATAGGCCAGCGCGGACCTGAGCGTCGCCCCATCCTTCGCCATGTACGCGTATTCGTCGATCGAAAGGAAGATGCCCTTATCCCTGATGGCCGGAAAGCGCTGTTGGTAAATCTTCCATTCTTCCGCCTTCATCCGCACCTGGTTCGCAGGGGAACGTGCGAATTCGATCAGGTCCTGCTGGGGAGAGGCGTCGGGCCGATCTTCGCCCCTGTCGTACCAATGTTCGGTGATACCGTCGAAAGTGCCCATGGCCCGGGCGAAAAAACCTCCGGTCCAGTCCTCTTCCGTACCGAACTTGTGCTGGATGCTTTCGAGGGAGGCGTTCTCCTTGGTGCCCTTGGGCTTCAACTGGTCCGGCATCGCACCCGAGGCGAGCAGGACGATGCCGGGGTCTCTGGCCCGCATGGCCTTGGCGAAATCCTTATGCTTCATCATGTAATAATCGAGCGATGTCTTCCCGATCTGCCACCACCCATAAGGCTCATTGCCGATATTCCACCACCTGACCCGGTAGGGTTGCGGGCGGCCATTGGCGGCGCGCCTGGCCCCCCATTCGGTGGTCACTGAGCCGTTGAGGTATTCAACCTCCTCCGCCGCCGAGTTCGCGTCGCCCAGCCCGGCGTTTACAGTCACATAAGGTTCGACCCCAAGTATTCGCGTCAGATCCATCCATTCATCCATGCCGATGTCATTGGTCTGCATGGCGCTCCAGGCATGATCGAACATCGGCACGCGCCTGTCGCGGGGACCGAGCGCCTGATGCCAGTCCCAATTGGACAGGAAGTTCCCGCCAGGCAGCCGCCAGAACCCCGAATTGAGCGATCGCGCAATCGCGGTGGTGTCCGCCCGCCAGCCGTTGATGTTGTCCGCCGGCATCAGCGAAACAGCGCCCACGCGAAAGCACCCGGCTCCCGTCCCGGTCACTTCAAAGCGGGCGTCGGCTGATGAACGGCGCGGTTTGAAGGCAAGCGGGACTTCGGTCCAGCCTCCGGTCGGCGCGGGAAGCGCGATGATCTGGCGATCGGCCTTGCCGGGGCCCCACACCAGAGCGACTTCGACTTTGGCCGAAGCGTCGCCGCTCAGCTGGATGCGCCCGGTGTAGTCCTTGCCCGCAACCAGTGCGATGCCAGCCTGTCCAAACCCCCGCTGCGTGCCTCCCGCCAGCATTACCGACGGGCTTTGCGCACCGACAAAAGCGTCGCGGGTGTCCATGTCGACCGCATCGTCGCCTCCGATCGGCCGCCATTTCCGGAAGGTGGGAGCTTTGCGGCCCTCGACGGTGTCGGGCACCACCGGGTCCCGCCCTTGCGGAACGACGGGATAGTAGAACTTTCGGTCGTCCAGCATCTCCGCCCACAGGCTTTCGTTGACCAGCCCACCGATGGGTTCGATGAACATGCCGTATTCATAAGCGGTAACCGGCGCACTGCGGATCGTGGCGTCGATCGTCGCAGTGATCGGCTGCGCGAGTGCTCGCGTGCCGGAAAGCGTAAGCCAGCAGGCGGCCCCCAGCCGTAAATTCCCTCGCATCTCTTTCTCCCTCGAAATTGGTCGCGCTACTGACGTTTCGGGCGCCCTGTCATGCAAGACGGGTCAGCGACCCGATACGATGGGCAGTTCGATCGGGCCCACCGGCAGCGGGGCCTCGTCATAAAGATTGACGACCGGTGCATCGGCCCAGGCGTAGCGAACGCGCGTGGCGGGGAGTCCGTCACCCGCCAGCCTTACTCGCGAACCCTCGACCAGACCAGGGACGAAACGGCATGTTCCTGCCGCCGCGCCGCACAGCTCGAACCCGATTGCCTGTGCCGAGCTGCGCGCGTGCAACTGCCCGGTAAGCCCCGAAAATGCGATCATCGCTCCGCCATCGGCCGTCGCTGTCGCGCTTGTCGCCTGCGGGCCCAGTCGCGGCGTGGCGTCACCATAGGCGGTGGACTGCATCGCCATCGCCACCCGTCGGCCGATCTCGTGCTTTTCTCCGGGATGGATGTCGAATGGATCACCGAGGTCGATCGCCGTCGCCAGTCCGCCATGCGCGTCCTGCGCCATCGCAAGCTGTTGCGTCGCGCGCATTGCGGCCCAGCCGCTTTCGACCGGGCGCGTGGCAGGCCTGCCGTAGGATGCCAGTTGAACGGCGACGACAGCAAGATCAGGCGCGGAGAACTGCCTGCGCCAGTCGGCCATCATCGCCGCCATGCGTTGCGAGTAACCAGGGATATCGACATCCGATTCCCCCTGATACCAGGCAATGCCTCTGAGCCCGAAGTCGCCGAGCGGCGCGATCATGCCGTTATAAAGGGTGCCCGCGCCGGTCACATCGCTCCAGGGAACGCGCGGCGCCCCGGCAGGCGACTTCACGGCAACGGCATAGTCCCACCCCTCCCCCAGCGCCACATCGTCGTCACCTTCAAATCGCAGCGCGATATCGGCGGACGGGCCGAGCAGGCCACCGGTCGAATACCCGTTCTGGATGTTGAGGACGATGACGTTGCGTCCAGCGTGCAGCAGGCCCGGGGGCACGGTGAACGCCGCCGGCGACCAGCTGCGGGGGCTCATGCCGACAGGTTTCCCGTTGATCCACGCGCGCCCGACGTCGTCCATCGTGCCCAGCGACAGGGTAGCCTGCTGTCCGGCCTGCTCTGGCGTCAGATCGATGGCGCGCCGGAACCAGACCATGCCTTTGTAATCCACCAGAGCAGGCACTCCCCAGTTGTCCCAGGGGCCGATCCCGGGAACCCCCGCCCAGGAGAGCGCGCTATCGACCTGCCACGGCTCGCTGCCCGCAACGTCACCCGTTTCCCGCCGCCACCAAGCTTCCCACGTGGCCGAGGCCGCGCGCTCTCCGGCGATCGGATCACGGGCGTGAAGCGTCATCATCGCGGTCTGGTCGGCCCGTCCAATCGTGGCTTGGGCACCCTCGCCCATCCAGGCACCGATCTGCGAGCCGCCCCAGCTGCTGGCTATGGCTCCCACCGGCACCCCGGCATAGGCCCGCAACGCCTGAGCCATGTAAAGGCAGACGGCGGAGAATTCGGGTACAGTGTCCGGCCCGGCGGCTTTCCAGCTGACACTTCGCGCGAAATCGCGCTGCGGCATTTCGGCGACCGCGCGCGGAACGAGGAACAGCCGCAGGCCTTCATCGGCGGACTTGCCGATCTGTCCCGCCGAATCCTGGGCATTGCGCGTTTCAAGCTCCATGTTGGATTGGCCGGAGCACAGGAAGACGTCGCCCACCACCACGTCGCGGGCAACCGCGTCGCCAGATTCGCTCCGAAGCGAAAGCGCCACCGGCCCGGCCGCTCCCGGAGGATCAAATCGCGCGGCGAAACGACCGGCTTTGTCGGCAAGTACTTTCCGGTCGGCCTGACCCAGTGTGACGGTCACCGTCTCGCCCGCATCGGCGCGGCCGGTTACAGTGACGGGGTGGCCGCGCTGGATTACCGCATGATCACTGAACTGTGGGTCTAGCGTGGCTGAGAACGAGGGTTCAGCTCCCAGCGCGACGAGGGCGGCTGCAAGAAGCCGATGCGTTTGGCGCGGCACTCGTCCATTCTCCCGTTACAGTGCGACTCCGCCTGTTGCGCTTTTGCCGCGACAGCGACGAAACCCCATTTTGCCGGTGCCGACAAGCGTTATTGTTATCGCAATCTAATATAATGCTTTTCTGCTGATTGCGCTATCATACCGGCAACGCTATCCTTGCGGGTAATAACGGGAGAGAGAAGATGAAGCGATGGGCAGCGGGCGTATTGACGATAACGGTGCTGGCCGCAGCTTGCGGGCAGCAGACGCAAAAGTCGGAGGATGCGAGCCCGGTTCGGCGCGCGGCGCCCGATTATCTCTCTCAGCCGCTCGTCAGGGAAATCTATACCGCCGATCCGTCAGCGCATGTCTGGAACGGCAAAATCTACGTCTATCCCAGCCACGATGTCGATGGGCCGACGAAACAGGATGATCTCGGCAGTCACTTCGAAATGCGGGACTATCGGGTCCTATCCATGGACAAGATCGGCGGCCCGGTCAGGGTGGGGCCCGTCGCGCTCGACGTGAAGGACGTCGGCTGGGCGGACAAGCAGATGTGGGCGCCCGATGCGGCGGTCAAGAACGGCACGTATTACCTCTATTTTCCGGCGAAAGACCGGGACGGCGCGTTCCGCATCGGCGTCGCCACGTCGCGCAACCCGATGGGCCCCTTCAAGCCGCAGCCCGCCCCGATCAAGGGCAGTTATTCGATCGATCCCGCCGTATTCACCGACGACGACGGTTCCAGCTACATGTATTTCGGCGGAATATGGGGTGGCCAGTTGCAGCGCAACGTCAACGGTCGTTTCGACCCGAATGGATCGAAGACCGACTTGGGGCAGGACGACAAGCCCGCACTGGCACCGCGCGTCGCGCGCATGACCGGCGATATGCTTGAATTCGCCGAACCGCCGCGTCCGGTTCAAATCCTCGATGAAAAGGGCATGCCGCTCCTGGGTGGCGATCACGACCGCCGCTTCTTCGAAGCATCCTGGATGCACAAATACAAGGGCAAGTACTACTTCAGTTATTCGACGGGTGACACGCATTATCTCGTCTACGCCATCGGCGAATCTCCTTATGGTCCGTTTACCTACAAAGGGCGAATCCTTGAACCGGTAGAAGGCTGGACGACCCATCATTCGATCGTCCGGTGGAACGGGCGCTGGTGGCTGTTCTATGCAGATAGCCAACTGTCGGGTCAGACCCGGCTACGCAACGTGAAGGTAACCGAACTGCACTATGCTGCGGACGGGACCATCCGCACGATCAATCCGTTCACTTCGCCCAAAGCACCCTGACGCCCTGCCCACCGGCAATGGGTCCGATCAGACAGTCGCGAACACGGCGCAGTCGGACTCTGCGCTTTCGTTCCAAACGGTCCCACCTTTCGCAAGGATGAGCGATGACGCATAAATTCATGACGCGTACCTTGAGCGCTGTTTTCCTGGCCGGCACCGCCACCACTGCCTATGCTCAGGCCGACGATCCGTGGTCCGAGGCGGACGCCAAGGCCCGCGCCATTGTCAGCCAACTTACGATCGACGAGAAAGTGGATCAGTTGCTGAATGTCGCGCCGGCGATCCCCCGGCTCGGTATTCCGGCGTATAACTGGTGGACCGAATCCCTGCATGGCGCGATCGGAGCGGTGCCCACCACCAATTTTCCTGAACCCATCGGCCTCGCCGCGACGTTCGATGCGCCGCTTATCCAGAACGTGGCTTCCGCGATCAGCACCGAAGTTCAGGCACTGCACACGTTGGGGCGCCAGACGGGGCATCTGGGACGCATCGGCACCGGGCTGGATACGTGGTCGCCGAACATCAATATCTTCCGCGATCCGCGCTGGGGCCGCGGCCAGGAAACATACGGCGAAGACCCGTTCTTGACAGCGCGCATCGGCGTTGCTTTCGTGCGCGGCATGCAAGGCGACAATCCGGCGCTGCCCGATGTCGTCGCCACACCAAAGCATTTCGCGGTTCACAGCGGTCCCGAGCCAACGCGCCACATCGACAACATTTTCGCCACGCCGCACGACCTGGAGGATACCTACCTTCCCGCTTTCCGTGCTGCGATCGTCGAAGGCCAGGCAGGTTCGGTAATGTGCGCATATAACCGCGTCGATGGGGAACCAGCCTGCGGCAGCCCGATGTTGCTGAAGGATTATCTGCGCGATGCCTGGGGCTTCAAGGGCTACGTCGTATCCGACTGTGACGCCGTCGTCGACATCTACGATCACCACAAATACGCCCCCGATTCCGCGACCGGGGTAGCCGTCGCGCTGCGCCGCGGCGTCGACAACGAATGCAACAATGGCACCGTCGCAGGCAAAAAGGGTCTCGGCCAGCGGTACAGGGATTCGCTGGACCATGGCTACATGTCGGTCAGCGACATGGATACGGCACTCGTGCGGTTGTTCTCGGCGCGCTACCGCAACGGCGACCTGCCGGGTCTGTCCTCCCGGCGACCCAACGCAACGCCGGTCCGGGCCATCGGCACACCCGAGCATGAGGCCCTGGCGCTTGCGACGTCGGAAAAAAGCCTTGTCCTCCTGAAGAACGAAGGGGGCATCCTTCCACTCAAACCTCGCTCCCGCATCGTAGTCGCTGGACCACTGGCCGATGCCACCCGGGTGCTGCGGGGCAATTATTCATCCTCGCGCAGTGGAACGCCGATCTCCGTCGCGGAAGGTCTGAAGCAGGTCTTCGACAGCGCTTCGGTCACCGTCGTGCCATTCACCGCCTCAATCACCGATGGCGATCTGGTACCCGGCAGCGCTCTGCGGACGCCCGACGGCAAGCCTGGTATCCGCGCGGAATACTTCAACGCCCAGGGTTCTGACGGTTTTGCGTCGAAACCGGCGCTTACCCGCACCGAGACCGGCATCGTATCGCGCGCATCGGAATTCCGCCAGATTTCCGAACGAAACAAAGTCGTGTGGACGGGCTACCTCGAAGCCCCGGAGACCGGATTGTATCGCCTTGCACTCACGGGCGTAAAGGGCGAGATCGCGATGAATGGCAAGCCGATCATCGCCGCCACCGAGTATTCGCGCTGGGCCGAGCCGCTGAAGCTGACAGACGTCCGCCTGGTGAAGGGCCAGCGTTATCCGATCCGGCTGCAGGCCGAAAGCGGCAACCCCGCCGGTGCCGCGATCTTCTGGAAGCGGATCACCGACAGCCTTGACCGTGACCTGTCCGCCGCAGCCCGGGATGCAGACGTCATTGTCGCGGTGGTCGGCCTGACTTCCGATCTTGAAGGCGAGGAAATGCCCGTGACCGTCGAGGGCTTTTCGGGAGGCGATCGCACCACGCTCGACCTTCCCGCCGACCAGCGGGCTTTCCTCGAAAAGGCCAAGGGACTGGGCAAACCGATCGTCCTGATCGCAATGAACGGCAGCGCTGTTGATCTTTCCTGGGCAAAAGACAACGCCGCCGCCATTGTGGAAGCATGGTATCCGGGACAGGCAGGTGGTCTTGCCATCGGGAACGTCCTCGCAGGCAAGACGAACCCCGGTGGCCGCTTGCCGCTGACATTCTACAAGTCGGTTGCCGACCTTCCGTCCTTCAGTGACTACACGATGGAAGGACGGACCTATCGGTACTTCCGGGGAACGCCGGTGTATCCCTTTGGCTATGGCCTGAGCTATACGACGTTCAGCTATGCACCTTTGACGGTCGAGCCCATCGGCGGTTCCATCGAGAACGGCCTTCGCGTGCGCACTTCGGTGACGAATACCGGCGAACGCGCCGGCGAAGAGGTCGCGCAGGCTTATCTGACGCCGCCGGGCTTTGACGGGGCCCCGCGAACCGCATTGCGCGGATTCCAGCGCCTTTCGCTGAAGTCGGGTGAGACCCGATCCGTTGAATTCATGCTGTCCCCACGCGACCTTAGCTTCGTCACCCGGGACGGCGAGCGGGCGATGATCCCCGGCAGCTACCAGGTCACGATCGGCAGCGGCCAGCCGGGCACCACCACCCAACAGCAGAGCGCGGCCTATACGGTTGCCAGAAAGGTATCCCTACCGAAGTGACTGTCCGGCAATACAATCTACCCAGTTAAGGAGAGGCACTCATGCGTCAAAGCAGCACCTCGTTTAGCCCGATCAGCCGCAGGTCGATCGCGGCGGGCATCCTCGCCGTCGTCCTCACTGCCGGCCTGCCGGGCCTGGCACTGGCACAGGCGAAGGACGCGATGACTCCCATTGCCGCGCCCCCACAACCCGATGCGATCGTCCTCGACACCGGCCCACTGCCAGGCAAAACCGTGAAGGAGACTTGGTACAATCAATATGGCAGCACGTTCACGCGCAACGTCACGATCGCAACGCTGACGCCTTTCCTTCCTGATCCGGCGCGTGCGACGGGGGCCGCCGTCGTGATCGCCCCGGGCGGCGGCTTCCGCACTCTTTCCATGCAGAATGAGGGATGGGATCTCGCCCGCGCCTTGTCCGGGCGGGGCGTCGCTGCCTTTGTCCTCAAGTATCGGCTGCGGCAGACCCCGGCGGACATGCCTGGCTTCGAACGCGCGATGAAGGAAATGTTCTCCAGCATTCCCAAGTCTGCGCCTAAGATCGCTGCGACGGGCCCCGCCGCGGATCTTGCGCCGCAGATCGAGGATGCCCGTGCGGCCTTCGCCTTGATCCGCAAGCGTGCGGCAGGCTGGAACGTCGATCCCGACCGTATCGGAATGATCGGCTTCTCCGCCGGTGCGATGCTGACGATGGCGACCGCTTTGCAAGCCCATGATGCCAAGCCCGCTTTCATTGGCAACATCTACGGCCCGCTCGGTCCGGCCACTGTTTCTGCCGACGCGCCGCCTCTCTTTGTCGTGATCGCTGCGGACGACCCCCTCTTCGGAGACAAGAGCTTCGAGCTGATAGATAGCTGGCGGGCCGCGAAACGCCCCGTTGAATTTCACCTCTACGAACGCGGCGGGCATGGCTTTGGCATGTACAAGAAGGCGACCACCAGCACCGGTTGGTATGATGCCTTCGTCGCATGGCTGGATATGCACGGTATGCTCAGACGCCGCAACTGAACTCCCGCGACGCCCCGCTGTCCGCCGCCTCAGCTGCCGTCGCGATGGCGGGGCCGGCGGCGCGGGGCGGCATCTGATTGCCGACGGATCAGGAAATGGTCGAGTTGGACATGTGTGCCTTGCGTCCCGTCCTGCCCGGCAAAAGCGGTGCCGCCGCGCAACTGGCGCGCCATCAGATTCACCGCGGTGCGCGACATGTCGCTGATAGGCTGTCGAATGGTCGTCAGTTCCGGCCAGATCGTGGTCGCGAGCAATGTGTCGTCAAAGCCGCAGACCGTCAGGTCGCCCGGTACGTCAAGGCCACGACGATTGGCGACAGCCACCGCGGCGGCGGCCATGTCGTCGTTGCTCGCGAAAATTGCGGTTGGACGATTGGTCAGGTCAAGGATTTGTTCCGCAGCATCCAGTCCCGAACGATACGTGAAGTAGCCTTGCGCCACCAACATGCTTTCTGGAACGATCCCTGCCGCTTCCAACGCCGCCACGTAGCCTTTAAACCGCAATTCACTGGCGCGCTGGTTTGGATTGCCACGCACGAATCCGATACGCGTATGCCCGAGCCCGACGATATGGGTTGCCATTTCGTAGGCGGCGCGAAAATCATCGACGCTCACGGCCGCAGTCCCTGTTGGGCCCGTACCAGTGGCCATGAGGACGGTCGGCAGGTCGACAGCCTGAAACGCTGCCAGGATTTTGGGCGAGTCGCAAAGCGGAGGAGGCAGAATTATCCCGTTCACCCCCCCACGCCTCAGGCGATCGACCAATTCATCGAGTTTAATTGCATCGTCAAATTGTTCGACCGTCAGGTCCATATTGCTACGGCTTGCTTCTGCGAGGCAACCCACAAGCACTTCGCTGAGATAAGATGACGAGGGATTGCTGTAGAGCAGACCGATGCGCATCTCGTCACCCCCCGCGAGGGACTGCGCCGCCGGGTTTGGAGCATAATTCAAGGCATTGATGGAACGTACGACTTTTTGCCGTGTAAGTTCGCGAACGCCAATGTGATTATTGATGACGCGGGAGACTGTCATGGGGGAGACACCTGCGTGTTCGGCGACATCTATGATCGTTGGCGCTCCCCGTCGACCGCGGACGTTTGCATCATACTGGCCAGTCTTCATTTGTGCCCTTTTTGACCAAAAGTACGTTAACGATAACAAGCATCGGCGTCACACAACCCTCTCGAACGGAATATTGCCTGCCAGCCAAAGCGTAAGCAAGAAGAGTTACGGCATTGACCTGCCCCCCCTGCGGTCCCTCGGTCATAACGAGAGTCTTAGTGCCTGATTCAAAAGTTCTTCAAGTGTAGCAATAGCTTGCGGCTCTGCAGATGCGCTTTTTGATGGATGCTATCGTGGCCCATGCGGTTGAGGATGCAACGGTTGCCTCCCAGTCCTTGGCGCGACGGCCGCAGCGGCCCAGCCAGGCGAATGCGCGTTCGACGACCCAACGGCGGGGCAGGACTTCGAAGCCTTTAACTCGATCGGAGCGCTTGATGATCTCGATCGTCCAATCCCCCGCGCTGGAGAGGGCTTTCCTGAGTTTGTCACCGGCGTAACCGCCATTGGCAAAGATATGACTCAGCCAGGGAAGCGCCAGCGTACATCCTTGAGCAGGTCAATGGCGCCATCACGGTCTGAGGTAGTGCCGGTTTTCTCGACAGGGTGTTAAGCTACTCCCGACCTGATGGAATGGTACGGGAATGAAGACGACGAGGAAGCGCTACAGCGCGGATTTCAAGGCCAAGGTTGCGCTGGAGGCGATCCGGGGCGACCTGACGCTGGCGGAATTGGCGGCCAAGCACGGCGTGCACCACACGATGATCGCCTCGTGGAAACGCCAGGCCATTGATGGGATGGCGAGCACGTTCTCCGGCGCCGGCGATGCGGCCAAGGCGGTCAGCGAGAGCGAGGTGGAGAAGCTGCACGCCAAGATCGGGCAACTGGTCGTCGAACGGGATTTTTTAGCGAAAACCTTCGGTCGATGAGCGTGGACCGGAGGCGGGCGATGGTCGAACCTGCTCACCTCAGGGCAGCCAGTTTACTTCGCTAGCCTCACCAGCGTGCTGCGCGAGGCCGAGGTCCGCATCAACATGGATGGTCGAGGGCGGTGGATGGACAACGTCTTTGGAGAGGCGCGCAATTGATCAGCTTCGATCTCGACACCCTAAGTCGAAATTCGTCTTTGACGCCCGCGGAAAAGCTTGAAGCAATAAGAGGCGAGAAATGTCACAACCGGCAGTTAAATGCCTTCCCTATGTACGTCTCCTGAAGAATGGCTCATGCAAAACCATGACGCCTATACCTTCCTCAAGAAGCAAAGGTTCCTAAGCAAGATGGACCGCGACGACATTAGGAATTCCAACTCTTTCCTTACCAACTCTGAAGCTGCAGATTTCCTCCGCTTGTCCCCTCGGACACTTGAGAAACAAAGGGTTGTAGGAGGAGGACCCCCATTCAGAAAATTTGGAAGACGAGTTCTGTATGACCAAGCCGATCTTCAAAAATGGGCTGAAGATCGCAGGTTCGACAGCACATCTCAGTTTTGAATTTTGCTCGGGCGCGGCCACGCGCATTCCACGCCCCGAACTTTTCGCCTCTCCCTCCGATCATGCATCTTATGGAAAATCAGAGACTCGCACGCACACCGAGGACAGTCGATACGCCGGAAACATCCTTTCCCGCCGCAATTGCCAGATCTGCCCGCCCACCAAGCTTGCCTTCCTGTGACGCGTAAATAGGGTGCAAGCGATCGGTTACGCTAGCAGCGAAGGCAGGTACCAATTTCGATGCGTTCGGAGCCCGCACCGACATGCTGCGCCGCTAGGTCCTGAAACTCGAAATCTGTCTCAGCTTCAGGATCGTCCACGAAGGACTGGGTGGTGCGCTGAGCATAGCCCGCCTTGCCGCGCGCATGAATGTCGCATTTGTTTCGAGATCAGCAACTGACCAATAAGGCGCTAGCCGCAACCGGCACGTGAGTATGCTTCCGACCGGGACGAATTCCTGCTGCATACAATGCTGCAGGGTAACCGTCCGATTGAGAACGCCAGCCTGATGACGATAATCTCATGAGACGGTCATAACGACGCCGCTAAAGAAGTCTCTCGATCGGGGATTACGATGCAGCCGGAGATACCGGGTAAAGAACGAGGCCACCGATAGACGGATTAGCAGAGCTAAATTTGGCCGCTGGGCTTCTCTATTGCCTGAACGACCTTCAGAAATGACCAGATCGACGCTCTTTCGATTACACGAGTACAAAGCCACATTCATCGCTGAGTGCTTGAGGAAAGCGAGAACGCAACAATTGCGTCACCAGGCTTAGTCCGCATGTACGCGTGACCGCCGGCGGCAATTACAACGTACTGCCGCCCGCTTTTTCGCGATACATATGTAATTGGTGTCGCCTGTCCGCCTGCAGGTAGCCGCCCCTTCCATAGTTCCTTCCCGGTTGCCGTGTCGAAGGCCCGCAGATAGTTATCCATGGCTGCCCCAATGAAGGTGACGCCGCCAGCGGTAGTAGCGGATCCGCCAAGATTGAAGGCTCCCGGCACCGCCACGCCAAACGGAGCAGTATCAGCTGAGGTGCCGAAGGTACGGCTCCAGGCGATCCGCCCGGTCCGCAGGTCAACGGCGGCCAATTTACCCCATGGCGGCGCCTCGCAAGGAATGCCCAATGGCGAGAGCATAGGCAGTAGACTGACGCCGTAATTCGTTCCGTATTGCGGCAGGTAGCCGGGCGCGTGGGAGTCCTTTGCCATAGCCGGACGATCGGTTTTTGCGCCATGACGAAATAGGCGCACCTCCTGGGGGATCGCAGCGGAGTTCACGATCATCAGTTGACGCTGCGGATCGATGCTGACACTGCCCCAGTTGAGGATGCCGAAGGTGCCCGGCCACTGCAGCATGCCGCGTTCGGAGGGCGGTGTGAACATGCCCTTGTAATCCAGCGAGCGGAAGCGGATGCGGCACCACATCTGATCGAGCGGGGTCGCACCCCACATTTCTGCCTCGGTAAGCGGCGGCGGAGCGAAAGACGCGAACCCGGTCGGATAGGGCTGCGTGGGCGAATAGCGTTCGCCGGGCAAAGTGCCGCGGGGCACCGGCCGCTCCTCGACAGGGGTCAGCGGCTTACCAGTCGCACGATCAAGAACGAATATCTCACCCCTCTTGGTCGGCACGATCAAAGCCGCTGACTTGCGACCGTTCAGCGCGAGATCGACAATGCTCGATTGAGCCGGCAGGTCGTAGTCCCAAAGGTCGTGGTGCACCGTTTGGAACGACCACCGCACACGTCCAGTCGTCACATCCAGCGCGACCAACGAACTCGCATAGCGCTCCAGCATCGGCGAACGATGAGTACCGACGTGATCCGGAGTGGCATTGCCCGTGGGCACATAGACAAGACCAAGCGTTGGGTCGGCGCTGAACGCCGTCCAGGCATTGACCGAGCCTCGCGTCCACTTCTCTCCCTGCTTGAGCGGTGGCGCATCGTCAGGACGGCCGCTGTCCCAGGCCCAAAGCAGCATGCCGGTTTTCACATCGAACGCACGCACGACGCCTGAGGGATCGTCCTTGGTGTAGTTGTCCCGTACGTAGGCGCCGAGAATTGCGGTGTTGCCGACGATCACCGGGGGTGATGAGGTGTAGGAGCGGAACGGGTCCACATCCCCCAGCCCCTCGTCGAGGTTCACAGTCCCGTTCTTGCCGAAGTCCGGACACGGCGTGCCAGTCGCAAGATCGCTGGCAAGAAAGCGGCCGTCAACGGTCATGCTGAGGATGCGCTTGGCGCAGATGCCCGTTGCAGCGGGATCGGCATGATAGGATACGCCCCGGCAGTTGAGCATCTGGGCATTGCCGATCCGCGTGTGCGGATCGCGTAGCCAGATCTGTTTGCCGGTATCCGCATCGAGCGCGAAGACCTTGCCGGTCGGCGAACAGAACACGACCTTGTCATCCACCATCAGCGGCGTCGCCATGAACGAGATAGATTTGATGTCGGGCCGCTTCGCCTTGGTATCGCCGGTTTCGAAGGACCAAGCCTGTTCCAGCTTCGCGGCATTCGCGGGTGTGATTTGTACTGCCGGGGAATGGCGAGTGCCGAAAACGTTCGCGCCGTAATCGGTCCATTCCGCGCCGGCAGGACTGGGCGCGGAAAGCGCCATCGTGCGATCGGATGAAACGTCGAAAACCGGCACGGTCAGGAAAGTGCCGAGCAGCACAAGTGCCGCCAAGCAGACGACCGAACCCAGCCCCCAGCGCGTCCCAGCATCGGTAACGGGTGTCAGGCGCCGGCGGATCTGCGGCAACGCCAGCAGCAAACCGATCACCGTTGGGCCGGCAAGTCGAGGGAGAAGCTGCCAGAATTGCGCGCCGACTTCCCAGAAGGACCAGAGCACAGTGAAGGCCAGCATGGCGGCGTAGACAAGAAGTCCCCACCGATTGCCTCGTGCCAGCAGTCCGCTGGACATTACACAGGCAAGCCCCGCCGCGAAGTAGTAGGACGAACCGCCAAGGGTCAGCAGCTCGGCACCGCCGACGACCAGCACTGCGCCGATCGCGAGCAGCACCGCGGCGATTAGCAATCGCACCCATTTTCCGCTCGTCGTTACCATATCCGCAATGTTCCCTCTCCAGAGCAACCGGGCCTGCGATCGTTTATCAAATCGCTTTCTTCGCCCCGAGCACCAAAGCAACAATCTTAAAGTAAAGTGGGCATATGCTACGCCTAAGTACGTCGTGGTTCGCCGGAATTGAAATCTGGCTGGCTCCTATATGGCTCCTAGCGATGATCAGACGTCGCAATTGCACGCATCAGCCAATTCATAAATTATTGTAATAAATCAAATATTTTGAATGCGGTTCATCTCCGCGGGCGCTTGACGAATGTCATAGTCCCAGGTATCGTGATGGACGGTCTGGAAGTGCCAGCGGATACGCCCGGTCTTGACGTCCAGCGCGACGATGGAACTCGCATAGCGCTCCAGCATCGGCGAGCGGTGCGTGCCGACATGGTCGGGGGTGGCGTTGCCGGTGGGCAGGTAGACCAGCCCCAGTGCGGGGTCGGCGCTGAACACGCTCCATGCGTTGACGGAGCCGCGCGTCCAGCTTTCTCCCGGCCCGGGCATCGGCGCATCGTCCGGGCGTCCGCTGTCCCATGCCCAGAGCAGCCTGCCGCTCTTCACGTCGTAGGCCCGCACCACGCCCGATGGATCGTCCTTGGTGTAGTTGTCGCGGACATAGGATCCAAGCACCGCGACACCGCCCACGATGACCGGCGGAGAGGAGGTATAGGAACGGAAAGGATCGACATCGCCCAGCCCTTCGTCGAGGTTGATCGTGCCGCCCTTACCGAAGTCGGGGCATGGCGCGCCGGTTGCGAGGTCGCTGGCGAGCAGGCGGCCGTCCACCGTCATGCTGAGGATGCGCTTGGCGCAAAGGCCAATGGCGGCGCTGTCCGCATGATACGAGACGCCGCGGCAGTTGAGCATCTGCGCGTTGCCGATGTTCGTGTGGGGATCGCGCAGCCAGACCTGCTTTCCGGTGTCGGCATCGAGCGCGAAGACCTTGCCGGTAGGTGAGCAGAACACGACCTTGTCGTCCACCATCAGCGGTGTCGCCATGAACGAGATGGACTTGATTTCCGGCCGTTTCGCCTTGGTGTCGCCGGTCTCGAACGACCATGCCTGCTCGAGTTGGGGCACGTTCGCCGGCGTGATCTCGGCTGCCGGAGAATGGCGGTTTCCCGCGAGATTTGCGCCGTAATCCGTCCATTCGGCGCTGCGCGGGTTCATCGCCTTGAGAGCAATGGCGCGGATGGAGGAAACGTCGAAGACCGGCACCGTCAGGAACGTGCCGATGAGTGCCAGAGCGGCGATCAGCGTCACCGCTCCCAGCCCCCAACGGGCAGGCTTTCCGGGTTCCGAAGCCGAGCGGCGCAACGGCAAAAGCAGCAGAAAACCGCCGATCACGGTCGGTCCGGCGAGACGCGGCAGCAGTTGCCAGAACTGCGTGCCGACCTCCCAGAACGACCATACGACCGTGACCAGCAGCATCACCGCATAGACCGAAAGTCCGCGCGCATCGCCGCGCCAGAGCAGGATGCCGGAGCCCAGGCAGGCGAGGCCGGCCAGCAGATAGTAGGGCGATCCGCTCAGCATCAGCAGCTTCACCCCGCCGAGGACGAGCACCGCCCCGATCGCGAGCAGCAGCACTGCCGCCAGCCAGCGCGGCCAGCGGATTTCCTTGTCACCCTTCATCCTCGCGTCCTCTCCCGGAACGTCTGCCCTTATGCTGAAAATCCGGCCGAAACCGCGGTGTTCAGCCCGTTTCGATCACCGCGATCGCAGCGCGGACGTCCACGGTTTCCCCCACTTCCGCGACGATCCGCAGCAGCGTTCCCGATACCGGAGCAGGCACTTCGACGGTGGTTTTCGCGGCTTCCACCTCGACGAGATTCTCGCCTTCTTCCACCCGGTCGCCCGGCTCCTTGAGCCAGCGCACGATCTCGCCGTCCTGCATTCCCATGCCGTATTGCGGCAGGACCATCGTGAATTCGGCCATTTTCGCTCCTCAGGCTGACTGGTACTGAACGGCACCTACGAGGCGCCTAGCGGCATCTACAATGCGCTCAACCGACGGGTAGAGCGGCTTTTCGATGTGCGGACTGAACGGCAGGTGCGTATCGGGAGTCGTGATCCGGACAACCGGCGAACGCAGTGCGTCGAAGGCCTCCTCGACGATGGTGGCGGCGATCTCGCTCGCCGCGCTGCACGTCCGGTTGGCGGGATCGACGCAGATCGCGCGACCGGTCTTGCGGACCGACTTGAGGATTAACTCGCGGTCCAGCGGGACCAGCGTGCGGGGGTCGATGACCTCCACCGAGATGCCCTCGCCCTGCAACTGCTTCGCCGCCTTCAGCGCGACGTTCACACCGCCGGCGATGGCGATGACGGTGATGTCCGTGCCTTCGCGCTTGATGTCGCCCTTGCCGATGGGAACCACGAAGTCGGGATCGTCGGGCACTTCGGCCTTGTTCATCCAGCATGTGCCGTCCTCGAAGCACATCACCGGGTCGTCGTCGCGTATGGCGGCCTTGAGCAGGCCCTTCATGTCGGCGGCGTCGGAGGGAGCGATGATCTTGAGGCCCGGCATGTTCATGAACATCGGGTAGGGCCGGTCCGAATGCTGCGCCGCGTTGGAATTGCCGTAGAACATGCAGGAGCGGATCACGAGCGGCAGCCGCGCCTGCCCGCCGTAGATGTAGCGCGACTTGGCGATGATCGAGCAGATCTGGTCCATCGCCGGGTAGAGGAACGAGGACAGCGTGGCATCGACGATGGGCCGCATGCCCACCATCGCCGCGCCGCCTGCAGCGCCGATAAAGCCGTTCTCGGAGATCGGCGTGTCGCGGATGCGCTCCTCGCCGAAACGCTCGACGAAGCCGGTGGTGGTGCCGAAGACGTTGCAGCGGATATCCTCGCCCATCATGAAGACGGCGGGGTCGCGCTCAAGCTCCTCGGCCTGCGCCTGATAGATCGCTTCGAGGAATGTGATCCGGGCCATTATGGTATCTCCTTTCAGGCGCCAAGGTTCGCGTGCGCGGCGACGTCGGCGGGGATCGGCAGGCGCTCGACGAAGACGTGGTCGAAAGCCTCCTCGAATGTCGGGTAGGCGCTTTCCCGTGCGAAGCTGAGCGCGTCAGCCACTTCGTCGGCGATGGCGTTCTCGATCGCGGCAAGGTCTGCCTCGGCCACACCGTCGGAAACCAGGCGCGCGCGGTAGAGGGCGATGGGATCGCGGCCCACCCATTCCTCATGCTCCGGCCCGCGCGGGGTCAGGTCGCGCCCCATGTTCACCGCATGGTCGGAATAGCGGTAGGTCTTGGTCTCGATCAGCGTCGGGCCCTTGCCCGCGCGGGCACGGTCGACCGCCTCGCGCACGGCGTCCTCAACCGCGTCCACGTCCTGCCCATCGACGATGACGCCGGGGATGCCGTAGCCGTGCGCGCGGTCCGCGACGTTCGCCCCTGCCACCGCCGAGGAGGTGGGCGTGGACATGCCGAAACGGTTGTTCTCGCACACGAAGATCGCGGGCAGCTTCCACACGGCGGCAAGGTTCATGCCTTCGTGGATCGCGCCTTCGCTGGATGCGCCGTCACCGAAGAAGCACAGCGCCACGCGGTCCAGCCCCTGCAGCTTCGCGCCCAGAGCCGCGCCCGCCGCGACCGGACCGCCGGAGCCGACGATGCTGGTCTCGCCGAGGCTGCCCATCGAAAAGTCGGAGAGGTGCATGGAGCCGCCCTTCCCCTTGCACACGCCCGTCGCCTTGCCGAGCAGTTCGGCCATCAGCGGGCGCAGCGTCGATCCCTTGGCGATGGGATGGCCGTGGCTGCGGTGCGTGCCGACCATGTAGTCGTCGTCGCGCAGCGCCATGCAGGCGCCGACGCCCGATGCCTCCATCCCCGCGTAAGTATGCAGAGCGCCGGGGATCTCGCCCGCTGCGTGGATGGTCTCGGCCTTGGTCTCGAACTGGCGGATGCGCTGCATCCGGCGGTACTTTTCGAGCCTGCGGTCATTGTCGCCGATGGCGGTCATCGCTCTCTCCTTGTTTGTTTCACGGCGTCATCGTTGGACGCGCTGGATTGCTTCGCTTTGCTCGCAATGACGAAAGAGGGTTCCCTATTCGTCATTGCGAGCGGCGCAGCCGCGCGGCAATCCAGCGCGGCGCCCGCGGCCTTCACGTCGCATCTGCGGGTTCCGCAGCCCCAAGCTCCTCGCTTTGCGCCTCGAACAGTTCGAGCGGGGCCGCGTACATCGGTTCGGGAGCGCCTGCCGTGATCGCGTAGACGTTCTCCATGTGGCAGGGGCCGAGCTTCGCGCCGAAGTAGAGGCTGTCGAGCGAGATCAGCATCCCCTCCTCCATCACGAATCCGTCCTTCACCCCGGCAAGTCCCGCCGCCGGGAAGGCCAGCGGGATTTCCAGCGGCATCAGGCCGATCCCGTGGGCGACGACGAGCAGCTTTTCGGGCGTGGCGATGCCGTTGGCCTTCAAGTGCTCGTAGCCGATGGCGGGCAGGCTGGCGGTGGAGACGCCGGGGCGCAGCCGGTCCACCATCTTGAGGAAGGCGTCGCGCAGCACGTCATGCTGGTGGCGGTATTCCGGGCTCGCCCTGCCGAGGACGGCGGTACGGTTGATGTCCACCCAGAAGCCGTCGTGGATGCCTTGCGTCTCGAGGATGACGATGTCGCCCCGGCGCAGCGCGCGGTTGCCGCGCGTGCGGAAAAGGTCGGGGATGAACTCGTCGGCCTCGTAAGCGCCGCCGAACAGCATAGCGCCTTCGTCCACCGGAATCACTTCGTTGCGGACCATGAAGTCGCAGATGCGCGCCTGCACGTCGTTCCAGTCCGCGCCTTCGTGCAACAGCGATCCGGCGTGGGCGATGATGCGGTCGGCCAGCTTGCCGACCTTGCGGTAGCGTTCCAGTTCGCCCGGCGTCTTCACCACGCGCACGCGCATCATGAAGTCGAGCACGTCGGAATATTCGTGCGGCACCCTGCCGGAAATGCGGGCGGAGACGCGGTGCTCGTCGAAGCCGATGGCCTTGCCCGCCATGCCGTGATCGGCAAGCCCTTCGGCGATGGCGGCGGCGACGTCCGGCTGACAGGTTCCGGCGATGGCGCCGAGCATCCCCGCCGCATCCTCGGCAAGCTGGCCGCCGTTGCGATCGGGGTCGATGTAGCGGCTGACCTCGCAGAAGTTGAGCATGTCGAACGTGCGCACTTCGGCGAAAGTGCAGGCGTCGTCGTCCCTGTTGAGCACCGCGACGAGGCCGAGGTTCGCCTCCGGGATTACCAGCGTCAGCGGCTTGGCCGGGTCGGCGTAGACGATGGCGGCGGCCATCGGCTCCATCTGCTGCCAGCGCTCAAGGATCGAGTGATAGCCCACGGCATAGCGGACATCGTGCGGATGGCTGAGAACGACCGCATCCAGCCCCTCCGCCGCCATCATCGACCGGAGGCGGTCGGCGCGCGGGTTCGAAGGTGCGGTCATGCCGCCTCCTCCAGCCCCTCGTTGGCGACGTTGGAAATGACCTCGCCCTTCGCCACGTCGCGCAGGAATTCGTGGTTGAGGATGAAGCGGATCTCGCCCGCATCGTCGAGGAACGCGACGGCGCCGTGGCCCATGAAGAGGTATTCGGTCACTTCGTCGCAGCGCGCCTCGTTATGGCGCGATCCGATGGGTTCGTAGCCGTAAGTGCCCGCAGGCGCGGAGCCGACGTCGTAGATCAGCTCGCCCTTGGTCACGAAGTACTGCCCGTGGCCGAGGTGCCAGTGCGGGGCGAACGTCGCGCCCGGTTCCATGTGGACCCAGAGCACCCAGTCGCCGGTTTCCTCGCTGTAGCGCAGCAGGCGGATGGTGGTGCCGGTGCCGAGCGCGACTTCGTGGCAGTCGTTGATATTGACGATGAGGTCGCCGAGTTTTCCGGCATCGTGCTGAACGGTCATGGTTGTTCTCCTCTCTCGTATTCGTATGGCTCACATCGTTGCGGTAAGGCCCTCGTCGGCAGGGATGACCGCGCCGTGCAGCGCGCTCGACTTGTCATCCAGCAGGAAGCAGACCAGTTCGGCGATCTGCTCCGGGTCCATGAAGAACTTGCGGCGCGGGCTGGGATGGCCGTCCATCAGCGCGGCGATGGCCTGCTCGCCCTCCGGCGTGCGCAGGTTGGCCGTCAGCGGCGTCGCCACCGCGCCGGGGCACACGCAGTTGATGCGGATGCCCTTGGGACCGAGTTCGGCGGCCAGCGTGCGTGCCAGCATCGCGACGCCCGCCTTGGATGCGCTGTAGGCGCTGTCGCCCGCGCGACCTGCGGTGCCGCTCACCGATCCGATGAACACCGCCGCGCCGCCGCCTGCCGCGATCATCGCGGGCAGCACCGCCTGCGTGACGTAGAAGCTGCCCTTGAGGTTCACGTCGATGTGCCGGTCGAACAGCGAGAGCGGGCTCTCCGGCACCGGATTAGGCGCCCAGACCGCCGCGTTGTTGACCAGCAGCGTGACGGGGCCAAGGCTGTCCTCGATCCCCTTCACCGCCGCCGCGACGGCATCCGCATCGGCGATGTCGACATGCACCGCATGGGCGAGCGTGCCCCCTGCAACCTCCCTGTCGAGATCGGCCTGCGCCGCATCGGACAGCACGGCGACCCTGGCCCCCGCCTGTGCCAGCAGTTTCGAGACGGCGGCGCCGATGCCGCTGGTGCCGCCCGTGACGAGCGCGACTTTGCCTGCGACGCTCATTGCGCGGTGAACCCGCCGTCGACGATCAGCTCGGATCCGTGCATGTAACCCGCCTCGTCCGAGGCGAGGAAACGCACGGTCTTGGCGACGTCGATGGGGTCGGCCATGCGCCCGATCGGGTGCGCCGGGGCGAGCCCGGCGGCGGCTTCCTCCACGGTGCTGGCAAAGCCGTTATCGACGATGCGCTGAAGGATGTGGTCCACCATCCCGGTCTTCACCCCGCTGGGATGCACCGAGTTGACGCGCACCTTGTAGCCGAGCGCGGAGAACTCCATCGCGCAGGCCTTCACGAACAGCGTCGCCGCGCCCTTGGACGTGCAGTACCCGACATGCAGCGGCGAGCCGATCTTCCCCGCGACCGAGGAGATCACGACCACGGAGGCCCCGTGCGGCAGGCTCTCGCCCGACCGCTTCAGGAGCTGCGCCGCCACCTTGGTGCCGAGGAACACGCCGTCCACGTTGACCGCCATCTGCTTGCGCCATTGCTCGATCGTCGTATTCTCCATCTTCTCGACGACGACGATACCTGCGACATGGACCAGTACGTCGAGCCGCCCGTACTGCTGCTCCACCGCGCCGATGGCGGACTGCCACGATCCCTCGTCCGTCACGTCGAGCGAGAGGTAGGAATCCCCGGTCCAGCTGCCCGCATCGGCGGGCAGGTCCGCGCCGACCACGGTCGCGCCGGCCTCTGCCAGAGTGCGGGAAATCTCGCTGCCGATGCCGCCGGTGCAGCCGGTGACGAGGGCGATGCGGCCTTCGAGGGAACGGGTCATGCGTGTACTCCTGCCTTGGCGGCTTCGCCCAGAATGTCGAAGACGCGGATGTCGGGATCACCGTCGAGACAGGCGTAGCCTTCGGCCGACATGGCGACGTGATAGGGGCGGTTGGCGTGGGCCTCCTTGGCCTCCTCGCTGGTGAAGATTTCGGCGAAGGCGAAGGCGTTCGGATCGTCCTGCGAGCGCATGACCTGGAACAGCAGCGTCTCGGTCTCGTTGGCGCGCACGTCGATCTGGAGCTGGGTGATCAACTCCATGAAACGCAACGTCTTGTCCGGCTTGGTGCGCACATGCATGATGACTGCAATCACGAAGAGGGCCTTTCGTCATGTGGGGGGAATTGCTGGCAGAGGCCGCGCGGGCTGCTCAGGGGCCTGAGCCCGAGAGCGCCCGGCCGCTGGTGGATCGCCTGCTGGCGGAGCGTCCCGAGGATGCCGATGCGCTGACCCTGGCGGGCATCGTGGCGCAGCGGACGGGGCGCGTGGAGGAGGCGCTGGATGCCTTCAGAAAAGCGAGGGATTCCGCGCCTCTCGACGCTGCGCGGCACCAGAATCTGGGCGTCGCGCTCAAGAATGCGGCGGCCTTCGACGAGGCTTTGGAGGCCTTCGCCACAGCCCTCGACCTGCGCCCCGGACATGCGCCGACGCTGGCAAATCTGGGCTCGTGCCTGATCGGTACTGAACGGCACCAAGAGGCGCTTGAGGTGCTCCAGGGGGCACCTGACAACGCCGATGCGCTCACCAACAGCGGCGTGGCGCTGGCCCGGCTGGGCCGTCATGCCGAGGCGGTCGGAAAGTACCGCCGCTCGCTCGAACTGCGCCCCGGTCATCTCGATACTGCGCTCAATCTGGTCGATGCGCTGTCCGGTTCGGGGCAGCGGGTGGAGGCCGAAGATCTCGTCCGCCAGGTACTGCGCGCGCAGCCGCGCAATGTGCGTGCGGCGAACCAGCTTGGGCTCCTGCGCGAGCAGGCGGGCGACTTCGCCGGAGCCGTTTCGGCGATGCGCGCGGCCTTCGATCCTGCTGCGCCGAACCACGCCCTCGGCGTCAATCTTGTGCGCAGCATGATCCGGGCCGGAGAGGCACGCGATGCGCTGGCCGTCTGCGGTACGCTGGTGGGTACACAGCCCAGCGTCACGACACCGCTGGCGCTTGGAATTGCTGCGCAGCATAAGCTGGGCTGGAGCGAGGATCAGGCGAAGCTGATGGCGCTCGACCGCTTCGTCACCGTCCACGATATCGAGGCCGCGCCGGGCTTCGCCGACCTTGCCACGTTCAACGCCGCGCTGGTCAGGGAGCTGCGCGCGCACCCTTCGCTCACCTTCGAGCCCGAGGGTCTCGTCACCCGGCAGGGGCGACAGAGCGACGATCTTGCCGATGCCGATACGCCCGCGCTCAAGGCACTGGCGCAATTGGCCCGCGAGCACCTTGCCGCCGCCCATGCGCGCCTTGCCGCCGAGCCTGCCGACCACCCCTTCCTGCGCGCCCTGCCCGCCGAATGGAGCCTGACGCTGTGGGGCACGATCCTGCGCCCCGGCGGCGAAGTCGGCCCGCACATCCATGCACCCAACTGGCTGTCGGGCGTCTACTATCCCGAGTTTGCCGAATTCGAAGCCGGGAGCGAGGACGGCGCCTTCGCCATCGGCCTCCTGCCCGAGGAACTGGGCGGCGGCGGCACGCCGGTAATCCACCAGCCCCGCGCGGGGCGGATGATCCTGTTCCCGTCCTACCTGTGGCACGCCACCCTGCCCTTCGGCGGCGAGCGGGAGCGCATCAGCTTCGCCTTCGACCTCGTTCCCAAGGGCGTAGGCCGTCCGCACAAGCTGCGCTGAAAAATCAACGTTCGGCCACCTGCGCCTCCCCAACCCACCTTCGTCATTGCGAGCGTAGCGAAGCAATCCAACGTCGTGCAAACCGCGCTGGATTGCTTCGCTACGCTCGCAATGACGAAGTGAGAGGCCGAGGTTATGGAGCGGGTGTACGCCGGAAAGAAGCGCTGGCGCGTCACTTCCTTCATCGGCCTCCGATCGCATGGCCAGCGCTGAAGATCCGCCACCACCACCCCTGTTCGTCATTGCGAGCGCAGCGAAGCAATCCAGCGGCATAGGACGACGCTGGATTGCTTCGCTGCGCTCGCAATGACGAACAGGGAGGGCAGGCACCGTGACCTTCCCCCACGGTGCAGCGAACCGTGGGGGAAGGCCGGCGTCGCGGAGGCTCGCACCTGCCCGGGGGGAGACCGCCGCCGCCATCGTCAGAACTTCACCGAGCCTTCGACGCCGAAGCTGCGCGGCGGCGCGTAGTTGGTGAAGTTGAACAGCCCCGCAACCGAGTTGGCCGAGACACGGTAAACCTCGTCCAGCAGGTTGCGGCCGAACACGGCGATGCGATAGCGCTCGGCCGGATCGGTCCAGCCGATGCTCGCGCCAACCAGCGTCCGTGCTTCGCCCTGCGAGTAGTCGGCGTTGAGCGTCGTGGATTCGTACTGCGCCTGATAGTTGATGTCGGCGTTGAGCGAGACGATGCCCCAGTCGGTCGGCGGGAATTCGTAATGCACGTTGCCGCTGGCGGTCCACTTGGGTGCGTTGCGCAGCTTGAGATACGAGGCGTCGTCGTTGATGCCGTCGCCGTTCACGTCGGTGCTGAACTCGTTGTACTTGGCCTTCTGCCAGCCGACCGATGCGCCGAGTGTCAGCCCCGTCACGGGTGCTGCCGAGATTTCGAGTTCGATGCCCTTCACTTCGGCCTTGCCCGCGTTGGTCGTGCGCGTCTCCTGCCCCGGCAGGCCGGTGATCGGATCGGTGAACGGCACCACCGCATCGCGCTGGAGATCGTCGTACTTCACGTAGAACGCGGCGACGTTGACGCGCAGGCGACGGTCCGCCGTCTCGGTCTTGAAGCCCAGTTCGAAGCTGTCGGCGGTCTCCTCGCGGAACGGCAGCGCCGAGGTGGCGGACATCGCCTGCTCGTTGTAGCCGCCCGACTTGTAGCCCTGGCTGTAGGTGAAGTAGTTGTTGATGCCCGGCGCGATCTCCCAGCGATAACCGGCGCGCATGGTCGGCTTGGAGAACTTCGCGCTGTCGCTGTATTCGGGCCAGAAGCCCGTCGCGATGGTGGAGCGGCGGACCTGCGGGCGAACCGAGAAGTCCTTGCTTTCCTTGGTATAGCGCGCGCCGAGGAAGACCGAGAACGGGTCGGCCACCTTGTACTCCGCCTCGCCGAAGACCGCATAGCTGTCCACCTTGTAGTTGGCGGTGGACTGGTTCGGATCGGTCAGCGCGGTCGGATCGCCGAGGAAGCGCAGGAAGCCGAGGAAGCTGGTGGCGTTGGCGTCCAGCTTCTGGCCCCAGTACATGCCGCCAACGGTGAACTTGATGACGTCCGAGAAGTCGGAGCTGAACCGGGCTTCAAGGCTATACTGCTTGCGCGTATCCTCGCGGGTGGAGACGAAGAGGTAGGCGTTTTCGCCGGTGTAGTCGGACGGCAGTTCCGAGCGGACCCGGCGCCAGCCGCCGACGACGGTGATCGTGCCGACATCGTCCATCGAATGCTCGCCGCGAAGGTAGACGCCGTCCACGTCGACGCGATGGCCGCTGAGAGTGCCCGGGCAGGTCGGTGCGCTGGACGAACCCTCGCACAGCGTGGTGCCGGTCTTGAACGGGCTCTGGCCGGTGGTCTGGATGCCGGGGAAGCCGACCACGTCGATCAGGAAGCCCGGAGGCGTCTCGTTGACGGACGGCGGGCTGTCGCCGCGATCGCGCAGCAGTTCGTAGGTGAGCAGGATGTTGGTGTCGTCGGTCGGTTCCCACAGCAGCTTGGCGCGGGCGCTGAAGAAGCGCGATCCGCCCCAGCGCTGGCCGCGTCCCGGCACGCCTTCGTATCCGTCGACATCGTTGTTCTTGGTCAGGCGGTAGTAGCCGTCGCTCTCCTGGAACGAGCCCGCCGCGCGGAAGTAGAGGTTCTCGGCCAGCGGGATGTTGATCGCCGCCTTCACGTCCTTGGTGTTGAAGCTGGAGTAGCCGAGGCGCACTTCGCCGCTGAAACCGGGCTCCGGCTTCTTGGTGATGACGTTGACGACGCCGCCGACCGTGTTCTTGCCGAACAGCGTGCCCTGCGGACCGCGCAGCACTTCGATCCGCTCCACGTCGAACAGGTCGAACAGCTGGGTCTGGACGTGGGCGAGCACGAAGTCGTCCACCACCACGCCGACCGCAGGCTCGAAGGTCAGGATGATGTCGCCGGTCGACTGGCCACGGATGCCGATGGAGGCCGCGTTGAAGCCCGGCACGTTGGTGATGACCACGTTCGGCACGTCGCCCGCCAGCGCGCGGATGTCGGTCGCGAACTTGTTCTGGATGGCGGTCTCGGTGAACGCGGAGACCGCGACGGGGGTGTCCTGCAGCGATTCCGAGATGCGCCGCGCGGTGACGACGATGTCCTCGAGCCCGCCCTGCTGCGGCGGCGGTTCAGCCTGCGGGGCGGCCGTCTCGGGCGCGCTCTGGGCCATCGCCGTGGTGCTCACGCTCGCCAGAAGCCCCGTGGCAAGCGTGTTGAAGACGCAATTCAGGTGTCGTTTGCCGATCATGTTCTTCCCCTCCGAACCGACTGCCTTCGTTTGGTCATGGGCAGTTCGAATCACTTGCCGACGTTTTCGCCGGACAGGCATAAATGAGTACACATGTTCATTTTTGTGAAGACAGAAAAAACATTCATGTATGATTTGTTTTGCCGCAATGCAGCGGTGGAATGGCGAGGGGGATTGTCTTGGAACGCGGAGAAACTCTACTTTCTCGCGGTAATGAAAAGAGAACCGCCACGCCCGCGCGCGTTGCTGCGATGCAAGAAGTGACCGAGAAAAAAACGCCGGCGATTCGCCGCCGCTACACGAGTCCGGCGATGACGGAGCGGCGCGCGCGCATCGTCGACACCGCGCACCGCATCCTCGGCGAAGGGGGAGTCGCGGCGCTGACGATCCGGCGATTGTCGGAGGATGCCGGGGTCGCGCAGCGCACGCTCTACCGCCTGTTCGGCGACAAGGAGGGCGTCATCAGCGCCACCGTGGTCGACCGAATGATCGAGGTGCGCGAACACATCGCCCGGCGCGGCGCGACCTATACGCTGGACGTGGTGTTCCGCGAACTGGACTGGATGGTCAGCGAGCTTGAGCGCGACAGCCTCTACGCCCGCGTGGTGATCGACTTCGTGTTCGCCTCCGAACCGCGCGAACTGGAAGTGCGCGAGCTGACATCGGTGGCGCATGCGCGCTTCTCGGCCTGGCTGGAACTGGAGCGCGCCAAGGGGCATCTGCGCAGCGATCTGGACCTGCCGACGCTGGTGGACACCCACGTCATGCACGAATTCCTCGTCTATCGCCGCTGGTCGCTGGGCCAGTGCGCGGGCGACGTGTGCCGCCTCGAACTGCACGCCTGCTTCCTCCAGAGCGCGGCGCTGCTCCTGATCGGCGATATCCGCGAGACATACCTGCGCAAGCTGGCGACGATCCAGAAGAAGATCGCCCGGCTGCGGCGCGCACAGGCAAAGGGATGACAAAAAGGAGAGAGCGATGACCCTGGAAGAACTGACCGCGCGCGAAGCCATCCGCCAGCTTCGCGTCGATTACTCGACGGCGTTCGACACCATGGACGAGGATCTGGTGCGCCGGAATTTCGTCGATGACGTGGTGTGCGACTATCCCGACCGCTACGAGGGCGTGGAGGCGGTGCTCGGCCTGTTCCGGGAACACTGGAAGCACCTGCGCGCGCCGCTGGAGACGCTGCACTACGTCGCCAACCACTCAATCGAGATCACCGGCCCCGACACCGCGCGCGGGCACTGCCTGCTCCTCGACCTGGTGACGCGCCAGCATGAAGGCTCGGCCATCGTCACGCAGGGCGGCGCGGCGAACCCGCTACTGCTGATCGGGCGCTACGACGATGAATACGTGCGCGTGGACGGGCGGTGGAAGTTCGCGCGGATCGGGTTGAGGATACTGTGGCCCTGACAAATTCCTCCCCGAGCTTGTCTCGGGGAGGGGGACCGCCGCGAAGCGGTGGTGGAGGGGGAGAGGCTGAGCAATTCCCCCTCCGTCAGCGACTACGTCGCTGCCACCTCCCCGAGACAAGCTCGGGGAGGAATTGGGGTCATTCCCCCGTCTTGTGCGCGGAGCCCACCGCGCTGTCCGCCCTACCGCTGCGCAGGACTTCGGCGCGGGTGCGGATGTACTGGCGCAGCGCCTCGATCTGGTCGGGTGTGAATTCCCCGAACTGCGGCATTCCCGCCGGGACGAGCGCGCCGTTCTTCACGACTTCGGCGAATGCCTCCGCACTGGCCGGGATCGGCGAGGTGCGCAGGTCCGGCGCGGTGCCGCCCGCGATCACCGAAGTGCCGTGGCATACCGCGCAGCGCCCGCCGAAGATGCCCTCGCCCCGTGCCGCCTTGGCCGTATCGGCCTTGAAGCCCGGATCGTCGAAGGCGACCGCCTTGTACGGTTCGCGCGGCGGTAGCTGCTGCTTGCCGCCGATGGCGAAAGTCAGCACCCGGCGCGCCTGCGTGCGGTAGTCGATGCCGTACTTGGCGAACATCGGGCCGAACAGGCCGACGCTGGTGCCTATCCCGGCGATCACGGTGACATACTGCTTGCCGTTCACGCGATAGGTGATCGGCGGCGCCACCACGCCCGCGCGGGCGTCATAGTTCCACAACCGCTTGCCGTCCTGCGCGTTGTAGGCGGAGAAGCCGCCGTCGGGCCGTCCCTGGAACACGAGGTTGCCGCCCGTCGCCATGATGCCGCCGTTGCCGTGGGTCGGCATCGGCAGCTTCCAGCGCGCCTTCTGCGCCACCGGATCCCACGCGACGAGCCAGCCGGTCACGTCCTTGCCGCCCGCATCGATCGCGTAGCCGACGCCCGGAGACAGCGCCATGCCCTCGGCGAACTTGAAGTTCTCGCGCGTGATGCCGGTGTCGTCGAAGTGCGCCTGCAGGTCGATGGCGGGGATGTAGGTCAGCTTCGTCTTCGGGCTGTAGGCCATCGGCATCCAGCTGTGTGCGCCCAGAGGCGTCGGCCGGAACGTCGTCTTCCCGCTTTCGTAGCGCACGCCGGAGTTCTCCACCGGACGCCCGGTGGCAAGGTCGATCTTCTTCGCCCATGTCACTTCGACGAAGGGCTCGGCGGAGATCAGCTTCCCGTCCTTGCGGTCGATCACGTAGTAGAAGCCGTTCTTCGGCGCCGTCATCACCACCTGGCGCGGCTTGCCGTCGATGGTGAGGTCGGCCAGTTCCATGTCCATCGCCGCGTTGAAGTCCCAGCTTTCGCCGGGATTGATCTGGTAGTGCCACTTGTACTTGCCGGTCTTCGCATCGAGCGCGACGATCGAGCAGACGAACAGGTTGTCGCCCTTGCCCATCGAACGGATCTTGTGGTTCCACGGCGCGCCGTTGCCGGTGCCGAGCAGGATCTGGTCGTTCGCCTTGTCGTAGGTGATGGCGTTCCACACCGAACCGCCGCCGCCGTACTTCCACCAGTCCCCGCTCCAGGTCTTCGCGGCCATCTCCTGCGTCTCGTCCTCGAAGCCCTTCGCCGGGTCGCCGGGGACGGTGTAGAACTTCCAGAGCTGCTTGCCGGTGTCCGCGTCGAAGGCGGTCACGAAGCCGCGCACCGCACTTTCGTCCGAGCCCGCGTTGCCGATGATGACCTTGCCGTCGAAAACGCGCGGCGGGCCGGAGATGAACATCGGCGCGCCCTCCTCCAGCGTCTGCACGGTCCAGACCGGCTTGCCGGTCTTCTCGTCCAGCGCGACGAGGCGGCCGTCCTGCGTGGCGGTGATGACCTTGTGGTTCCAGTAGGCGATGCCGCGGCTGCCCCAGCCCTGCCGCAGCCGGATGCCCGAGGCTTCGGGCGCCTTGGGATCGTGCTCCCACTTCACCTTGCCGGTGGCGACGTCGATGGCGCGGACCACCGAATACCCGCTGGCGAGGTAGACCGTCCCGCCGACCGAGATCGGCCCGGTGGCGGGGTTGCCGGGCGGCAGGTCCACCGCCCAGACGAGCCCGAGATCCCTGACGTTGCCTTCGTTGATCTGGTCGAGTGGGCTGTAGTGCTGCTCTCCGTAAGTGCGGCCGAAGGCGGGCCAGTCGTCGCCGTCGCTGGCGTCATCGAGCTGGACCTCCCAGCCCTCCGCGCCCTGCTTGCCGGCCAGCGCCTGCTGGTCCGCCGATCCGCAGGCCGCGAGCGCAAGGCTCCCCAACGCCGTCATTGCGAGCGTAGCGAAGCAATCCAGCAAAGAGCCTCGACGCCTTGGATTGCTTCGCTGCGCTCGCAATGACGAAACGGAACGGAATGATCGCGCCTTGGTGTCAATTACCACTCAGCCACCTCTCGTTGGGCGCGGGGGTTCATGCCCCCGCGCTTCCCATGGTTTTCAGCTTCAAAGATGGTCGCCGAACGACAGTCCCAGTTCGACGCCGAAGTAGCGCGGCGCGCCGTATTGCGAGTTGAGCCACAGCCCCGCGACGTTCTGCACCGCGATGCGATAGCGCTTGTCGGTCAGGTTCTTGCCGATCACGCGCACGTAGTAGCGGTCATCCGCCTGCGCGAGCGTGATCGAGCCGTTCACCAGCGTCCTCGCGTTGAGGAAGGTGTTGCCCAGCGGATCGTCGATCGCCTGCGTGTTGAGGTTGCGCCCGGTGTAGGCGACGTTGCCGTTGACCGTCAGCTTGTAGTCGCTTCCCAGCGGCAGCGAGTACACGCCGTCAAGCGTCCACTGCCACTTGGGCGCACGGTCCAGCGGGGCGGAAGCAAGATCGTAGCCCGCGTTCTCGGCGGTATAGGTCTTGTACTTGCCATCCTGGTAGCCGAGCACGCCGCGCAGGGTCAGCCCTTCGACCGGGTTGGCCGAAAGCTCCGCCTCGATGCCCTTCACGGTGGCGCTGGCGGCGTTGACGAACAGCGTGACCTGATTGGGCTGGCCGTTCACCACGATCGGCACGTTAAGCTGCTTCTGGAGATCCTTGTACTTCACGTAGAAGCCGGTGAGGTTGAAGCGCAGGCGGTTGTCGAGGAACTGCGACTTGAGGCCGAGTTCGTAGCTGTCCGCCTTCTCCGGATCGGTCGGTCGCGCCGCCGCGCGGAAAGCGTCGAGGTCCGCGCCGAAGGCAGCGAAGCCGCCGATCTGGTCGTTGAAGCCGCCGCCCTTGTAGCCGTGCGAATAGCCGCCGAAGACGAACAGGTCGTCCGTCGCCTGATAGCTGATGCTGGCGCGGTAAGTCGGTTCGCGCCACTTGCCATCCACGCTGACGACGTTCGCCGGATAGTTGTAGACGCTGGCGTCCAGCGCCTCGTCGATAGTGATCGACGGGTCGAAGCCGCCGTTCAGCGCCGGAATGAAGGTCTGCTGGCGGCCCAGCCAGGTCTTGTCGTCCCAGGTGTAGCGGCCGCCCGCGGCGATGGTCAGCTTCTCGCCCAGCTTCAGCGTGCCCTCCAGGAACACCGCGCGCGACTTGGCGCGCTGCGCGTTGCACAGCACGTAAGGCGTGTCGTTCCAGTTGCCGAACGGCAGCGGGCCGGACGTCAGGTCAAGGAAGCCGAGGATCTGCGCGACGCAGAAGTCGATCTTGTCTCGCTGGTAGAACCCGCCCGCAACGAAGTTGAACGGCCCCTTGAAGTCGGAAGCGAAGCGCAGTTCCTGCTGCCAGGTCTTGCGATTGTCGTCGCGCGTCGCGTCGAAGAACGAGAGGTACTGGCCATCATCCGCCACCGCCGTCGCGCCCGCGTAGGAGTTCGGGATGCGCGAGCGCTGGTTGCGATATCCCGACACCGAGGTGATCGTGCCGATGCCGGTGTCGTATTCGAGGTTGGCGTAGAAGCCGTCGACCGAGATGCGCTGACCCTTGTCCATGAACAGCAGGCCGTCATGCCGCCCGGTATAGCCCGCGCGCTTGAGCGGATCGGTGCCCTGCGCATTCGGGTCCGTCAGGCCGAGCAGGTCGGTCACGAAAGGATTGGTGCCGGTGTAGAGATAGTTCTCGTTCACCGAGGGCACGGAGTCCGAACGGTCGCGGATCCACTCGTACTGGAACAGCGCGCTGAAGTTGGGCGACGGTTCCACCAGCAGCTTGGCACGGGCCTGCCACACGTCCTTGCCGCCGAGCCGCTCCCCGCCAAGGCAGCCCTGCTCGCCCTGGAACTTGTTGGCGACGAAGCCGGTGACGGGGCCGTAGCAGGCGCCGTTGCGGTAGAAGCCGTCCGACTTCTCGTACCCGCCGACGAGCCGGATTGCGGCGATGTCGCCGATCGGCACGTTCATCGCGGCCTGCACCTTCTTCTGGCCGAAGTCGCCGAACTCGGCGCGCGCATCGACGCCGACGTATTCCATCTGCGGTCGCTTGGTCCGCACGGTGACGACGCCGCCCGTGGTGTTCTTGCCGAACAGGGTGCCCTGCGGGCCGCGAAGCACTTCGACCTGCGCGATGTCGAAGGTGTCGAGAAGCTGCGTCTGGACCGACGGCACCACGAAGTCGTCCACCAGCACCGCGACCGGCGGCTCGAAGTAGACGATGATCGAAGTCTGGCCGACGCCGCGCATGGCGAAGCTGGCGGCGTTGAAGTTGGCGATGGTCGCCGCCGAGAAGTTCGGCACGAACGCCGCGATGTCGCCAAGGTCGCGCGGCGCGGCCTGCGCGATCAGCGTGCTGTCGACGGCGGAGACCGAGACCGGGGTGGACTGGAGATCGGTCGCGCGTCGGGTGGCGGTGACGACGATCTCAGCCAGACCCCCAGTAGATTGGGCGCTCTGTTGGGGCGGTGCTTCGGCGGCCGTCGCGGCGTCGGTGGTGCTGTCCTGTGCGAAGGCCGGCGCTGCGCCCAATCCGGCCACAAGCGCGAACGCGCAAGACGAGCAGTAAAGCTGCCTGGTGAACATGCCTCTCTCTCCTTGTGCCCCGCCATTTGTTTGCGGGTTGCCTCAAGGATTATCACGAAGATGCGGTTTGGCAATCATTCATGTATGTTTTTTTGATGTGCCGTTTCATGACGCTTGCGCGGCATTGACGAAGGTTGCGCACAAACGCGGAGGAAGGCCCGGAAACTCAATATAACGTGCATTCATGATTGTTTTTATATCGCGATCGCATATGCTCGAAGCGAGAGCACGCGCCGGTACGGGCGCGGCATCGGAGAGACCTGCGGGACGCGACTCGCACCCGCGCTGAAAGGAGAGACCGGCACATGGCCTTCAGCTTCCTGTCCCGCTTCCGCGTCCGAGACGACCGGCAGGACGACTTCATCGCCCTCGCCCGCGAAATGGAGGAACTGTCCAAGCAGGAACCCGGCACGCTGGCCTACAAGTTCTTCCGCCTCGCCGAACCCGGCATGTTCGCCGTGCATGAGAGCTTCGTGGACGAGGCCGCGGACGAGGCGCACATGGCCTACGACCACAACAAGCCGCTGATCGAGAAGATCGTCGGCTGCATGGAGGGCACTTACGAACGCGAACTGCTGTTCGACCTTGCTCCGCACGGGAGAGCCTGAGCCCATGCCCGCGAAGAGCTTCATCGCCCAGCTGCGCACCCGTCCCGAGAAGCGCGCCGACATGATCGCGCTGCAATCCGAACTGAAGGGCCTCGTCTTCGAGAACGAGCCGGACGCGCTCGTCTACGAACTGTTCCAGTCGGAGGCCGATCCCGATCTCTTCCAAGTCGTCGCCACCTTCCGGGACGATGCCGCCTACGAAAAGCACATGCACATCGACTTCCACGACCGGCTGGTCCCGCCGATCCTAGAATGCGTGGCCGAGGACATGAAGCTGGAGTTCTACCGCTCGCTGCCGTGAGCAGATAAGCCGTCGTCATTGCGAGCCACAGGCTTCGCTGCGCTCGCAATGACGCGGTTTTACGGCCTCAGACGATCGCCGCCGCTTCGCGCAAGCTTGCGATCATCGACTGGCGCAGCAGGTACTGGCGGCGCGCATCGTCGTCGGTCTGCATCGAGAGCATCTTCTCGCGGCGACGGGCATGGGCCTCGCCCTGACCGCCGCGCATGATCTCCATGTTCTCGATGGTCTGCTGTTGCGTGAAGCTGTGCGTCATGGTGCGACGCTGGCGGTCGAACACGTCGAGCAGTTCGTCGTCCGCGCCCTTGAGCACGTCGACCAGCTTCTCGCACAGGTTGAACGCGTCATGCACGCCGCTGTTCATGCCGAAGCCCCCCAGCGGGTTGTTGAGGTGCGCGGAGTCGCCGATCAGCAGCACGCGGTCCTTGCGGAACTGCTTCGCCACGCGCTGATGGACGCGATAGATCGTGCGGTGGCGCGTCTGGACGCTCTCGCCGTCCTTGAGGAAGCCGCCGAAGACGCGGTTCTTCTTGTCCTCGGACAGCAGTTCCTCGGTCGTCTCCTCGTTGGCGGGGACAAGCACGCGCCACAGCGTCGGCACGCGAAGCAGCACCATCCACTCGTCTGCATCCGAAACGTAGTTGACGTAGGCGAGGTCCGGGATCTCGTCGCGGATCTCCTGCTCGGTCGACAGGCACAGGAAGCGCTCGGGATAGGTGAACCCGTCGAATTCGATGCCGAGCCACTTGCGCACGATCGAACTCGCGCCGTCCGCGCCGATCAGATAGTCGGCGCGCACGCGCACGATCTCGGTCGGCGTCTCCAGCGCCACGTCGACGCCCTCGTCGTCCTGCTGGAACCAGACGAGGCGGTGGTTGAACAGCACCTCGGCGTTGGGCTCCTCGGTCAGCCGGTCAGACAGCTTGCGCGACAGGTGGTACTGCTCACACTGCAGGCGGAAAGGATATTTGGTGTCGCCCGCCAGTTCGCCGAAGTCGAAGGGATAGATCTCGCCCGACTTGCGGTCGCGCCAGTGATACACCGGCGACTTGAGGCCCATGCCCATCAGGTAGTCGGTGACCTTGATCTGGTCGAGCATCTCCAGCGTCGGCGGATGGAACGTGGAGGCCCGAAGGTCCGCCGCATTGTCCGCACCGGTCTCGGCCAGGATCACGTCCACGCCGTTCATCGCCAGATACATCGCGGCGACACTGCCCACCGGTCCCGCCCCCGCGACGACGACCTGCACCCGCTTGATATTGGTCATTTTCCCTGTTCTCCTTGGCCCGGCCTCATTCAAGGCCGGGCGCGGATCGGATTCAAAGTCGTTGTCAGAACTCGGCCATCAGGCGGCCAAAACCGTCGATCTGGTCGTCGATCCCGTTGGCGCGCAGGGCGTGCCAGTACGTCGCGGTGTTGATCGCGATCACCGGCTTGCCCAGCCAGGTCTCGGCGGCGGCAGCGAAGCGCATGCAGTCGAGGTTGGTGCCGACTTGGATCAGCGCGTCCACGTCATCCCCGTCGAGGTACTTGAAGGTTTCGCGCAGCGAGGCCTCGGTCGTCTCGGCGATGGCGATCCAGCTCGGCCGCTCCAGCGCGACATCGCGCACCGTCTCGTAGCCGTAGTCCGAGAGGAAGTTCTTCACTTCGGCATTGGCGGTCGGGAAGTAGGGCGAGAGGAAGGCGACCTTCTTTATCCCGCCGTAGGCTTCCAGCGCCTTCACGGTCGCTTCCGCGCCGGTCGAGACGCCAAGGCCGGACACTTCCTCCACCTGCTCGCGCCACTTGCGGCCGCCCTCGGCGCCGTTGAAGAAGGTGACGGCGGACATGCCCATGACGAGATAGTTCGGCTCGCAGGTCAGCACGCGGCGCACGGCGTCGTGCGTCATCTCGCTGATCTTCCACGCACCCGCCATGAAAGTCTCGTTGGAGACCGCCTGCGCGTTGTCGACGTGGATGCGGGCGTAGTGGTTGGTCACGCCGCGCGGGCGCAGGTCATCGAAGTCGGGCTGGACGATGGTGTTGGTCGACGGCCCGAGCACGCCGAACTTCATGCGATAACCCTGCCTGTCCTTGCTGCGAATGGTGGTCATGTCATTCTCCGTAAGAGGTGGAGCCGGGGGGATTTCAGACCGCGCCCGCGAGCCATGGCTCTGCGGTCGCGACACGCGCTTCGTGAGCGCTGATCGCATCGTCCTCGCCGCGCGTGAGCGCGATCTCGTCGAGGCCGTCGATCAGGCAGGCGCGGCGGAAAGAGTCGATGCGGAACGGCCAGCGCTGACCGTCGGGCGTCTCGATCACCTGTTCGATGAGGTCGGCCTTCAGCGTGCCGGCAGCGCCGTCGTTCTGCGCCACCGCCATGAGCGGTGCGATGGCCGCCTCGTCGACAAAGGCGGTGAGGATGCCGTTCTTGAAGGCGTTGCTGGAAAAGATGTCCGAGAAGCTCGGCGCGATCACGACGCGGATACCGATGTCGGCAATGGCCCAGGCGGCATGCTCGCGGCTCGATCCGCAGCCGAAGTTGGCCCCCGCGACGAGCAGCGGCGCGCCCTTCCAGCGCGGATCGCCGAACACGGTGACGCCGCTCTCGCGCAGCGCATCGAACGCACCCGCGCCGAGGCCGACCTTGCTGATCGTCTTGAGCCAGTCCGAACCGATGATCTGGTCGGTATCGACATTGGCGAGGCCCAGCGGATAGGCGCGCCCTTCAACCACGGTCATGGTCATGCGGTTTCTCCAAGGTAGTCGCGAACGTCGGCAAGGTGCCCCGCGACGCCCGCCGCCGCCGCCATCGCGGGGCTCATCAGGTGCGTGCGCGCGTCCGGGCCCTGGCGGCCGACGAAGTTGCGGTTGGAGGTGGAAGCGCAGCGACCCAGCGGCGGGATCACGTCCGGGTTCATGCCGAGGCACGCCGAGCAGCCCGGCTCGCGCCATTCGAACCCGGCGTCGAGGAAGATGCGGTCGAGTCCTTCGGCTTCGGCCATCAGCTTGACGAGGCCCGAGCCCGGCACGACGATGGCGGACTGGATGCGCTCCGACAGGTGGCGGCCTTCGAGCACCTTCGCGGCGGCGCGCAAGTCCTCGATGCGGCTGTTGGTGCAGCTGCCGATGAAGACGTGGTCGACCGCGACCTCCTCCATGGCCTGCCCCGGCGCGATGCCCATGTAATCGAGCGCACGGGCAACAGCGGCGCGGCGCCCCTCGTCGGCGATGTCCTCCAGCTTCGGCGCGGCGCCGGTGATGGCGACGACCTGCTCGGGATTGGTGCCCCAGGTGACGCTGGGCGCGATCTCCGCGGCGTCGATGACGACCGACTTGTCGAACACCGCGCCGTCATCGCTGCGCAGGGTGCGCCAGTGCGCGACGGCGCGTTCCCATTGCTCACCCTTCGGGGCCATCGGGCGGCCCTTGAGGTAGGCGAACGTCGTCTCGTCCGGCGCGAAGAGGCCGGCGCGGGCACCCGCCTCGATCGACATGTTGGAGACGGTCAGGCGCTCCTCGATGGTCATCCCCTCGAACGCGGAGCCGCGATACTCGATGACATGGCCGATGCCGCCGCCGACGCCGATGCGGGCGATGACGGCGAGGATCACGTCCTTCGCCGAGACGCCATGGCCAAGCCTGCCTTCGACGCGGATCTCCATCGACTTCGAACGCGCCATGCGCAGCGTCTGCGTGGCCAGCACATGCTCGACCTCGGTGGTGCCGATGCCGAAGGCCAGCGCGCCCAGCGCCCCGTGCGCGGCGGTGTGGCTGTCGCCGCAGACGAGAGTGCAGCCCGGCAGCGTGAAGCCCTGCTCCGGCCCGACGACGTGGACGATGCCCTGCTCGGGCGAGGTCGCGGTGAAGAACGGCACGCCGAACTCGGCGACGTTCGCCTCAAGCGCGGCGAGCTGCGCAGCGCTGGCGGGATCCTCCACCGGGATCAGCGCGCCGGAGGCATCGACGCGTGGCGTCGTCGGCACGTTATGGTCCGGCATCGCCAGCGTCAGGTCGGTCCGGCGCACCGGCAGCCCGGCCTTGCGCAGCCCCTCGAAGGCCTGCGCGGAACTGACTTCGTGGACCAGATGACGGTCGATGTAGATGAGGCTAGTGCCGTCATCGCGGCTGGAGACGACGTGTGCGTCCCAGATCTTCTCGTAGAGGGTACGTGCGGTCATGGTTCTCGATCCCCTCGCTCAGTCCTGCGCCCAGCGCTTCTCGAACGCCCAGACGTCCTCGAAGCCGATCAGGCTGCAGAAGCGCTTGAAGTCGAACATCTCGTCGTTGCTTGGCGCGTCGCCCGCGCGCAGGCGGCGGAACGCCTGCTCCATCGCCTGCGCGGCGACGAGCGATGCCATCGCCGGGTAGATCGCGATGGAGTAGCCCAACGCCTCAAGCTCGGCTGGCGAGACAATCGGGGTCAGGCCGCCGTGCGCCATGTTCGCCAGCATCGGCAGGTCGAAGGCGGACGTGATCGCGCGCACTTCCTCATGGCTGGTCAGCGCTTCGGGGAAGAGCACGTCGGCACCAGCCTTCGCATAGGCCTCCATGCGGCGCATGACGCCGTCGTAGCCCTCGGACTGGCGCGCGTCGGTGCGGGCGATGACGAGGAAGTCCTCGGACGAGCGCGCATCGCAGGCGACCTCGATCTTGCGCGCCATCTCCTCGACCGGGATCACCCGCTTGAAGGGCGTGTGGCCGCACTTCTTCGGGAACTCCTGGTCCTCGATCTGGATCGCGGTGACGCCCGCCGCCTCGTAGCCGCGAACGGTGTGGTGGACGTTGAGCAGGCCGCCGAAGCCGGTGTCCGCATCCGCGATCACCGCCGCCTTGGACGACTGCACCAGCGTCGCCATGCGATCGGTCATCTGCGTGACCGATGCGATCCCGGCATCGGGCAGGCCATGCGCGGAGGCCGTCAGCCAGTACCCTGAACCGTAGACGACCTCGAAGTCGCACTGCGCGGCGACGACGGCGGAGATCATGTCCTGGATACCCGGTGCGGTCACGAACCTGCCTTCGGCAAGCATCTGTCTCAGGATCGGCTGCGCCATGGTGTCCTCGTCTCGATGTGAAGCGTGCGGACGCTCGGGCGTCCCTTGTCGCCTTCCGTCCTATTCCGGGATCGGCCGCAGCCGAACCGCGATTACGGCACATGTTCACCCTGTGGACATTGCAGTGCAGCATTGGCATGATGTCCGCGTCGGACCGCTTACAGGCGGCCGCCAACATGAGGGCCGCAGACTTTGGACAATGGAATTCCAATCCGCTCGTTGTCACGTGGCATCGCCGTGCTCCAGGCGATCAACCGGAGCGGCTCGGCGACGCTTACCGACATCGCAAAGGCCTGCAATCTGCCGTTTCCGACCGTCTCGCGGTTGGTCCAGTCGCTCCAGCACGAAGGCCTGATCGAGCGCGAGCCGAACCGCCGTCGCTATCGTCCGACGGCACTGGTCCAGACCCTCGCGCATGGGTTCCAGGGCGATGCTCGCCTGGTGAAAGCTGCGCGCCCGCACATCGTCGAACTGACGCGGATGGTGGGCTGGCCGATCACGCTATCGACGCACGTCGGTCACTCGATGGTCATCCGCGATTCGACCCATGCGCTGAGTGCGCTGACCTTCAACGAATACTTCCCCGGCTACGCCAGCCCGCTGCTGGAGACCGCCGCCGGACTGATCTACATCGCCTCCATCGACGAAGCGGAGCGCGAAGCGCTGGTCGCCTCGATGAAGGTGCTCGAAAACCCGGAATGGGACCACGCCATCGGACTTGCCGAGGATCAGGGCTTCCTCGCCCAGTTGCGCGATCAGGGCTACGCGACGCGCAGCTTCAACCGCTTCACCCGCAATCCCGGCAAGACGTCCTCGCTGGCCGCCGCCGTGTTCGAGGGCGAGCGGCCGGTCGGCACGATCTCGCTCGCCTTCTTCGCCTCGGCCATGAAGATGGAGGACGCGGTGAGCCGCTTCTCCGAACTCATCCGCACCTGCGCCGCCGCGATCAGCGCCGAACTGTCGATCGACGCCGAATTGCCGGACGGAGAGCCCGAAGCCGATCAGCGCGCCTGAAGCCAGTCTACCACCGCGCTGACGGGCAGAATGTCCGCGTACTTGAGCTGCATGTCGGTCAGGTTGGCGAAGTGCGGGCTTTCGTGCTTGTCCGCCGTCGTCTCGATGGGAACGATGGTGCGGTAGCCGTGGCTGACGCTGTCCACCGCCGTCGCACGCACGCAGCCGGAGGTCGAGCCGCCGGTGACGACCACCGTATCGACACCGTGCCACGTCAGCAGGCTATTTAGATGCGTTTCGTGAAACGCGGATGCCATTCGCTTGTCGAACACCGCGTCCACGCTCTCGTCCACCTCGCAGCGCGGGTCGAAGGCGTGGCGCTCGCTGCCGACGCGGATCGACTGGAGCGCGTCCTCGCCATCCTCGCGCATGCCCCAGACGCCGCAGTCCGCGCCGCCCGCCATGTAGGCGACGCGCGTCCAGATCACCGGCATCCCCTTCTCACGCGCCAAGCGGGAGATCGTGTTGACGTGCTCGATCTGGCGCGGGTCGGTCTCGTATGCGGTCACGAAGCGGTCGAGCCGCGTGTAGGCGCACTGGATGTCTACGTTGACGATGGCGAGCTTGCTGCCGAACCCGAAGGGGCGACGGGCGGGATTGGCCATGACCTGCTCGAAATACTGGCGGGCGGTCAGCGGCGATTCGACCATATGCGTGCCGACGAGGGTCATGTGTGCTCCGGTGCTGGGATAGGTAGCATATCGGGCTAGCGGCGGGCACACCGCACGCAAGCCCTGCGCAGCGCTGTCCTCATGGAGTGGAAAGCCCGGCGCAGGCGCGGATGAACCCGACCACACCCGCGTTGAGCCGCTCCACCACCTCGCCGCGCTTCGCGTCGCCGGGCCGCAGGCGTCCGAAGGCGCCGTCGAAGTAGTGGTCCATCCCTTCGAACACCATCGGCACGCCGCGCGGCGCGGCATCGCAGGAGACGAGATGCTGGCGCCAGTCGTCCACGAAACCGGGCATCACGTCGGCGGTGCCGGTGACGCAGAGCATGGGCAGCGTGCAGCGGCTCCAGCCTGCCGCGTCGATCACCCCCGGCATCGGCGGCGGTGGGGACAGGGCAACAACGCAGAGCGGTTCCGGGCCAGGCAGCGGGTCTGTTCCGGTCGCCGGATCAAGTAGCGCCCCGCCCGCGACCTGCGCGATCAACGCCCCGTAGCTGTGTCCCACCGCCGCATGGCGCGTGATGGGCGGCAACCCGACGATACCTTGAGAGAGCGTTGCGCTTACCAGCGCGAAATCCTCGACGCGGGTGCGCCGGACTTTCGAAGGATCGTCGATGACTCGCGCGCCGTGCTCCTCGGAATCGAGGTGCATCGGCGCGCAGACCACGAACCCAGCCCGCGCCCAGCGCGTCAGCAGTACACCATAGCGCGAGGGCGCGGCGTTCACCCCGTGCGAAAAGACGATGCCGATCGGATCGTCTGGCAAGTCGAGCGGCGCGCATATCGTCACGTCCACCGCCCTGCCGCCGCTCGCGGCCAGCCGGACGGTGGACGTCGCGATCATTCCGCGACGGCGGGCGGCAGGGTCTCGCCATCCACGAAGCGCCGGGCGACGTGGCCGGACAGCGCGCCTTTCTCCAGCGGCAGCATGTGCCCCGCGCCCTCAATAATGGTGAACTGCTTCTCCGCCCCCCCCACCGCCTCGAAGGCGGCGACGCCGTGTTCGACCGCCAGCGTGCGGTTGTGCCGCGACCACATGACGAGCGTCGGCGTTGCGATCTGCCCGAGCAGCTTCGCCCGCTCCGCCTCGCCGAACAGCGCCGCCTGCGCATAGCTGGAACGGATCGAACCGGTCGGATCCTCGCGGTTCATGAGATCACCGTAACGCTGCACCATCGCCTCGGTCACCAGCAAGGGATCTGCGAAGTTCGCGTTGAGCAGGTTGCGCATGGCCTCTACCGGGGGAAGTGGCACAGGCGCGGGCTTTTTCGGCTCCGAGGCGTTGTTGATGCGTCCGTGCCCGAGCGGAAAGTTGATAAGGACCAGTCGCGAGACGCGCTGCGGATTATGCGCCGCGTAAGCCGCCACCGTCATCCCACCACTCGACGATCCGGCGAGCACGAAGCGCTTGAGGCCGAGGTGATCGACCAACCCGGCGAGCAGCGCTTCCTCGTCGTCGTAGGTGATCGTCGGCCCGTCGCCCTGCCCGGTCAGGCCCCAGCGCAGGCGGTCGTAGCGCACCACGCGATACTCGGGAAACGCGGCCAGCCACGGCTCGTAAGATGCAAGGTCGAGGAACGAACCGTGGACCAGCACGATCACCGGCGCATCCGGGCCGCGCGCGCCCTCGTCGGTATAATGTAGCGGCACCCCGCCCAGCACAGCGAAGCGCGAGCGGTACGTGGCGTAGCGTTCGCGCAGAATTTCGAGCGTGTTCACGGATTGCCTCCCTGTCTGGCCTGCAGGTCTAGCAGCCGCAGTTGGAGCATCCTTCGCGGAAAACCCGGCCTGACCATCAGGCGGGCCCGAAGGCATTGCCGTCGCGGCGGACGCGCAGGCTGCCAGCGCCACGAAAGTGAGCGGGATAAAGCTCGATGCCTTCCTCGGCGGCACGGTCGAGCATGGCGATACGGGTGGCGACGGCAAGATCGGGATCTCCGCAGAAGGCGCTCGTCCATTCGGGCACGCGCAGTTGGATGGGGGAATGGATGGCGTCGCCACAGAACAGCGCGGCACCTTCACGGCGATGCAGGTGGAGCCCGAAATGCTCGACCGTGTGGCCGGGCAACGCCTCGACCGTCACGCCCTCGGCCAGTTCGTCGCCCGCCGTCACGTAGAGCGCGAGGCCATGGTCGACGACCGGCAGGATGCTGTCTTCGAAGGCCCCGTGGTTGACCGGCACGTCGCTCGCCGCAGCAAGGGCGCGCCAGTCCCCCACCTCCCGGCGCGACATGGCGTAGCGGGCGCGCGGGAACGTCGGTACCCAGCGGCCGTCCTCCAGCCGGGTATTCCAGCCGACATGATCGGCATGGAGATGCGTGCAGAGAACGAGGTCGATGTCGTTCGGCGCCAGGCCCTCGGCCGCGAGATCGCGCAACAGGCGGTCGCTGCCGCGCCGGTGCCAGGCGGCATGGCGCGGACGCTCCTTGTGCTGGCCGATGCAGGTATCGACGAGGATCGTGCGCCCGCCTGCGCGCACCAGCCAGGACTTCATGCCGAGGCGCACCTTCTCCATCGCCGGGTCGAGGTGATCGGGACAGAGCCACGACTCCTCGCCCGCAATGCGCGCGGCGTCGGCCATCGGGAAGATGTGGTTGAGGCCGATCTCGAAGCAGTCCTCGTCGATCAGCGGGCGGATTACGGGTTCCATGCGTGCAAGGCTCGCACTGCCGCCCCCGCCCCCGCCAATTGCACGCGCATCAATGTCCGCGCTGCGGACGCCGTGTTCGCCCTGCGGACGAATCGTAAAAAGGGAATCGGAGAGCGCCGCGCAGTTTGTTCAACTCGCGTCAGCAAGGGGTGCGCAAAGAAACGCCCCGGCCCACAGGTTGCGCGATAGCCGGAACACATGTCACTATTCTTTCGGTAAACCGCGATTCACGATCCTTGGGCTCAGGGCGGAAGCGGCCACCTTCGGGGAGGCTTACTGACAGCGCTTAGTTGAATTGCCGGGGGTGTGGTTCGATGGCGAATGTGGAATCGGTGATACGCGGGCTGGAGATCCTCCGCCTGCTCAACATGAGGACGGGGCAGAGCCTGACGGAGCTTGCGGAAGGCTCCGGCCTGCCGCGCGGCACGGCTTACCGGATGCTGTTCACGCTGGAGAATTCCGGCCTCGTGGAGCGCATCCAGAACCGCTACTGGATCACCCAGAAGGTGCGCACGCTCAGCCACGGCTTCGACGACGACTGGGCCTGCGAGGTCGCCCGCCCGATCATGCGCGAACTGGGCCGCAGCGTTCACTGGCCGGTGACGCTGAGCGAGCAGTCGGGCAGCATCGCGCTGGTTCGCGAGACGACCGACGCCGAAAGCACCCTCGTCTTCTCCGAGACCAAGCCGGGCTATCGCATGTCGATGCTCGACACCGCATCTGGCCGCGTGCTGCTGGCCTATGCCCCCGAACGCAAGCAGCGCACCCTGATCGACTACCTGCGCTGCCAGCCCGAGGGGGTCAGCCCCTTTGGCCGAACCTGCGGGGAGGAATTCGACACGATCAGCGGCGTGATCCGCACGCGCGGGTACGATGTCCTGCCGATGCCGCATGGCCGGCAGTCGGCGCTGGCGGTGCCGGTGGTGGACGCTTCCGGCCACGCTGTTGCGGCGCTGGCCCTGCGCTATTTCAACTCCGCGATGCGCCACAGCGACGCGGTGGAGCGCTTCCTCGGCCCGTTGACCGCCACCGCCGCGCGGATCAGCGAGAGCCTCGGCCACCGTGACGGAGCGATGCATTGAGCGAGGGCGCCCGCTACCATGTCCGCGCGCTTGACCGGTCGCTGGCGATTTTGCGCACCCTGAACCGGCACAACGGGCTGCAGGCGACCGAACTCAGCCGCCTCGTCGACCTGCCGCGCCCGACCGTGCTGCGCCTGCTGAACACGCTGAGCGGGGCGGGCTACGTGATGCGTTCGGAGTCCGACGGACGCTACCGCGCGACCCGCCGCCTGCGTGATCTTTCCTGCGGATACGAGGAGGAAACCTGGCTGCGCAGCGTCGTGAAGCCCTTCCTCGCCGAGCTTGAGGCGGAGCTGATCTGGCCGCTCGCGGTGATCCGCCTGCACGACCGCGCGCTCATCATCGAGGCGCTGACCGACCACGGTTCGCAGATGCTGGAACGGCGGGATTGCGCGGGAACCGAGGTCGCGCCGCTGGTCAGCACGGCCGGTTACCTGCACATGGCGTTCCTGCCGCAAGGGCAGGCGCGGCGCTATATCGACCACGTCCTCGCCACCGATACCGCCACGATGGAGCGGCTCGGCATGAGCGCGCAGGACGTGATCGACAAGGTCGCGGAGACGCAGCGCCACGGCTATGCGCACCTCCATCTCGACACGCACAGCGCGATGGCGGTGCCGGTCTGGTGCCATGGCGCGATCTCCTGCGCGCTCATCATGCGGATGCACGGGACGCTCGATGCGCGCCAGCAGATCATGGCGCGATATGCCGATCAGCTTCGCGATGCGGCGGAAGTGCTGGCCGGGCGGATCATCCAGACCGGGGCGATGATCTACGACACGCCAACCGACCGCATGGCTTTGAGTTAGCAGCCTTTTCCCGTCACCCTTGCACAGAGATGACGGGTTTTCAGGATCGAATCCCGCCATGCACTGAACGGCACCTAGCGGCACCTGAGCGTCCCTCAGCGCGTATAGGACAGCCCAAAGCCGCGCGGGAACAGCGGGTTGGCGGAGTCCGACGGCAGATCGGGCGACTGGCGTGTCGCAGCCTCGTCCGACGAGGGGAGTTCGACCGGCAGATGCCCCTCCGGTCGTGCCCGACCGAGCACCACGTCGAGCACCGCGTTGTCGCTCGATCCGAAGTCCGCGAGCAGCCCGGAAGCATGCGCCACGATCGGGCCGAGGATCGCCGGACGGTCAAGGTAGGCGCTGACGATCACCGGCTTGCCAGCCGCGGCGGCGCGTTCGACGGCGGCGAGGTCGGCGTTGCCGGGCGGGAATGACAGCGGGCCTTCGTGCTGGCCCTGCCCGAAGAAGTATGCCGCGTGGCTGGTGTAGGGCGCGGCGATGCGCAGGATCGAGACTTCGGCCTGGGCCGGGTCCGCCACCGGTTCGAGGCCGTGGGCGCGGGCGGCTTCCTCGGACACGTTCCACAGCCAGACCTTGCGCGGTTTCGCCAGCGGCAGCACGCCGCCTTCGTTGCGCAGCAGGACCATCGAGCGGCGCTGCACGTCCTGCGCCAGCGCCACCGATTGCGCCGCGCCCAATGTCGCCTGCGCCTTCGCGGGATCGACATAGGCGTTCTCGAACAGGCCGAGCCGGAACGCGAGTTCGAGCATCCGCCCCGCCGCGAGGTCCAGCTGCGCCTGCGAGGTCCGGCCCTTGCGCACGTTTTCGGCGATGAGGTCCACGTCCTCCGCGCCGCCGACCTGATCGACCCCGGCGTCGAAGGCCATGGCGTAGCGCTCCGCCTTGGACAGATGCTCGACGCCCCAGGGCATGCCGAGCAGCGGCACCTTCATGGTGCCCGCCTGGCATTCGCTCTCGCAGTCGTCGGTGATCTTGAAATCGCTGACGACGACGCCGGTGAAGCGCGCCTGCCTGCGCAGCAGTCCGTCGATCAGTTCGCGGCTGAAGCCCGCGCCGACCGAGGGCACCGGCCTGCCGTCGAGCACCAGCCCGACGGGGCGGCTGTACGTGGGCATCACCCCTGCCGCGTGCGCCGCGAAGGCGCCGTCGAAGGCACGCACGAAGGCGGGGAAGCCGCCGCCGGGGAAGGTCATCGTCTGGCCATAGGGGTTGTGCGAATCCAGCCCCTCCGGCTGCGCGCCGTAGCCGACCCAGTGCTTGACCACGGCGGCGACGCTCTGCGGGCCGACGCCGTCGCGCCCGCCCTGGAGGCCCTCCACCGCCGCCCCGGCAAGCCGTGAGACGAGCGCCGCGTCGTCGCCGAAGGTGGCGTTGCCGCGTCCCCAGCGCGGATCGGTGAACAGGTCCGCCTGCGGGGAAAGCGTCATGCGGATGCCGATCGCGCGCATCTCCTGCGATGCGATGGCGGAAAGGCGGCGCACCACGTCGGCGTCGCCCAGCGCGCCGAGGCCCAGCGATTCCGGCCAGCGGGTGAACTGCCCGGCGGGTACGTTGATGCCGAAAGAGGCGCGGTAGGTGTTGCGCGGATCGGAACTCAGCACCACCGGGATGCCGAGGCGGGTGCGCTCGGCCAGCGCCTGCACCGCGTTCGACGCTTCGGCAAGCTTCGCGCCGTCGCCGCTGGAGCGGTGGATGAAGTAACGGATGTGCCGCGTCTCGATGGTCGGGCGCAGCGCGGCGATGTCCCAGTCGCCCATCAGCCCGCCGCCGATGTTGGGCGGCGTCCCCTGCACCAGCATCCCGGCCTTCTCCTCCAGCGTCATGCGCGCAAGGAGATCCTGCGTCCGGCGCTCGGGCGGCAGGCGCCAGTCCTCGTAGGGCGACAGCCTGCCGTCGCCGTCGAGGTCATGGAAGCGCTTGCCGTCGACCGCGATGGCGGGCTTCTCGCGCGCGCCGATCTCGGGTTGCGCGGCAACCGGCGTCGACAGGAAGGTGGCGGCGGCGAGCGTCGCCAGCAGCAGCGAGGTGGATTTCATGCGATGGGCTCCGGCGTGCCTTGCGCGACGAACAGCAGGGCGTCGTCCGAGGCGGTGATGGCGGGCAGCGCGCTGCCTGCGGGAAGCGAGAGGAAGCCGCCCTCGACGCCGCCGATGCGCGTGCCGCCGAAGTCGAGCGTCCCGTCGAGGACGAATATCTGGAGGTCCGCGTCACAGGTCGCGGCGTTGGCGACCCAGCCGACGGGAAGCTCCACCAGCGCCGCCGGGCTGCCCTCTCCCAGCGGGCGCCAGCGCGCCGCCGTGCCGAGCAGTGGGGCTTCGACAACGGCAAAGCACCCGGCCGGATCGCCGACCGCCAGCGCCGCGCGCGCCGGGGCGAAGCCGGGCATCGAATACATCTCGTCACCCTCGGGCTCGGGCACCAGCAGCGCCTTGTGGCCGGGCCCGACGCGCGAGAGGAACACGCTGTCCTCCACTACCGCGCTGGCGAAGCCGTGGACGGTCCCCGCCGGGTGCAGCACGTAGCTCGCCCGGCCGAGCCAGACGAGCCCGTCGAAGGTGAAGCGCCCCTGAAGGCCGAGGATTTCCTCGTAAGTCTCGTGGTAATGCGCAATCGGCGGGGCGACGTAGCCTTCCTCCGGCGCCATGCGGATCAGCGCGACGCGCGCGCCGGTCTGCGGATCGACGTGGAGCGAGCGGGCGCTGAGACCCGGCACGATCGGTCGCCAGTCGAGCGCGGCGATGTCCGCAACGATGGTCGGGGCCTCAGCCAAGGATCGGCTCCTCTTCGGCGCGCAGGGCGGCAAGGCGGCGGTCGTCGAGGCGGTAGAACAGCATCAGCACCGCGCTCACCGCCACCAGCGCGGCCGGGACGATGGAGGCCCCGGCGTAGAGCGCGGCGATGGCGGATGCGGGCTGCTCCACCAGCTTGCCCTGCAGCGTCGGCACGAAGCCCGCCGCCGTCAGCAGCACCCCGATCAGCCCGGCGCCGAGCGCGAAGGCCAGCTTCTCGACGATAGTGTAGGCGCTGGAGAACACGCCCTCGCGGCGAAGGCCGGTGCGCAGGCGGTCGAATTCCATGACGTCGGGCAGCATCGAGATGCTCATCAGCGTCGTGCCCGCCGCCGCGATGCCGTTGAGCGCGCCGCGCAGCCAGACTTCGGCCATCGGCAGGCCCGGCTCGGCCACGTACCAGCTGGCGTAGACCAGCATCAGCAGCACGCTTGCCGCAAGGTACGCCGTGCGCTTGCCGATGCGGCGGGCGAGCGCGACCCACAGCGGCACCGAGACGGCCGCGACGATGTTCTGCACCAGCGTCAGCTGCGCCATCCCTGCGTAGCCCAGCTTGAGCACGTTGAGCAGGAACAGCAGCTTGGTCGTGGTGATGACGGCGATGGCCATGTACTGCGCGATCTTGATCGCCATCAGCAGCAGGAACGGCGCATTGGTGCCCAGCGCCCTGATCGCCGCGCCGCGCGGCAGCGGCGGGCTCGGCGGACGTTCCACGCTGCGCGCGCGGGCGGTGGAGGCGAAGCAGGCGATCATGCTCGCGCTCAGCACCAGCGCGGAAACCGCGCCCATCCAGGCGTAACCGGTGGAGCCGCCGCCGAACCAGCCCACCAGCGCGGCGGTCCCGGCGGCGGAGAAGGTCTGGCCCAGGCTCACGAAGAAGGCGCGGAACGACAGCAGGCGCGTGCGTTCGTGATAGCCGTCGGTCATCTCGCCCGACATGGCGATGTAGGGCACGGTGAACAGCGCGTAGCCGGTGGAATAGACGATCAGCGCGGCCATCATCCACAGCGTCAGCGCCGCGCCGGTCAGTGCCGGGGGCGCGAACATCAGCACGAAGCTCAGCCCCGCCACCAGCGCGCCCGCCAGCATGAACGGGCGGCGGCGGCCCCAGCGCGAGCGCACCCGGTCGCTCGCCATGCCGATCGCCACGTCGGCAACGACGTCGTAGAGCTTGGAGACCGTCAGCAGCATCCCCGCCAGCGCGGCGGACTGGCCCAGCACCGTCGTCATCAGCACCGGGAAATAGATCGTGACGGTATTGAGCAGGATCGCGATGCCGAGCGAGCCGACCCCGAAGCCGAGGCACAGACCCGTCGGCAGGCGCGTGACGGCGCCCGGATCTGCGGGACGCGCTTCGTCACCCATGGCTTGCGGCGTCGCGGGCATGGCTCGATCCTGTCAGGCTGGAAACGGGCTCCCCTCCCGCCGCCGGTGGGAGCGGCAGCGGGAGGGAAAGGCGCAAGATCAGAAGCTCTTGCGGATCTGCAGGCCGATCTCGCGGCCGTCGTTGGGCGACAGGAACGCGCCCTGCCCCGCGGTCGCGAAGTTCGACGGGATGTTCGACAGGTCGGTGTAGCGGCGGCCGGTCAGCCAGGCGCGCTTGTCGAACAGGTTGTTGGCGTAGAGGCGCACCGAAAGCTCATCGGTGAAGACCTCGATCCCGGCGTTGACCGTGGTGAAGGCGGCTAGCGTCGTCAGATTGGTTTCGTCGGTATACTGCTTGCCCTGATAGAGCACGTCGGCGCGCAGGCGGTAGCTCCAGTCGCCGGTCAGCTCGTCCTGCCAGCTGGCGCTGCCCGATGCCGACCATGCGGGCGTGCGGGGCAGCTTGTTGCCATCGGCAAGGTACGTGCTCGCGGTGGGGACGCCGGTGAAGTAGCCGTTGTAGGCGCGGTTGGCGTAGTCGGTGTACTTGGCGTCGTTGAAGCCCGCCGTCGCCTTGAGCGAGAGCTGCTCAACCGGGGTGATGCCCGCCTCGAACTCGAAGCCCTTGATCTCGGCCGTGCCCGGCACCGTCACGCTGTAGACCGGGTTGGCCAGCTGCGGGACGATGATCGCGTTCGAGGTTTTGATGTTGTCCCAGTCCATCTTGTAGAGGGCCAGGGTGAAATAGGCCTTCATCACGTCGAAGCTCTTCTTGAGGCCGATTTCGTAGTTGGTCAGCTTCTCCGGCTCCAGCCGCAGCTGGAAGTCGGGGAAGGCGGCCAGGATCGCCGCCTGGTTGGCGGGCGTCTGCGCGAGGAACGACGAGTTGATGAGCCCCGGCTGGTAGGCGTAGGAATAGCTCGCGTAGATCGTCGTGTCCGGCATCGGGTGGAAGCTGGCGATCAGGCGCGGCGTGAAGCGCTTGGTCTTGACCGTGCTGGCGACGAGGTTGCCGGTGGCGTTCGATCCGCCGAAGGTCGTGTAGTCGTCCGACTGGTAGCGGCCTTCGGCGGTCAGGGTGAACCACTCCACCGGCTTGATGTCGACACCGAAGAACAGGCCGAGCGTGCGGATCTTGTCGTTCTGGTTGGTGGTGGAGCTTGCCGCCGTGCGGGTGATCGTCGTGCCCGACTGCGCCTGGTTGTTGACCGTGACGCCGGTGTCGGTGCTGGCGGTGATGTTCTGCAGGAAGTAGTTCGCGCCCGCCGTCGCCGAGAGCCAGCTGTCGTTGGTGTAGCGCAGGCGACCTTCGAAGCCGGCGTCCTCGAAGTCCATCGGGATCGCCTGATAGCCCTGAGGGTTCGGCGTGCCGTCGGTGTCCTGGATCGCGTTGATGCGCTTCTTGTTGTAGGCCGCGTTGCCGCTGAAGGTGAGGCCGTTGCCGAAGTCGTATTCGAGGTTGCCGGACAGGCGGTAGGTGATCGCGCGGAGACCGAAGTGGTCGAGGCTGGGCGCATCCGCCAGCAGCGGGTCGTTCAGCGTGTTGCGCACCAGCACGTCGTAGAGGTTCACCGCAGGCAGGTTGCCGGTCGCGGGGATCGTGAAGAACGAGGTGTTCTTGTCCATGATATCGCGCGAGTACGGGATGTTGCCGCACTGGAACCGGCGGTTGAGCGTCGTATTGAGGTCGCCGCCGGTGGTCTTGATCGTCACCGGCGTGCCGACCGCGCAGTTGCCGCGCGCGTTGTAGGCGTAGTAGCCGCCCGCCGACGGGCCGTCCTCGTCCTCGATGTAGGAGCCGCGCAGCTTGATCTTGAGCCCGGCGGCGGGCTTGAACACCAGCGTCAGGTTGGCCGACTTGGTGAGCTGCTCGCCCAGCTTGCCGCCGTCGCTGGTGCTGAACTGTGCGCCGCGCTTGCTGCTGGTGCCGCTGAGGCGGGCGGTCAGCATGTCGCCCGCGATCGGGCCTTCAATGCTCGCGGAGATGCGGTACGAACCGTAACGCGGGCTGTAATCGAGCAGCGTATCGGCGTGCAGATAGTCATAGGGATCGCGTGTAATGAAATTCACCGCACCTGCGAAAGTAGAACCACCGAAATATGCCGCCTGCGGCCCCTTGATGACTTCGACCTGCTGCACGTCGGTGAAATCGAGCGACTGCGCGCCGCTCAGCACGTAGTTGCCGTCCACGAAGACCGAGCCAGACTGGTTGGTCGGCGTCGGGTTGGAGGTGGACAGGCCACGGAAGCGCACTTCCGAGATGGTGCGGGCGCCCTGCCCCTGTGCGGCATTGACGAAGAACAGACCGGGCGTGAACTTCGAGAGATCCTGCAGGTCGCGCACGTTGGTCTGGCGCAGATCCTCGGCCGAGAACGCCTGGATCGACAGCGGCACCTCGACCAGCGATTCCGCCTGCTTGCGCGCGGTGACGGTGATGGTGCCCTCGTTCACCGGCTCTTCGGCAGCAGGAGCGGGAGCGCTCTGGGCGGAAGCGGCGGCGGGCATGAGGCCCGCGGCGGTCGCCAGAAGTAGAACACGGTAGTCGGCACGCAGGTTACTGAAGTTCATGGATACCCCCATCGGTATGAATTTCGCCCTTGCCATCCGCCCTGTTCTGGAACCGTTTGCCGGTTCTGGGCGTTTGTCTTCCCCTCCCTAGAATCTATACTTTAAACCGTCACACGGCGGACGGCCCCGCGCTCATCATGCGGACGCGCCCTGCGCCGCCAGCGCGTAGCGCGCCTCGAGCTGTTCGTTGATGAGGCGCTGCTTCTCCGCCGAGATCTCCAGCCGGCTGACCACGTAGGTCACGCCCGAGACGGCGAAGGCGATCACGATGCACGAGAAGATCGCCAGCTTGTCCGACGTCGCCACCGAGACCTGCGCCACCGGCAGCCCCACGGGGAAGGCGATGAGGTCGAGGAATATGCCCGCCGCGATGTTCACCACCGCGCTCGCGGCGAACATGGTGAAGAAGGTGAAGCTGGACAGCAGCGCCTGGCGCGGCTCGCCGCTGTTGAGTTCCAGCTCGTCGGCGACGTCGCCCGCGACGGTGGCGGAGGTGGTCAGGAAGGCGCCGTAGAAGAAGCCCGCCATGAACTTGAAGCCGATCAGCAGCGGCGCCTGCAGCGGCGTGCCGGGCTGCGGGAACAGCGGCGTCAGCGGCCCGGCGATCGGCACCAGCACGACGAGGCCGTAGAGCACGATGCACGTCAGCATCAGCCGCTTCTTCTCGAAGTAGGGCACGTAGTAGCGGGCGACCAGAGCGGCGAGCAGGCCGCCCGGCGGCAGCGCGGCGCTGACGTTGCGGATGTCCTCGGGCGTCAGGCGCCAGTAATAGGTGCAAAGGTGCAGGGTATAGACGTTCAGCACGCCGAGGCTGATGAACATGAACACGCCCAGCAGCACCTGCCAGCGCACGTTGCGGGTGGAGCGGAAGGCATGGGCGATCTGCCCGAACGTCACCGCGAGCGAGGGCACCCTGCGCACCGCGCCGGTGCGGATCACCCGCCGCTCGATCTCCTTGGAGCGCGCGTTGGTGCCCCAGATGCACCACGCCATCAGCACCAGCGAGACCAGCGAGATGGCGAGCGCGAACTTCGGATAGGCGGCGCGGTTGAGCTGGCCGTTGGGAAACTCCGGGCTCGCCGCGAAGAAGAAGGTGAACGCCACGATGGGCATCACCATCCGGCCGAGCGAAGTGCCGACCGAGCGGAACGAGGTCAGGATCGGCCGCTCGAACTTGTTGCGGCTGAGTTCTACGCCCAGCGCGTAGTACGGGATCGTGAACAAGGAGATCGCCACCCGCGCGATCACCGAGAAGCCCACCAGCCACGCGAAGGTCGCGACCGGGCCGAAGCTCGGCGGCGCCCAGAACAGCAGGGTGAAGCTGATCGCGAAGGGCACCGAGGCGATCGCCATCAGCATCTGCCGCCGCCCCAGCTTCGTCACCGGCATCGCGTCCGAGTAGCTGCCGATCGAGGGATCGACGAGCGCGTTCACGGTCAGCGCGATGGCGATGGCCACGCCCGCCAGCGATCCGGGCAGGTGCAGCACCTGCGTGAAGTAGAACAGGATGAACATGTCCCAGACCGAGTTCTTCAAGGTCTCGGGAATGCCGCCTGCGCCGAAGGCGAAGCGGGTCTTGTGGTTCAGTCGGTCGTCGAGCATGGATTTCGGACCCCGTTCGCTGCAACGCAGCACTATTACCGGGATTAGAGTGGCTCAGCGCCTGCGTTTCAACGCAACTGCCGCACGATGACCACTATGAGGACAAGACCCTCTGTTCATCAGATGGACGCGCTGCGCGACCATGCGCGCACCCTCTCGGCCAAGAGCGCATGCATCGGCCAAGGTCGCCCGACCTTTCGGGCATGAGAAAGGGAAAGCGAATGTTCATGGTGCGTCGACGCCACGTCGAAAACGTCTCGAAGCTGGTCGCGGGACTGGAGCAGGCCCACAACGACCACATCGCCGCGTACAGCCGCACCATCGTCTCCAGCAACCTCATCGACGAAGACGGCAAGATGGCGGGCGTCCTTGCCATTTCGGGGCATGAGACGTGGGATTCGATCAACCACTACGTCTACGAGGATCCCTTCACCAAGGCGGGCGCCTATGCCGAGATCGAGATCAAGGAGCTGAACCTCTACCTCCTCGACGCCGCCTATGCCCGCGCGCCCGCGTGGCTGCTGGAGCGCAACCCCGATCTCGTCCCGCGCTTCACGCCGGTCGAGCGCGTCGGCGGGCGCTGAGCCAGCATCGGTTTTCGGGGTCGGTTTCGGGGGCGATTACCTACATGTCGAATCTGCTGGGGCCGCTCAGGCAGCGCACGTTCGCGCTGCTCTGGGGCGCGACGCTGCTTTCCAACCTGGGTTTCTGGATCCAGGATCTCACGATGGGCTGGCTGATCGCCGGCCTCACCAGTTCGCCTTCGCTGGTCGCGCTGGTCCCGGCGGCGGGGATGCTGCCGACATTCCTGTTCTCGCTGCCTGCGGGCGCGTTCGGCGACGCAGTCGACCGGCGGCGCTTCCTCGTCGCGGTGCAGTGCGCCTTCGTCGCGGTGCTGGCGATCTTCGCGGTGCTCGTCGGGATGGGCCGGATCGAGGTCTGGGGCGTGATCGGCTTCGCCTTCGTCCACGGCACCCTCGCCGCGATCTCCGCGCCGACGCGGCAGGCGATCCTGCCCTCCATCGTCGCCGAGGACGAAGTGCGCGGCGCGGTCATGCTGAGCGCGGTCGGCTACAACGGCAGCCGCGCCATCGGGCCGATGCTGGGCGGCTTCATCCTCGCGTGGTTCGGGCCGGTGGCGGCCATCGCCAGCTATGCCGTGTCGTGCCTCGCGGTGGGCATCGTGCTCTACCTCTGGCGCAACCAGCGCCAGCCGATGGGCCGGGTGCAGATCTACCGTCAGTCGATGGAGGGCATCCGCTACGTCTGGACCCACGCCGCGATGCGCCAGCCGCTGACGCTGACGAGCCTCTATTTCCTCGCCATCTCGCCGCTCTGGGCCTTCGCGCCGCTGATCGCGCGCCAGTTCGCCCACGGCAACACGCGCATCTTCGGGCTGTTCCTGATGGCGCTCGGCATCGGCGCGGTGATCGGCGGCTTCAACCGGCGGCTGACCTCGACCGCGCGGTTCGGCGTGGTCCTCGCCATCGGCGCGGTGTTCTCCGCCGTGGCGCTGGCGATCATCGGCGTCTCGCAATCGATGCCGCTGACGCTCGGCGGGTTCTTCATCGCCGGGCTCGGCTGGATCGGCGTCTCCGCCGGGATCAACAGCCACATGCTGCTGGAGGCGCGGGCCGACTACCGTTCGCGCGTGATCGCGGTGGTGCTGATCGTGTTCTCGGGCGGGCTCGGCATCGGCAGCTTCGCCTGGGGCCAGATCGCGCAGCGGATCGGGCTGACCGACAGCTTCCTGCTCGGCGCGCTGTGCCTGCTGGCGGTGGGCGCGGTGGCCTTCCTGCTCGACCGGGCGACGGGGCGCTCCTCCCCCGCCTGAGCGCCGCCCGCATGACGCCCCGCCCGCATGACGAACGCTCAGCCGCACCGCTTTTGAGAGCCGCGCGGCCGCGTCCTAGCCTTCCGGCATGAGCATCTCCCTCTCGATCAACGGCGAGCCGCACCGCCTCGACGTGCCCGACGACATGCCGCTCCTCTGGGCGATCCGCGAGGCCGCCGGGCTGACCGGCACCAAGTACGGCTGCGGCGTCGGCGTCTGCGGGGCCTGCACGGTCCACATCGACGGCGCGGCGGAGCGATCCTGCGTCCTGCCCGTCAGCGAGGTCGGCGCCCGTGCCGTCACCACGATAGAGGGGCTGGGCGAGGGGTTGGACGCAAAGGCACTCCACCCCGTCCAGCAGGCATGGATCGCCGCCGATATCCCGCAGTGCGGCTACTGCCAGCCGGGCTTCGTGATGCAGGTCGCGGACCTCCTCGCCAACAGCCCGACGCTCAGCGACGACGACCTCGTCGGCGCGATCAGCAACGTCTGCCGCTGCGGCACCTATCCCCGCATGCGCGACGCCATCGCCAAGGCGCGCGCGGCGATGAAGGCGAAGTGATGGACGCCCTGCGCCTCTCGCGCCGCACCGCGCTCGGCGGCATTCTCGCGGGCGCCTTCACGCTGGCGATCCCGCGTGCTCTGGCCGAGGCGATGACGCCTGCGCAGGGTGCCGAGGCCATCGACCTCCAGCCCCTCATCGCGATCCTGCCGGATGGCCGCGTGCGCATCGTATCGCTCATGGCGGAGATGGGTCAGGGCGTCTCGACCGCGCTGCCGCTGGTGCTGGCGGACGAACTCGACGCCGACTGGGACCGGGTGGAGATCGTCCCCCTCGATTCCGCGAAACGCGTGCCGCTCGACAAGCCGGTCATGCTGGTGACGTCGGACAGCAGTTCCACGCGCGGCTACTTCACCCGCCTGCGCGAAGTGGCGGCGCGCGGGCGGATGCAGCTGACGAGCGCCGCTGCCGCGCGCTGGGGCGTCCCCGCCGCCGACTGCCGCACCGCGAAAGGCCGCGTCCTCCACCCGGATGGCGCGACGAGCCTCTCCTACGGCGAACTCGCTACCGATGCCGCGAAGCTGCCTGCGCCGGGTGCGGTCACGTTGAAGGAGGCCGGGCAGTTCACCCTGATCGGCCGCTCCCAGCCCCGGCGCGACGTGCCCGACAAGGTGCGCGGCGCAGCGACTTACGCCTCCGACGTGAAGCTGCCGGGGATGCTCTACACGTCAGTGGCGCAGGGGCCTTACGGCGCCCTCGCGCTGACCGCGCATGACCGCGACGCGGCGCTCGCCGATCCGCGCGTGAAGGACATGTTCGTGATCGACGGCACCACCCTCGTCGCCGTGGCGCTCGACACCTGGAGCGCGATGAAGGCGCTGGAGGCCGCCGCGCCGGCGTGGGACGCAGGCCCCTCCCCCGCGTCGAGCGATGCCTACAAGACCGCACTGGTCGAAGCGCTCGGCCAGCCGGGCCGGGCCTTTGCCGTCGCCGGGGAACCGCCCGCCGCCGATGGCCTCAAGATGGTAGAGGCCGACTACCAGGTCGCCTTCCTCGCCCATGCGACGATGGAGCCGATGAGCTGCGCCGCGTGGTTCCATGACGGCAGGCTGGAGATGTGGGCGCCGACGCAGGCGGTCTTCCGCGCGCAGGCCGCCGCCGCGAAGGCATCGGGCCTCTCGCCCGACGCGGTGCTGATCCACCAGACCCTGCTCGGCGGCGGCTTCGGGCGGCGTTCGGAAAGCGATTTCGTCGCGCAGGCGGCGCAGATCGCGATGCGGGTCAAGGCCCCCGTCCGGCTGCAATGGTCGCGCGGGGAGGACATGAAGCGCGATCCCTACCGCTCGGCCTATGCCATGCGCTGCAAGGGCGCGGTCGACGCCTCGGGCCGGATCGCCGACTACGGCGTGACGATCTCCGGCCCCTCGATCCTGCGCAGCCGGGTGCCGCTGTTCGACAGCCCCAACGCGCCCATCGACCCGACCGTGCAGAACGGCCTCGTCCCGAAGTTCTACAAGCTGCCCGCCACCCGCGCGGCATGGGTGGAAGTGCGCCCGCCAGTGCCGATCGGCTACTGGCGCTCGGTCGCGCAGTCGCAGAACACCTTCGCGGCGGAGAGCTTCGTCGACGAGCTTGCCCACGCGGCGGGCGCCGATCCCTTCGACTTCCGGCAGGCGCACCTGACCGACCCGCGCATGGCCGCCGTCATGGCGAAGCTGCGCACCCTGTCCGAATGGGACAAGCCCGCGCCCAAGGGTCGCGCGCGCGGCGTCGCGGTGGTGAACTGCTACGAAAGCTGGTTCGGGCAGGTGATCGAGCTGTCCGTGACCGACGGCGAGATCCGCATCCACCGCGCGACCAGCGTGATCGACTGCGGCCTTGCCGTGCAGTCCGACAACGTGATCGCGCAAGTCGAAGGCGGCACCGTGTTCGGCCTCTCCGCCGCACTTCACGGAGAGATCACCATCGATCAGGGCGTCACGCAGCAGTCCACCTTCGCCGACTACCGCGTGCTCCTGCTCGCCGAGACGCCGGAGATGCGCACCTACGTCATGCCCTCCACCGCCCCGCCCGGCGGCGTGGGCGAGACCGGCACCCCCTGCGCCATGCCCGCCACCGCCAACGCGCTCTTCGCCCTGACCGGCAAGCGCCTGCGCACGCTGCCGCTGCAGGCGGGGCTTAGCGGCTGACCGATGGGCCTTCGACAAGCTCAGGCTGAGCCTGTCGAAGCTCCCCGTCCGCACCATGAACGGCGCGTTCGGCAAAAGCTGCAAGCCCGCTTCCACCGCGCCAGAAGCATGGCATGAAGAGTCCCACTTGGAGTGTGTGCGAATGCTGATCTTGTCCCAGGAAGCCTGGTCCGCCGGCGATCCCGCCCGCCTCGGCCAGATCGCCGGAGCCGCCGTGATCGAAGCGCGTCGTCGCGGTGACGGCGGCGAGAGCGGCGACGGCTGGATGCTACTGCTGCTCCCCCACTCCGGCGTCGTCTGGCCCGAGACCGAAGCGTTCGAGGCGCTGGCCGCCACCGCGAAGCGCCACGCCATCCACCTCGCCGGATCGCTCGCGGTGGAGCCCGCCGCAGGCGGCGCGGTCGCGACGGTGGGCTTCGTGTTCGCCCCCGACGGCGCGCTCTCGCTGCGCACCGGCAAGATCACGCCTGATCTCATCGAAGGCTTCGGCGACACGCAGGCCCTCCCTGCCGCCGAGGCCGATTTCCCGGTCGCGAAGCTGCCCTTCGCGCAAGTAGGCATGTTGCTGGGCGAGGATGTTCTGTTCAGCCACTACGCCCGCGCGCTGGTGTTCAACGGGGCCGAGGTGATCCTCAACCCCACCACCGAAGCCGCCGACCCGCTGACGCCCGCGCGCCGCATGTCGCGCTGGGGCCGCGCCACCGATTCCGCCGGCTATGTCGCCTCGGCCAGCCCGCGCACCGTCGAGATCGACGGCATCGCGCTCAAGGTGCCGACCTCCACCGCGCTCTACAACTGGGAGCGCGAGGTCGTCTCCGCTATCGGCGACGAGAGCTTCGTCTTCGTCGAACTCGACATCGAGATGATGCGCCGCAAGCGCGCCACGCCGCAGGGCTCGATGCCCGCCATCGTGCGCGCCGACGTCTATGCGCGCGGCTACCGCAAGTGGGCCGCCGAAGCGGGCGAACTGCCCCGCCCCGACAGCCGCGCCGGATGGCTCGCCGAAGCCAGGCGCCGCATGGACGCCGAGGCCGCGCGCGTCGGGCCGAAGCGCGAGAAGTACGAGGAACAGTACGACATCTGCGTGATCCAGTCTGTCCCGCGCCTGATCCCGCTCGGCGTCAACAACTCGCGCGAGATCATCATGCGCAACCTCGCGGAATCGCTGGGACTGGCGGAATCGCGGGCCAACATCCCGTCGGTCCGGCTGGTGGTGTTCCCTGAGTTCTGGCTCACCGGCCCCGGCGGCATCGGCGGCATCCAGCGCACCGTGCAGGACATGGAGAAGCTGGCGATCAGCCACGGCGACGAGGTGTTCGACGAGATCGGCGCCTTCGCCAAGCGCAACAAGGTCTACGTCGCCTTCCAGAACTTCGAGGTCCACGAGAAGCTGCCCGGCCGCGTGTTCAACTCCGCGTTCCTGATCGACGACGCGGGCGAGCTGGTCCACACCTACCGCAAGAACCAGTGCGCCGATGTCTGGGGCTTCCTGCCCGACACCACCCCCGGCTCGATCATCGACGAGTTCGTGGACCTGTTCGGCTACGAATCGCTGTTCCCGGTGGCCGACACGCCGATCGGCAAGATCGCCAACATGATCTGCTTCGACAACATGAGCCCCGAAGTCGCCTTCGCGCTGCGCCATTTCGGCACCGAGGTGATCTGCCACTCGTCGTCCGAGCCGCACGGCGCGGAAGGCCGCTCGCCCTGGGACAACGCCCGCCGCCTGCGCGCCTTCGAGAACACCGCCTACATGATCTCCGCCATCGACGGCGGCGAGCATGTGGCGGAAGACTCGGACCTGCTGACGTTCTTCCGGCGCGGCCACACGCGCGTCATCAACTACGACGGCACCGTGCAGGGCGTGGTGGACGGCCCCGGCCCGGTCGTGTTGCGCGCCCACGTCGACCTCACCGGCCTTCGCCGCGCCCGCGCCAATCCGCGCGTGAACTTCAAGCTGTGGAGCGACTTCGCCGCCTATGCCGGGGCCTATTCGGGCGAGATCGGCTTCCCCAGCAACCTGTGGAAGTCGGAGCCTTACGTGAACCCCTACCTCGGCGCGAAGGAACTGCGCCGGGTCATCGCCGAGTACATGGAACGCGGCATCTACGTAGAACCCGCCAGCGAGATCGGCGCGGACCGCTACCGCACCTCGGACCAGGTGTGAGCGCGATGAAGCTGATCCTCACCACCGCCGCCTCGGCCGCCCTGCTCCTCGCCGCCGCGCCCGTCATCGTCGACGCGCAGGCGGCCCCGGCGGCGCCCTCTCCGGACGCCGTCAAAGGCAAGGCGCAGTTCGCCCGCTGCATGGCCTGCCACTCGGTCGACGCCGCCAAGCCACGCGGCATCGGCCCCAACCTCGCGGGCGTGGTCGGCCGCGCGGCGGGCAAGCAGCCGGGCTTCAAGTACACCCCGGCGCTCGCGGGCGCGAAGTTCAAGTGGACGCCGGACAAGCTCAACGCCTTCCTCGCCAAGCCGCGCGAGGTGGTGCCGGGGACCAACATGGTCTTCGCCGGGATGTCCGACCCGGTGGCGCGCAAGGCGCTGGTCGCCTATCTGGGAACGACGGCGAAATAACCCCCAATTCCTCCCCGAGCTTGTCTCGGGGAGGTGGCAGCCCGCAGGGCTGACGGAGGGGGAATTGCCGAGCCTCTCCCCCTCCACCATCGCTACGCGGCGCCCCCCCTCCCCGAGCAAGCTCGGGGAGGAATTTTTCGTTACGGCTGCGGGGCTTCCAATGGCGCACCCGCGCGCGAGGGCACCGGGAACACCGGCATCCCGTCCGCACTCCATTCCATCCGCTGCACGCGCGGGGAGCGGGTTTCGGTACACTTCTTACCGGCGCCGTCGTTGCCGTGGTAGACGATCCACGTCTTGCGGCCGCCGTCGGTGGTGAAGAAGCCGTTGTGCCCCGTCCCGTAGACGTTGTTCTCGGGCGATTTCGCCAGCACCGGGCGCGGCGACTTGGTCCAGCTTGCCGCGTTCAGCGGATCGCTGCCGGGCTTGGCATGAAGCAGGCCCAGCGCATAGTCGTCCGACCAGCAGGCGCTGGCGGAGTAGGCAAGGAACAGGTCGCCCTTCGGCCCGGCAAGGAATTCCGGCCCTTCGAGGATCTGGCGACCGCCCTGCCGCTCGAACGGCTGGTCAGGACGCGCGATCACTGTCTCGCCGGGGCCGAGCGTCCACGGGTTCGTCATCGGCGCGATGGCGAGCACGCTGTCGGGGCCGTCATAGGCGGAATAGACGAACCAGCGCTTGCCGCCATGCTCGAACACCGTCCCGTCGAGGCCGGTCAGCTTCGTGTTGACTTGCCCCCGGTCGGTCCACTCGCCCTTGAGAGGATCGGCGCTGGCGTTCTCCAGCACGAAGACGCCGCGATGCGCGTCGTCGTCATGACCGTCCTGCGCGGCGGTGTAGTAGACGTACCACTTGCCGTCGAGGCGGTGCATCTCCGGCGCCCAGATCGAGACCGCGTTCGGCCCCTTGGCGGGCGGCGTCCAGATCGTGTGCTCGGGCGCGTCGGCCAGCTTCGACAGGTCGTCGGTCTGGCGGATGGCGATGCGGTCGCCCTTGGTGCCGAGGAAGTAGAAGGTCTTGCCGTGATGCACGACCCACGGATCCGGCCCGCTCGACAGCAGGGGGTTGGTCAGGGTCGGCGTGGCGGCGTCAGTCGGCGCAGCGGTTTCGCTCGCCTTGCAGCCGCCAAGGGCGAGCACGACCGCGAGCGTCAGCGGGGCAAGAGCGCGGATCACGCGCGGCCCTCCAGTTCGGCCCAGCCCTTGGCGAAAGCCTGCGCGTTGGCGGCGATCTCCTGTGTGCTGAGGCCCACCTTATAGAGCGCCGAGCCGAGGCCGAAGCCGTCCGCGCCCGCTTCGCGCCACGGCGCCATGTTGGTTGGCGTGATGCCGCCCACGGCCAACAGCGGCATGTCCTTGGGCAGCACCGCGCGCTGCGCCTTGACCACGCTGGGCGTCGCCGCCTCGGCCGGGAACAGCTTGAGGCCGCTCGCGCCGGCAGCGATCGCGGCGAAGGCCTCGCTCGGCGTGAAGAAGCCGGGCAGCGAGACGAGGCCGCGCTTCGCGCTCTCGGAAATGACGGCGACATCGGTGTTGGGCGAGACGATCATCGCGCCGCCCGCGTCCTGCACTTGCGCGACCTGCTCGACGGTGAGCACGGTGCCCGCGCCGACGATGGCCCGGTCCCCCACGCGGCGCGCCAGCTTCTCGATGCTGACGAGCGGGTCGGGCGAGTTCAGCGGCACTTCGATCAGGCGAAAGCCCGCCTCGACGAGCACGTCGGCGGCAGCCTCGATCTCATCCGGGCGGATGCCGCGCAGGATGGCGACGAGGGGAAGCTGGGCGAGTGCGGTGGAAAGGTCGATCATGCTTTCATGTCCCAGATGCGGGTGATCCCGGCGACGAAGGAGGCGTGGCTGTCGACGACGACGGCTTCTCCCCCGACAGTGGCGATGGCGGCGGAATAGAGACGGGCGAGCAGCCCGTCAGCGAGGAGATGGACGGTCTGGCCCGCACCGATGCGCGCGCGGCAGTCGGTGCCGAGCAGCAGACCCGAGACATAAGCCGCCGCCGCGCCGGGCGCGCGTTTGCCGAGCACCGAGGCGGCACGCACGCCGAACAGCGCGGCGAGCAGGTCGTTGTCGCCGCTGGCCTCGACGCCGCGGACGAACTCATCGTCCGCATCGACCTCGCCGGTCATCTCGGCACCGATCAGGGAGTGTGCCTTGAGCATGGCAAACATCTCGCCGGTCATGGCCGTCGAGAAATCGGCCAGCGCGCCGTCCTTCATGGCCGCCCACTTGGCATGGGTCCCCGGCTGGCAGAGCAGCGCGTCGGCAGGCGCAAGCCCCGCCGCGACCGCGCCCAGAAGCTGAACTTCCTCGCCACGCATCACGTCCTGTCGGCCATCACTGTCACGGCAGACGCCGGGGACGATGGCGACGCCGTCCTCGGGCGAGACGAGCCGGGCGGCGACCTGCGCGATCCCGGCGGGTGCGGCGACGTAGCCCGCGTCATGCCAGCCCCGGTTGGAGCCGACCATCCCCGCGAGCAGCATCGGCAGTCCGCCATGGCGCGCGCGCAAGTCCGCGACGGCGGCAGGAAAACAGCCTGCCGGGACCGAGAGGATGCCCATGTCGTCACGCTCGGTGGCGACGACCTCGCCCTGTTCAATCAGGTAGGCGCGGCGGTTCGTCGTGCCCCAGTCAACCGCTATGAAAGGCCCGCTCACCAGAACACCGCGTAAAGTACGCAAAGCACCACAACCACTGCAATCGCTCCTGCATTGAACCCGGTCGAGGTCGCATAGCGCACGTCGCCGGTCGAGATGGTATCCTTGTCCGGCCGCGCCGGAGTGGCGAGCGAGACGACGACCGCCAGAACCAGCGCCGCGAGGAAGCACAGGCCCATGCGGTCCATGAACGGGATCGCGGGCATCCACACCTTGAACGCCCACGACAGCGCCACCGATGCGACAGCGGCGGTGATCGCGCCCGGTTCGTTGGCGCGGCGCCAGAACAGGCCGAGGAGGAAGATCACCGTGATCCCCGGCGTGAAGAAGCCGGTGAATTCCTGGATGAACTGGAACGCCTGCTCGCTGGAGCCGACCAGCGGCCGCGCGGTCAGGATGGCGATGACGATCGAGACGGCGGCGGCGATGCGGCCGACGAGGACCAGCCTGCGCTCCTGCGCCTCGCCCGCCACCTCGGACTTGCGGAACTTGGCCCAGACGTCGAGCGTGAAGATCGTCGCGATCGAATTGATCTTGGACGCGGTGGACGCGATGATCGCCGCCACCAGCGCCGCGAAGACAAGGCCCAGCAGGCCCGGCGGCAGGAGGCGCATCATCGTCGGGTAGGCCTCGTCGGGCTTGGCGAGATCGGGCGCGAGGATGACCGCGGCGATGCCCGGCAGCACGATGATGATCGGCATGATGAGCTTGATGAAGGACGCGAAGAGCATGCCCTTCTGCGCCTCGTCGATCGACTTGGCCGCCAGCGCGCGCTGGATGATGTACTGGTTGAAGCCCCAGTACGACAGGTTCGCGATCCACATGCCGCCGATCAGCACCGAGAGGCCCGGCAGGTCGACGTAGTGCGGGTTGGAGGGTTCGAGGATCATCTCGAAGTGGCCCGGCGCACGCTCCATCAGGGTGGAGAAGCCCGCGACCACGCCCTCACCCGCACCGATCTCGCCCAGCGTCAGCACGGCGATGATGAGACCGCCGAGGACCAGCAGCGTCACCTGCACGATGTCGGTCAGCGCCACCGCCTTGAGCCCGCCGCGCAACTGGTAAAGCAGCGCGAAGACGCCGAGGCCGACGAGCGCCACGTCCTGATTGACGCCCGCCACCTTGGTGACGGCGACCGAACCGAGCCAGATGATGCTCGTCAGGTTCACGAAGACGTAGAGGACCAGCCAGAACACCGCCATCAGCGTGCGGATGCCGGGGCCGTAGCGCCGCTCCAGGAACTGCGGCATCGTGTAGATCTCGTTGCGCAGGAAGATCGGCAGGAAGAACTTGCCGACGATCAGCAGCGTCGCCGCCGCCATCCACTCGTAGGAGGCGATGGCGAGGCCGATCGCGTAGCCCGAGCCGGACATGCCGACGATCTGCTCGGCCGAGATGTTCGCTGCGATCAGCGAGGCGCCGATGGCCCACCACGGCAGGTTCTTGGAGGCGAGGAAGTAGTCGGTCGAGTTCTTCGGCCCGGCACCCGCCTTGTCGCGGCTGACCCACTGCGCGAGCCCGAATATGCCGATCGCGTAGATCACGACCACGGTGATGTCGATCGTCGCCAGTCCCATTCTCTCTCCCCGGTTCTCACGGCGCGGCGAAGCTCGAATCGTGCGATCCGCGCCTTTCCTGTGCCCAGCTTCATAGACCCACCATTTATAATATCAATCTTGACAATGCTGCCGGGACGCAGTCTTTTGCCGCCAAGACAATCCAAGGGAGACGGAAATTGGCTCGGGGCACATCGCGCTTCGCGGTCGTGGCGACACTCGCCGCGACATCGGCTGCACTCACTCTATCGCTGGTCCAGGCGCCTGCCGCCGCCCAGTCCGACAACAACCCGGCCAGGCCGCCGCGCACCGAAGTCGTGCCCGGCGCGCCGGAGACGCCTTACGTCGATCCGGACAAGGCCTACCTCTTCGCGCACATGACCAAGGAACGCTACGGCGTCCTCTACTACTCGGTCAGCCGCGACGGCCTGCACTGGCAGCAGATCAACGGCGGGCGGCCGGTGTCGGAGGACTACCACGGCCACGCCTCGATCGCGCGCGGGGGCGACGGGCGCTACTACCTCGTCGGCAACAAGAGCGACGACGATCCGTACATCCGTTTCTGGGTCTCGGACGATCTGGTGACGTGGAAGCAGTACGGAACCTACAGACCGGAACTCTCGAACATCCCCGGCCTCCCCCACGCGATGCAGCGCATCGGCGCGCCCAAGCTGTTCTTCGACAAGCCGTCGGGCCGCTTCCTGCTGACCTGGCACACGGCCACCGTCCCCGGCGTGGCCGAAGACCCGGAACGCTACTGGGCGAGCCAGCGCACGCTCTACGTCCTCTCGCCCGACCTCAAGCGCTTCGACAAGCCGCCGCGCCGCCTGTTCGACTGGGACATGGCGACGATCGACACCTTCATCCAGCCCGAAGCGGACGGCTCCGGCTACTGCGCGGTGGTGAAGGACGAGCGCTATCCCAGCTACAACTGGACCACCGGCAAGACCGTGCGCATCTCCTGCGCCAAGGATCTGCTCGGCCCTTACGCACCGCCGGGACCGCCGATCAGCCCCAACTTCCGCGAGGCCCCGACGGTCATCCGCGCGCCCAATGGCGAGGACTGGCTGATGTACTACGAGCAGTACGCCGGGACGAGCTACGGCCTGTCCAAAGCCCCGCGCCTGACCGGGCCCTGGTTCCAGGTCTCGGGCAATTCCGGCGTGCCGGAATGGAACCGCTACGAGATGCCCGCAGGCCTGCGCCACGGCTCGATGATCGAGATCAGCAAGGTGCAGTACGACGCTCTGGTGCAGGCGTTCCCGAACGCGAAGTGATGTTTGAAGAGGCGCGCCGCGACCGTCGGCGCGCCTCCTGCCTCAGCGACATCGGAATTCTTTGACGGGCAACAAGTTCTTCCCCCTGTCTGGGATCACGATGGCTCTTCGTGCGTTTCCCGCCCATCGACCTCGTGCGAGGACGATGGGGGTTCCCGGGGTGATGCAAGAAACGGCGCAGATCAGTCACGAGGAACGGCTCGAAAGCGAGGCGTTCCAGCTACACCTGCTCGACCGTCTCCGCCCCATCGGGGATGCCGCCGGAATGTTCTCTGCAGCGGCAGAGATGCTGGGTTCGGACCTGCGCGCCGGGCGCTGCGGCTTTCTTACGTTCGATCCTGCAGGTGACGCCCGGATCGACGCGAACTGGGCGGGAACCTTGCCCGCAGACGTTCAGGCGATGGACGGTATCGACTTAGGACTGCTGGGCGATCTTCGTACCGGTCGCACGCACATAGTCGAAGACAGCCAAACCGATTCACGCGCAGCAGGCGGCAGCGATGCGCAAGCTCTGGTGCTTTGCCCGATCCTGCGGGGCGAGCGGCTGACCGGTATCCTCTACGTCCACGAGCCTCGGCCTCGCCAATGGTCGGCCGGGGAGGTTCGACAGATCGAGGATGTCGCCACGCGCACCCGCAACGCCGTGGACCAGCTCCGCGCCGACACCGCGCTGCGCATCGACGAAACGCGCTATCGTTCGCTGTTCCACTCGGTCGATGCGGGGTTCTGCGTGATCGAAGTCGCCTTCGACACCGGCGGCAAAGCGCTCGACTACCGGTTCCTCGAAGTGAACGACGCCTTCGAGGCGTTCACCGGCATCGCCGACGGGCGCGGGCGCTGGATGCGCGAAATCGCGCCCGAGCACGAACAGCACTGGTTCGACCTCTATGGCGAGATCGCCCTGACCGGCGTGCCCCGCAGCATCGAACTCCCCGCCCGCGAACTGGGCGACCGCTGGTATTCGGTACAGGCGTTCCGCGTGGACGATCCGGCCGAGCACCACGTCGGCATCCTGTTCTCCGACCTCACCCGCAGACGCCACGCCGAACGCCAGCTGGAGCGCAGCCGCGAGGAGCTGGAACTGGCGCTGCGCGCCGCCGAACTCGGCCGGTTCGACTATCGCCCGCGCGAGGGCACGCTGGAGTGGGACGACCGCTGCCGCGCCCTTTTCGGCCTCTCGCCCGGTGTGTCGGTCAGCTACGAGACGGCCTTCCTCGCCGGGCTCCACCCTGACGACCGCGATCGCGCCGACCGGGCCGTCGCCGCCTCGCTCGACCCGGACGGGTCGCATCGCTTCGAGGTGGAATACCGCACGCTCGGCATCGAGGACGGGATTGTCCGGCACATCAGCGCCCACGGCCTCGCCTTCTTCGACGGTCGCGCGCCGGTGCGCCTCGTCGGCACCGTGCTCGACGTGACGAGCGAGCGCGAGAAGAGCGCCGCGCTGCGCGAGGTCGAGGAACGGCTGCGCCTCGCAGGTCGAGCCACCAACGACGCCGTGTGGGACTGGGACTTGCGCGCCAACCACGTCACCTGGAACGAGGCGCTTGAAACCGCCTACGGTCATGCACCGGATGCCGTCGTCCCGACCGGCGAATGGTGGCTGGAACAGATCCACCCCGAAGATCTTCCGCGCATCGACGGCAGCATCCACCTCGTCATCGACGGCGACGGCAGCGACTGGACCGACGAATACCGGTTCCGCCGCGCTGACGGCACTTATGCCGATGTCCTCGACCGCGGCTACGTCATCCGCGACGACCACGGACGCCCCCTGCGCATGGTCGGCGCGATGCAGGACGTGTCGGCACGCAAGGCGGTCGAACGTCAGCTGGAGCAGGAACGGCAGCGGCTGGTCGAGGAAGTCTCCGCCACCGCCGCCGAACGCGACCGGGCCGAAGAGGCATTGCGCCAGTCGCAGAAGATGGAGGCTGTCGGCCAGCTCACCGGCGGGCTGGCGCACGATTTCAACAACCTGCTTGCGGGCATCTCCGGCGCGCTGGAGATGATGCAGACACGGATCGCGCAGGGACGGACGGGAGAGCTTGAGAAGTACTCCACCGCCGCGCAGGGCGCGGTGCGCCGCGCCGCCGCACTGACGCACCGGCTGCTCGCGTTCTCGCGCCGCCAGACGCTCGACCCCCGCCCGACCGACGTGAACCGCCTGATCTTCGAGATCGAGGATCTGATCCGCCGCACCGTCGGCCCGCAGATTTCCGTCGAGACCCGCGGCGGCGCCGATGTCTGGCCGACGCTGGTCGATCCCAACCAGCTTGAAAACGCACTGCTCAACCTGTGCATCAACGCGCGCGACGCGATGCCCGATGGCGGCGGCATCGTCATCGAGACGGCGAACGTCACCGTCGATGCACGCGAAGCCCGCGAACGCGACCTGTCGCCGGGACAGTACGTCGCCATCAGCGTGACCGATACCGGCACCGGCATGCCGCCGGACGTGGTGGCGCGCGCCTTCGACCCCTTCTTCACGACCAAGCCGATGGGCGAAGGCACCGGCCTTGGCCTATCGATGATCTACGGCTTCGCGCGCCAGTCGGGCGGGCAGATCGCCATCGACACCGAAGTCGACCACGGCACCACGATGCGCATCTACCTCCCGCGCCATGCCGAGGCGGAGGAAAGCCCTGCGCTCGCACCCGCCGCGGATGCCTCGCCCGGGGCTGCTGCGGCAGCGCGCACCGGATCGGTCCTCGTCGTGGATGACGAACCGACCGTGCGGATGCTGGTGGTCGAGGTGATCGAGGAACTCGGCTACAAGGTGATGGAAGCCTTCGACGGGCCGAGCGCCATGCGCATCATCGAGGCGGCTCCGCAGATCGACCTGCTCGTCACCGATGTCGGCCTGCCCGGCGGCATGAACGGTCGGCAGGTGGCCGATGCCGCGCTCGACGCCTTGCCTGCGCTGAAGGTGCTGTTCATCACCGGCTATGCCGAGGCGACGGTCATCGGCAACACGCAGCTTGCGCCCAACATGGCGCTGATGACCAAGCCCTTCGCCATGGACGCACTCGCCCAGCGCATCCGGGAGATCATGGACTGACGCATGCCCGACCGGGCGCGCAGGGCCTTGATCGCATGTGGAACCGCTGTATGCACTGCGATCCACACGGCGGCTGCGCGAAGACTGTCACTCGACCGATAACGAGGAAGTCCAGCGCATCCCTTCATCCGGGCCTGCAACAACTCCATGATCTCCGCCCTCGATCTCTTCCGCATCGGGCTTGGCCCGTCGAGTTCGCATACCGTCGGCCCGATGCGCATCGCCGCGCGGTTCCTGCAGGGGCTCGACGATGCCGGGCAATTGGAAGCCGTCGCCCGCGTGACGGTATGCCTGCAGGGCTCGCTCGCGCTGACCGGAGAGGGGCACGGCACGCCGGACGCCTGTCTGATGGGCCTTCGGGGGCTCCAGCCCGAGACCGCCGACCCGGAGGCCGCCCACGCAGCCGCCGCCGAAGTCCGCGCCACGCGGCGGGTCGCCCTGCTCGACCGGCACGAGATCGCCTTCAATCCCGCCACCGACCTGGTGCTGGACTTCGATCACATCCCCGACCTCCACCCCAACGGCATGGTGCTGAGCGCCTTCGACGCCGCAGGCGGTGAGATCGCGCGGGGGGAATACTTCTCGACCGGCGGCGGGTTCTTCTCCAGCCGTCACCAGCTTGAGCAGCCCGCCGCCGACGATCAGGTCTCGCACGGCCCGCCGGTGCCGCATCCCTTCGCTTCGGGCGAGCAGCTGCTCGAAGTCTGCGCCGCGACCGGGCTCGACATCGCCGCCATCATGCTCGCCAACGAGGCTGCGCGCAGGCCCGAGGCGGAGACGCTGGCCGGGCTCGACATGATCGCCGACGCCATGAACCAGTGCATCGACCGGGGCCTTGCCCGCGATGGCCTGCTGCCCGGCGCGCTCAAGGTCCGCCGCCGCGCCCGCTCGATCCACCAGAGCCTCATCGCGCGGCCGCAGGACAATCAGGCCGAGACGCTGATGGACTGGCTCAACCTCTACGCCATGGCGGTGAACGAGGAGAACGCCAGCGGCGGCCGCGTCGTCACCGCGCCCACCAACGGCGCGGCGGGCATCATCCCCTCGCTGCTGCGCCAGTATTGCAGCGAGGGCAGCCGGGCGATCCCCGCCAAGGCGCGCCGATACCTCCTCACTGCCGCCGGGATCGGCCTGCTCTACAAGCAGCGCGCCTCCATCTCCGGCGCGGAGATGGGCTGCCAGGGCGAAGTCGGCGTCGCCTGCTCGATGGCGGCGGCGGGGCTCGCGGCGGTTTGGGGCGGCACGCCGGTGCAGGTCTGCGCAGCGGCGGAGATCGGCATGGAGCACAACCTCGGCCTCACCTGCGATCCGGTCGGCGGGCTGGTGCAGATCCCCTGCATCGAACGCAACGCGATCGCGGCGGTGAAGGCGGTCAACGCCGCCAAGCTGGCGCTCCATGATGGCGAGACGCCGCGCGTCTCTCTGGATCAGGTGATCGAGACGATGCGCCAGACCGGCCTCGACATGTCGAGCAAGTACAAGGAAACCAGCCAGGGCGGCCTCGCCATCAACGTCGTCGCCTGCTGACAGGCGGGTCGGAGAAGTTCCTGTTTGTCTGTCGCAATTATCATACGAATTGACTTATCATACGAAACGGTCTTGTCTGGACCGTGATAGCGGTCACCATTCGGGCGATGGTGACCGGATAACAGAAAGGACAAGGACGGTTTCGTGGCAGGGCCATCCCATCTCATCGTCGACGAGCCGGCAGCGCAGCTAGGCCGCAACCTGACTTACGGCCTGCTGGACAGCATCGGCCGCGCCATCGTGACCGGGCAGTACGAGGAAACCGTGTTCCCGACCGAGGCCGAGCTTGCCAAGCAGCACGGCGTCAGCCGCTCGGTCACGCGTGAAGCGGTCAAGATGCTCACCGCCAAGGGCCTGCTGAGCGCCCGTCCGCGTCAGGGTACGACGGTGCAGCCGACTTCGTCGTGGAACCTGTTCGACACCGACGTGCTGCGCTGGATGCTGGAGCGCCAGCTTTCCGTGGACCTGCTGCGCCAGTTCAACGAACTGCGCGTCGCAGTCGAGCCCGAAGCCGCCGCACTCGCCGCGCGCGTCGCAGGCGAGGACGACATCAAGCGCATCGACGACGGCCTGCGCCGGATGCAGGCGGCCGAGCGCGGGCTCGACGATCCGCTGGAAGCGGACATCGCCTTCCATGTCGCGGTGCTGCGCGCGTCGAAGAACCCGTTCTACATCCAGCTTCGCGACGTGGTGAGCACGGCGCTGCGCACCTCGATCCGCTTCACCAATCGGATAAAGGGCCGCACCGCCGACGTCGCCGAGCACGCGAAGGTGCGCGACGCCATCGCCTCGCAGGATCCCGGCGCCGCGCGCGTCGCGATGCGCACGATCATCGGCGACGTGCTCGTGCTGATCGAGGACAAGCTGCCCTCGCTCGACTGAACTCCGTGGTCACCGCGAAGTTGACGCGCGCTGCGCGTCCGCGTAGCCAGTGAATAAGTATGATAAAAAGGATTTGATGTGGAGCCTGTGAGATTGGGCATCGTGGGGATCGGCAAGATCGCCCGCGACCAGCACCTGCCCGCCATTGCCGCCGACGGCGATTTCGTCCTCGCCGCCTATGCCAGCCGCCACGGCAGGATCGACGACGTGAAGGGTTATCACGACATCGCCGAGATGACCGCCGATGGCCCGCTCGACGCCGTGTCGCTCTGCACGCCGCCCGATGGCCGCTACGAGCAGGCTCTGACTGCCATCCGCGCGGGCCTGCATGTGATGCTGGAGAAGCCGCCCGCGGTCACGCTGTCGCACATCGCCGCGCTGGAACAGGCCGCGCGCGAGGCGGGCGTCACCCTGTTCGCGACCTGGCACTCGCGCGAGGCGGCGGGCGTCGCACCGGCGCGCGCGTGGCTGGCCGACAGGACGATCACCGCCGTGCGGATCGACTGGCGCGAGGATATCCGCCGCTGGCATCCGGGGCAGGAATGGATCCTCGGCCCCGGCGGCTTCGGCGTGTTCGATCCCGGCATCAACGCGCTGTCCATCGCGACCGAGATCCTGCCGCACGAACTCTTCGTCGAAAGCGCGACGATGGACGTGCCGGAGGGCCGCGCCTCTCCGCTTGCCGCCAGCATCGCGATGCGCTGCGGCGATGCGCCAGTGCAGGTGGAGTTCGACTTCCTCCAGACCGGTCCGCAGACCTGGTCGATCGAGGTCGATACCGACGCCGGAACGCTGCGCCTCGCGATGGGCGGCAGCATCCTGCAACTGCCCGGAGAGGACGAGACGACGCAGCCCGACCGCGAATATCCGCGCCTCTACGCCCGCTTCTCCGAACTGATCGCGGCGGGCAAAAGCGACGTCGACGTGCGTCCGCTGCGGCTGGTGTCCGACACGTTCCTCATCGCGGATCGCCGGGTCACCGAACCCTTCGCGTTCTGATCGACACGCGCGGCGCAGCGGGATCACCGCTGCGCCGCGCAGATGTCACATGCCGGTGGCGACCAGTCCCGTCGCCGCAGCCGCCGTCCAGAGCGCCATCAGGACCATCATCACGTTCTCGGTGAGCGAGAGGAAGCCGAGCGGCACGTTGCTCGAGCCGCCGACGCAGGCGCACTTCAGCTCGCGCCGGTCGACGTAGACCGCCTTGATGACCGATACCGCGCCGATCAAGCTGATGAACAGCGCGATCGGCACCGACAGCCACGCCAGCGCGCCCGCAATCATCAGGATGCCCGCCAGTCCTTCGGCGAACGGGTAGATGTACGAATAGGGCACCCAGCGCTTCGCCAGCAGATCGTAGTTCAGGAACATCGTCGCGAAGCTCTCGACGTTCTGGAGCTTGAGCAGCGCCAGCACCGCCATGCTGAACCCGATGAACCACTCCGCCGCACGCGCCGTGAAGGGCGTGCCGTAGACGGCATGGCTCGCCGCCAGCGCCATCAGCGCGGTCATGGCGAAGAGCGCCGCAACGGGACGGTAGGTCGTCGCCTTGGGATCGGCCACCGTCTTGCCAAAATGACGGCGCAGGTCGTCATAGCCGCCGATCCGCTCGCCACCGATGAAGACCTGCGGCGTCGTGCGCACGTCCTGCTGCGCCTTGAACGCGTCGGTCTCCGCGCGCGAGGTCAGCCAGCGGTCTTCCACCGCGAAGCCCTGCCTTTGCAGGAGATCCTTTGCCTTGAGGCCGTAAGGGCACACATGCTTGTCCATCACCATGCGATAGAGCACGGCGCGGCGGGGTTCGGCGGAAGCGGACATCGGCAGCATCTTTCCTATGGTATCGACCATTGCTGCCACCCATATAAGGTCCGTACCATAGTACGGAGTCAAGAGGTGCCGGAGCTGACGATAGCGGGCCTCGCGCGCGAGGGCGGGGTCGGGGTGGAGACGGTCCGCTACTACCAGCGTCGCGGCCTGCTGGAGACGCCCGAGCGTCCGGGCCTTGCCGGCCGGGAAGGCGGAACGCGGCGCTATGGCGAGGAGCATGTCCGCAGGCTGCGCTTCGTCCGCTCGGCGCAGGCGGCGGGTTTCACGCTGGAGCAGATCGGCGAACTGCTGGTGCTCGACGCCGTGGACGACCGTGCCCGCGCTCGAGAACTGGCACGGCAGCAGATCGGTGTGCTCGACGCCCGGATCGCGGAACTGGAAAAGGCGCGCGCGTCGCTGCGCAGGCTGGCGACGGAGTGCGGTGGCGGCAAGGCAGGCCCCTGCCCAATTCTGACCGCCTTCGACAAGGCCTGAAGAACGTCAGGCCAGCAGCGGATTGGCCCGCAACCGCGCCACCGCCATGTCCACGAAGGCCCTGACCTTGGCAGGCGCGTGCCGCCCCTCGGGATGGAGGACGTGAACCGGCAGCGGCGGCTCCTCGCAGTCTTCGAGGACGATGCGCAGCTTGCCCGCCGCCAGTGCCGGACCGATCTGGTAGTGCAGGACGCGGGTGAGGCCCCAGCCCTCGATGGCGGTGGCGATGACCGCCTCGTTGGTGTTGCACTGGAGCGCCGGCTCCACGGTTACGCGCTGGTCGCGGGCGAAGCGCCAGTCGGGCGAGGCCCACGCGCCAGTCGATGCGACGACGCGATGATGCCTCAGGTCGGCGGGAATCTCCGGCACGCCATGCTGTTCGAAGTAGACGGGCGCCCCGCAGACCACGCGCCGCACCGCGCCGACCCTCACCGCCGTGAAGCCTGAATCCGGCAGGTGGCCGATCCGCACGGCGACGTCGATGCCTTCCTCGATGATGTTGACGGGGCGGTCGATGAACAGCGTCCGCGCGGCCATCTCCGGGTAGGCGTCGAGATACTCGGTGACGATGGGCAGGACATGCATCTGCCCGAACATCGACGCGGCGGTCACCGCCAGCGTGCCCGAGGGTCTGGCATAGGAGCCACCCGCTGCCGCCTCGGCCTCGGCGATGTCGGCCAGGATGCGGCGGCAGTCCTCGACGTAGCGGGTGCCCGCTTCGGTCAGCTTGACCGAACGGGTGGTGCGCACGAACAGGCGCGCGCCGACGAGATCCTCCATCGCCGCCACGGCGCGGGTGACTGCGGGCGCGCTCATGTTGAGGTGGCGGGCAGCCTCGGCAAAGCCGCCGGTCTCCGCCACCTTCACGAATATCCGCATTCCCTGCCAGCGATCCATGCCCGTCCCCGTCGCAAGGCCACCACCATCGGCGGCACTCGTCCGGAGATCAGTACAGGGAATTTTCGCCCGCGCCTTCCCTAAACCTAGAAGCCGAAGTCGCTGAGCCCCGGATGATCGTCGGGTCGGCGGCCCAGCGGCCAGAGGAACTTGCGGTCGGCCTCGTCGATGCGCTGTTCGTTGATGCTGGCATGGCGTGCGCGCATCAGGCCGTCCTCGGCGAATTCCCAGTTCTCGTTGCCGTAGGCGCGATACCACTGGCCGCTGTCGTCGTGGTACTCGTAGGCGTAGCGCACCGCGATGCGATTGTCGCGGAAGGCCCAGAGCTCCTTTATCAGCCGGTATTCGAGTTCCCTGTTCCACTTGCGCGTCAGGAACGCCTCGGCCTCGGTCCGGCCGTTGAGGAACTCGTTCCGGTTCCGCCAGCGCGTGTCGTAAGTGTAGGCGAGCGCCACTTTCGCGGCATCGCGGCTGTTCCAGCCGTCTTCGGCAAGGCGGACCTTCTCTCTGGCGGTCTCCTCGGTGAAGGGGGGAAGCGGTGGGCGGGCCATGGGCAATCTCCTTGGGGTTGGTAGGATATCAGAGCGCGAGCTGGATGCGGTTCTCGTCAGGGGTCTCCTGCTGCGCGGGAACGGCGCAGCAGATCAGCACTTCGTCGTCATGCACCGATGCAGTGGGCTCCCTGACGTACGTGACCACGCCCTTGAGAAGCTTGGTCCGGCAGGTGCCGCAGGTGCCTTCGCGGCAACTGAACTCCGGGTCGAGCCCGCGCGCCTCGGCCAGTTCGAGCAGCGTGCCCGAAGCCGGAGACCCGCGCGCCTCCTTCATCGAGGTCATGAAGGCGATCGGGACCGGCTTGGTCGACGGCCGACGCCGCGCCGGAGCAGAAGCCGCCGACGCATCCGGCTTGCGCACCAGCGAGGACGGCCCGAACGCTTCTGCGTGGATGCGCGCGTCCGCGATATTGTAGCCGCGCAAGCCATCGTAGAGCGACTGGGTGAAGCCCGCCGGGCCGCAGATATAGAAATCGAAGTCGGCGAAAGGCAGGAAGCGGGTCAGCATGGCCATGTCGATGCGTCCTGCCGCCTCGTAGTCCTTGCCCTCCCGTACATCCGTCGCGTCGCTGAGGACGCGCACCAGACGCACCGCGCCGCCTGCTGCCTCGACCAGTTGCGCCAGTTCCGCATCGAACGGCCTTTCGCCAAGGGTTCGGGCCGCCTGGAACAGCACCACCGGGCGGATGCGCTGCTTGCGCAGGCCCTCGTAGACGAGGTGGCGCAGCATCGCCAACAGCGGCGTTATGCCGATCCCGCCCGCCAACAGCACCGCCGGGCGCTGCTCCGCCGCGTCGATGGTGAAGCCGCCTGCGGGTGCGCGGGTCTCTATCACCGCGCCCTCGACGATGGTGTCGTGGAGGAAGCTGGAGACCGCGCCTTCCCGCTTCACGCTGATCCGGTACTCGCCGTCGGAAGGCGCGACCGAGAGCGTGTAGGTGCGGATCTGCGGCTTGTCCTCACCGGGAAGCAGGACGCGGATCGGCAGGTGCTGGCCCGCCTCGTAAGGCAGAAGCCCGGCCCCGTCGCCCGGTTGCAGGTGGAAGGAGCGGATCGCAGCGGTCTCGTCGACCAGCTTCGTCACCCGGAAGGGACGCCACTTCGTCGCAAGTTCTTCGGCACGGAGCCGGTCGGCGGCTTCCTGCCAGTCGCCGGTCATCAGCGAGTTCGGCGACCAGCCGTCCTGCTGCAAAGCCCAGCGTAGCGCCAGCGCGCCGCGACGCCGCACGATTCGGCGGGCGCGGAAGGTCCACAGGCGCTCGGCCCCCTGGAAAGCCGCGATCTCGGGCGATTCCAGAATGACTTCGGCATGGCCGGTCATCTGGAGCATGTCGCCGGTCGTGTAATCGACGAAGAGCAGCCCCGCCTGACCGTTGAGATGGATGTTGCCGAGCGTCGAGAAGAACAGGTTGCCGTCGAAGTCCGGGATCGTCAGCAGGCCATCCTTGGCGACGCGGACGAAGCCCGCCTTGCCCCCGCGATGCGAGGCATCGACCTGGCGCTGGCCCTCACGATCCACGTAGGACGCCACGAAGAAGGCGTCGGCACCCGCGATGGTCGCCCGTGCTTCCGCGTCGAGTTCGCTCATTGTCTCGGCCTCACCCGCATAGGTCTGGCCGGGATCGCGCTCCCATGAAAAGTCGCGAAGCTGGATGTAGCGCGGGCAGTTGCCGAAGCTCTGGTCCACGTCGATGCGGAAACCCCCGTTCGCCTCGGAGGCGAAGCCGTTCATCCGGTTGCGGCGGCGGGTGTGCATCTCGATGCCGAGAAGGCCGACAGGTTGCCCGCCGCCCAGACCTTCGCCTGCCGGATCTCCGGCGCCGGTAATCGCGCCGATGTCCAGCGTGGTCGGCGTCGGCGAGGACATGAAGCCGGGCCGCCCCTCAAGGAACGTCGCCCAGGCATCGCCCTGCGGATCGACGCTTCCCAGCACGATAAAGGGAAGCTGACCATAGAAGTCGCGGTGCTGGTCGGGCATGAAATCGCGCACGAAGCGCTCGCCGACGGCCGCCATCTTCTCGACGACGCCGACCTTCCCCTGCAGGAAGGTCTCGCCTTCGTGCCAGACCGGCAGTCGGGTCGATCCCTGTTCCACGGACTGTCCCCCGGTAAAGGCCGGGCGCACCGCCTGGAGCGCCCGGCGCACGTTCATGCGGCTTCGGCGGTCAGCCCGACCGGCGTCTTCACGAAGGGCACGAAGCCGGGGAGCGCTTCGACACGGCCCAGGAACGCCTGCACGGCCGGATAGGGCGACAGATCCACGTTGCCTTCCGGCGCGCGCGCGACATAGCTGTAGACCGCGACGTCGGCGATGGTCGGATGATCCGCCGCCAGCCAGTCGCTTTCCGCCAGATGAGTTTCCAGCCGCCCCAGCAGCGTGTGCGCCCGCCCGATCACTTCCTCTGGATTGAACTTGGCGCCGAACACCGTGATGAGACGCGCGGCAGCAGGGCCATAGGCCACTTCGCCCGCCGCGACCGAAAGCCAGCGCTGCACGGCGGCTGCGCCGACCGGGTCTTCCGGCAGCCATTCGGTGCTGCCCGACTTCTTGGCGAGGTAGACGAGGATCGAGTTGGAATCGGCGACGACTACGCCATCATCCTCCAGCACCGGCACCTGCCCGAACGGGTTCAGCTTGAGAAATTCGGGCTTCTTGTGCGCGCCTGCGGCCAGATCGACCTCGATCAGCTCATGCGGCAGCCCGAGCAGCGAGACGAACAGATGGGCACGATGCGAATGGCCCGACAGAGGGTGATGATAGAGCTTCATGGCTCACTCCTGCTAGTTTCGACCGGACCACCCCGGCCCGCTCCGGCAAGGTGGGCGCATCGGTTCCCCAAGGGAATGATCGAGGAGCGCACTTCACTATTGCACCAAACGACAGCAAAGGGCGTCGCACCTCGCGCGCGGGCGCCGTAGGATTGGCCGCCGGGTTGCATTCGGAATGAGGGCTTCGCAGGCCCTTGATATCGAAACACTTTGAACGTGCTTAACAATATTAAGGACAAGTACTTAAGAAGAACATCCGATGCGAATATATCTGTAAGGTCTCGCAAGGAACTCGGATGGTATTCCTTCCATTCCCGGTCAGACAGGTTTCCGATCTGTCAGGCCAACCTGTCCCGGAAGGTGCAGAGCGGCAACTCGCATTTGTCCGGAAAGTTCGGCTCGCTATGCGCAAGTACGCGCAGGGGCTGAAGGAAATGGAGGTGCAATGATGATGAGGAAGATGTTTCTCGCCGCATCCGGCCTTTCGGCCGCGTTTCTGTTCGCTCCGGCGGCGCAGGCGGACATAACCGGCACCGTCGACGCCACGATCACGCTGGGCGCCGGGTGCATCATCAACGGGCAGAGCTATGACGACGGCTCGGCCAACGTCGACTTCGGCGACCTGAGCTTCGGCGTCCAGAACACCCTGTTCACGACCGCAGAGGGACAGGTGCTGAACGGCGCGGCGGGCTTCACCGTCCAGTGCAGCAGCGGCGTGACCCCCGCAGTCACCTTCCAGACCGGCCAGAACGACGGTTCGGGCGCGGGCGTGGGCCTGCACGCGATGGCGCACCAGAGCGCCGCCGGACAGTTCGTCACCTACAACCTCTATTCGGATGCAGCGCGGACCGCGATCATCCCGATCAACGGCAGCGTGTCCCTGCTGGCCAACGGCGCGCCGCAGACCGTCAACGTCTATGGCCGCGCATTCGGGGAGGCCGGGCTCACCGCAGGCACATATACCGACGTGCTGACGGTCGTCCTCGACCTCTGAGGCGCGCGGCGCCGCTCTAGTTCGTGACCATGCCACGCGTCCCCATGGTGAGGACGCACCCCGGCCCCGCCCTCGCGCTGGCGATCCTGTGCGCGGGCGGCATCGGGTTCGTGCGCCCCGCAAACGCCGAGACGACGGCGCAGTTCGACGTGACGGCCACGGTCACGGCGGGTTGCCTCGTGGACGGCCTCGGCGGCAGCGGCAATGCGGGCCGCGTGGGCGTGCTGGACTTCGGGACGGACTCCACGTTCTCGACCGCGACGCGCACCGCGACCACCACGACCGGACAGGCGATCCGCCTGCGCTGCACGCCGGGGGTCAGCCTGACGATGAGCATCGACGGCGGTGCGCACTTCGCCAATGCCCGCCGCAATCTCCAGCGCGGCACCACGACGACGGCGCGCATCGGCTACACGCTCTGCCGGGACGCCGCCTGCAACCAGCAGATCGCCGTGGGCACCGCCGTTCCGGTTACGGTGACGGGGACGAACAGCGAGGACGTGCGCCTGCCGATCTACGGATCGCTCACGCTGCCCGGCACGCTGCCGCCCGGCACTTACACCGACACACTGACCATCACGCTGACATGGTGAAGCCATGCGGATCGGGAGGAAGCCGATGAGAAATGTCCCAGTCGCCGCCGCAATCGTTCTGGCCGCCCTGCCCGGCAATTTTGCGAGCGCGCAAACACCCGGCTCGCTGCTCATCTGGCCCGTCAATCCGGTGATCGAGGCCGACGAACCCGCCGCCGCGCTCTGGCTGGAGAACCCCGGTCGCACGCCCGTCACCCTGCAGGTCCGCGTCTATGCGTGGGCGCAGCGGGATGGGGAGAACGTCTATGCGGCGCAGAACGAGGTGCTCGGCACCCCGCCGATCCTCAGCATCGCGCCGGGCGAGCGGCAACTTGTGCGCCTGACCCGGACGGTGCCGCCTCCGGGCGTAGCGGAAAAGCCCTACCGCATCGTCGTCGACCAGATCCCGACGGCGGACGCCCAGCAGGCTGCGGGCGCCTCCATCGCGTTCCGCATGCGCTATTCGCTGCCGCTGTTCTCTTACGCAAAAGGTGCGGGAAAGAAGGACAACAAGGGCGCGCCGCCCCCGCCGCCCCATCTCGCATGGCGCGCGGGATCGGATGCCAAGGGCCGGTTTCTGGAAATACGCAACGACGGCGCAGGACACGCCCGGCTGACCGACGTGGCGTTCACCGGCGAGAAGGCGAAGATCGGACAGGGCCTGTTCGGCTACGTCCTGCCCGGCGCGACGATGCGCTGGCCGCTTCCCGGCGACGTGAGCGCCAGGGGCGAACTCGTCGCCAAGCTCAACGGAGAGCCGGACGCGCGTATCGAGCGGTTGCCGGAATGACCCCGAATGCCCGCCGCCATCCTTTCGCCACCGCTTCTCCGCCGGCTCCTGCCGCTGGCGGCGGCGATCGTGGCGAGCCTGCTCGCGCCGGTCGCGACACGGGCGGCGGAGGATCCGGCATGGCCCCTACTGGCGCTCGCCCCCGACGCCCCGGCCCCCGAGGCGGAGGTCTTTTCCGAGTTGCCCCCTCCCCCCGATCGCATCGACATGGAGATCGACCAGCGGCTGGAACTGGAACTCGTCGTCAACGGCATGGAGCGCGGGATCGTGGCCCCGGTCATCAAGCGGGGTAGCCGCTTCCAGCTTCGCGCCAACGACCTGCGCCGCGCGGGGATGCAGTTCGACAGGCTCGAAGAGACGCTGTTCGTCGACCAGCTTGACGGTGTCGCCGCCGCCTACGACGTAGCGCATCAGCAACTGCACCTGACGGTGACGCCGAACTACCTGCCGTCCCAGTACATCGGCGGGCGGCAGGGCGGCTTCCGCCGGGCCGAGCAGGATACCGGGGCGCTGCTGAACTACGATCTCTACGTGACCGGCGGCAGGGGGACGACGCAGGGTTCGCTCTGGCAGGAACTGCGCGTGTTCGGGCGCCTTGGCGTGTTCTCCTCCACGTCCGCCGTGCAGACCGGCGCGGGTCGCAGCTTCATCCGCTACGACACGCACTGGCGCTGGTCGGACGAGCGCAGCGTGACCACGGTGGAGGCGGGCGACGTCATCACGCGCACGCTGGCCTGGGCTCCGGCAGTGCGGCTCGGCGGGGCGCAGGTCTCGCGCGATTTCGCGATACGCCCGGACGTCATCACTTATCCGCTGCCCGAATTCGCCGGGAGCGCCGCGCTGCCCTCCACGGTCGATCTCGTCGTCAACGGCCAGCGCATCGCCGGAAGCCGGGTCAATCCCGGCCCCTTCGCACTCGACACGCTGCCGCCGATCAACGGGCGGGGCGAGGCGAACCTGATCGTCACCGACATCCATGGCCGCAGCATCGCCACGGCCATGCCGTTCTACGTCAGCAGCGCGCTGCTGCGGCCCGGCCTGACCGATTACGCGGTCGCCGGAGGCGCGCTGCGGCGCAATTACGGAATCCGCAACTTCGACTACGGCTCCCCGGCAGCCAGCGCCTATGGGCGCCACGGCCTTACCAGTGGGGTGACGCTGGAGATGCGCGCCGAGGCTGCCGAGGGCCTGCGCCTGATCGGCGGCGGCGGCGTGGTGAAGCTCGGCAATTTCGGCGTCGCGAGCGCATCCTACAGCCGCAGCTTCGGGCGCGGGCATGGCGGCGGGCAACTGACGGTCGGCTACGAGTACCAGACGCGGAACCTCTCGCTCGGCGTGCGCCACAGTCGGCAGGACAGCCGATACTTCGACCTCGGCCTGCTCGACCGCGACGATCGCGGCAGGCGCGAGCGGCTGACCGCCGCCACCGCCAGCCTCTCGCTCGGCCGCGCGGGCACGCTTGGCGTCGGCTACTTCGACCTGCGCCAGTTGGAGCGCCGCGACACCCGGCTCGTCAATGCATCGTGGGCGCTGCCGCTCTGGCGCGACATGCGGCTCTACGCCACCGTCTCGCGCGAGTTCGCGGAGCGCCGCTGGTCAGGCGCGCTGACGCTGACGATCCCGCTCGGCAGTGGCATGGTCAGCGGCGGAGTATCGCGCGACGACCGGGGCCGGACGGGCGTGCGTGCCGACTACACGCGTGCGGTGCCCACCGATGGCGGCTTCGGCTGGAACGCCAGCGCCTTCAGCGAGGACGGCGGCAGGCCCTACCTGCGCGGCGACGTGGCATGGCGGACCCAACCCATACAACTGCGCGCGGGCGCCTATGGCCGCGACGACGCGACCGGCTGGTTCGGCGCGAGCGGATCTCTCGTCTTCATGGACGGTGCGGTCTTCGCCGCCAACCGCGTGACCGACGCCTTCGCGGTGGTGAACACCGGGGGCGAGGCGGGCGTGCCGGTGCGCTACGAGAACCAGCTCATCGGCGAGACCAACCGCAACGGCCAGCTCCTCATCCCCGCCGCCAGCGCCTATTATCCCGCGCGCTACGACATCGACACGCTGGGCCTGCCCGCCAGCGTCAAGGCGCCGGTCGTCAGCCGCAAGATCGCCATCGCGGCGGGCAGCGGACATGTGATCCGCTTCCCCGTCCAGCGCATGAGCCCCGCCCGCGCCATCGCCACCGACGCAACCGGCGCGCCGCTTCCGGCAGGCTCGCTCGTCACGGTGAACCAGACCGACAGGACGTACATGGGGTGGGACGGGATGCTCTACATGGAGAACGTGGCCGCGCAGAACGTGGTGGAAGTGCAGTTGCCCGAAGGCGCAAGCTGCCGGATGACCTTCCCGGCCACGCCTGGCGGAAACCAGATCATCGATCTCGGCAGGCTCACATGCCGCTGATCTTCCGCAAGCTGCTGCCCATCATGGCGCTCGCATTGGCGATGGCTGCCACTCCGGCTTCGGCCTGCACGGTCGCGGGATCGACCGTCTCGCTCGGAACACCGAGTTCCTACGCCGTCGCCGCGACCGCGCAGCAGGGGAGCGGCTCGGCGGGGCTCCAGTGCGACGTCACCCTGGCCCTGCTGACCACGCATTACGTCGGGCTGCGGCTGGACGCGACCACCTTCCTGCTTACCGGGCCGAACAGCCAGACGATCTCGTTCATCCCCTCGCTGACGCAGAACGGCACGGCGATGACGGTGGGGACGTTCCAGAACCTTTCCTCGCTCAGCGTGCTCAGCCTGTTCTCGGGGACCAACAGCACGGTGCCGATCTACATCCGCACCGTGCCCAAGTCGGCGCTGCCCGCGGGAACCTACAACGGCTTCATGGACCTGCGCTGGTACTACTCGGTGTGTTCGGTGGGGGTGGTGGCGTGCCTGAGCTATTCGGCGAGCCCGGGCTTCGTGCGGCCAGTCCTGGGCGCACCGACATGGGGCAGCGGCACGGCGGTAAGGATCAACGTGCAGCTCGTGATCCAGAACGACTGCATCATCACCGCGCCCAACGCGACTTTCGGCTCTGCCCCGCTGGTGAGCAGCTTCAACCCGATCACCCGGACCATCCTGATCCGCTGCAGCGCCGGGGCGTCCTACAGCGTCGGCCTCGACAACGGCGGCAACGCGCTCAACGGGGTACGCCGGATGCGGGCGGGCACGACGAGCAACTACATCAGCTACGACATCTACAAGTCCGCCACCTCGACCAGCCGCTGGGGCCCGACCGGGACGGACAGGCGCAGCAGTTCCGGCGCGGACACCAACGCCGGAACCTACGATTCCGTCACCACGCAGGGCTATACCTACCGGGCGGAAGTGCTGCCGGGCCAGGTCACGCCGCCCGCCGGAGCCTATACCGACACCGTGCGGATCGACGTGACGTTCTGACTGGCGACGCGATCAGCGCGCCGGGCCGCCGAAGTCGAAGCTCGCCTCGATGCCCACCGTGCGCGGACGCAGGCGGTTGGAGGTGATGTCGAACTCGGTCGCCGAGAGCTGCTCGACCGAGCGGTAGCTGGTCGCCCCGCCCTCGTTCGTCAGGTTGTCGGCGAAGAAGGCCACGGTGAACCGCTCGAAATCGAAGCCGATGCGCGCATCGACGCGGTCGATGGTGTCGCCCGGCAGGAAGTAGGAATAGGACGAATTGCGGCGCGGCGAGCTGTGCTGCCAGCCGATGCGTCCGAACGCCTGCAGGGTGTCGGTGATCGCGGTGCTGTAGTCGATCGCGGCATTGGCGGTGAACTTCGCCACGTCGTCGACCGCCGAGCCCTTGACGATGGCCGTGCCGTCCACCGCGCCGACATATTCGGCGTCCACGTAGGCGCCACCCGCCGACAGGCTCAGGCCCTTCACCGGCTGCGCGACGAGGCTCAGCTCCACGCCCTTGGTGCGCGTGCCGTCGGAATTGATGAGGCCGTTGAACGAGGTGCCCGGGATCGGGATGCGGACGGCCACGTCCTTCCAGTCGCTGTAGAACACCGCGCCTTCGAGCGTCAGCCTGCGGCCCCACAGGTCGGCCTTGGCGCCGACTTCGTAGGTCCAGATCGAATCCTGGCTGAGCGCGGCGGGCAGGTTCACCCCGTAGATCGGGCCGAGCGTCAGCGGCACGGTCGGCTGGAGCTGGCCGGAGCGGAAGCCCTTGGCGGCACTGGCATAGATCGTCGTGTTCTCGACCGGATGCCACGCGACGGAGAAGCGCGGGTTCCACGAATGGTAGGTGTTCCCCGGCTGGTCGGTGACGACGCCCGAGTTCGCCTCGAAGCCGCGCAGGCGGTCCTCGAAGTAGCGCAGGCCTGCGGTCAGGTCGATCGGCGCGCCCGGCAGCGTGTAGGTCGCTTCGCCGAACAGGGCGCGGGCGCGGGTGCGCAATTCGGCGTCGTTGTCCACGCCGAAGGCCGGGAACTTCACCGTGTCGTTGCGCTGGCTGTTGCGGGCATAGCCGCCCACGGTCCACTTGAGCGGCCCGTCGCCGGTCGAGGCGAGGCGCAGTTCATGCGCGTCCACCGCGATGTCGATGTTGACGTCGATGCTGCCGAACGGCGACGCGCCCTGCTGCGGCACGCCGAAGTCGAGGTGCGAGTAGGAGTAGAACAGCTCCGCCCCACCCAGATCGTAGCGCGCGGTGCCGCCGTAAAGCTCCATGCGGCTCTTGCTGGACGGCACCGTCGAGCGCGACTGCTGCGCCCCGTCGCGCGCATTGCTGCCGCCTTCGGGGAAGTCGGACTTCGACCACCAGTAGCTGCCGGTGAACGACAGGCGGTCGGTCGGGTCGAAGCGCGCCTTGGCGCGGAAGGTGTCGTAAGTCTGGTCGTTGACGTTGGTGGTGCCGGCATCGCTGTTGTCGATCCAGCCCTGATAGCGCTCGTGCGTGCCGGCGACGCGCACCGCGAGGACGCCGGGGATGATCGGGGCGTTGAACGCGCCCTTGGCGCCGCCGTTGGTGCCGCCGCCCTTGGTGTCGGACACCATGCCCTGCGCCTTGGCCTCCCAGTTGTCGAGGTCCGCGCCGCGCGTCAGGATGCGCACGGTGCCGCCCATCGAGCCTTCGCCGAACAGCGTGCCCTGCGGCCCGCGCAGGATCTCCACGCGGTCGAGATCCCAGGAACGCACGTCGGGGCTGAGCGGCACGGTGACGCCGGTGAACGGCAGGTCGTCGAGGTAGAAGCCGTTCTCGTTCGCGCCGAGCGAAGTCGAGATGCCGCGGATCGTGATCTTGGTGCCGAGCGCCGACCCGCCGTCGTAGATGCCGACGCCGGGTGCTTCCTGCAGGAAGTCCGCAAGGTTGCGCGCGCCGCGCTTCTCCAGCGTGGCGCCGCTTATCGCCGTGACCGCGATCGGCACGTCGATGGCGCGTTCCTCGCGCTTGCGGGCGGTGACGATGATGTCGCCGTCATTCGCGGCGTCGGCGGCGGGCCCCTCTTCCTGCGCGACGACGGGCGTGCTCATGACGGCGGCCCAGACCAGTGCGACATGGCTTACGAGACGGACGGACATAACTGGAACCCCACATTCCCGACCGGCGAATACGCAACCGGACTGGGTTCTTGTTCAACTGGACGGCGTTGCCGCCGGACATTCGCAGACCCCTGAGGTCGGCCCGGTGACACGCCGCCCCGCTGCCGCCACCGGCCCCAGATGGCCTACGCAAAACTCCGTATTCTGGGGCGGCGATTAGGCGCCAAATCGATAAAGCATGGTTAAGATTTGGCTGACGTAGCTGCGCCGAAGTCTGCTCCGACACAGCAAATCGGCGCCTCGTGGCCCTTACGGTGCTCGGGTTCGGGCAGTAACCGGTTGTGGCGCCAGCAATCTCTGCCTAGGCTGCCCGCGGCGACGCCGGATCACGGCGCACGGCGGGGAGAGAGAAGAAATGCGCATCGCAGTCCGAGCACGGCTTCTGGCGCTGATTTTGATAGCGCTAACGACATTTGCCGGCCTCGCGAGTCCCGCCGAGGCGCGGCGCAAGGGGCCGGGCACGGTTCTCATCGTCACGCACACCACCGGCTTCCGCCATGCATCGATCGAGCCTGCCGCCGCCGCCATCGCCGCCATGGCGAAGGAGGCGGGCATGTTGGTCGAGACGACCGACGCGCCCGAACGGTTCGACCGGCCGCTCGACAATGTGCGCGTGATCGCGCTGGTCAGCACCACCACGCGGCGCAACCAGCCCGAAACCGAATGGCTGACAGGCGCGCGGCGAACCGCGTTCCAGAGCTTCATGCGACGCGGCGGGGGCGTTCTGGCGATCCACGGCGCAGCCGACTCGCACTATGGCTGGGACTGGTACGGACGGATGATCGGCGCGCGCTTCGCCCGCCATCCCAAGGGCACGCCGACCGGCACGCTGCGGCGCTCGCCAACCTCGCACCCGGCCATCGATGGGCTGCCCACGGAGTTCACGCTCACCGACGAATGGTACTGGCTCGCCGACGTCGATCCGACGCTCAAGCCGCTCCTGACCCTGTCCCCCACCTCGATCGGCGAGCCAGACACCGGGTTGCAGCCGATCGCGTGGGCGCACGCCTTCGAGGGCGGGCGGGTGTTCTACACCGCGCTCGGCCATCCTCCCGAAGCCTGGCAGGATCCCGTGGTCCTGAACCACGTTCGCGGCGGCCTGCTATGGGCCGCCGGAATCGCCGGGAAAGGCAGGCGTTAGGGCTAAGTCAGATTGCGGGGGATCGTCCGGGCCTGACCGGAGCGGGAGCCGCCCGCCACGGGCCGGTCCGCGACCGCACGATGGGCACGGAACAGCAGTCACACAGCGCGTGATATCCATCGCCGTTGTCGCGCGCGATCGACACGGCGGACGGCCTGTGCCGCCCAATCATGCATAAGATCGACATGACCACGATCATACATGATGTGGCGGCTCAGGTCATCTGCCTGACAGGGCAATCCACCGAAATCTTTGCGGCGATCATGCAATGCCGTTGTGCAACGGCGCGTTTCTACTTTCGGCGCAAGAGCTTGAAAGCGCCCGGTTTCAGCGCCCGATCAGTAAAACGCGCCGTGCGGACTGCTCCATGAAAGTAGTTGACGCGATTATAGCGCACGCCGACCGATGCATTTCCCGGCATCTGCGGTGAGAAATTCTCAAGCGTCGCCTCGCATTCGAGGACGCCGTCCACGTAGCTGCGATAAGTCTTGCCGTCGAAGGTCTGGGCGACGTGATACCAGCGGCCCACCGGATGAAGCTTCTTCGGGTCGATCAGCACCTGCGAATAGCCCTTCCCCTTCACGAAGCTGTCGAGATACCACGAATCGCCGACCACGCGGATCTCGAACAGCATCCGCGTCTGGTTCGCCGGATCGTCGGAGGCGAGGTGCAGCCAGCGCTGCTCGAACGCGCCACCGTCGGGCCGGAACGTCGCCTCCACGGTGAACTGCGCCGCACCCGCCAGTGGATGGCGGCCAAGGTAGAGGGCATCGTCCACCCCGTCGAACACCACGGCCTTGCCGACCGTGCTGTCCTCCACCTTGGGATCGCCGACCACCTGCGGGCGCAGCTTGCCGATGCTCTGCAGGTTGTCGAAGGTCCACGTCACCTGACGCGCCAGCGCCGGGGCTGGCGACAGGACCAGCGCGAGAAGCAGGGCTACGCGCAGGCTCATCGACCGCCCTCCCCGCCAAGCACGACCAGGTTGTTGCGCTGCGTCACTTCCGGCACGCCCGCCGATACCCGCACATGCAGTACGGACGGCGCGCCCTTCGGCACGGTGAGCGAGACCTGAGCAGTACGCGGCGACAGATCGCGCGGCGCGGCGAGCGCGGTGACCGGGACCGTCGAGAGCACCTTGCCCTCCGGCGTCTCCAGCGTCACCGTTCCGGCGGGCGCATCGACCGAGCCGAGGCTGTGGACCGTCACGCCGATGCGGTTGCCCTTGCGGGTCACGTCGTCGGGTCCGATGCCGAGATCGGGGCGATGCTCGGGCTGGGTGGCGGCCTTGTCGCGCAGGCGGAAGGTCAGGACAGTTGTGGTGCCCGGTGCGAAAGCAACGGGCAGCGCCGCGCCCCGTTCAAGCTCCACAAGGCGCGTCTCGGTGCCGTTCTGTGCCGTGTCTCCACCGTCCGGGGCGATGCCTTGCGTCATCTCCCAGGTGCCGGCGGTGACGTTCCATGTCCCCATCTCGGCGCGCTGTTCGGTGGCTGTGGTGTTGTAGGCGACGACGGTGAAGCGCTCCGGCGTCGCATCGCGCACCAGCAGCGCGACCTTCACCGCCGCCTCGGGATCGGCGAAGCGCCAGCTCACCGCGTTGCCCGGATAAGTCTGGTTGCGCTTGAGCGCGATGCCGCCGAGCCGCTCGCGCTGGAGCAGTTCGTTGGGCGCATCCACGCGGTCGCTCCACCAATGGCCCTCGGTGTACATGTACATGTGCTGGGCCTTGTCGGCGATGCCCGCCGCGTTCAGCGCCTCCAGCCACGACCGGTCGCCGGTCGCGTTCCATGCCTCGAACCGGGCGAAGTCGTTGCCGCCCGCCGCCGCCTTGAGCACCGCGTCGCGCCACGCGCTGCGCTTGTCGAGCACGGTGATGGCGTTCTCGTTGATCTCCGTCAGCGGCGCGAAGTTGCTCTTGCCGAGGCGGCCGAGCACCGGGCGCAGGTACTTGTCGTCGCCGGTGAAGCGCCATGCCGCCCAGGCCGACTGCATCGGCAGCGAAGCCCCGCCGCCGTCGCCCGCGCGCTCGGTGTCGTGGTCGAAGCTGATGTCGTTGGGGAAGGTCCAGAGCCCGTCCGCGCCCTGCTTGCCGTGCGCCAGCAGCCCGTCGATCAGCCCCGTGACCATGCCGCGCGCGGTCGGGTCGGCGTTGAACACGCCCAGCAGGACCGGGGTGTGCATGATGACGAAACCATAGGGTTTCTGCCACGCCCATGGCTCGTCGCGGTAGATCTTGCTGCCGCCGTACCAGCTTGAGGAGATGTGCATGTGCCCGGCGGGATTGACGCGGATCACGTCCTTCAGGCCGCGCACCGTCGCCATCATCCGCTCGACCGCCTTGGGCTCGCCCCAGTTGAGGTAGAGCCGCTCGGCGTCGGAATTGATGCCTTCCTCGTAGACGTGGAGTTCGTCGGTGCTGATGAAGCTCAGCCCGTTGACGATCATCCCGTTTTTGTAGACCGCATCCGACAGTGCCTTCAGCGAGGCGTTGATCTTGTCCGGATCGACGCCCATGAGCGCAAGGCCCGGCCACTGCTGCGTGAGGTCGGTATCGTCCGAGATGCCGCCGCCGAAGTCGCCGTAAGGCACCTGCCGCTTGTCGATCCACCAGTTCACGAACTCGCGCGTCAGCTTGAGGTCTTCGAGCTGGCGGAAGGCCCAGAGCGGCACGCCCGCAGGTGCCTCGGGCTGGACGAATGGCGGCAGCTGGTCCTGCGAATAGCCGATGTCCGCCCAGTAGCGCCGCGCCTCCAGATTGTCCGGATCGACGCGCAGGAGGTCGGTGATGTCGCCGTAGAGGCGGCGGTAGAGCCCCGCGCGCTTGGAGGCGGTGTGCTCTTCCACCAGGAAGGCCCAGTTGTCCTTCACCTGGTTGAAGCGGTCCGCGACATGCTCCGCCATGGCCGCCTTGCGGTCCTTGAAGACCATCCGCACCTTCATCCCGTCGAGCGAGGTCGCGCCGAAATCGGGCGCGGCGGAGGCGACGGTGAGGTAGAGGCTGTCGGCGGTCAGGATGCGGTCGCGCAGGTCGAGCCAGAGCGTGCGCGGCTGTCCGGGACGGACCGAGACCTGCACGTCGATCATGTCCCGTTCCGGCCAGATCGGATCCTTGATGCGGATGTCGAGCGGGATCAGCCCCTTCGCATCGGGCTTCGCATCGATGGCGGGCAGGTCGATCGCCACGCCGTCGAGCCCGTCATGCACGTTCTCCCAGCCGTAGTTCCATGCGCGCGCCAGCGGGCGGTCCGCCGGGGCATCGCCGAAGTTCGACGGGAGCAGGACGTGGACCAGCGGCAGGTCGTCGGCGCTGCGGGCGGCGGTGCCCGATGCGCCCGCGCTGCCCGCGCCGACCGCCGCCTTCACCCCGCTCGTCGGCAGCGCGACCACGGTGGCGCGCTCGTGCGCGGGATAGCGCCCGGCGATGAAGCGGTTGAGCCGGTCCAGCGCGCCGAGGTCGGAAGCGGCCTTGGCGTTCACGGTGTAGCTGAGCTGGAAGGTTCCGGCGGGCACCTCGCCCGGATGCATGTCGTAGGCCCAGATCTCCTGGATCGGCTGTTCCTGCATCACGTTGGTGAAGCGCAGCACGCCGCCGGTCTTGACCGCCGTATCGGTGGCGGAGCGCACCACGCCCTTCCGCCGCGTCGCCAGCCTGCTCCATGACGCCTTGCCGTCCGGCGACCATTCCAGCGCGCCATAGGCCGCGCCGCGAATCTCCACCCGGTTGAAGGCGGCACCCTGCGGCAGCGTCAGTTCGTAGGTCTTGCCGCCCTCGACATAGACGTTCCAGTCCGGGAGCTGGAAATAGTCGTCACGCCCCGGCAGGCGGGAGCGGTTGTAGACGCCGGGCCAGGTCGTCTCGGCGATGCCGTCGATGCCCTTCCACATCCATTCCTTGAGATCCTTGGCGTCGGCGAATTCCACCTTGCGCACCACGGTGGTCGCCTCCGCCAGCGCGGGCGGGGCCGCCGTGTCCCAGCCGAAGCGGTGGAGCCACGCAGCGCGTATGTCGGCGGCGGGCGGCGCCGGAGGAGCCGCCGGTTCCTGCCGCGCCGCAAGCCGGGCGACGTTGCCCTCGTCCAGCATGCGGTCGTAGACGCGGATATCGTCGAGGTCGGAGCCGCGCATGAAGTTGTAGCGGCTCTGCACCTGATGCGGCGCGATCACGCGGCCCGCCAGTCCGAACTGGTCGAGTTCCATGTCGAGGTCCGCCGCCTGCTGCTTCGCGGCGACCTGCTTGCCGTCCCAGAACAGCCGCACGCCCTGCGCCTCGTCCCAGCCGAAGGCGACGTGGTGCCATGCCTCGGGCGTCGGCGGGGTCGGGATAGTCCAGCTCACGCGCACGCGCGAAAGGTTGGCGTCGGTCACGAAGGCGTCGAAGCCGTGGCCGTTCCAGTCAATGCGCAGGAATGCCATGTCCCAGCTGGTATGGTCGCCCGCGCTGGCGCGGAAGATCACGAAGGGCGCTTCGCCCACCGGCGTGTGGCTGCGCCAGAAGAACGAGAGCGTGCCGCGCTGCGCCAGCATGTTGCCCGGCGCTTCCCACGCGACGTAGCCGCCGTCGGTCCAGCGCCCCGCGCCCTCGACCGCGCCGTCGGGCACGATCGAGACATCGCTCTTGAAGTTGGGCACCGCCGCCCCGCCGGAGACGGTGGCGTCGAACCCGTCGTCCAGCGGCGCGCGGAACAGCAGCCCTTCGGCATCCTGCGCCTGCGCGCCGGGCACCGCGACGCAGAGGCCGGCCACGGCCAGAGCGAGGGTAGAACAGGCCCGATTAGCCACGAAACGCCGAAAGGTATGCAACACGCGGATGTCTCTCCCATGCGGGATCGGACCGGCAGCCCTTCCCGTTCGCCTTTGGAAGACCGCGTTATGACACCGGTATCATTCGCATTTCAACCCTCTGATCGCGCTTTCTGTCGCGATCAGGCGAATGGGCGGTCGATCGCCACCTGCGGCTCGGTGAACCAGCGCGCTCCGGTTTCGGTCACATACATGTGATCCTCCAGCCGGACGCCGAAGCGGCCGGGGACGACGATCATCGGCTCGTTCGAGAAGCACATTCCCGGCTCCAGCGGCGTGCGGTCGCCGCGCACGAGGTAGGCCGGTTCGTGGATCGACAGGCCGATGCCGTGGCCGGTGCGGTGCGGCAGGCCGGGGAGCGCGTAGTCGGGGCCGAGGCCCGCCTTCGCCAGCACCACCCGCGCGGCGGCGTCCACGGATTCGCAGGGTTCGCCGGGACGCACCGCGTCGAAGGCGGCCTGCTGCGCTTCCTTCTCGACGGCCCAGATGTCGCGGATGTCCTGCGCGACGTCGCCGAAGGCATACGTGCGGGTGATGTCGGAGTGGTAGCCCTGCACCGTGCAGCCGGTGTCGATGAGGACAAGCTGCCCCTCTTCCAGCGCGCGGTCGCCGGGAAGGCCATGGGGGAAGGCGGTCGCCTGCCCGAACTGGACGATGCAGAAGCTCGATCCGCTGGCGCCGAGGCGGCGGTGCGCGGCGTCGATGAAGTGGACGACCTCGCTCTGGCGGATGCCGGGGCGCAGGATGCGCGCGGCGGCGCGGTGGACTTCCAGCGTCATCGACTTGGCCTGCTGCATCAGCGCCAGTTCCGCCGCCGACTTGACCATGCGGCACTGCTTGATGACCGGCATCGCGTCCACCAGCCGCGCCGAAGCGCCGCTGCGGATGCGCTCGGCGAAGTGGAACGGCAGTTCCGGGTCGATCGCGAGCGTCTTCGCGCCGATTTCCGCCAGCGCGTCAAGCACCAGCGCGACGGGATCCTCGTCCTCCTGCCACGACCGGATCTCGACCGGCACGGCAAGGTCGGCCTCCAGCGTGCCGATCTCGAAATGCGGGCAGATCATGATCGGCTTGCGGCCGGGCGCGAGCAGCATCGAGACGAGGCGCTCGGTCTGGCCCCAGGGCAGCCCGGTGAAGTAGCGCAGCGACGCCCCGGCATCGACCAGCAGCGCATCCGCACCGAGATCATCGGTCAGCGCGAGCGCCCGGTCCATGCGCGCCTCGCGCTCGGTCGCCGTGATGCCCAGGGCAGGGGCGATGGCGCGGTCGGCCCATGCCGAGAGGCCGGCCAGTTCGGTTTCTGCGGTCGATCCGCCGATCATGTCAGTCTTGTCCTTATGCGAAACGGGCGAGGTCGAAGGCGGCGAGTGGGAGCGCAGGCTCCTCCCCCGCCATCATCGAGGCCACCAGCCGGGCCGTTACCGGCGCCAGCGTGAGGCCGAGGTGCTGATGCCCGAAGGCATAGAAGAGATTGGCCGCCTTCGTCGAGCGGCCGATGGCGGGCAGGTAGTCCGGCAGGGTCGGGCGGCAGCCCATCCAGCGGCGGAACGGACCGGAGATCGGCAGGCCCAATTCGGCGACGTGCCGCTCCAGCCGCTCCCACTTGCGCGGGTCGGCGGGCGCGTCGGGATGGCCGAGTTCGACGAAGCTGGCGGCCTGCACGGTGTCGCGATAGCGGGTGACGATCATCGAGCGCTCCTCGAACACCACCGGCGGCAGGTCGGCAGGCCAGTTACGCGCATCGGCACGGATGTGGTAGCCGCGCTCGGCGATCATCGGTACCTCGTGGCCGAGCGCCTCCATCAGCGCGCGCGACCGCACGCCCGCGCAGACCAGAACGCGATCGGTATCGAGGCCCGCGATGCACGCGCGTCCATCGACGAGGCTGATCTCGGCCCTAGCCTCCATGATCGTGCCGCCGCCCGCGATGAAGGCGCGGCGCAGCGCTTCGCGCAACTCGCCAAGGTCGGCAATCTGCGCCGTCCCCGAAAAACGCACCGCGCCCGCGACGGGCTCGCGGCACAGGTCGGAAAGACGCGCGGTGTCCTCGGCGGTGGCGGGATGGACCTGCGCCTTGCCGGTCTCGGCAGACTCCCACGCCGCGCGGCCTGCCTGTGCCGCCTTGCCGTCCTGCCACAGCACGAAGTGGCCGTGATCGCGCAGCAGGTCCGGCACACCGATACGCTCGACCAGCGCCGACCACGCGGGGAGCGCGCCCGCCATCAGCGGCGTCATCGCGGCGCACCCGGCCCGGAAGCGTGCCGGTCGCGACGCCGCCAGCAGCCTCAGGCCGAAAGGCATCCACTGCGCCATCGCACCGGGCGGAAAGGCCAGCGCCCCGCCGCGCATGAACAGCCGCTTGGGCAGGGTGCGCACCATGTCCATGGAGGCCAGCGGCTCGACCTGCTCGACCGCGATGTGCCCGGCGTTGCCCCATGACGCGGCCTGCGCGTCCCGGTCGTCGTCGACCAGCGTGACGCGATGCCCCGCCTCCAGCAGTTCCAGCCCCGCGCACAGGCCGACGACCCCGCCGCCGACGATACCGATCACCCCCACGAAAACTCCGTTGCAATAGTCAGACTATACCGTATACCATATAACAAATGACGCCCGATCGCACAAGGCCATCCATACCGCGCATGTCGTCCGCTCTGCTCTATCCCGGTTGCGTTCAGGCCCGCGCAGGTAGCGCTCTGGTGCGTCTAGGTTCAGTTCAGTCACCCATCGGTGGACGCCGCATTTCCGGCAGATTGCAGCCGGAAAGCCGATCATCTACCGTATACGGCGTATGGGCCGCACGCCAGGGGGGCGCCGTCGGCACCGGCATGGAGATACTTTGGTGACAATCGTCGTCCGCACGCTTGCCGAACGCATCTTCGACGTCATCCGAGAACGGATCGTCGAGGGCAAGCTCCCGGTCATGGAACCGGTCCGGCAGGATGCCCTTGCCGCGGAACTCGGCGTCAGCAAGATCCCGCTGCGCGAGGCTCTGGCGCGGCTCGAACATGAGGGATTGCTGACCAGCCAGGCCAATCGCGGCTGGTTCGTCCGCCCGATGTCGGAGGATCAGGCCGAGGAGATCTACCTCCTGCGCCTCGCCACCGAGCCCGCCGCCGCTGCCTACGCCTGCACCCACGCGGACGAGGCCGACAAGGACGCGGCCCGCAAGGCCTTCGAAATCCTTGACGCCGCCGCCAAGGGCAACCTCAACGACGTGGCCGTGCGCAACCGCGAATTCCACGTCGCGCTGGTGCGCCCCGGCAAGCGCCTGCTCACCACGCAGCTGGTGGAGCGCCTCGAAGTGCTGGCGGAACGCTACGTCATCGCGCACCTCCAGCCCGCCGGGCGAGGCGACCGGGCGCATAACGAGCACAGCGAACTGCTCGAAACCTGGCTCGCGGGAGACGCGGCCAAGGTGAAGGATCTTCTCACCGCGCACATCGCCAGCACGCTGGACGACCTGCGCGCCCATTTCACAGCCAGCCAGACCGGCTGATCCATAAAAGTTCAGGGGACCACATGCTCGGACCGCGAAAATCCATTGAAAAACTGTCCCAACGCGCATCCGGGCACTCCCTTGCCAAGACGCTGAGCTGGCCGCATCTGATCGCGCTGGGTGTCGGCGCGATCGTCGGCACGGGCATCTACACGCTCACCGGCGTCGGCGCGGAACGCGCGGGACCGGCGGTGATCCTCGCCTTCGCGATCGCCGGTGCCGTCTGCGCCTGCGCCGCCCTCGCCTATGCCGAGATGGCGACGATGATCCCGGCGGCGGGCAGTGCCTACACCTTCTCCTACGCCGCGATGGGCGAAACGATCGCCTGGATCGTGGGATGGAGCCTCATCCTCGAATACTCGCTGGCCTGCTCGACCGTGGCGGTCGGGTGGTCGGGCTATCTGGTCGGATGGATCGAGTCCGCTGGGATACACCTGCCGCACATGCTGCTGGTCGGCCCGCACGGCGGCGGCATCGTCAACCTGCCCGCCGTGCTGGTGGCGCTGGGCGTGATGGGCATGCTGATCGCGGGGACGCGCGAGAGCGCAACGCTCAACATCATTCTCGTCATCATCAAGCTGGTGGCGCTGTCGATCTTCGTCGCTATGGCGCTGCCTGCCTTCAAGGGCGGCAACCTTGAGCCGTTCATGCCTTACGGCTTCGCCAGCACCGAGATCGAGGGCCAGAAGCGCGGCGTCATGGCCGCCGCCGCCATCGTCTTCTTCGCGTTCTACGGTTTCGACGCGGTGGCGACGTCGGCGGAAGAGGCCAAGAATCCCAAGCGCGACCTGACCATCGGCATCGTCGGTTCGATGGTGGTCTGCACGCTGATCTATATGGCCGTGGCCATCGCCGCGATCGGCGCGCTGCCTTTCCAGCAGCTCGCAAACTCGCCCGAGCCGCTCGCGCTGGTGCTGCGCCAGCTCGGCCATCCCACCGCCGCGCATCTGATCGCGCTGGCCGCCGTCGTCGCCCTGCCCTCGGTCATCCTCGTCATGATGTACGGCCAAAGCCGCGTGTTCTTCGTCATGGCGCGCGACGGCCTGCTGCCCCGCGCGCTCGCCAAAGTGAGCCCGCGCACCGGCGCGCCGACCCGCATCACGCTGATGACCGGCATTTCCATCGCCGTCGTCGCAGGCATCTTCCGCCTCGACGAGATCGCCGAGCTGGCCAACGCGGGCACGCTTATCGCCTTCATGGCCGTGGGCGCCTGCCTGATGATCCTGCGCCGCCGATCGCCCGAACTGCCGCGCCTGTTCCGCTGCCCGCAGCCGATGCTGGTCGGCACCCTGACGATCCTGGGCTGCGCCTACCTGCTGCTCAGCCTGCCGAGCACGACGCTAGTCCGCTTCGGTGCATGGAACGTCATCGGGCTGCTGGTCTATGTCCTCTACGGCCGCCTGCGCAGCGATGCGGGCCGCGAGGCTGCCGCCGCCAAGGCCTGACGCTTCTCTCCCAACCCCGTTTTCTTTCGCTCCCATCAGGAGATTGCGATGTCGCGCGCCCTGTTCACTGCCGCCGCCCTGCTCGGCACCTGCCTTTCCGCCACGCCTGCCCTTGCGAAAACCGCCTATGACGGCGTGTGGCTGTTCGACGAGACACCGCCGCGCCCCGGCGTCACGATGATGGAGGTCAAATCCAAGGGCGACCATATCGAGGGCAGCGTCACCACGCTTTGGTACGGCCCGGTCGAGATGCAGAACCCCCGCATAGAGGACGGCGTGCTCCACTTCACGGCGCGCAACATCAACGACAAGGCGCACCCGACCCAGAACTGGAGCGTCGCCATCGAGGACGGGCAGGCCCGCCTCAAGGGCCGCATCTGGGAGTCCGACATCGACAGCAAGGGCCGCAAGAGCAAGGCAAAGGACGCCAGCGAGCGCGCGTTCAAGTTCACCGCCCTGCCCCCGCTTGGCGCGCCGATCCCCAGCAAGATCGCCGCCACGCCGCCGATGGGCTGGAGCAGCTGGAACAAGTTCGACGAACACATCGACGACAAGACCGTGCGCGCCATGGCCGACGCGATGGTTTCGACGGGCCTGCGCGATGCGGGCTACCTCTACGTCAACATCGACGACGGCTGGCAGGGCCAACGTGACGCCAACGGCGTGCTCCAGCCCAATGCCAAGTTCCCGGACATGAAGGCGCTGACCGATTACGTCCATTCCAAAGGGCTGAAGATCGGCATCTACTCCTCGCAAGGGCCGCGCACCTGCGCCGGGTACGAGGGCAGCTACGGCCACGTCCAGCAGGATGCGAAGACTTACGCCGAGTGGGGCTTCGATTACCTGAAATACGACCTGTGCTCGGGCGAATGGTTCTATGCCGACGCCGACACCGTAAAGCGCAGCTATTACGAGATGGGCGCGGCGCTGCAGGCGACCGGGCGGGAATTCATCTATTCCCTGTGCGAATATGGCCGCTTCGATGTCGGCAGCTGGGGCCGCGATGTCGGCGGGCAGCTGTGGCGCACCACGGGCGACATCACCGACGATTACCCGGCCATGGCGAAGATCGGCTTCGACAAGAACGGCAACCCCGACTGGGCCGGGCCGCACGGCTGGAACGACCCGGACATGCTGGAAGTCGGCAACGGCGGCATGAGCGCGGACGAATATCGCACCCACATGTCGCTCTGGGCGATGTCCGCCGCACCGCTGATGATGGGCCATGACTTGCGCGAGACGTCGCCCGAGACGCTGGCAATGCTGACGAACAAGCGCGTCATCGCCATCGACCAAGATGCGAAGGGTGTGCAGGGCAAGGCGGTGCGCAAGCAGGGTGCGGTCGAAGTCTGGGCCAAGCCGCTTGTCGACGGCCGCGTGGCGCTGGCGCTGTTCAACCGGGGCGAGACGGCGACCTCGCTTCCGCTCACGCCAGCCGACGCGGGTCTCGCCAAAGTGTCGCGCGTCGAGGACGCATGGTCGGGCGAGACGGCGAATCGCCTGCCCGCCGCCTATTCCGTGCCCGCGCGCGGCGCAGTGATGGTCATCGTCGGCAGCTAACGGCTACGGCTCATCGGCGTCGTTTGAAGAGGCCCGCCACCGGATTTCCGGCGGCGGGCCTTCCTGTCTCAGCCTCTGCGCCTTATGAGACTGGCTCATAAATCGCGCATTTTCAGTGATATGACCGAACCGTGATGCCTTGATGTCACATCGATTACCGTATTTCGTATACGGTATTTGACTTGTCCGACTATATGACGCAATGATTGCGCATCAATCAGGGAGTCACGAAATGAGGGGTCATCACAGGAAGCTCTATGCCGCGGTCGCGCTCACGGCGCTGATCGCGGGAACCGCGCAGGCGCAGGAAGCGCCCGCAGCAGGCGCCGACGCGCCGGCCAACGACATCGTCGTCACCGGCACGCGCATCAAGCGCGCCGATCTGGAAAGCAACAGCCCGCAGACCGTCGTCGGTTCGGACGAGTTCCGCTACCAGGGCGCCACCACGGTCGAGCAGGTGCTGAACCGCCTGCCGCAGTTCACTGCCGATGCGAACGAGAACGTCTCGAACGGCTCGGACGGCACTTCCAAGATCAACCTGCGCAACCTCGGCTCGAACCGCGTGCTCACGCTGATCGACGGCCAGCGCATGATGCCCTCGCAGGCTATCAACACCAGCTTCATCCCCAGCACCCTTGTCGAGCGCATCGACATCCTGTCGGGCGGCGCCTCGGCGGTCTACGGCTCGGACGCGCTCTCGGGCGTCGTCAACTTCGTGCTGAAGAAGGATCTCGACGGCGTCCGCATGGACGTCCAGACCGGCTTCGCCCAGCACGACAACAACAACCGCTCGATCCGCGCGCTGCAGGCCGCTTCCGGCTATGACAACGCGCCCGGTTCGGTCATCGACGGCGGCAAGCAGGACATCAACATCGCGGCGGGCAAGAACTTCGCCGACGGCCGCGGCAACATCACCGTCTACGGCGGCTACCGCAGCTTCAGCCCGGTGCGCCAGTCGAGCCGCGACGTTTCGGCCTGCGCCCTGCAGGATCGTGAATCGGTCACGGGTTCGAAGAACTTCGACCAGCTCTTCTGCGGCGGTTCGAGCAACACGCCGAACGGCTCGTTCATCCCGCTCTCCGAGCTGAGCCCCTACATGGGCCAGACGATCATCAACAACGGCAGCGGCACACTGGTCCCCTATGATCCGTCGTTCGCCTACAACACCGCGCCCGACAACTACTTCCAGCGCTCCGACAAGCGTTACACGGCGGGCGGTTTCGCCCGGTTCGAGATCAGCAAGGCGGCTGAACTCTACGGCAGCGTGATGTACATGAAGGACCAGACCTTCTCGCAGGTCGCGCCTTCGGCGGTGTGGTTCGGCACGGCGTTCGACGTATCGTGCAACAACCCTTACGCCAACGCGAGCCAGCTTGCCGCCATCTGCGGCTCGGCTGCAGGCACCGACACCACGGCGCCCACCAACGTCGGCTACCGCGTGGTCGGCCAGCCCCGCCGCGACAACCTGCGCTTCAACGACTACCGTTACTCGGCAGGCGTGCGCGGCGACATCGGCAGCGGCTTCAGCTATGACGTCAACTACATGTACTCGCTGGTCAAGTTCAAGGAAACCTACCTGAACGACGTGAACCAGGCGAAGGCCGGCCTCGCGCTGAACGCGATCAACGTCAACGGCGTCCCGACCTGCCGCTCGGTCATCGACGGGACCGACGCGAATTGTATCCCCATCAACGTCTTCACCCCCGGCGGCGTGACGGCGGAGCAGGCGGCCTACATCTTCGGCGAAAGCAACACCGCTTCGCGCAACTCGCTGAGCGTGATCTCCGGCTCGCTGAGCGGCGACCTCGGCCAGATGGGCGTCACCCTGCCCTGGGCCGAACGGGGCGTCGGCATCGCGCTGGGCGTCGAGCGCCGCCGCGAGACGCTGAACTTCACCGCAGACGAAGTCGCGCAGCAGAACGGCACCCTGCCCTCCGACGGCGTCATCGCCGTGACCGAGGCCTTCGGCGAAATCGAGATCCCGCTGATCGAGGACAAGCCGTTCTTCCGCTCGCTGACCATCAACGGCGGCCTGCGTTATTCGTCCTACGACAACAAGCAGAACTCGTCGGGCATCAAGTCGGGCTACAACGTGTGGACCTACAAGGGCGAACTGTCGTGGGCCCCGGTCGACGACCTGCGCGTCCGCGCCAGCTACAACCGCGCCATCCGCGCGCCCAACGTGGCGGAACTCTTCGCCTCGCAGGCGGTCGGCAACGTCAACGGCACGGATCCCTGCGCCGGCGCCAATCCGAGCGCCTCGTTCGAGATCTGCAGGCTCACCGGCGTGACCCAGGCCATGTACGGCCGCATTCCGGGCTGCCCGTCCGACCAGTGCTCTGGCCTTGGCGGCGGCAACACCGCGCTCAAGCCCGAAACCGCCGACACCTACACGCTGGGCGTGGTCATCACTCCGAAGGCGCTGCGCCGCTTCTCGCTGTCGATCGACTACTACAACATCAAGGTGAAGGACTACATCGGCCAAATCGCGCCGTCGCTCATCATGGGCCAGTGCGCCACCACCGGTGATCCGTACTTCTGCGGCCTGTTCGTCCGCGATCCGCGTTCGGGCCAGGTCTTCGGCCAGAACTCGGGCTACATCATCTCGACGACGATGAACACGGGCTACCTCAAGACCTCGGGCATCGACGTCAACGCAGACTACACCTTCGATGTCGGCAACTTCGGCAGCATCAACGTGGGCGTCGTCGGCACCTACCTGATCGAGCAGGTCTCGCAGCCGGTCCCGGGCGCAGGCTCCTACGACTGCAAGGGCCTGTTCGGCTACACCTGCGGCCAGCCCACCCCCGAATGGCGCCATGTCGCGCGCTTCTCGTGGATGGCTCCGGGCGACTTCACCGCCTCGGTCTCCTGGCGCCACATCGGCGGCACCACGCTGTCGAGCCTGACCGACAACCCGCTGCTCAGCGCCGACAAGACCACCGTGAACCGCAAGATCGATGCCTACAACTACATCGACCTTTCGCTGACCCAGGTGATCGACAAGCGCCTGACCCTGCGCGCGGGCGTGAACAACCTGTTCGACAAGGATCCGCCGATCCTCGACTCCGGCCTGCTGCAGTCGTTCGGCAACGGCAACACCTATCCGGGCGTCTACGACGCGCTGGGCCGCACGATCTTCGTCGGCGCGACCGTGAACTTCTAAGTATCCGCAGGAGGGGCGGCGATTACCCTCCCATCCATCGAGTATCGCCGTCCAACGGATGACCCGCCCGGTTGCAGAACCGGGCGGGTCTTTTTTATTCCTCCCCGAGCTTGTCTCGGGGAGCGGGACCGCCGCGAAGCGGTGGTGGAGGGGGAGGTTGGAAGGGGGATTTGAGAGGGGAGGAGGAGGCACAATTCCCCCTCCGTCAGTCGCTGCGCGACTGCCACCTCCCCGAGCAAGCTCGGGGAGGAACTGGGGTCAGGGCCTGCCGATGGTGAACGACCACGTCACCGGCTTGAGCGCGATGCGATAGGGCATGTGCGCGCGGCCATCGAGGTTCCAGCCGGTGTCGCCGCCCACGCCCGCCTGCGCCATGTCGACCAGCAGCGTGCCGTTGCCGTGCGGGCGGATGTCGGAGCTGTGCGCCTGCCCCGGCGGCTTCAGCGCGAGGTCGGCATAGGGGAACGCCAGCGCATTGGCCGAGAGCGGCTGCGCGCCGGTGACGCGCAGGCCCGTGCCAGCGCCGCTCAGTTCGATCCAGCGCACATCGGTCTTGTTGCCGCTTTCCTGCGGGCGGGCATAGTCGTGGAACTGGTCCGCCAGCTTGCCGCCCCAGCGCGCGATCATGCCGCCGGTCTTGCGGTCCGCGTAAGTCTCCTGCGGCCCGCGCCCGTACCAGCGCACGGCGTCCAGCACCGGCAGCGTCTCGAACGCGAGGCCGAGGCGCAGGGGATCGGGCAGCGTGTCGCGCAGCGGATCGAAGTGGACCTTGACGCCGACGGTGCCGTCCGTCGCCATGGTCCAGCGCGTCTCCACCTTGACCGAGCCGACGCCCATGTCGTGCCGGACGACGATGGTGTCGCCCTCCACCACGACCGCCTCGACGCGGCGGTTCTGCGAGAACTGCTGCCACATGGCATGACTCTTCGGCACGCCCGCGCCGACGTCGTTGTCGGTCGGCGCGCGCCAGAAGTTCGGTGCGCCGCCGGTCAGCAGCACCTTGCCACCGCGCGCATAGCGGCGGACGAGGCCGCTTGCGCGGTCGATCTCCAACACCGCATCCCCGGCGGCGAGACGCAGCGCGCCCTCGCTCTCCTGCGGGACGATGGCTCCCGCAGGCACGCTGACCGAGGCGACGGGTGACAGGGCGAACTGCTCCCACCCGACGACATGCCCGGCAGGCTGCGTCGGCACCGTGCCCGCCTTCGCCCGCGCGCGCAGGACGAGGAAGCGCTCGGCGGCAGGGTTCTTCGCGGACGGGATCGGCACAGACAGAGGTGCGCTCGTTCCGGCGCCGACCGCAGGAGCAGCGAGGGCGCCATGAGCGACGTCTACGCCGTCCTCCAGCACCGCCCAGTCGAAGGTGAAGCCGGACAGGTCGATATGGTCGTGCCGGTTGACGACCCGGTATCCGCCCGCGTCCTGCACGAAGCTCACCGGCGACTGGACATGCGCCAGCTCATAGTATTCCGGATCGGGCGTGCGGTCGGACTGGATCACGCCGTCGCCCACCGGGCTGTCGTCGCCATGAACACCGGGGGCCTTGGGGTCGGGATCGAAGTCCACGCCCTGCCCCCAGTATTCGCGGCCGTCCTTGTCCTTCATCAGCATGGTCTGGTCCACCCAGTCCCACACGAAGCCGCCCTGCAGCTTGGGATGGCTGCGCATCACCTGCCAGTAGCCCGCAAGGTCGCCCAGGCTGTTGCCCATCGCATGCGCGTATTCGCAAAGGATCAGCGGCTGCGTGAACGCCGGGTCGGCGGCGTAGTCCAGCATCTTGGGCACGTCGTCGTACATCGGCGCGAAGATATCGACGTAGGAATTGGTCGGGTGCCGCCAGTTGCTCATGCTCCAGCCAAGGAAGCTGACGAGGCGCGTGGGATCGCTGGCCTTCACCCACTTTGCCGCTTCCTCGAAGCTCTGGCCGATGCCGGTCTCGTTGCCGAGCGACCAGAAGATGATCGAGGGGTGATTGCGATCACGCTGTACCATGCGCGCCACGCGGTCGAGGTGCGCCGCGCGCCATTTGGGGTCGTTGCCGAGCAGGTAGGACGGATCGTTGTCGTGCTGCTGCGAGAGGCCGAGGTAGCCGTGGCTCTCGATGTTGGCCTCGTCCATCACGTAGAGGCCGTATTCGTCGGCGAGTTCGTACCAGCGCGGATCGTTGGGATAATGGCTGGTACGCACGGCGTTGACGTTGGCCGCCTTCATCAGTTCGATGTCGCGGCGCATCGTCGCTTCCGACACGATGCGGAAGGTCTTCGGATCATGTTCGTGGCGGTTGACGCCGCGGATCATGATGCGCCTGCCGTTGACGCGCACTTCGCCGCCCGCGATCTCCACCGTGCGGAAGCCGATACGGCGGCTCGTCGCCTCGACCAGACGGCCCTTGTCGTCGAGCAGTTCGACCAGCAGCGTGTAGAGGTTGGGCGCTTCCGCCGTCCATGTGCGCACGGCCGGCAGGCTTGCGGACAGCGCGACGCTCTCCCCGGCGGTTCCCTCGCGCGTCAGCACCGTGCGCTTGCCGTCGAGCACCGTCGCCCGCACGCGCATCGCGGCGGACTTGCCGCCGAGATCGACCTTCACGCCCAGCGTGCCGTCACGGTAGTCGTTGGCGAGGCCCGCATCGACGACGAGATCGCGGATATGCGTCTGCGGCGCGGCATAGAGCGTCACGCTGCGCTCGATCCCGTTGACGCGCCAGAAGTCCTGGTCCTCAAGGTAGCTGCCGTCGGCGAAGCGATAGAGTTCGATCGCCACCGTGTTCCTGCCCGGGCGGGCATAGGCGGTCACGTCGAACTCGGCCGGGAGCTTGGAATCCTCCGAGTAGCCGACGCGCTGCCCGTTGACCCAGATGTAATAGGCCGCACCCGCCGCGCCCACGGTCAGTAGCAGGCGGCGCCCCGCGAAGTGCGCAGGGACCGTGAAGTCACGGCGGTAGGAGCCGAGTTCGTTGATGCCGTGGTCGATTTTCGGCTGGTTCTGCGGGAACGGATAACCGCTGCCCACGAAGACGGCGCGGCCATGACCCTCTGCCTGGAGAATGCCCGGCACCTTCATCGTGCCCCAGCCGCTGACATCGAATTCGGGCTTGAAGAAGTCCGCCGGGCGGCTTTCCGGCGTGGCGGAAAGGTTGAACTTCCAGTCGCCGTCGAGCGAGAGGTGATAGCGCGATTTCGCCACGTCGCGGGACAGTGCACCGGCGCGGGTCTCGAACCCGTCGAAGGTGGTGTGCATGGGCTCCGCGCCCTGTCGCACCACTTCGGGCTGCTCCCACTCGGCCGTGGTTTGAGCGAGGACCGGGCTAGCGAGGAGGCTGGCGGCGAGCGCCGTCATGCTGGTGTGGATGATGGTGCGCATGTCAGGTTCCTCTGTCGGGTATGATCGCCGGGGGCTTCGACGCGCAGGCGCTACTTCTCCTGAAGCGCCCGCACGAAGAAATCGAACTGCCGCCGCGTCACGTAGTCGATGGGGCCGGTGGAGCGGCCGACGCTGTGCTCGCCGCCGGGAACGACGAGGAGGTCGAAATCCTTGTCCGCCTTGATGAGCGCATCGACCACCTGCATCGTCGAGGCCGGGTCGACGTTGCTGTCCTGCTCGCCCACGATGAGGAACAGCTTGCCGGTCAGCTTCGCGGCATTGTCCACGCCCGAGGCATCGGCGTAGCTCTTGTCCACCGGCCAGCCGAGCCACTGTTCGTTCCAGCTGATCTTGTCCATGCGGTTGTCGTAGCAGCCCGCATAGGCGACGCCTGCCTTGTAGAAATCGCCGTGAAACAACAGCGCGTTGAGCGTGCTCTGCCCGCCCGCCGATGCGCCGTAGATGCCGACACGGCTGACGTCGTAGGCGGGATCCTTTGCCGCCAGCGCCTTGTGCCACAGGATGCGGTCAGGGAAGCCGGAATCCTGAAGGTTCTTCCACGCGACGTCGTGGAACGCCTTGGAACGGTTGGCCGTGCCCATGCCGTCGATCTGCACGACGATGAAGCCGAGGTCGGCCAGCGCCTGCATGCCGATCACCTTGTCCCCGCCCGAGTGGTAGCCGAAGGGCCAGAACTGCTTGGGCACGAAGCTGTCGTGAGGGCCCGCGTAGATGTTCTCGATCACCGGGTACTTCTTCGCCGGATCGTAGTCGCGCGGGCGCACGACGAGGCCCCAGATATCGGTCTTGCCGTCGCGGCCCTTGGCGGTGAAGACCTCTGGCGCGCGGAAGCCTGCGGCGGTGAGGCGGGTGATGTCGCCGGTGGTGACGGTCTGGACCACCGTGCCGTCGCTGGCGCGGCGCAGGACGCTGACGTTGGGCAGATCTACGCGCGAGTAATTGTCTACCAGCAGCGTCATGTCGGGAGAGAGGCTGGCGGTATGGTCCGCCTTCTCCGGGGTGAGCGTGGTCAGGTTCCGGCCGTCGAAGTCGATGCGGTAGATATGGCGGAAGTACGGGTCTTCGCCCTTGTCCATGCCGCTGGCGGAGAACCACACCTGCCGCCTGGCGTCATCCACCTTCAGTACGTCACGCACGACCCAGTCGCCGGTGGTGATGTGGTTCTTCACCCGGCCCGTGCGAGCGTCGATCAGGTAGAGGTGGTTCCAGCCGTCCCGCTCGGACGCCCAGACGATCTCGTCACCCGCCTTGCCGACTTCCCACGCGAAGCGGCGGTCGGCGTAGACGAAGGTGCGCGCATCCTCGGTAACGGCGGCGTGCGCCTTGCCGGTGGCGGCGTCGACCGCGATCACCTTCGCCTGCCCGAACCCACGCCGGACGTAGCCGAACGAGACGGAGCGCCCGTCAGGACGCCAGCGCGGCGAGGACAGTTCGTAGGCATTGGGGAACAGCGCGGCGTCGATCACGGTCTGGCGGCCGGTCTCGACATCGAAGAGCACCGGCTGCTCGATATCCACCGCGTCACCGGGCTTGGGATAGAGCTGGCTCTGCACCTTCGGCTGAATCTGCCCCTCGGGCGCCGCCTCCACGCGCAGCACCTTGCGGGCATAGCCGGGGCGCACGCGGTAGATCATCAGGTGGCGGTTGTCGGACGACCACGCGATCGTCTCGGGGTCGTAGAAGTCGCCCGCCGAGCCGTCCGTGCTCAGCCGCACCGGATCGCCGCCGCCTTTCTTACGCACGACAAGGTTGTCGTCCTCCACCAGCGCCTCGCGCTTGCCGTCAGGGGAGACGCGCGGGTGGTTGTCGGCGGGCACCGAAAGGTCGCGCACCACGCCGAAGCCGCGCGGACGGCCACGGTCGGCCTGCGGGGCGCAGGTGTACTCGACCAGAGCGCAGCGCCAGCCCTGCTCGCCCGACCAGAACAGGATCGCGGTGCGGTCCCCGTCATAGCCGAACTCGGAGAACGGCAGGCGCAGCGCCTGCACCGGCCTGCCCATCGCCTTCGTCAGCGCGACGGCGAGGCGTTCGTGGTCGAACGCCGGGGTCTTGGCGAGCGTCGCGGCGTCGGCGGTCTCGAAGGCGAAGCCGCCCTCCACCGTCTTGCGATAGGAGAACGCCTTGCCGTCCGGCGTCCATGTCGCGGGCCAGGCGATCTCGCGCGTCAGGTATTGCCAGTCCTCGCGCAGGGCGAGCGAGCGATCCACCTGCTCGCGGGTCGGTGCGGCGAGCGCGGGCGAGGTAAGCAGGACCCCCGCGATGGCGCCGGACAGGGACAGGCGGCGGAGCGCGCGGGACATGACTGATCTCCTGTTGCTTCGTCATTGCGAGGACCTGAGGTCCGAAGCAATCCAGAGCGGATCGCGCCGCTCCGGATTGCTTCGCTACGCTCGCAATGACGAAGGTTTTTACGACTTACTTGACCTGGAAGCCCGCCCAGAACGGGTCTTCGCGGTCGATCCAGATGGTGTTGAACCCGGTGGCCACCGCCGAACCCTCGATGGAGGGGATGATGGCGGGCTGGTCGCCCAGCGTCACGGCCTGTTCCACCCGGCCGATGAAGCGCGAGCAGATGTAGCTTTCGTGGACGAACCGGTCGCCGACCGAAAGCCTGCCGTCCGCCGCCAGATGCGCGAGCCGCGCCGAAGTGCCGGTGCCGCAGGGGCTGCGGTCGATCGCCTTGTCGCCGTAGAACACGGCGTTGCGGCCGTCCGCGCCGTCGTGCTTCGGCTTGTCGGCCCACAGGACATGACTGACGCCACGGATGGTCGGGTCGAGCGGATGGACCGGCTCGAACTTCGCGCGAACCGCCTCGCGCACGCGGTTCGACAGTTCGACGATGCGCGCCGCGCCGAGGTCGTCGAGGCCGGTATAGGCACCCTGCGGCTCGACGATGGCGTAGTAGTTGCCGCCATAGGACACGTCGACCGACAGCGGGCCGATGCCTTCCACGTCCACCTCGATACCGCGCGCGGCGACATAGGCGGGGACGTTGGTGATGCGCACCGACGTGACCTTCGGGCCATCGGTCTCGTAGGCGATATCGATGGTGCCGGCGGGCACTTCCACCTTGAGGCGGCCCGGCACGGCAGGCTGGATCAACCCGTGTTCGAGGCCGAAGGTGACGATGCCGATGGTGCCGTGGCCGCACATCGGCAGGCAGCCGCTGGTCTCGATGAACAGGATGCCGATGTCGTTCGCGGGATCGACCGGTGGATAGAGGAACCCGCCCGACATCATGTCATGCCCGCGCGGCTCGAAGCACAGGCCGGTGCGGATCCAGTCGAAACGCGACAGGAAATCCTGTCGCCGCTCGGACATCGAGGCGCCCTTCAACAGCGGCGCCCCGCCCGCCACGAGGCGGACGGGGTTACCTGCCGTATGGCCGTCGATGCAGAAGAAAGTATGCCGCATCGACGCTCCCTTAGGCCAGCACGGTGGCGGTGGTGGTGGTGGGCGTAAGGTCGGGACGGGTCGCCGCGGCCTTTTCGACCATCGCGATCACTTCCGCGCGGCGCTCGCCCTGGAGCACGTAGCGCGGGGGCAGAACGCGCTCGGAACCGCGACCCATGACTTCCTCGGCCAGCTTGATCGACTGCACCAGATCGTGCTCGGCATCAAGGTGGAGCAGCGGCATGAACCAGCGGTAGATTTCGAGCGCCTTGGCATGGTCGCCGCGCGCGAAGGCGTTGACGAGTTCGACCGATTCCTTCGGGAAGGCGTTGGTGAGGCCCGAAACCCAGCCCTGCGCACCGAGGTAGAGCCCTTCGAGCGCCACGTCGTCGAGCCCTGCGAACAGCACGTAGCGATCGCCGAACTCGTTCCTGAAGTCGGTGAAGCGACGGGTGTCGGGGGCGGATTCCTTGACCGCCACGATGTTCGGCACGTCGACCAGCGCGGTCAGCACGTCCTTGTCGATGACGGTGCGGTAGGCGGGCGGGTTGTTGTAGAGCATGATCGGCAGGCCCATGCTCTCGGCCACGCCCTTGAAGTGCGCGACGAGTTCATGCGCCTTGGGCACGTAGACCATCGGCGGCAGCAGCATGAGGCCGTCCGCGCCAGCCTTTTCTGCCGCCTGCGCATAGCGCACCGCGCGGCGCGTGTCGTATTCCGAGCAGCCGGTGATGACCGGCACGCGACCGTCGACGACTTCGACGATAGCCGAGAGAACCTGGACCTTTTCCTCGAATTCCAGCGAGTTGTTCTCGCCGACCGTGCCGAGCGCGATCACGCCCGTGACGCCGTCACGGATCAGATCATCGACGACGCGCTGGGTGTCCGCCAAGTCGATCGACAGGTCCGCGCGAAGCTGCGTGGTGACTGCCGGGAAAACACCCTTCCAACCGATTGCCATTTAGATTTCCGTCCTACGCTGTGATTTGAAATATCGTATACGATATCTGGTATAGGTGTGCAACTGCAAAAAAGGCTGCGGTGAACAGACTGAAATCTTGACAAGATGAACCGTATAGGTTATACACCGCGACATCCGATCTGGCGATGATCACGCTGGAGAGGTGTATCGGGTCGGCGTCGTGGGCCGGGATGCGGTATCAAGCCGTAGCTACGCACCACGGTGTCCATCGAAGACCCGGACCGTCCTCTAGGCTCTGGCCCGGCCGTTCCCCCAACCGAGTTCATCTCGGCCTGGGAGCGGCTCTCCCGGAAGTCCCATGACCGGCACCGACGCGAACCCCAACGTCGGTCATACCGGACAGGTCCGATGGAATACTGGTCGAGCCGGGCTGCTCTCCGCACCTACCCGGCCACTCGCAACGCGCTGTGGAAACCAGACCCCCGCGTCCCAGTCGGACGCTCACGACGCCGACCCGATGTTATCCTCGGTCCGCCTGTCGATCTTCCCCCGGCGTAAAGCCCGCACTCGCCAGCGGGCGTTTTCGTGTGTCCATTCCAGACGTTCGTCATTGCGAGCGCAGCGAAGCAATCCACGGTCGGCCCAAGCCGCTGGATTGCTTCGCTGCGCTCGCAATGACGAAGTGTGGGTGCAAGTTACGCCAATTCCTCCCCGAGCTTGTCTCGGGGAGGGGGACCGCCGCCGCAGGCGGTGGTGGAGGGGGAGAACCTTGCGCAATTCCCCCTCCGTCAGCGCTTCGCGCTGCCACCTCCCCGAGCAAGCTCGGGGAGGGATTCAAAACTCACTCCTCGTCCGGATACGGCCCCTTGCCGCCGTCCTTGATGAGCTGGTCGACCCGCTGGTCGATCAGCGGCAGCGGCACGCCGCCCAGTTCCAGCACCGCATCGTGGAAGGCGCGGATGTTGAACTTCGGGCCGAGTGCCTTCTCTGCCTTTTTGCGCGCATCGACGAAGGCCAGTTGCCCCATGTAGTAGGACAGCGCCTGCCCCGGCCATGAGATGTAACGATCGACCTCCGTCTCGATCTCGTGCTCGGACAGCGCGGTGTTGTCGCGGAAGTACTGCTGCGCCTGTTCGCGGCTCCAGCCCATCGCGTGAATGCCGGTGTCGACGACGAGGCGCGAGGCGCGCCAGGCCTGATAGCTCAGCATGCCGAAGCGGTCGTAGGGCGTCTCGTACATGCCCATGTCCTCGCCCAGCGCCTCGCAGTAGAGCGCCCAGCCCTCGCCGTAGGCGGAGAGGTAGGTGTCGCGACGGAACGCAGGCAGATCCTTGTTCTCCGCCGCCAGCGGCATCTGCATCGCATGGCCCGGCGCGCTCTCGTGCAGGGTCAGCGCGACCTGCGAGTAGAACGGGCGGCTCGGCAGGTTGTAGGTGTTGACGAGGTAGATCCCCGGCCCGCCGCGCCCGCCGGTGTAGAACGGCGCGACGTCGTCCGGCACCGGCTTGATGGCGAAGCGCTGGCGCGGCATGCGGCCGAAGAACTGGTCGGCCTTGCCGTCGAACTGCTTGGCGATCCACGCTGCGCGATAGAGCAGTTCGTTCGGGGTCTTGGGATAGAACTGCGGATCGGTGCGCAGGAAGTGCAGGAACGCCTTGAGGTCGCCCTTGAACTCGACCTGGCTCATCACCTCGGCCATCTGCGAACGGATGCGCGCCATCTCGGACAGGCCGATCTGGTGGATGTCCTGCGCGCTCTTGTCGAGGGTGACGAACTCGGCGATCTTCGACTGATAATAGGCCTTGCCGTCGGGCAGGTCGTAGGCTGCTAGCGTCTTGCGCGCGCCCTTCTCGTACTCGCCGCGCATGAAGGCGAGCAGCTTGACGTGAGCGGGCACGACGCCTTCGACGATCAGCTTGCGCGCCTCGGCCTGCAGCTTCTCGCGGTCGGTGGCGGGGATGGTCGCGGGCAGTGCTTTCAGCGGCGCGTAGAAGGGCGAATCCTCGACCGTCTTCGCCTGCGTGATCAATTCGATGCCCTTGTCGCGACCTTCCAGCGTGACGTGCGGCGCGGTGAACCCGCGCTTCAAACCGGCGCGCATGTTCTCGATCTGCTGGTCGTAGTAGCGCGGGATCTGGCGCAGCATCTCGATGTAGTCGTCCGCGGCCTCGCGATCCTTGACCGGATTGCGCGCCCAGTCGGCAAGGTCGGCCCAGAAGCTGGTATCGGCGTTGAACGGCTTCTCGTAGTCGCGGTAGCGCTGCGATGCGAGCAGCGCGTCGATCTGGCCCTTGTAGACCGCGAAGTTCACCCGGTTGGCGGGCGAGAGCTGCTTCTGGTCGATCGCGGCAAGCTGCTTCTCCACCGTTTCCCAGCAGGCGAGCCGCTCGGCCTGCGCCTTCGGACCGACGTCGGGAAGCTGGACCTTTGCGTCCTTGGGCGTGTCCTCGCACGGCGCGGTCTGCTTCTGGCGCCATGCGAACTCGGCGGTCGAGATCGCCTCGAACGTGGCGTCCGCCGTCTCGGCCCTGGCGACTTGCGCAGCCGGAGCGGCCATCGCCACCGGCGGCGTTGCGGCCATGGCCGCGCCGGCGAGCAGTACGGCCCGTCCGAGTGAATTCCTCATGGCATTACCCCTTTCGAGAACTTCCAGAATGTCGTGATGCAGCTTCGCCGGGATGCGCAGCCCATGCGCGGCGGAGTGCGCCCGCGCGATCAGGCGGCGGGTTCCCGGCAGGCGCGCGCCCTGCCCTTCGATCGTCTCGAACATCGTCTCGGCGCGGTGCAGGTGGTCTTCCACTCCGACGCCGAGGAAGCCCGCAGGATCGATGGCAAGGATCAGCTCGCCGCCGATGGGCGAGCCGCCGCGGCCTTCGTCAGCCGCCATCGATTCCGCGCTCGTCATGTCGCCGATCAGCGGCCCGGCGACGAGTTCCACCATCGCCGCCAGCGCCGAACCCTTGTGCGCGCCGAACGTGCGCATCGCGCCCGCCAGCACGGCCTCGGCGTCGGTCGAGGGATTGCCCTCGGCATCGTAGCCCCAGTCCGCCGGGATCGCCTTTCCGGCGCGGCGGTGCAGTTCAATCTCCCCGCGCGCGACGGCGCTGGTGGCGAAGTCGAACACGAACGGGGCCTTACCCGAGCGCGGCCAGCCGAAGGCGATAGGGTTGGTGCCGAAGACCGGCTTCGTCCCGCCTTCCGGCGCCACCCACGAATGGCTGGGGGTGAAGGCCAGCGCGACAAGGCCCTGCTCCGCCAGCGCCTCGACCTCGGGCCAGAGCGCGGCGAAGTGGACCGCGTTGTTGATCGCCAGCGCGGCGATGCCGTACCGCTTCGCCTTCTCGACCAGCAGCGGCATGCCCTGCTCGAAGGGAAGCTGGGCGAAGCCGCCCTTGCCGTCGACCCGGACGAGCGCCGGGGCAGGCTCGCTCACTTCGGGAACGGCATCGGGCACGACGACGCCGCGCTCCACCGAATTGGCGGCGACGAGCAGGCGGTAGAGCCCGTGCGAGGTGCAGCCGTCCCGCTCCCCGCGCACCATGGTCTCGGCCACGGCGGCGGCATGGTCGGGCGCGAGGCCCCATGCGCCAAGCACGGTGCGGGCAAGCTCGCCCGCCTCGGCGATGGACAGGGCGACGTCTTCGTTGATGCTCATCGGGGGTTACTTCTTCGCGATGACCATGCGCATGCCGAAGACCGGACCGGCGGACGTGCGGTCATGCGGCACGACGCGCACCTTGACCTCGCTCTTGCCCTTGGTGACTGCCTCGGGGACGGGGTAGTCGACGTCGAAGAACTTGCCCGGCGTGTCGTGATCCAGCTTCTGCGTGGCGATCTTCGTGCCGTCGACAAGGATGTCGAACGTGCGCAGCCGCTCGTCGCCCCAGTAGCTGGCCTGAAGGACCAGCGGGCCGGGCTTCACCTTCATCGCGAACTCGAAGAACCCGCCCGAACGCGCATCGCGTCCGTTACGGCCACGGTACGAAACCGGGTACGAGATTTCCGAGGTCAGGTTGTGATCGCGTTCCGGCTGCATTTCGCCGAGGTGCATGACGTCGATCGAGCGCGCGGCGAGATCCTTCTGACGCACCTGCTCGGCAAGGAAGGCGGCTTCCTCGGTCTTCCAGCCGCTTTCGGAGAAGCGCTTGAAGTAGACCGCGCTGCGGCGATCGTACTGGCTGTAGAACGGCACGAACGTCAGGTCGCCGGGGCGGATCACGCCCTTGGCCAGATAGCGCGGGCGGTCCGAGACCTGAGGCTGGAATGCGGCAAGCAGGTTCTCGCCCACCATCGCGGGTTCGACGGCGGTCCACTCCTTCTCGGCCGGACCGAGGTCGGCGGCCATGACCATCGGGCCGCGCACCACGGCGACGACATCCTGCGATCCCTGCGCCGCCTCGAGCCGCAGATCGAGCGGCAGGGTGAGCGCGATCACGTCGCCCTTCTTCCAGCGGCGCTCGATCATGGCGTAGCCGTTCGCCGCGCGCTGCGGGACGGGCATGCCGTTGACGGCGATCGCCGCGCGCCCGTTCGCCCAGGCCGGGATGCGCAACGCCAGCGTGAAGGCGCCCTGCTTCACCGCGTCGAGGGTCAGCTTCACGTCGGACTTGAAGGGATATTCGGTGTCGATCGTCAGCCCGACACCCTTGGCCTTCCACTGCGCGGTGGCCGGAATGTAGAGGTTGACGAACAGGGTATCGCCGCCCTCCCAGAAGATGGAGTCCCCATGCTTGGCGTGGCTTTCCATGCCCGAGCCAACGCAGCACCAGAACTCCTCGCCGCCCGAGGCCGAGAATTCGCGCGCGGTGCCGCTCATCAGCGGGGTCATATAGGTGAAGCCGCCGGTCGCCGGGTTCTGCGCCGACATGACGTGGTTGAGGTGCGCGCGCTCGTAATAGTCGAACAGCGCGCCGTCCGGCTGCCAGGAGTAGAGCTTCCGGGTCAGCTTGAGCATGTTGTAGGTGTTGCAGTGCTCGCAGGTGGACTCGGTCAGGTGCAGCGCGATCTGGTCGGGCTCGAAGAAGTACTCGCGGTCGGCATTGCCCCCGATGACGTAGCTGTGGTGGTTCGTCACGCGATCCCAGAAGAAGCGCGCGGCGCGGCCGGGCTCGTCCTTGCCGGTCAATTCGTGGATGCGCGCAAGGCCGATGATCTTGGGGATCTGCGTGTTGGCGTGGAAGTTCGCCAGCTTGTCCTCCTGCGCCACCAGCGGATCGAGCACGCGGTTGTCGTAGAGTCGCTCCGACACCTTGAGCCAGCGCACCTCGCCGGTGCGGGCATAGAGTTCGGCGTAGCTTTCGTTGAGGCCGCCGTACTCGCAGCCCAGCATCTCCTGCATCTGCGCGTCGGAGAGAGCGGCGAAAACCTTCTCGAAGTAGCCCGCAAGTCCGATGGCGACCTTCAGCGCGCCCTCGTTACCCCATGCCTGATGCACGTCGAGCAGGCCCGCGAAGGTCTTGTGGACGGTGTAGAGCGGCGCCCACGAACCGTTGAGATCGAAGCCGCCCGACTTGATCTGCCCGCGTGCGACCTCGTCGAAGACCTCGCGGCCGTCGACGGTCTGGCCCTCCTTGTTTTTGCGGCCGAGGCCACCCACATAGCCGTCGTCGCGCTTCGACTGACAGAGCGCGAGTTCACCGACGATATAGTCCGCGCGGGTGCGGCATTCGGGATTGCCCGTCTGCTGCCACACCAGCACCAGCGCGGAGATGTAGTGCCCCAGCGTATGCCCCGCGATCGTGTCGGATTCCCACCCGCCGTAGATCGGCGCCTTCGGCTCCAGCCCTGCGTACTTGCGGAAGTTGTGGAGGAAGCGGTCGGGACTGAGCGAAAGCAGGTAGTCGAGGTTGACCTCGACCGCCGTGGCGTAGTCGGAAGGGCGCAGGCGAACGTCGGTCAGCGGCAGGGGATTCGCCCTGATCGGAAACTTGGGCGCGATGACCGCCGCAAAGCCCTTGAACGGGACGGAGCAGACGGCAAGCGCGGCAACGCCCGCCATCCATTCGCGGCGATTGGCCTTCATTTCAGAAACTCCTATCGAATATCGTATACTGTACGATAGATGGAGGGGCATCGAAGTCAAGCCGCTCACGTTGCCAAATCTTATATCGTATAATTTTATTGACGGCGGATGCCGCCATCCGCATGCTTTGGCCTTCTTTGCGGCAACAGCGGGCCTTGGCAGTGAGCATTTCGGTTACCCTCCCCTCAAGGTTCGTCAGCCTGATCGCGCTTGCCGCCGTGGGCGCGACCGCCCTGCCCGCCGCGCCTCTGCTTGCAGACGAAGCCGCGCCCGCGCAGAGTTTCCCGCCGATCGCGCGGACCGAGTTCCAGACGCCCGGCTTCGACCTTGCCCTGCGCGCGGATACGCAGACGCTCGCGCACCTGTCCCCCAAAGGACAGGCCGGGTTCAACTTCGTGCCCTCAGGCCGCGAAGCCGAGCGGGCGGGCGACGGCTACGTCCACATCGGCGACATCCATATCCGCCTGCGCTCCGAAGGATCGGACTGGCGCGACTTCTCCTCCGCCCATGCCCGCAGGCAGATCGCCTCGCTGGCGGGCGGCCCGGGTGTGCTTGCCGCCGCCGACATTACCGCATCCATGGGTGCGGGCATCCCGCTTCGGGTCGAGCGGCGCTGGGTGAACGAGGCGGGCGTGCTGGCGCTGCGCTTCACGCTGGTCAACACCGGCACGGCCCCGGTCGAAGTCGGCGGGCTCGGCATGCCGATGGTGTTCGACAACATCATCAAGGACCGCGACCTCGACCGCGCCCATGCCGAAGCGAGCTTCGTCGATCCCTATATCGGCCGCGACGCGGGCTACCTTCAGGTCACGCGACTGAACGGGCAAGGCTCCGCGCTCCTCGTCCTGCCGGAAAAGGGCACCCCGCTGGAGGCCTATCGCCCGATCCTCGAAACCAAGGCCGCGCCCGCAGGCGACATCTTCACCGACCGCAGCCCCCGCATCCAGACTGCCGAGGGGTTCTACGACTGGACCGTCGCCAGCAAGGGTTTCGCCGAGAAGGAATGGGCGAAGGCGGGCCAGCAGTGGAACGAGCCCACCAGCTTCACCCTCGCCCCCGGCGAGCGCCGCGCCTTCGGCCTGCGCTTCGTGACCGCGCCCGGCATCCGCCAGATCGAGGACACGCTTGCCGCCAACGGCCGCCCCGTCGCGGTGGGCATCCCGGGCTACGTCGTGCCCACCGACCAGACCGCCAGCCTGTTCCTCAGGTCGCCGAGCAAGGTCGCGCGGATCGAGTCCTTCCCCGAAGGCGCGCTGACGGCCACCTCGCAGAAGACAGGCAAGGGCTGGGCCCGCTATGCCATCAAGGCGTCCGGCTGGGGGCAGGCGCGGCTGACGGTGACATATGCTGACGGCCAGAAGCAGACGGTCAGCTACTACATCACCAAGCCGCTCGATCAGGTCATGGCCGACATCGGCCGCTTCACCACCACGCGCCAGTGGTTCGAGGAAAAGGGCGATCCCTTCCACCGCTCGCCCGGCATCCTTTCCTACGACCGCGAGGCCGACCGCATCATCACGCAGGACGCCCGCGTCTGGGTGCCGGGCATGAGCGACGAGGGCGGCGCCGGATCGTGGCTCGCCGCCGCGATCAAGCAGCTCGACAACCCGGACCCGGCGGAAGTCGCCAAGCTGGAACGCCTCGTCGACGAGACGATCCTCGGCCAGCTTCAGGTCGCCGAAGGGCCGCAGCAGGGCGCGGTGAAGAAGAGCCTGTTCTACTACGACCCCAAGGAGCACCCCGGCTTCTACGATCCCAAGATCGACTGGTCGGGCTGGTCGTCATGGTCGAAGGCCGACGCGGCGGACCTCGGCCGCTCGTACAACTACCCGCACGTCGCCATCGCGCACTGGGTGCTCTACCGCCTCGCCCGCTACAATCGGGGGCTGGTGACGCGCAACGACTGGAAATTCCACCTCGACTGGGCCTATCGCACCACCGTCGCCATGATGCGCGACGCGCCGCATTATGCGCAGTACGGGCAGATGGAAGGCGACGTATTCCTCGACATCCTCGACGATCTGGAGCGCGAGGGCATGACCGCCGAGGCCGCCGAGGTCGAAAAGCTGATGAAGGGCCGCGCCGATCACTGGCGCACGCTCAAGTATCCCTTCGGCTCGGAGATGGCGTGGGATTCCACCGGCCAGCCGGAAGTCTACGCATGGATGCGCCGCTTCGGCTACGAACCGCAGGCCGACGTCACGCGCGAGGTCATCCTCGGCTACGACCCGACCATCCCGAGCTGGGGCTACAACGGCAACGCGCGCCGGTACTGGGACTTCCTCTATGGTGGGAAGGTCTCGCGCATCGAGCGACAGATCCACCACTACGGCTCGGCGCTGAACGCGGTGCCGCTGTTCGACGCCTATCGCAAGAACCCCGCCGACCTGCACCTGCTGCGTGTCGCCTACGGCGGCATGATGGGCGGCATCACCAACATCGACCGCGACGGCTTCGGCTCATCGGGCTTCCATTCGTGGCCCGACATGATGAAGTGGGACGCGATGACCGGCGACTACGGCATGGGCTTCTACGGCCACGTCATCGCCGCCGCGACCTACCTCGTCAACGACCCGAAGTTCGGCTGGCTCGGCTTCGGCGGCGACCTTTCGGTGCAGGGCGCGAAGGTCGGCATCGTCCCGAAGGACGGCGCGCGCCGTCGCCTGTTCATCGCACCCGCAGGCCTGTGGATCACCCTCAAGGCGGGCCGGATCGCCAGCGCCACTTACGACACCGCATCGCGCGAGGTCACGCTGGTGCTGGACAAGGCATCCCCGACCACGGCCGAGGCTCGGGTGGCGCTGGAGACTTCGACAGCATCCCAGCCGAAATACCGCGTCGTCGGCACCGAGATGACCGGGGATGACTATGCGATCACTCTCGGTGCGGAAGCCAGCACCATCGTACTGACGCCGAAGGAATAACGCCGTTAACGGCTGCAATACCGCGGCGCTGGCCACGTCTCATTACAACGAACGTCACTTGACGGTTGCACCAAACGGGAGCCTCCTGAGCCGCATATAGGGAAAAGCAGGGCCGCCAATCATACCGGAAACAAACCCGTTCCGCATTGCGGGGACGGCATTGTCGAGGGGGAGCATGGTGGTGGCCAGGACAATACTCGTGGGCCTGTCGTTCGCGGCGCTGGCCGCATGCCATTCGGGCCCGAAGGACGAGGCGCAACAGGTCGGCGTGCGTGACGATGTTCTGGTCCAGGCGGACGAGGACTACTTCCACGAAATGGACGACGGCGTGCGCCTCACCCCCGACGAGGTGAAGGGCCGCAACATGTGGCTGGTCTGGAGCGGCGGGAACGACCGTTTCTGGGACTATATGAGCAAGCCGACGCTGGGCGGGTTCGACCTCCTCAAGATCGTCGCCCCGCCGCCGGGAAGCCCCAATTCCCGCCCGACCCGCTGGAAGGTCATGGGCCTCGTCAACGAGCCCTGCTTCTCCCCGCCGAAGAAGCCCGACGCCTACGGCCTGTGGCTGGACACCCGCGATCCCGCCTGTCCGCCCGATCCCTTCGCCAATGCCGACAAGTACCCGGGCGTGAAGATCGGCGCGCGTGGAACGACGGTGCCGGTCGGCTCCTACTTCGGCGAACCCTCGGGAATCCTGGGCCTGCGCCTGTTCCCCAACCCCGATTTCGACGAGGCGGCCAAGGCGAAGTGGGACGCGAAGCGCTATTACGAGGACGCGCGCTACTACAACGACCCGAAGCTGGTGCGCCCCTATCGCGTCGGCATGAGCTGCGGCTTCTGCCACCTCGGGCCGAGCCCCACGCGCCCGCCCGCCGATCCCGAGAAGCCCACGTTCGCGAACCTCAACTCTACCGTGGGGGCGCAGTACATGTGGGTGGACCGGCTGTTCATGTGGAAGGCGGACTCGACCAATTACATGTACCAGTTGGTTTCCACCTACCGCCCCGGCGCGATGGACACCTCGCTCGTCTCCACCGACAACATCAACAACCCGCGCACGATGAACGCGGTCTACCTGCTGGGCGACCGCCTGGGCGCGGCCCGCAAGTTCGGGAAGGAGGCACTGGCTGGCGGCAGCAGGAACAACGTCCAGTTCAACGACGTGGTCGATTCCGGTCCCCTCACCCAGTATTTCGAGAAGCCCGCCACGGTCTGGACGCCGCATGTGCTGAAGGACGGCGCGGACGCGGTAGGGGCGCTGGGCGCGCTCAATCGCGTCTACCTCAACATCGGACTGTTCAGCGAGGAGTGGCTGACGCACTTCAACCCGGTGGTCGGCGGCAAGATCATCACCCCCATCGAGATCGAGACCGCGCGGCGCAATTCCGCCAACTGGCGCGCGACCGAGAAGGGCACGCCACTGACCGCGCTGTTCTTCCTCAAAGCCGCGCGCCCCGATCCGCTGGCCAATGCGCCGGGCGGCGCTGGCTACCTCACGGCCAACCCGCAAGTACTCCAGCGCGGCGCGACGGCCTTTGCCAATACCTGCGCCCGCTGCCATTCGAGCAAGCAGCCGGACGCGCCCGCCGGTGCCTCGCTGGTGGATTCCATCGGCAAGGACTACGTAAAGCGCTTCCAGTCGTGGTGGCGCTGGACGCAGACCGAGGACTTCAAGGGCCGGATGCGCGCCATCGTCGCCCGGCCCGACTTCCGGCAGGGCAACTACTTCAGCACCGATGCGCGCATTCCGGTGACGCTGCTGCGCACCAACTTGTGCAGCCCGCTCGCCACCAATGCGCTGCGCGGCAACATCTGGGACAACTTCTCCTCGGAATCGTACAAGGATCTGCCCTCGGTCGGCACGGTGGCCTATCAGGATCCCTTCACCGGAGAGGCGAAGCCGTACCGCATGCCGGGCGGCGGGCGTGGCTATACGCGCGTGCCTTCGCTGGTATCGCTGTGGTCGACCGCGCCGTTCCTGCTGGGTAATACGGTCGGCACGTTCAACGGCGATCCATCCGTAGCGGGACGCATGGCCGCGTTCGACGACGGCATCGCCAAGATCCTCTGGCCCGAGCGGCGGGAGCGGGACGCGATGCTGCCGGGCGCATGGGGCACGATCGACCGCACGACGACGCGCAGCTACCTCTACGTGCCTTCCGCATTCCTGCCCGACGCCCCCGGCCCGCTGGACGATCAGGCAAGGAAGGCGCTCAAATCGCTGGAGAACGCGCAGGGCGACATCGAACTTGGCCCCATCCCCAAGGGCATGCCGGTGAACCTGCTGGCATCCTTGCGCCCGCTGTCGGAGAGCCGCGATCCGGCGACGATCGCGCGGCATTACCGCGACCTCATCGTGCTGCTGGCGCGGCTGAAGAAGGGCCTGCTCTCGATGCCGTGCGGGGCGGACGACGCGGCGCTGCGCCAGCACTTCGCATCCTTGCGCGGGCCGTTCATGGCGCTCAACAAGTGCCCGGACTTCGTGGTCAATCGCGGCCACTACTTCGGCACCGCGCAGTTCAACCAGCAGCAGCTGAGCGCCGACGAGCGCGCCTTCGGTACCGAGCCGGTCCTGTCCGACGAGGACAAGCGCGCGCTGATCGAATACCTCAAGACGCTCTGAGCCGTGCCGCCGCCCGACCCCGAACATGACTACATCGTGGTGGGTTCGGGTGCGGCAGGCGGCACGGTGGCGGCACGGCTTGCCGAAGCGGGCATGCGGGTGCTTGTGATCGAGGCCGGACCGGACCCTCGCCGCGACGGCGATGCGCGGGCGCAGGCCGACTACGACGTGCCCGCGTTCCATCCCTTCGCCTCGGAAAACCCCGAGTTCGCGTGGGATTACCGCGTGCGCAACTCCGCCCGGAACGATGCGGTGTTCTATCCGCGCGCCGGGTCGCTGGGAGGATGCACGGCGCACAATGCGATGATCTTCATGGTCGCGCCTGACAGCGACTGGGAGACGCTGGCCGCAGAGACGCGCGATCCCGGCTGGCTGCCCGAGGCGATGCACGAACACCGCAAGACGGTCGAGAACTGTCGCCATCGTCCGCTCTGGCGATTGCTGGCAAAGCTGGGCATCGATCCCACCGGGCATGGCTGGAACGGCTGGCTGCCGGTCGAGAAGGCCGTACCGAAGCGAGCGCTGCGCGACGCGGCGCTGATCCGCGCGCTGCTGCTCTCGACGCTGGCGAGCCTTGCCCGCAATCGCGGGTGGCTGGGCCGGATCTGCGTGTTCCTGCGCGCCTGGGGCGATCCGAACGATCTGCGAAGGCACGCGCGCGAGCAGGTCTGCTACACCCCGGTCACGACCAGCGGACATGCCCGCACCGGCGCGCGGGAACGGCTGGAGGCGGTGCGTCGCGCCCATCCCGAGCGGCTCCAGATCGTGACCGACTGCCTCGCCACGCGCGTGCTGTTTGACGAGAGCGGCCGCGCGTCCGGCGTGGAGTGGCTGAAAGGCCGCCACCTCAGTCGCGCTTCCGTCTGGGCCGGGCACCAGAGCGATCAGGGCGAGAGCCATGCCCGGCGCGAGGTGATCCTTGCCGGAGGCGCCTTCGCCACGCCGCAACTGCTGATGCTGTCCGGTATCGGCGATCCCGCGCATCTTGCCGCGCACGGCATCCCTTTGCGCGCCGCCCTGCCCGAAGCCGGGCGCAACCTGCAGGACCGCTACGAGATCAGCGTGGTCCACCGGATGGCGCGGCCTTGGCATTCGCTGCGGGGCGCGACGTTCACGCCGGGCGATCCGCTCCATCGCGCATGGGCCGACGGACGGCGCGGCATGTACATCTCGAACGGGGCCGCGCTGTCCGCGCTGCGCCGCTCCAGCACTGCGCGGGACGATGCGCCGGACTTGTTCCTGATGGGCCTGATGGCGCGGTTCCGGGGCTATTATCCGGGCTATTCCGCAGACCTCTGGCCGGGGCTCGACAGGTTCAGCTGGACCGTCCTGAAAGGCCAGACCGGCAACCGCGCGGGCACCGTGCGCCTCGCCTCCGCCGATCCGCGCGACAGGCCGCTGATCGACTTCGCGCAGTTCGCGCAGGATGGCGAGGCGGACCTGACCGGCCTTGTAGAAGGACTGGAGATGGCCCGTGCCCTCGCCCGTCCGCTGATCGCGCGCGGCGTGATCGCCGAGGAGGAATTGCCCGGCGCTGCGGTGACGGGGGAAGCCTTGCGCGAATGGGTGCGCGCCCATGCCTGGGGGCACCACGCCTGCGGGACCGCCGCCATCGGCCCCGTGCTGGACCCGCAGGGCCGCGTGCTCGGCGTGCCGGGACTGCGCGTGGTCGATGCCTCGATCTTCCCGCGCATCCCCGGCCTGTTCATCGCCGCGCCCATCTACCTCGCGGCGGAGAAGCTGGCGGCGGACATTCTGAACGGCAAGGAGGGCTGAGACATGCTGCGATTTCTCCATCGCCTGCTGGAACTGGGGCTCCACGCGGAGCGGCGCTTCGATCCGTTCTTCCGCCCGCTGTTCGACCGGCTGTTCCGGATGCCGCTGACGCGATTCTTCAACTGGACGATCAACCTCACCCGCAGCCGCGACGTGCCCGCCATTGCCATGGAAGCGGACGATGCGGATGAGGATCTCAGCCTCGACACGATCATCGCCGAGATGCAGCACCACCTCGACCTAGACTTCAAGCCGGGGCACTACGAGCGTGCGGGCAACACCAAGACCCACGGCCTCGTTCATGGCACGCTGACCGTGCTGCCTGACCTGCCCGAGCATGTGCGCAAGGGGGTATTCGCCGCGCAGCGCAGCTTTCCGGCGTGGATCCGCTTCTCCAACCCCGGCCCGCATGTGGAGCCCGACATCGACGACGTCGGCTTCGGCAGCATGAGCGTCAAGCTGATGGATGTGCCCGGCCCCAAACTGATGGACGACGAGCGGCATACGCAGGATTTCACCTCCGTCACCGTCATCACCTTTCCGACGCCCGACACCCGCGAGAACGCGCATCTGCAATACTGGAGCCGCCGGGAGATGGGCGTCTGGTACTTCCTGAACGTCAGGCGGCCCCATGTGCGCGACTTCATCATGCAGGCGCTGTGGAACCGCACGCTGGCGAACCCGCTGGCCAACGAGTACTTCTCCTGCACGCCCTACCTGCTCGGAGAGGGAGCGGCGATGCAATACAGCTTCCACCCGCTCACCCCTGTCACCACGCGCATCCCCCGCCTGCCGCTACGGCCCGGCGACGACTACTTGCGCGACAACCTCGCCACATCGCTGCGCGAGGGGGAAGCCGTGTTCGAGATGCGCCTGCGGTTGCAGCGCGACCCTTTCCTGCAGCCGGTGGAACAGGGCGCGGTGTTGTGGGATCCGAAGGACACGCCGTACATCCCGGTCGCCCGGATCACCATTCCGGCGCAGGAGTTCCGCTCTCCCCGGCAGTTTGCCTTCGCCCGACAACTGACGTGGAACCCGTGGCACTGCGTTCCCGAGCATCGCCCGCTGGGCAACCAGAACCGCGCGCGGCGGCGGCTTTACTTCGAGATGTCGCGCTATCGACAGGGCAAGAACAGGGAAAGCCATGTCGAGCCGACCGGCACGGAACGCTTCGACTGAGCGGCCTCACTCAACACTTCGTCATTGCGAGCGCAGCGAAGCAATCCAGCGGCATAGAACAACGCTGGATTGCTTCGCTGCGCTCGCAATGACGATAGGCGCTTGCCTCAGTTTCGCAGGATACGGGCCAAGCCACCGAGCCCCGGCAGGAAGAAGTAAGCCCCGCCCACCAGGGTCACGAAGCGCGGCAGGCCGGCGACGAGGCGCGGGGTGCCATGTTGGTCGTAATAGCCGAAAGCGTCGGTCGGCGCTCCGCCATTGGCCGGGCAGCGGTTGCCCAGCAGCGGATCCTGTTCGCCCGACAGGCCGCCGAAATAGGGGCTGGCGATCCAGCTGCCCTGCACGAACTCGAACTGCCGCGCGAGGCTGGCGTTGAGGCAGATGAAGTGCAGACCGCATTCTTCGACGGGCATCTCTCCCGCGATCAGCGCCTGCGTATCCGGCGGCGTTCCGTAAGGCCGCCCGCGCCGGAGCAACCGATGGAACCGCGCGGAGGCCACTGCATCGTGCATGGCGGTTCCCTTCAGACCGAGCGACGACACGAGATCGCCAAGGAACCCGCGCCGCCCGCGCGGATCGTCGCCGCTGCGCGGGTTGGCACGGCGGATGTGCGATCCGATGGGGCAGACCAAGCCGTCAGGGTCGGTTGCGAAGGTGAAGCCGTTGCGCCCCTCTGAGCCAAGCGCGGGCAGCGGGTCTCCGTCGATACGCCTGCCGACCATGCGCTCGGCCAGCGCCATCGCGCCGCCTTCTCCCGCCCGTAGGACGGTCCAGCGCCAGAACCCCACCACGTCCTGCTCCAACTGGCGATAGACGAGGTACGTGCCGTTGCGGCCGATACCTTCTGCTTCCGGGTAGTCTGCTACGAAGCCGTACTCGTTGACATGGCCCAGCAGGAACTCGCCCAGCGCGATGTCCTCGCGATAGAGCCGGTCCTTCGCCCCGCCCGGTTTGAGCGTCCCGTCCCAATCGACGTCCGGTTGGGAGACGCCATCAACAAAGCCGAACGGCTCGCGCCCGACCGGACCGCTACCCGCATTGACCTGAACGACCGTGCATGCCGCTCCGGGCAGCGCGGCGAGCGTTTCGGCAAGATAGCCGTCAATCTCCACCTGCTTCGCCAGCAGGATCAACAGGACATGCGGCTCCCCCGCCTCGCCGCCCCAGCGCCAACGCGACGGCGCGCAGTTCTCGACATCGCCCAGCCTGCGGGAACGGGACGGATCGCCGGAAAGCCCGTCTAGGAACTCCGGTGCGAAGCCTGGTATCGCATCGACCGCCAGCCCGAGCGCACGCAGTCCCGCCGCCGTGAAGGCCATTTGCAGCACGCGCGTCAGGCGACTTGCCCTCGCCTGCGCCTCGCTCGTGACCGCAAGGCCGCGCAGGCAGTGCCGCGCGGCGGCGGCATCCTCTACCCGCAGCAGGACGTAGCGCGCGCCGTCCAGCGAGCCGAAGCCCCGCCCGACCAGCGCCTGCACGTCGTCGGGTGCGGCGGTACTCATATCTCGGCGAGCCAGCGGCGCAGCGCCTTGCCGCGCGGCGGATGATCGATCCCGGCGCGGATGCGCGCGTTGCGGGCCATGTCGTAGTTGGAGAGGCCGGGAAACGCCTTGTACCAGACCTGCGTCGGGATCTGGTGATGGAAGAGATAGCGCTTGAAGTCCTGCTCGCGCCGTGCGCCGCCAAGGATCAGCCAGTCGGTGCGCGGGTAGCCGAGGCCGTTGGAAAACGAGAGGTTCAGCCCGAACGCCACCTTGTTGATGAAGTCATCGTTGTACGCCTCGCGGCTGCCGTCGTAATTGCTGGCGAAGTAGACGCGCCGTCGCTCGTCCAGGAACGTCCAACTGGCGAAGTGGATCGTGTTGACCCGCGCCAGCCGCCCCTTGCGATAGATGTGCCGCGCGCCCCAGTTGATGACCCACAGGATCACGACGGTCAGCCAGCGCCGGAACCGACCGGGCTTGAGCGAGCCGATGGCGCTGTACTGGTTGGTGATGTCGTGATCCTCCTGCGCGGAGAGCATACGGTTGCGCGCGCGGTCGGGCACCGGGGCGAGCACCGGATCGGTCCGCTCGCGATGGCGCAGCACCAGCACGAAGGGGATGGCCCCCACAATCACGAACGGAAACAGCAGCAGGCCGATGGCGGGGAGCAACAGGAAATGGCCGATATCGAGCAACTTCTCGGCCAGACCCGAGCGGCGCAGCGGAGTCAGCGGAACCGTACCGCCGATATTGAGCAATATCCGCTGCAGGGCTTCGGGTGCCAGACCATCGTGGAGCAGGCGCGCAGGGCGCAGGGCGCGGTGCAACGCCGCTTCCTCGCCGATCTGGCGCGTGCTCCGTCCGCGCCAGTTGATGTAGTTGGCCGCGGTCGGCAGGTTATGATCGCGCATCCACTCGACGAGGTCGGCGTCCGGCGTGAAGTCGATGCAGAACGAGAAGATGCGCCGCAGGCCAGCCTCGGCAAGTGCGGCCAGGGCATCGAAGAAATCGGCCTCGTCGCCATCGAAATCGGCGATGAAGGCAAGACGTACCGGCTCATGGACCGGGAGGCTTTCGGCAAGCAGGAGCCGGTCGGGCAGCGAGGGATCGTCAAGGATCACGAACCGCGCGACGTGTATGCGATTAAGCCGTCCGAACGGCACCAGCGCGTTCTCCGGGTCGGCCTGCCCCGGCTCGCGCGTCATCGTGGCGAGCAGGCTTTCCAAGTCCGCGCGACATCCGAAACGGATGGGCGCTGCCACGAAGACGTGCCCCTGCCGGACCACGGCGGCCCGCTCAGTCGCCGAATTCCAGCGCGAAGTCGATCAGGCGCGCCTTGTCCCAGTAGACCTTGCCCAGATAGAGCCCCGGCTCGATCATCCGGATCTCGTCGCGCACATGCGAGGCGAGCAGCGACGTGTCCGAATAATCGAGCACGATGCATTCCTTGCCGTCCAGCCAGCTAGGCTCCTTGTAGACTTTCGCGACGATGGCCTTGAGCCCGAACGGCAGGATCGTGTTGCGCAGGAACCCGCGCTCGCCGTCGAACACCTTGCCCTGCCAGGCGAAGATGTTGATGAGCTTGGCGATCTCGTCCGAAACCATGGTGCCCGGCGCTATGATCGCGGTTCCCTTCGCCTCGCCGTCCGGGATCGGCCCGGCCTCTTGCGCAGAGAACAGCGCATCGAGCGCCGCCTGATCCATCTTGAGCCATTGCGATACCGACTGTCCCATGGCGATTCTCCCAAATGCGCCTGTGCGGTCAATCGTCGGATAGGATATTTCGAGCATCAGTCAATAACGCGACCCAATCCTAACGCGGTATGTAAGTTATCTTCGCCCACATGCAGAGTATTATCCCGGAGGTTCGACTTTACCGAACACTGCTGGGGGAGACGGCGGATGGCAGGCAAGCTGGCTATCGTATTGAGCGGCGGCGGCGCCAAGGGCGCGTTTCAGGTCGGCGCTCTCGACGCTCTGGTGAACACGCACGGGGTGAAGCCCGCCATCGTCGTGGGAACCTCGACCGGCGCGATCCAGGCGCTGGGCGTCGCGCAGAACGACGTGACGGGGCTGGTGCAGGTCTGGGAAAGCCTGAAAAACGACCGCGACATCTACAAGGAGAGGTCCGGCGTCATCGGCGCGGCGTTCGGGGAGAAGGCGCTCTACAACGCCAGCCCCCTGCGCAAGCTGCTCAAGGATTTCGCCGATCCCGCCAAGCTCGCCGCCTCCGGCATAGACCTGCGCCTCGGCGTGGTCAGCCTGCAATCGGGGGAGTTCCGCACCATCGACCAGAGCGTGCCCGACATCCACAACTGGGTCTATGCCAGTTGCGCGATGCCGGTGTTCTTCGATCCGTTGCAGACGAGCGACAAGCAGCAATGGGTGGACGGCGGCGTGCGGGACGTGACGCCGCTGGGCGCCGCGCTCGAACTCAATCCGACGAGCGTCCTCGTGATCCGCGCCTCGCCGACCAGCCAGCCCGCTTCGAAGAAGAACTACGGCGGCATGATCTCCATCGGCCTGCGCGCGGTGGGGCTGCTGCAATCCGAAGTATCGCGCAACGATCTCGCCAATGCGGCGCTCGTCAACGATATGCTCGCCGCGCGGGGGCAGCTGTTCGCGGGACTTGAGGCGAGCGGCATCACCGGTACGGAAGCAAACCGGCTGCTGCTGCCGCTCGACAAGCAGATATCGAAGTACCGCTTCGCCCGCATCCACATCGTCGAGCCTGAGGAAGAGTATTCCGACACGCTGGAATTCGATCCGGCCAAGATAAAAAAGGCGATAGAGGCAGGCCGCAAGGCGATCGACGACCAGTGGCCTGTCCTGCAGCCGCTGGTGTCCTGAGACCCGCCCCGGCGTTGGGTTCGAGCATCGCGATTGACGCCGCCGCCGCCGTTTCCTAAGCGCGCTCAATCTTCAACCCACGGGGTGTCCTGGCGCGGCCAGGGCTGAGAGGCGGACCGGGCCATCGCGCCAAAGTCCGCAAACCCGCGAACCTGATCCGGTTCATGCCGGCGGAGGAATAGGGATATGCGCAAGCAGCGCGCGACCGGTACTGCCTTCTTCACGGTGCTCGGCACCGGCCTTGCCCTTGGTTTCTGCGGCCTAGATGCCACTGCGGCACATGCCGACGAGGCGGACGACGGCCGCGAGATCGTCGTGACCGCGCGCGGTCGGCCGGAGGCGGAGATCGCCGTGCCGGACACCGTGGCCGTGTTCACGCAGGACGACATCGTCCGTCGCCGGCTGAACACCATCGACGATTTCATCGCCGCGACGCCCGGCATCTTCATGATCCACGACCAGGATCCGGGCACCAACCTGATCTCGGTGCGCGGCGTTTCGACCAACCGCAACCAGTCGCCCTCGATCGCCTATATCGTCGACGGGCTGGCGCTGGCGGACTCCGAACTCTTCACCCTGCGCACTTACGACGTCGCCCGGGTCGAGATCCTGAAAGGTCCGCAGGGCGCGCTTTTCGGCCGTTCCGCGTCGGGCGGCGCCATCGACATGGTGACCAACGACCCGACCGACACATGGGGCGGCATGGCGTCGGCCGGGATCGGCAACGGCTTTACCTGGACGGCGGACGGCGTGGTCAACGCGCCGGTTTCGGACAAGGTGCAACTGCGCCTCGCGGGCTCCTATCGCAATTCCGACGGGTTCATCCGCAACAGCTATCTCGACAAGAAGGTGGATGGCCAGATCAGCCGAAACCTGCGGCTCAAGGCCAATGTGGAGCTGTCCGAGACGACCCTGCTGAAGCTGCGGGCGGGCTGGGCGAACGAGGAAGGCGGCGCGGCCTACATCTCGTCAGGCAACGTCACCGGCCTTTACGGCGGGCGGCTTTCGGGCGAGGCCCTGACCGATCCGCAGGGCGACTTCGAGGGCCGGGCATCGCGCAAGTGGTGGGGACTGCAGGCGACGCTGGAGCAGGAACTGGGCGATGCGCTCTCCCTGTCATGGACCGGTGGCTACGACGATTACCACAAGAACTTCGTGGAAGAGCTGGATTTCCGCCACGATACGCCGATCACGCTGGGTGGCGTGCCGCTGTTCCCGGACGGCATCCAGCCGATCTCGCAGCCGGTCGACATCCACGCGTGGACCAGCGAAATCCGGCTGACTTCCAAGGATCCCGGGCCGCTGCGCTGGCACGCCGGGTTCTTCTTCCAGCGCCTTGAGCGGGACCGTACCGACGACTTCGGCCCCCTGCTTTTCGGCGCGGAAGCGCAGCGTGCGGAGACCCGCTCCAACCAGATCGGCGTGTTCGCGCAGGCCAGCTACGACCTGCTGCCGACCCTCGAAGCGACCGTCGCCATGCGCTACGACCGGGACCGCCGCAAGGAAGACACGGTCGGCACAGAGAGCGCACAGAACTATGCCAGAAGGGCACAGACCTTCGACAAATGGCAGCCCAAGCTGTCGCTGGCATGGCACCCGAGCGACGCCTTCACGGCCTACGTGACCGGCGCGGTCGGTTTCAAGTCGGGCGGGTTCAATCCCCTGCCCGGAGCCTCCGACATCTGGACCGCGAACTTCGCGGCGGAGACGACGAAGTCGCTGGAGGCAGGCGTCAAGGGCAGGCTCGCGGACGGGCGGGTACGCCTGTCACTGGCGGGCTTCGTGACCGACTACAAGAATTTCCAGAACACCGTGTTCCTCGGCAACTCCGTCGTGCTGTCGGTGCCCAAGGTCGATGTCCATGGCATCGAGGCTTCGGCGGAAGCGGACCTCGGGCTCGGCTTCCGGTTCGACGGCGGGATGGCGTGGACACACAGCCGCGTCGGGCGGTACATGACGCCCAACCCGACGCCGGAGCCGGGCGAGCCGGACATCCTCGACATGTCGGGCAAGCGCACGCCCAATGCGCCGGACTGGACGCTCAACGGCGGCCTCGGCTGGCAGGGCACGGCAGGCGCGGCGACGATCGATGCGCGGCTGAGCGTCGCCTACGTTTCGCGCGTCGATTTCGAGATCGACAACATCCTCCATTCGCCGGGCTACACCTCGGTCGACGGGCGGGTCGGAGTCGATCTGGGCGACTGGGGCTTCGACATCTGGGCGAAGAACCTGTTCGACAAGCGCTGGGCGATTTCCGCCTTCGGGCAGCAGCAGTTGCCGCTGCTCCTCGGCCTTGGCCCCAACGGTCCGTTCGACAGCTTCACCATCAACACCGGACGCCAGTTCGGCGTCAGCGCCACGCGCCGCTTCTGAGGAGGACCATCGCATGAGCTTCTGCGACACCATCTGGCAGGACGTGGCCCCGCTGCGCCGCGCGATCCTTGAGCATCCGTTCCTTGCCGAACTGGCTGATGGCACGCTGGAGGGCGAGAGCTTCCGCCACTACATCGTGCAGGACAGCCTCTACCTTGCCGAATACGCCCGCGTCCTCGCCCTCGCCGCCGCCCGCGCGCCGAGCGCTGCCGGACGGCTGGAGTTCTCCGACGGGGCGAAGGTCGCGGTTCAGGTGGAGGAGGCGCTGCATCAGGCGTTCTTCGCGCAGTTCGGCGTGACGCCCGAGATGGCGCACGCCGCCGAGGCGACGCCCGCCTGCCTGGGCTATACCAGCTACCTCTCGGCGCTGGCGGCGACGCGCAGCTACGAGGAGCTGATCGCGGGCATCCTCCCTTGCTTCTGGGTCTACTGGGAGGTCGGCTGCGACATCAAGCCGCGCGCGACCGCGCCCAACCCCTACGCCGCATGGATCGATACCTATGCCGCGCCGTCCTTCGGCGAGGCGACCGACCGCGTGCGCGCGCTGGTGGACGAGACCGCCGCCAACGCCACCCCGGCCACCCGCGAGGCGATGGCGACCGCCTTCCGCAACGCGACCCGCTACGAGTGGATGTTCTGGGACTCCGCCTATCGCCGCGAGGCCTGGCCGGTCTGACCGGCCCGGCGGGCGCGGCCTACGCCCGCCCGCTGCCCCCGCTGCGGTGAAGTTGCGGCGCGTCAGGCGCGACTTCGTAGCGCATCAGCGTGCGGATCGCGCCGCCGGGCTTCTGCACTTCGTCCATCACCTTGACGTCGGTCGTCCACTGCTTCGGCGTGATGTCGAAGACCTGATAGCCGCGCCGGTCGGTGTAGAGATCGAGATTGGGATTGTTCCCGTAGAAGTGCGCCAGCCCCTCGTCACCGCGACCGTTGCCGCCTGACGAGATCGAGGTCGCCAGGAACTCGACCGCCACCTTCTCTCCATCCGGCGCCTCGTCGTGCAGGGGCACCGTGCCCGCCGCGTGCTTGTGGTGATCGCCGGTGGCGATGACGACGTTGGTGAGTTCGTGCTTGCGGATGGTCTCGACCAGCCGCGCCTTGGCCGGGCGATAGCCGTCCCACAGGTCGGTCTCGAACGTCGGCTTGGCCGCACCCGGCGCACGCACGTCGAGCGGCATGACGATGACCTGCTGGGCGAGCAGGTTCCACGTCGACGGGCGGGCGAACCCTTCGTCCAGCCATGCCTCCTGCGCATTGCCGAGCATCTGCGGACTGGCGTGCGCCTCGGGCGTGCAGGCGTCCGAACGCGCCACGTCGCCGCAAGACTGGTCAGTGCGATAGGAGCGCGTGTCGAGAACGTGAGTGCGCAGCAGGCGGCCGAAGTCGAGGCGGCGATAGGCGGTGATGCCCTGCACGCCCGGCATCTGCGCGCGGCGCACGGGCATGTTCTCGTACCATGCCTGATAGCCTGCCATCCGGCGCAACAGGAACGCTTCGGGCGGTGTGCCGTCCTGGTCGAACTCGCCCGCCCAGTTGTTGTCCACCTCATGATCGTCGAACGAGGCGGCGAAGGCGCAGGACTGGTGCGCGGCGCGCAGGTGCGGGTCGGCCTTGTACTGCGCATAACGACGGCGGTAGTCGTCGAGACTGTAAATCTCGTCGCCCGCGTGCTGGCGCACCACGCCTTCGCCCAGCGGCTTGCCTGCGCCTTCGTAGATGTAGTCGCCGTAGTGGAACACGAGGTCGAGGTCCGGCTCGCGGGCAAGCGCGCCCCATGCGTCGTAGAAGCCCGCTTCCCAGTGCTGGCATCCGGCGACGCCGATGCGCAGCCGGTCCACCGCCGCCTCGGCAGCAGGCGCGGTCCGCGCCCGGCCGACTGCGCTCACGTCGCTGCCCGCGACGTTGAAGCGATACCAGTAGTGGCGATGCGGACGCAGGCCCGCCACTTCGACATGGACCGAGTGGCCAAGCTCGGGCCGGGCGGCGGCGATGCCCTTCTGCACGACGCGGGTGAAGCCCTCGTCCTCAGCGACTTCCCAGCCAACCGGCACCACCGACTGCCGCATGCCGCCATGCTCGTCGAGCGGACGCGGGGCAAGCCGCGTCCAGATCACGAAGCCGTCCGGCCAGGGATCGCCCGATGCGACGCCCAGCGTGAAGGGATCGGCGCCGAGGGGGGCGGCGAACAGGCGGGTCGAGGCGGACAGCCCGGTGAACAGGGCAAGGCTTCCGCCCGCCTTCATCAGCGTGCGACGGTCGAGGATCATGGGCTTGGTCATCCGGTTGGCTGGGAAAGGTCAGGCGGAAGGCGGGATCACTCGTCCCGCTTCCACCCCAAAGCTGACAGCATGATGTCGAACAGGCGCGTATTGGGCATGAACCCGTGGACCTGCTCCGCGCCCGGTCCGGAAGCCGCGACGACGACCTCCTCGCCGGTGTGGCTGGGCTCGACGCTGATGACAGACTTCGACGCCGGGTCGTACTGCTCCGCAAGCGGCTTGTCGCGGCTGCCGCCGGTCATGCGCAGACCGAAGCTGTGGTCGGCGGTGAACAGGATCAGTGTGTCCTTGCCCGCGATCTCGTGGATGCGGCGGATCATGTCGTCCATCTCGACGACGTGGCGCAGGCCCGCGCGCGGATCGTCGGTGTGCATGTCCCACTCGACCATCAGGAAGTAGCCCTTGGGGTTCTTCGCAAGCTGGGCGATGGTCGCCTCGACCGCCGGGGTCGGCGCGAAGTCGCTGTCGCGCAGCACCGCCGCGCGGGTGGCGCCCGCAACCAGCGCCGGGTCTTCGCCGAAGCGGTAGCCCGCCTTGCCGAACGCCTTGTCCGCGCTCGTCCCGCGCGCGGCGAAGGAGGCGAGCGCATCGGCGCGGCCCTTGCCGATGAGGATGTCCACCCCGTTGCCGAAGCGCGGGGCGAGCATCTGGGCGAAGATCGCGTCCTTGTCCGAACGCTTCGCGACATGCGCGAACGTGGCGGCGGGCGTCGCGTCCCAGATGGGCTGGTTGGTGACGACGCCGGTCGAGAGGCCCCGCTGCTCGGCATATTCCAGCAGCGTCTTGATCGACGTCGGCTTGCCGCCTGGCGTGGTGGCGGGGGTCATCGAGACCATCGCGTTGTTGGTCTTCCTGCCGGTCATGATCGCGGTCATCCCCGCCGCCGAGTCCGTCACCCAGACGTCGAGCGCCGAGGTGTCCGACAGCGCGATGTTGGGCATCGACTGGATGAACAGCGATTGCGGGCGATCATGGGCGAGGATGCCCCCCGCACTGAGCGTCGGCACGCCGCCCGCATCGCCAAGGAACACGATGACATTACGCGCCTCCCCGGCCATGGCCGGAGCGGTTGCGGCGAAGGGCGCGACGGCTGCCAGCAGCAGCGCGCGCAGGTTCTTGCGGGGATGGAAGGTCATTGCCGTGGTCCTCAGGGTGCGGGAGCGGAACCCGTTTCCGGGTCGTAGTTCGGGTTGGTCGGATCCTGCGGGCGCGGATCGCCGACGCCGGGTTTCGCGCTCTCCTTCCATGCGCGCGTCAGCAAGTCACGCAGCATCGCCGCACCCGCCGCCCCGCGCCGATAGACGAATTCGCGGGCTTCCTTGTCCTTCGGGTCCGCCAGCGCGCCGCGCTTGTCGAGGGCGAAGATCGTCTCGACCTCGGCGTTGCTTTCGTCGAGGAAGGTCAGGACGTGGGTGAAGAGATCACCCTCCTGCCGCTGCGGCGCGCCGATGCGCTTCTCGAAATCCTCGGGCTGGAGGTCGATGGCGTCGGCATAACCGATCTCGAACGCACCGTGGATGCCGCCGCTGCGGGTGTAGCCCTTGGGGTTGTCGCCGAACCAGCCTTCGCAGTGGATGCTGGCGTGATGCGGGTTCGTGCCGTCGCCGATGTAGTGGGACATCCATGCGGTGTAGAATGCCAGCGTCTGCTCGATGTTGGCGGTCGGCTCGCCGCGCGTGCGCTTCCAGCGCAGGCTGCGCATCCCGGCGACGATGCGGCCGTAGCCTTCCATGATCGCGTAGGGCATCGTGCCGGTCCAGCGCACGTTGAGGCGCTCGGCGGCCTTGGGATCGGTCTTCCGCACCCGCTCGTACTCGCGGTGGAGCGCCAGCACGAAGGCATAGCGCGAACGCGGCACCGGCTTCATGAAGCGCAACCGCTCGACGAACCAGGTGTGGTTGGGATCCTCGTCGATCTTGGAGAACGGCTCGGAAGAGGACCGCCAGGTGTCGGGCGCGCCCGCTTCCTCGCCGATGAACTCGGCATACTTGCGCAGGAACACCGGCCCGTCCTCGGGCAAGGTGTCGAGCGCGGCATGGTCGATCACTGCATGCCCGCGCCCACCCCAGGCAAGGGCGGCGGGCGCGTGGACCGCTGCGGCCAGCGACAGAGCGGCAAGGGCAATTCTGTGCATCGAAAAATCGCTTTCAATCAAACGCGAACCGGCCGGACGCTGCGATGCGCCCGGCCGGTCTTGCGGTGTCGTCAGAAGTTGTACGAGACGCCGACGTAGGCGCGGCGACCCGAGTAGACCGAGCCGACGAAGCGGTCCTTGGTGTCGTTGCCGAGGTACTGCCATTCCTGCGACTTGGTGAGGTTGATGACCGAGGCGGTCAGCATCAAGCCGTCACGGATCTCGTAGGAGGCGTTGAGGTCGACCTGCTCGTAAGGCGCGGTGTAGGTGCTGAGGCCCGAGGACAGGCCGCCCACCACCGTGCCGCGGCGGTTGTACGAGGCGCGCAGCAGCAGGCGGCGGTTCTCGTAGAAGACCGAGGCGTTGAACTGCGTCTTGGCGCTGCCGACCAGCGGCGAGGAGCCGACCTTCTGGCCGTCCAGCGTCACGTCCGCCGTCGAGGTGTCGTTGTAAGTGAAGTTCACCTGCGCACCCAGGCCGAAGGGCAGCGTGTGCTGCGCATAGACTTCGACGCCCTGCGACACCGCGCTCGAACCGTTGGCGACGGTGGAGTAGGATTCGATCAGCACCTGCTCACCGGCGACCTCGCGGGTCACGTCCATGACGAGCGGGACGATGAAGTTCGACACTTCCTTGCGGAACGCGGTCGCGCCAACGACGGAACCGGGGCGGAAGTACCACTCGATGCCGATGTCGTACTGCCAGGCCTTGAACGGCTTCAACTGCGAGTTGCCGCCGCCACCCGACCAGCCCGCGAATTCGCCGAACTGGTCGCGGTCGAAGGCATAGGCTTCCGACTTGTAGGTGAGCGAGCGGGCACCGGCGAGGTCGGAGATCGAGGGCCGCGCCACCACCTTGGCCACTGCGCCGCGCAGCAGCACGTTGGAGGTCACGTCATAGGAGACGTTGAGGCTGGGCAGGACGTCGGTGTAGCTCTTGCGCTCGTTGAGGCGGATGTTCTGGATGATCTCGCGCTGGGTCAGCGGGAGAACCTGGCAGTTGCCGTCGGCGCCGAGCGGGCGGTTGGGATCGAACGGGCCGTTGGGGCCGTCGACGCAGTAGTCGACGAGGTACTGCAGGCGGTCCGAAGTCTCGTCACGCTGGATCGTCTTGACCACGCGCACGCCCAGATTGCCGCGCAGGCCGCCGGTCGCGAAGTTCGCCTGCGCATAGCCGCCGAGCGCCTCTTCGCTGAGGTTGTAGACGTTGTTCGGCTCGGGCTCACGGACCGAGGGGCCGTAGCGCTCGTTGATGATCTCGAGGTAACGCTCGAAGTTCACGCCCGGATAGAGGTTCGCGCTGAAGCCGCCGTTGATGTTGCCCATCGGCTTGTCATAGAAGTACTCGGGCTGCGCGATCGCGCCTGCGGGCGTGTTCTGGTAGCGCACCTTGTTGGCCGCATCGGCGTACCACTCGTTGCGCCCGGTCTCGCGATGGACCTCCAGCTTGCGCCACTTGCCGCCCAACTGGATCGAACGGAGGAACCCGTCGCCGAACTCGCGCGTCAGGTCGAGCTGGACGTAGGGCTGGTCGATCGCGCTGTTGGTGAAGCTGGAATTGGTGCCGCCGATGTCGATCTGGGCGACGCCGTTCATCAGGTTTTCCTGAAGATTGGGCGAGAACTCCATCGCCACGCCCTTACTGGACAGATCCCAGGCGCTGAGGAAGTTGCCGTTCTGCTCCTTGCCGACCACGGTGATGCGCGGCTTGGCGGCAACCTGGAAGCGCATCGACGGACCGCCGCGCGACATCGTCTTGCCGACCTTCAGGACACCGTCGAAGCTGTCGAGGTGGTAGTGCGCCTCGCCCTCGAAGGTCTGCGAGTGCTGCTTTTCCTTCGAATAGTACCCGGTGAGACGCGGCGTCTCCATCGTGCACATCGGCTTGGCGTTAAGGCACGGCGCGCCGTCGACCAGGAACGTGGCGGACTTCATGACGGTGCCGCTCTTGTCGAACACGGCATCGCTGAAGAACTTGCCGTAGCCCCACTCGGGGATGGTCAGCTGGTTCATCACGTAGTCGCTGCTGTATTCGAACCGGAAGTAGTTCGCAGTCAGCGTCAGCGTGTCGGTCGGGCGGAACTGCGCGGTCGCCTGGATACCGAAGCGCTCGCGATCCTGGTCGAAGACCTCGGCGCGGACCGACTGCGGGGCCCAGTAGCCGGTGTAGTGCGTGCCATCGACGGTGCTCTGGCCGCCGCCGGTCCAGTAGGAAACCGCCGCGTCGTTGGCGATCGGGTTGCCGTTCACGTCGGTCGCGCGCTCGAGCACCTGGCCGTTCGCACCGCGATCGCTCCACCAGCGCCAGGTTCCTGCGGTCGAGCGCATCTCGCGGTTGGTGCGCTTCTGGTAGACGCCGCCCAGCAGGAAGCCGATCGTCTCGTCCTCGTTCTTCCAAGAGAACTGCGCGCCGATCTGCGGTTCGAACTTGCCGCTGTTGTCGGAGTAGGTGCCCTCGGCCGAGATGAAGCCCGAGCCCGAGGGGACGTCGAACGGACGACGGGTGTTGAGGATGATCGTGCCGCCGATGCCGCCTTCCTCAAGCCGCGCTTCGGAAGACTTGTAGACCTCGGTGCTGGCGATGAAGTTGGCGGGCAGCATCACGTAGTTGAACGAGCGCTGCGGATCGCCGCTGTCGGCGCCGGCCAGGAAGTTGCCGTTGAGCAGCGTCTGCGTCAGGCCCGGCTGGAGGCCACGGATGCTGACGCGCGAGCCTTCGCCGCCGTCACGGGTGATGACGACGCCCGGCATGCGCTGGAGCGCGTCGGCGACGTTCTTGTCCGGAAACTTGCCGATGTCCTCGGCGGTGATGACATCGACGAAGGCGTTCGCCTCGCGCTTCTGTTCGAGCGCCTGCTCGATCGACTGGCGGTAGCCGGTGACGAGGATTTCGGGATCGGCTTCCGGCTCACTCGCCGCAGCAACGGGGACGTTTCCCACCGGATCCTGCGCCAGCGCCACGACCTGCCCGTCGTCGCCCACCACGCGCAGGCCCGAGCCAGCGATCAGGCGGCCCAGCGCTTCCTGGCGGGACATCGTGCCGCGCACCGAAGGCGCGGTCATGCCGCGGATCTCGGCGGCGGGATAGACGATCTTGACCTTGGCCTGCTTGGAGAACGCGATCAGCGCCTGCCCCAGACCCTGCGCCGGAACATCGAAATAGACCGTCGCCGCCTGCACCGGGCTGGCGACCATCGCCGTCGAGGCGACAAGGGCTGCGACGAGAGAATTGAAGGTACGCACGGACATGAAAGATAACCCCCGACATGGCGCGCGATTGCACCACTCGCCGGGATGACGGAACGGGAGCCGACTGCCTCCAAGTTCGATTAAAATAATTTTCTTATCGAATTTTTTGGCCGATTTCCTCATCCCGTCACCCCTGCGCAAGCAGAGGCGACGGAAATTGGTGGGTTGACGCAACGACGCCAATCAGCGCGTCAGTTCGAACCCGTCTGCGGTCGTCAGCACGCGCGCGTCGAGGCTCAGCGAGACCGCCTTGAGGAACTGGTCGGGCCGGGCCAGCTCGAAGCGCCCGCCGATCTTCTCGCGCGCGAGGTCCGCGTTGCCGATGCTGATCTTGCGGGTGAGATGGCGATTGAAGTCCTCCGCCGCCTCGGCGACCGAGGTGTCGAGGAAGACGATCTCGCCCGCCCGCCACGCCATGAGCGAAGCGACCTGCTCGGCACTGCGCGGCTCCAGCCGGGCTGCGCCTTCGCCATCGACGATGACCGACTGGTTGGGTCGCAGCGTGAGACCGGCCTGTACGCCCGGCAGCCGGATCGCCGCCCCGTCGACGAGCGTGAGCTGCGCCCGTTCTCCGATGACGCGGGCGTCGAACAGGCCCCGCGCCAGCGGCAGCGACGCTTCGCTCGCGTGAAGTACCGCCTCGCCCCCTCGCCGGATGTCGAGCGCGACCTCACCGCGATCGAGCCGCAGCGCGCGTTCGCCGTCGCCGAAGCGCCAGGACAGCGAGGTGTCGGTGTTGAGGAACGCGACGCTGCCGTCCGGCAGGGTCACGCGCCGGGTCTGCCCGACGCCGGTGGTGGCATTGTCCCAGGCATAGGCGCGCTGGGCGAGGAAGCCGGAACCGAGCATCGCGGCGGGCAGACCCACGGCGGCAGCCTTGAGCCACTGGCGGCGACTGGCGCTGGCGCGAACCGGCGCCTCCTGCGCCACCGGAACCCCGGAAACGCTCTCCCAGTTGGCGACGATGCGGGCATAGGCGACGGCGTGAGCCGGATCGCTCCGGCGCCAGGCTTCGAACTCGTCCCGCGGGCACGAGCCTGCATCCAGCGCCGCGAACCAGCGCGACGCTTCGGCAATGAGGGCATCCTGACCCAAAGGATCCTTGGTGTTCGTCATGTCCCGGCTATGCTGCATTCCGATCCGACCAGCGGGGCGATCGTCCGCATCGCCCACATCTATCAAGCTGTGGCGGATCAGAAAAGCACCTTCTCCCGCTCGTCTGCCGGTTGCTCTTCGAGGCAGCGGTTCTGCGGAGTCAGGGCATGGGTCAGGAGTTCGACGGCGCGCGCGAGGCGCTTTTCGAAAGTGGAGACACTGATGCCGAGGTCGCTGGCGATCTCGCGCGGAGTTTCCTCAGCAAAGCGACGGCGGACGAGCGCCACGCGGCACCGCTCCGGCAGTGCGGCGATGGCCTGCTGCACGCGCACCATCTGCGTCTGCGCGGCGACGATGCGGAAGCTGTCGGGCGTATCGTCGGCAATGTCGAACAGGACCGGCGCGGGCAGCGGCTGCATCGTGACGACGCGGGCCTGACGCACGCGCTCGATGGCAAGATTGTGGATCATGCGCATCACGTAGCCCGGCGGGTTGGCGATGGCGGTCCAGCCGTCGAGCGTGAAGAGCTTGGCGTAGACCTCCTGCACCACGTCGCCTGCCTCGTCGTCGCTGCGCACCAGACGGCGCGCATAGTCGAGGTAGCTGCGCTCACGCGGCAGCACCTCGTCGATGAACCAGCGGTCGATGGGGCGAACTTGGGGCGGGGTCACTGGGGAAGGCTCGGGATTCGAACGGGACGCCGCGCCGACTAGGTGACGAACATGTAACTTTGGCGACAGTCCGCAGGCGAATGCGCGAGGGATCGGTTCTTTTCCCGAAGCCGCTCCGGCGACCGGCCTAACATCATTTCACATCATGCTACCGACAAATGGTGTATGGTACACATAACGGAGATGGATGAGACATGCCGTGTGAGGGCGCTATCCCGACATCTTATCGTGATGACTGCGGCATCTTTTCTGGTGCCTGCTCCGCTATGCGCGCAGTCCAGGCAGACAGCGCAGGTCATGCTGCCGGAAGGATCGCTGGCTGAGTCGCTGCGCAGCCTCGCGGTACAGAGCGGCACCGGCATCCTCTTCCCGCCGGAGATCGTTCGCGGTCTGAAAAACCGGAGGATTTCCGGCAGCATGGGTGTCGAAAGCGCTCTGCGCCGGCTGCTGGCGGGGACCGGCCTCGCGTACCGCCAGTTGAATGCCGGTACTTTCGTCATCTACCGCGCGAAGCCACGTCCCGCTCCGCCGCGCCGTCCGGTCGACACCCATTCGCGGGCGGAGGAGATCATCGTCACGGACGGGCGCCGCAACGGCACGATCAAGCGCGCGGGCGACACGCCGACAGGCGTCGTCACCGAACTCGACGTCAAGCGCCTGCCGACGCTGAGCATATCCGACGCCCTCATCCGCCTCCCCGGCGTCCGCCGCAACGACACGCAGAGCGGCGAGAACCGGTACGTCTCCATTCGCGGCATGAACAACGCAGCGGCATCGCAGTCGATCGACGGCGTTCTGCTCACCAACTACGTCGCCCGGTCCCGCGCGACCTCGACGGAGGTGATACCTGCGGCCCTCTTCAAGAGCACCGTCGTCACCACCGCCGCCACCCCGGACCTCGACGAGAATTCGAACGCGGCGCACGTCACGCTTTCCACGATCAGCGGGCTCGACGGAGCGGGCGAACACCTGCTGGAAGCCCGGCTGTTCGCAGGCATCAACAGCCGTTCGGGCGGCATCCTCGATACCCGGCAGCCGCTGCGCGCCTCGGCGACGTGGCGCGGCAGGTTGGATGAGGAAGGACGCATAGGCCTCGCGCTGGGGGCGGGCACCGACCGGCTGGGATCGCGGCAGGATGCCCTGTCGGTCGCGGGCTACCGGGACATCGCCGGAAACCTCGTCCCCGATGGTCGCCTTACGCGGGGGCAGACCTACACCCGCACCCAGCGTGTCTATGCGATGGCCCGGCTGGACTTCCAGCCGAACGACCGGCTGGCCCTCTTCGCCGAGTATTTCTACTTCTCCCACAACTACACCACCGACCAGATCACCTCCGCCGTGACCGTCTCGGCCAGCAACGCGACCAACGTGACGGACCATGGCGGCAACTTCCCCGTCTCGGGTTCCGCAGTGTACGGGTTCAATCACCTGTCGAGCCCTCGGATCCGAGACCATATCGTGCAGGTGGGCGCCGACTACGCGCTCGGCGACGATGACAGCCTGTCGGTCCGCCTCGGCGCGACGCTGAACCATGTGCGCCAGTCGGGTCTGTCCACCGGCGGCTTTGTCGCCCAGGGCAATACGCTCGGCGCGCCGCTGGCCTATGCCTTTTCAGGCAGCGATCTGGACTTGCCCGCAGGCTCCGCATCCCTGCAACCCGATCCGGCGAGCTACCTACTGGGCGGCAAAGCAACCGTGCTCGACCTCGACAGCCGCGACCGCAATTACCTCGCCCGCATCGACTATGCCCACAATGCCGTGGACCAGGACACCGGCTTCGGCGTGAAGCTCGGCTCCCAGCTCAAGACGCTGCGCCGCCATGACATGCAGAACGGCTATGCGCGTATCCTGCCGCCGGGCCAGTCCATAAATCTCTCGGAGGTCACGCAGGCGTCTTCGGTAATCTCGCTGAGGCCCGTGGACGTCGATAAAGCCCGACTTCTCGCCCTGCTGGATGCACGCGGAGCCCCCTCTCCCGACCCCAACGGCGTGTACGAAGCCGATCCCGCCGATGAGCACGGGCAGGATTTTCGTGGCACCGAACGGGTCGTCAACCTCTACGGCATAGCGACCTACGGCTTCGAACGCGGCCGCATCTCCGCCGGACTGAGAGCCGCCTATACCCGCCGCACCCTGAGTGATGTCGAGCCGGACGCGGCGGGGATGTGGGGGCCGATGCACTATCGCCAGAGCTACTGGCACTTCCTGCCCGCAATCTACGGCGACTGGGACGCCAGCGAACGCCTGAAACTGCGCGCGTCATTTTCGAGCACGCTGGAGCGTCCACCGATCAACGGCACGGCAAGGCGGCTCGTCACCAGCTACGACACACCGGTCACGCGCTCGGTCAGCTACAGCAGTCCTTACCTCAAGCCGACGCGGTCCGACAATCTGGAGGCGACCGCCGAGTACTATTACGGACCTTACGACGCCTATCTGTCGTTCGGCGTCTTCGGCAAGCGCTTGAGCGACATTCCAGCCACCAGCACCACGCAGACCATCGGGCCGGACGGTGTGCGGGACATCGTGACCTACACGACCAACGTCGACGAGGTGAACGGCAGGAAGGTCTACGGCCGCATGCGCGGCGTCGAACTGGCGTGGGTGGACCCGAGCCTGTCGTTCTTCCCGAGGCGGCTCGGAACGCTCGGCGTGATGCTGTCCTATGCCTACATCGACTACAAGCTGACCGCCATCGACGGCGGCAACGGCGTGGCCGCGTCCGACACCCGGCTCGTCTTCGCAGCTCCGACGAACTATTTCAACGCCGTCCTCTACTACAACAAGGGGCCGTTTTCCGCCAATCTCTTCGCGCAGAAGCAGTCCTCGACGCCGATACTCAGCTACGACCCCAGGAACGACCGGCGCACGTCATACGGCGTGCTGGTGGACCTGCAGGCAAGCTACGCCTTCTCTCCCAATGTGCGCGGCATGATCGAGGTGCGTAACCTGTTCGACCAGAACATCGTCGACCGCTACGGCGTCACCGACTACGGCCCCGCGTACCAGACGCGGAACAATGGGCGCACGGTCTGGATCGGGGCACAGATCGCGCTGTTTTGACCTGCATGCCCTGAGGGGCGTGCCATACCTCGACATTCAGCACGATTTGATCGCAATTACAGCGCCATCGGACTATTTCGTTAAGCATAGTTATAATTCTTGCGAAATTGCATGGCCGTACTGTAACTTCGCCGAAAATTACAAGAACATCCCTAAGGGCATTCACTGCGTTTCAGGTCGCACGCATTACGATCGAAAGGGCAGTGACAAATGGCCAAGTCCCTCGTGGTATGCTGTGACGGTACGTGGAACACCGCCGACCAGAAAGGCGCGCCGACCAACGTCACCAAGATGGCCCGCGCGGTCCCTCCCCGCGCTGCCGACGGAAGCCTTCAGGTGGTGTATTACGACGAGGGCGTCGGCGTCGGGAACGTCGTCGAGCGCGTGATCGGTGGTGCGCTCGGCACCGGGCTGAGCGAGAAGGTCCAGCAGGCCTACCGCTTCTTCTGCCTCAACTACGAACCGGGCGACAACCTGCTGATGTTCGGCTTTTCGCGCGGGGCCTATACCGTGCGCAGCCTTGCCGGGCTCGTCAGCCTCGTCGGCCTGCTGCGCAAGGGCGACCTCGACCAGTTGCCGCGCGTCTGGGAATACTACCGGACGCCGGTGGACAAGCGGACGGTGGACTTCATAGACCGCCGCTGGATCGACGGACGCGTGCCGGACATCGCCTTCGTCGGCGTGTGGGATACGGTGGGGTCGCTCGGCATTCCCGGCAACTTCCTCGGCGGATTGGGGCGCAAGCGCCATGCCTTCCACGACGTGAAGCTCGGCAAGCGGATCCGCCATGCCTACCAGGCCCTCGCCATCGACGAGCGGCGCAAGAACTTCTCCCCCGCGATCTGGGACACGACCGCCACCGACCTGACGGCGCAAACGGTGGAGCAGCGCTGGTTCGCCGGGGCGCACAGCAACATCGGCGGCGGATACCCGGATGCGGTGCTCTCCGACATCGCGTTCCTCTGGATGTGCGAGAAGGTGCGCCCGCTGCTGACGCTGGATGAGGACTACATAGACCGGCGCATCGAGAAGGTGCAGGCGGGCACGGCCCGCGGCGCGCTGATCGATTCCGCGACCGGCAGCTTCTGGAAGCTGCAGGGCACGCGCGACCGCACGCTCGGTGCCGACGCCAGCGAGCAGCTGCATGACAGCGCCTTCGACCGCTATCGCGCCGGAAGCGCCGATCCTCGTCCGAACCCCGGCCCTTACGCGCCCTTCCCTTATGCGCCCCGCAACCTCGTCGCCTACCTGAAGAGCAAAGGGCTGATTCCATGATCCCGCGCCTGTCCCGTGTTCCCCTCGCCCTCGCATCGACCGGACTGCTGCTCGCCGGATGCGCGCGCACGATGGAGTCCACGCGCTTCATCCAGTTCGGGGAAGGCGTCGCCATAGTCGACCGGCAGTCGCAGACCGCGCTTGCCGAAAGCAACAAGCTGGCGCGCGATGTCTCGGTGGAGCGCTTCATCCGGTCCGGCGCGATCGGTCTTGCGGAGAACAGCTTCACCGTCGCCGTCGATCCCAAGGACATCGCGGCGTGGCAGTCCGCGTTCGACGGTATCGAACGCTATGCCGCCCTTATCGCCTCGCTAAGCGATGCCAGGCGGCAGACCGACGCGGGCGACGCCGTCACCGCGCTGGGGGCGCAGCTCAACGGGCTCGGCGCGAGGATCAGCCCCGAAGTCGCCACCGGCTTCGCCAGCCTTGCCGGGCTGATCGTCCAGCAGAAGGCCCAGCGCGACGCGGTACGGATCATCCGCGCGACCGATCCTGCCATCCAGACCATCCTGACGCAGATGGCCACGGCGCTCGGCACCGACGACGGCAGCGGCCTGAGGGGCACGGTGGCGAGCAACTGGACCGACTCGCTGCGCGGCGTACGCGAAGCCTATGTCGATGCGGCGCAGGCGAAGGACGCGGCGCAGCAGCGCGCCCTGATCGACGAGTATCTCGCCACGCTGGACCGCCGCGACGCGCAGTTGCAGGCGCTCGCCGGGCTGCGATCGTCGCTCCTGTCGCTGGCGCAGGCCCACGCCGCCGAGGCTGCCGAGGCACCCGCCAGCGCCTCGCGCCTGCTCGCCCTCATCGCGCGTCAGGCAGACGAGAACGAGCGTCTGTTCGATGCCGTCAAGTCCGCGCAGGAGGAAGGAGGTCAATGATGCCCGATCCCGTCCCCGTCGGCGCCAACCCCGACCTTGCCAAGCTGCACAGCGACCTCGTCGCCCTCGTCGCGACGCTGGACAAGGCGGTCGGCACGGCGACCACCAAGTCGCAGGTCATCGCGCTGCTCGACGAGATTTCCGACGTCAATGCGCGCGTCAACATGGTCGGCCGACAGCTCTTCACGCAGCAGACCGCCGAGATCACCAAGGCGGCAAGCAAGGTGGAGGCCGCCATCCCGGACATCGAGAAGGCCATCGCCGACCTCGACAAGCTGCAGGACTTCATCAACGGGATGACGAAATTCCTGAAACTGGTGGATCAGGTGCTCGCCGTCGCCAAAGTGGTGATCTGATCGCCTCAGCCAGCTCCGGCCAACCGCGCGCGGAGGGCGACTTCGTTCACGATCGCGATGGAACGGCCCGCCCTGCGCAATTCCTCTGCCTTGCGATAGGGCTGGCTCGCATCGACCCAGCGTCCGTAAGGCTGCTGCCGCGCGACCAGGAGCATGGTCGTCGTCGCTCCCACCGACGCGACTACACGGCCGCCTGCGTTCGCCACGAAATGCGCCAGCGGCCCGTCGCGAGGCTCGCCGAGGATACACACCCGCTCGCCTTCGAGCGGCCCTGTCGCGGCGGGAACGGGCGCCTTGGCGCGGCAACGCTCGGGCTTGGCCAGCCAGCCCTTGAGGTCGATGCCTGTATGGTCGATGGCCTTGACGATCACCATGCCCGCCGCACGGGCGTCGCTCAGCGCGTCATGGTGCCGGTGTTCGATGCCGAGGAAACCGGCGAGGACGTTAAGCCGGTGGCTTGCCAGTTGCGGCCAGGCCAGCTTCGCCACGCGCACGCTGTCAAGCCACTGCGTCTCGATCATCGGCCGCTCGCCGACCCGGCAGGCCGCCGCCAGCGCGCCCTTGTCGAACCACGAATGGGCGACGGTGACCCGGCCGCTCAGGTAGCCATCGACGATGCCGTGGATATCGGCAAAGCTCGGCTGCCCCTCGACATGACCGGCGGTGATGCCGTGGATACCGATGTTGAAGGGTGAGAATTCGTCGCGCGGATCGACGAGGGTCTCGTAGGCGAAGACCTCCTGCCCGTCCCGGAAACCGACGATGCCGATCTGGCAGATGCTGCTGACGCGCGAGCACGCGGTCTCGACGTCGACGACGACGAAATCGGGCTCAGCGGCGGGATTCGGTGACTGCATGGCCTGCCCTTAGCAATCCCGCGCCGGAACCGCGACCGTTCAGAGGACGGGCCACTCGCTGACCAGCGGCAGGCCCGAGCGGGCGAGTATCGCCTCGGCCATCACCTGCCCCTCGGCCTGGAGCGCGTCCTCGTCGATCAGCGTGCAACGGTGGTTCTCCACCACCCGCACGCCATCCACCCACACCGAATGGACGCCGCGTCCGTCCGCCGAGGAGACGAGCTGCTCGACCGGATTGTTGAGCGGCACCCATTCCGGGCGACGGATATCGTGCGCCGCCACGTCCGCCTTCATGCCCGGTGCGAGCGCGCCCACCGTGCCTGACAATCCCATCGCCTGCGCGCCGTTCAGCGTCGCCATCTCCAGCGCCTGATGCGCGGGGAACAGCGAGCGGTCCTCTCGTGCGTCCCGGAACAGCGAGGCCATGAGGCTCATCACGCGCATCATGTCGTGGTTGTCCGCCCCATCCGTGCCGAGCGCGATGTTGACGCCCGCTCCGGCCATTTCCGGGAACAGGCCCCGGCGCATCGTGCCATAGCCGCCGCGCAGCGCCGCGTCGGGGCAGTGCGTCACGTTGGTCCCGCTCGCCGCGACCAGTTCCGCCTCCCGCGCGTCAAGGTGGACCATGTGGACGAGGTTGAGGTGCGGCCCCAGCACGCCAAGCTCCGCCAGATGCTCCACCGGTCGCCGCCCGGTCTCGGCGAGATACCACTCGGCATCGTTGGCGACCGGGCTCATGTGCGCCGAGACGCCCGTGCCGGTGCGCCGGGCGAGTTCCGCAACCTGCTGCCACAGCCCGTCCGTTGCGGTCATGTGGCCGATGAGGTTGGGCCATGCGGCCACGCGGCGACCGTCCTGCGGATAGGCGGCAAGGTCGCGCTCCAGCGCGGCGAAGGCGTCGCGCGTCAGCTTCTGCGCATCCGCCGCCGGATCCCAGGCGCGATCTTCGGTCCAGCGCCCTACGCGGCCACGGATGCCGGTATTTTCGATGGCGCCCATCACCTCGTCGAAGGCGATCACCGTGCCCGCCTCAAGGAATGTCGTCGTCCCGGTGCGGAGCATCGCGGCGATGGCCAGCTTTGCCGCGACTGCCTGCTCGGCGGGGGAATGGTCCTTGTAGAGCGGGATGACCCAGCGGCCCAGCGTCTCGTCGAACGGCAGGTCACCCGGAACGAAGCCCCGGATCAGCGTCTCGGTAATGTGGACGTGGGTGTTGACGAAGCCCGGCGTCAGCAGGAAGCCAGCGCCGTCGATCACTTCGCGCGCTTCGATCCCGGCGAGGTCGGCAGCCTTGCCCACCGCGACGATCGTATCGCCTGAAATGGCCAGCGCGCCGTCGCGGATGACCCGGCGCTCGGCATCCATCGTGACGATGACGGCGCCGGTGATGAGAATGTCTGCCTGCATGCGTCCCTGCCGTGATGATGCCCGTCAGCTTAGCTCAGGAACCGATGCAGGCTTGCATCCACGCGGCGCAATTGTTGACGCTAGATCGCGGGTGGTGCGGGGACTGCGCAAAGCCCCTTGTCGATAAGCTGGCGAGCCGCGCGGAACAGCAACGGCTCATGCCCTGCGGCGCTGATGAGCTGGATGCCGAGCGGCATCGCGAAATCGCCCGCCAGCGGCAGCACCAGCGCAGGCAGGCCCATCAGGCTGATCGGCTGCGTATAGATGCCAAGGTGGCTGCGCGCCGGGATCGGCTTGCCCTCGAACGTCATCGTCGGGTCGGCGACGGTCGGCGCGAAGCCCGGCGCGGCGGGCGTGAACAGCACGTCGGCCAGTTCGAACTGGCGGCGCAGGCGCGCCTGGATCCAGCTGCGGAAGCGCTGCGCGGCGAGGTAGTCGTCGCTCGGCAGCAGCAGACCTGCCAGCATGCGGTCCCGCACAGGCGGCTCGAACTGCATGGGGTCGGCCTCCAGCGCGGGCCGGTGGAGGCTCGCACCTTCGGCGGCGATGATGACCGAGGCGGCGGCGCGGGCGATCTCGGAGTGCGGCAATTCGAAGCTGATGCGCCCGAGACGACCCCAGAAGGCATCGAGCGGCCCACGCATCTCCTCCGAGATATTGTCGTCGAACCAGCTCATCAGGCGCCCGAACGAGATCTCGCCACGCAGTGGCTCCTGCCGCTCCGGCGCGCCTTCGCGCAGGATCGTGCGAACCAGCGCCACGTCGTCGAGATCGCGGCCCAGCACGCCGACAACATCGAGGCTCTCTACGAAGGGATACATGCCGTCGCGTGGAAGGTCGCCATATGTGGGCTTGAGGCCGATTACGCCGGTCAGGCCCGCAGGCACGCGCAGCGAGCCGTTGGTGTCGAACGCGAGGCTGATCGGCACCACGCCCGTCGCCACCGCGACGGCGGAGCCGCCAGCCGCGCCCCCGGCGACACGCTCGGGATCGTGCGGATTGCGGGTGGTGCCGTACTCGGCATTCATGGTGACGAAGCCGTAGCCGAACTCATCCATGTTCTGCGTGCCGATCAGCACCGCGCCCGCCGCTTCGAGCAGGGCGATGGCCTTGGCGTCACGGCTGGCGAAGGCGGCGCAGCGGCGCGTGCGCGAACCGGCGGTGGTGATCTCACCGGCAACGTCGAACAGGTCCGCCGCGCCGAAGGGGACGCCCGCCAGCGGGCCGGGATCGAGCCCCGCTTCCACCAGCTTGTCGACCGCCGCGGCGCGCGCAAGGGCACGACGACGCAGCAGGCGGGTGAAGCCGCTACGCTCCCCGCCCAGCGCCTCGGCCTTGTCGAAGGCGGCGGTGCAGAGCTGCGTCGCGGTGATCTCGCCCCCGCGCACGCGGGCGGCCATGGAAATCGCGGCCAGCGGATCGCCGTGCATGGTCACGCCTCGAACCGCATCGCGCTGGCGCTGCGCGGGTCGAGCGCGAAGGCACGCAGAGTGGCGACGTGGTCCTGCAGCACGATCAGGTTGGAGAGCACGCCCGGCACGCACTCGTCCGGCGCGGCGATGCCTGCCTCGGCCATCCGCAGGCGCACGCTGTCCTCGCTGGGGCGCGCCGCCTTCACGCTGTTTTCGGCCACCGGCTTGATCTCCCTCGCTCGCCACGGATCGAGGGGCCACCCTTACAGCCTTGCCGGAACGCGGCAAGGGGCGAAGGATCAGCCGAAGCGGTAGCCCGAGATGTCGGCCATCATGACGTTGTCGCCGAACACCTTGACCCCTGCCGAATCCCCGCCTGCACCGGCGGCGATCATCAGCGGCAGCAGATGCTCCTCGCGCGGATGGGACAGGCGCCCGGCCGGAGCGTCGCCCCAATGCGCCAGCTGCGTCTCGCGCTCGGCGGGAGCAGCCTCGACCGCGCCGGTGAGCCACTGGTCGAACACTGCGGAGGGACGCGTGGCGGCGGGGGTGCGGAAGCCGCGCATGTTGTGGTAACTCATGCCTGAGCCGACTATCAGGATGCCCTCGTCGCGCAGGGGGGCGAGGGCGTGGCCGGCGGCGATGTGCTCGGCGGGGTTGAGGTCCGCCTTGAGCGAGAGCGGCACGACCGGGATCGTCGCGTCGGGGTCGATCAGCAGGAACGGGACGAAGACGCCATGGTCGAACCCGCGTGCGGGATCGGTACGCGCGGGGAGGCCAGCACCCTTGAGCAGTTCCACCACCCGCTCCGCCAGCGCGGGAGAGCCGGGCGCGGGGTACTTCAGTTCATAGGTATGCGGCGGGAACCCGTAATAGTCGTAGATCATCGCCGGCTCGACGGCGGTCGAGGCGGTGAAGGCCGATTCCTCCCAGTGCCCCGAGATCACGACAATCCCCCTGGGCTTCTCCGGCAGCGTCGAAACGAGGGCACGCAGCCAGGCCTCGGTCTTGTCCCAGGTGTCGGCAGGACCGCCCATGACGGACCAGTCCATGAAGAAGCAGGGACCGCCGCCGTGCGGGATGAAGTAGGTGGGCATCCGGCTGGCAGCGCTGGCAGTGGAGGAGGTCATCTCGGCCGTCTGAACATTCATTGTGGCGAATCGTCCCTTGGTTGATCGCGCGTGGTTTTCCGGCCCGTAAGCCGCTGTGTGCAAAGTCGTGTCGTGCCCCGCATTGCGCAAGCGCGCATAGTTGATGGCTGGCGAAGGAATTGTTGCAGCGCGGCGATAATCGCTTGGGATCGAGGGCTTGCGGGCATTTACTCCGGGCAGCCGGACCCCGGAGACCCCGCCCCCATGCCGACAGACACGCCGACCTCTGCCTCCCGCCCCGCTGCCACCCGACTGGCCATCGCCGCGACGACCGGCAACCTCGTGTGCCTCACCGCCGCCATCAGCGCGCCCTTCGGGACGTTCCTGGTGCCGATCTCCGAGGAACTGGGCTGGTCGCGCGCGGCAGTGTCGGGCGTGCTCGGCCTGATCGCCATCGTCGCGGCGGCGAGCTATCCGCTGATCGGGCGCACGATGGACAAGGTAGGCGCGCGGCCGATCATCCTTTGCGGGAACATCGCGCTGGGCCTGCTGGTCGCCAGCCTTTCGCAGACCACCGGCAACATCTGGCTGTTCTACCTCCAGTTCGGCCTGATCGGCCTTGCCGGGGCGACCTGCGCCTCGCCGATGATCGCCAAGATCGTCTCCAACTGGTTCGACGCGCGGCGCGGGCTGATGCTGGGCGTGACGGCGGGTGTCGGCAACGGCGTCGGCGCGACGATGATGCCGGTCGTCGCGGGCATCCTGCTGCCGATGATCGGATGGCGTGCCACTTACGGCGCGATCGGCGCCATCGTGCTCCTCGTCGGCTTTCCGATCATGTGGCTGTGGCTGCACGACACGCCGGGCCACGTCGCCCGCAAGCCCGACGAGCCGGAGCGCGTGTTCGAGGGCATGACCCTGCGCGAAGCCGCATCCACCGGCCGTTTCTGGGTTCTGCTGATCGCCGTCGCCAGCGGAGCGGGCGGCATGACCGCCGTGTTCACCCATGTCGTCCCGATGATGACCGACCGGGGCTTCGGGTTGGGCGAGGCGACCGGCGTGGTCGCCACTTTCGCGCTCGTCACAGCCGCATGGCAGGTCGTGACCGGCGGCCTGCTCGACCGCCTGCGCACGCCGCTGCTGGTGGTGCCGATGTATGCCGCCGCGATGGCGGGCCTCGCGCTGCTCCAGTTCGGACAGGGCAGCCTCGCCGTCACGGCGGCGGGCGTCCTGCTCGGCATCGGCATGGGCGCGGAGTACGGCGCGCTGTCCTACTTCTGCTCGCGGTACTTCGGGCTCAGGCACTTCGGCTCGATCAACTCGGTGCTCTACGCCGCCGTCATCCTCGCACAAGGGCTGACCCCGGCGGCGATGGACCTGAGCTACGGCGCGACCGGCGCCTACGATCAGGCTTCGATCGCGATCATCGTCGTGCTGGGCGCGGGCATGGCGCTGCTGTTTTTCCTCCCCGGCATCGGCGCGGACGGGCGGACGCGGGTCCGCCGCAAGGCCGAGGAACCCACCGGCGACCTCGCCTTCGCGGCAGGCTGAACACCATCGGACTTGCATCGGGCGAAGGCGCAAGCCACTTCGCGGCGCATGGCGTCATCGCTCGACACCCTGCTCCGCGACATCCGCGCCTGCCGCCAGTGCGAAGACGCGCTGGGCTTCGAACCACGCCCCTTCGTGGCGGCCAGCAGCACGGCGAAAATGCTCATCATCGGGCAGGCGCCGGGCAGCAAGGTCCACGCCAGCGGCATCGGGTGGGACGACGACAGCGGCGACCGGCTGCGGGGCTGGCTCGGGCTGGACAAGGCAGCATTCTATGACGTCACGAAGGTCGCGCAGATGCCCTCCGGCTTCTGCTACCCGGGCAAGGCGAGCGGCGGCGACAAGCCCCCGCGCCCCGAATGCGCGCCACGCTGGCACGCGCCCCTTCTGGAGCAGATGCCCGAACTGCGCCTGACCCTGCTGGTCGGCCAGTACGCGCAGAAGCGCTACCTGCCGCGCGGCTTCGCGCCGAACCTTACCGAGACGGTGCGGCGCTGGCGCGATGCGCCGGACGGCCTGTTCCCGCTGCCGCACCCGGCATGGCGCAGCCGCCTGTGGATGGCGAAGCATCCGTGGTTCGAAGACGAAGTGCTCCCCGAACTCAGGCGGCGGGTAGCGGCGGCACTCGACTGAATCAGAACGTGTAGGCGACGCCCGCGCCGACGATGAACTGGTCCGCATCGCCCCGGATGGCAGTGAACGGCGTGTCCTTGCCGTCGTTCAGCATGCGCGAATAGTTGGCGATGCCGAACAGCGAGAGGCCACCGTCGCGGACATCGCCGGAAAGATCGTAGTTCACCAGCATCGAGGCATTGGCGCTGTCCCATCCGCCTTTCGCGCTGTAAACGGGAAGGCCGCTCGCCGCGCTCTGCTCCGGCGTGACGGAGTAGTAGTACCGCGCGAAATCATCGTCGACGTGGCGGGCGCTGACGGCGACCACCGCGACGAGCGCCGGACTGAGCGGGGTCGCGTAACTGATCGCCGGGGTCACGACCATGCCCTTGTGCGCGCCGTTCACGTCCCACTTTACGTCGGCGGAGAGCGTCAGCGCATCGTATTCGTGCAGCACCCGGTACTTGGTGATGCCCGCCGAGGCGCCGACCTCGATAGCCGGATCGAGCTTGCCCGCCGCGCGCACGACGTCGTCCCGGATCCGACGGCTGCGGTTGAACGAGGCCGTCGCCACCGGGCCGAGCGAGAAGCCGATGCCCGATTCCCTGTCGTCGGGAATGAAGTCCAGCGCCACGCCCGCGACGCGCGGATTGATGTCGACGCCCTTGAACTTGCCGCGCACCAGCGGGATCGGGGTGACGACATAGTCGTCGGACCCACGATAGCTCGGCACGTAGACCGCGCCCACGCCGACCGTGAGATGATCGCCGTCGAGCACGTTCTCGGCAGGTTCTTCCTGCGCTGACGCAGGGATCGCAATCAGGCAGGCAAGCGGCGTGGCGGCGGTCGCGAATAGCCGGGCAGTAATGCGTAGGTGCATGAAATTCCCCTGAATGCTCAGGAAAACCAACGCATCGATTGTACCGTTGTTGCTCGCCTCGCCCGCCCTGCGGCTCAGCCTGCCCCTTCGGGAAGCGTCTCGTTGCCCTCGCCCAGCGGTCGCTGCATGAGGAAAACGTCGATCCACTGCCCGTGCTTCCAGCCTGCTGCCGTGAGCGTGCCGACCGGCAGGAACCCGGCGCGGGCATGAAGCACGACAGATGCCGGTTCAGATGCCGCGATGACCGCGAAGGCCTGCCGGAACCCGCGCGCCTCGCACTCGGTCAGCAGCGCCTGGAGCAACGCGCTGCCGATGCCGCGCCCGAGGCTGTCCTGCCGCACGTAGATGGTGGTCTCCACGCTGTAGCGATAGCCCGCGCGCGGTCCGTAGCGCTGCGCGAAGCCGAACCCCAGCACGCGGTCCGCATCGTCGCGCATGACGAGGAACGGGTAGCCGCCCTTGAGCAACTCACGCATCCGCCGCTCCGATTCCGCCACGTCCGGCGGCTCGGTCTCGAACGTCGCGGTGCTTTCCAGCACGTAGTGCGCGTAAATCTCGGCTATTGCGGCCGCATCCCCCGACGCGGCGTCGCAAACGGTCAGTTGCCCATTCATCGTCATTAACATGCAGTAATCCGCAGGGTCTGCCAAGTTGCAGCAATCGTTCGCAGCCCCTAAACAGCGCCGCGATGCAGCAAAAATCGGCCGATCCGGCATCCTGCGACCTTGCGATTCTCGGCGGCGGCCTCGCCGGAGGGCTGATCGCGCTCGCTTTCGCAGCGCGTCGGCCGGACCTGAAGGTGATGATCTTCGAGGGTGCGAAACGGCTCGGCGGACATCATGTCTGGTCGTTCTTCGCCAGCGACCTGCCCGAAGGCGCGGAGGCGCTCGTCGCCCCGATCGTCGCCGCGCGCTGGGACGGCTACGAGGTCCGCTTCCCCGGTCTCAGCCGCACGCTGTCCACGCGCTATTGCAGCGCCAACGGCACGCTATTGGACCGCGCCGTGCGCGCCGCCCTCCCCGCCGACTGCATCGTGACCGGCGCCGAAGTGGTTCAGGCGGACGCCTCCGGCCTGACCCTCGCCGATGGCCGCCGCTTCTCCGCCGGGGCCGTTATCGACGCCCGCGGCAGCCGGGGCCTCGCCCATATGGAGGGCGGGTGGCAGAAATTCGTGGGCCAGCGGCTCCGCCTCTCCACTCCGCACGGCCTCGACCGCCCGATCGTGATGGATGCGACGGTGGCGCAGATCGACGGCTACCGCTTCGTCTACTGCCTGCCCTTCTCCCCGACCGAAATCTTCGTCGAGGACACCTATTATTCCGACACTCCTAACCTCGATCTACCTGCCCTGCGCCAGCGGATCGCCGATTACGCACAAGGGGAAGGCTGGGCCGTCCAGAGCGTCGAATACGAGGAAACCGGCGTGCTTCCGGTGATCGCGGGCGGCGATTTCGACGCGTTCTGGCGCGACGGCGGCGACCTGCCGCGCGCCGGAACCCGCGCTGCGCTGGTCCATCCGCTCACATCCTACTCGATTCCCGATGCGGTAAGATTTGCACTTTACCTGACCGGCCTCGACAATCTCTCGGGCTCAGCCCTATCAAGGACAAGTCATGACCGGGCCGCACAGCACTGGCGCGAAACGCGCTTCTATCGAATGTTGAGCCGTATGCTCTTCGGAGCGGCCGACGGGCCGGAGCGCTGGCGCATGCTCGCGCACTTCTACACCCTGCCCGAACGCGCGATCGAGCGGTTCTACGCCGGGCAGTCGACCCCGCTCGACATGGCCCGCGTACTGGCCGGAAAGCCGCCGGTCCCCGTGGGCGCGGCGCTGGCCAGCCTGACCGGGCGCGGCCGACCGCTCGCCGATCTCGGAGCGGTTTCTTGAAGAAGGCCTGCGTCATCGGCGCCGGCTTCGGCGGCCTCGCGCTGGCGATCCGGCTGCAAAGCTCCGGCATCGCCACCACCCTCGTCGAAGCGCGCGACAAGGTGGGCGGCCGCGCCTATTCATGGGAGCGGGACGGCTTCACCTTCGACGCCGGCCCGACGGTCGTCACCGACCCCGAATGCCTGCGCGAACTCTGGGCGCTGTCCGGGCGCGACATGGCGGACGACGTGACGCTGATGCCGGTCATGCCGTTCTACCGCCTCAACTGGACCGATGGCGTGACGTTCGACTATTCGAACGACGAAGGCGCCCTGCGCCGCGAGATCGCCCGCGTCGCCCCCGCCGACCTCTCGGGCTACGAAGAGTTCGAACGCTACGCCGCCGGGGTCTGGCAGGAAGGCTACGTCAAGCTGGGGCACGAGGCGTTCCTCGACTTCTCCAGCATGATAAAGGCCGCACCCGCGCTGGCGCGCTATCAGGCGTGGCGGTCGGTCTATTCGATGGTTTCCCACTACGTGAAGGACGAGCATCTGCGCCAGGCGCTCTCGTTCCACACGCTGCTGGTCGGCGGCAATCCGATGAGCACCAGCGCGATCTACGCCCTGATCCACAAGCTGGAGAAGGACGGCGGCGTCTGGTGGACCAAGGGCGGCACAAACCGGCTGGCGCAAGGCATGGCCGCGCTGTTCGAGCGGCTCGGCGGCACCCTGCGGATCGGCGACAAGGTGCGGCAGGTCCACACCATCGGCGATCAGGTGACCGAAGTCGAATGCGCAAGCGGATGGCGCGAGCGGTTCGACGCCGTCGCCTCCAACGGCGACCTCATGCACACTTACGGCACCCTGCTCTCCGATACCGTGCGCGGGCAGGAAATGGCGAAGAGCCTCGCGAAGAAGCGCTTTTCGCCCAGCCTCTTCGTTGTCCATTTCGGGCTGGAGGGCACCTGGCCCGGCATCCCGCACCACACCATCCTGTTCGGCCCGCGCTACAAGGGCCTGCTCGACGACATTTTCGAGCATGGCGTGCTGCCGCGTGACTTCTCGATCTACCTTCACCACCCGACCGTCACCGACCCCACGATGGCGCCGGCGGGCAAGAGCACGTTCTACGCGCTCATCCCCGTCGCGCACATGGGCAAGCTGCCGATCGACTGGGCCGAAGTCGGCCCTGCCCTCGAACAGCGCGTGATCGCCGAAGTCGGCCGCCGCCTGATCCCCGATATCGAGGACCGCATCGTCACCCGCTTCCACTACGCCCCGCCCGATTTCGAGATGGACCTCGGCGCGTGGCAGGGCAATGCGTTCAGCCTCGAACCGATCCTGACGCAGAGCGCCTATTTCCGCGGCCACAACCGCGACGACAAGCTGAAGAATCTCTACCTCGTCGGTGCGGGCACGCATCCCGGCGCAGGTATTCCCGGCGTCGTCGGCAGCGCCAAGGCGACCGCCAAGCTCATGCTGGAAGACCTGCGTTGAGCCGCGAAGTTCGGGCCCTCAACGCCGCTTGGGGCTGGACGGGGGTGACCTTCACGGAAGTCGTCGCGCACAGCCTGATGGGCCACATGCTGGTGATCGACAGCGACGGCGCGTTCCACTACCTCGACCCGGACCTTTGCGAACTGACCTGCCTCGGTGACGAGGCGGGGGCGAAGAACCACATGGCGCTGGAGGAAACGCAGGTCATCTGGCGTGCCGATGCACTGGTCGATGCCGCCGCGCAGCGGCTCGGCCCGCCTGCGGTCGGGGAAGTCTACAGTCTGGCGCTTCCCGCGCTGCTGTCGGGCGACTATGGCCACGAGAATCTCGTCAAGGTCGACCTCGTCGAGCTTATTTATCTATCCGGCGATCTCGCCCGGCAGACCCGCGATCTGCCGGAAGGGGCGCTGGTCAACATCAAGGTAGTCGACTGAAATGAAGCGCCTCGCCGTCTATTGCGGCTCTGCCACGCCCGCCGATCCGCGTTACGTCCAGCTTGCCGCCGATGTCGGCACCGCGCTTGCGAAGCAGGGCATCGGCGTCGTCTACGGCGGCGGTCGCCTCGGCCTGATGGGTGCCGTCGCCGGAGCCGCGCTTGCCGCCGGTGGCGAGTGCATCGGCGTCATTCCCGAAGCGCTCACGGGCAAGGGCGGCAAGGGCGGCGAAGTCGCCAACTACGACTGTGAACTGACGATCGTGCAGACCATGCATGAGCGCAAGGCGGCCTTCACCGAACTGTCCGACGGCTTCCTCGTCCTGCCCGGCGGCGTCGGCACCATGGACGAGCTGTGGGAGGCGGTCAGCTGGTCGCAGCTCGGCTACCACAACAAGCCGGTCGGCATCCTCAACGCCTTCGGTTTCTACGACGGCCTGCTGGCGTTCAACCGCCACATGGCCGAAGTCGGCTTCGTGCGCCCCGCGCACCAGAACATCATCCTTGCGGAGACCGAACTGGACCCGCTGCTCGCCCGCATGCGCGCGCACCAGCCGATCGTGCCGATCGTCAACATGGATCCGAACACGCTGTGATGCGCCGGGGCCGGGCCATCCATGCCGTTTGACCGCCCTGCCCTCGTCGCGGCGGCGCATGAATCGATCCGCAGGGGTTCGAAGAGCTTCGCCGCCGCCAGCCGCCTGTTCGACCGCACCACGCGCGAACGTGTCTGGCTGCTCTATGCTTGGTGCCGCGCCTGCGACGACATCGCCGACGAGCAGGATCACGGCGGCGCCTCTTCCCCCGGCGGCCTCGACCCGGAATCCCGTCTCGCCACGATCCGCACGCTGACCGAACTGGCGATGGCCGGGGAGGCGACCGGCACGCCCGCGTTCGACGCGCTTGGCGTGGTGATGCGCGAAACGCCGGTGACGCCTGCCATGGTCGATGACGTGCTTGCCGGGTTCGCGCTCGATGCCGCTGACTGGCGACCGCGCACCGAAGCGGACATGCTGCGCTACTGCTACCACGTCGCGGGTGCCGTCGGCGTGATGATGGCTGCGGTCATGGGCGTCCCTGCGGAAGACGAGGACACCCTAGACCGCGCCTGCGACCTCGGCCTCGCCTTCCAGCTCGCCAACATCGTGCGCGACGTCTGGGAGGATGACGCCAACGGTCGCTGCTATCTGCCGCAGGAATGGCTGGCGGAGGCGGATATCCCGCCGGGCGAAGTGACCAAGCCGCATTACCGGCATGCCCTCGTCCCGCTGGTTGCCCGTGCCTGCGCGCTGGCGCGGGATTACGAGGCATCGGCGCGGGTTGGCGCCGCGCAGCTCGCCTTCCGGCAGCGTTGGGCCGTGCTTTCGGCCGCAGGCATCTACGGCGGCATTGCCCGCGAGGTGGAGCGGCTCGGCATCCATGCCTGGGATCACCGTGTCAGCGTGAGCAGGCCGGACAAGCTGCGTCTCGTCGCGCAAGCCCTTGGCGAAGCGCGCCGCTCACCCATTCCCGCGCCGAAACCGGCGCCGTCCCGGCGTGAGCTGGCGGCGATGGCGCACTGACCACTGCCCGTTACAACCCGGAAACAAATCCGGGAGCCTGATCCGATCTTACGCGTTTCCCCCGCACTCAACGCTTCGGGAGAACGCCAATGTTATTCACCATCGCCGCCATTCTAGTCGTGCTCTGGCTGCTCGGACTGGTCGTCTTCAAGGTATCGGGCGCGCTGATCCACCTGCTGCTGGTGATCGCGATCGTCGTCGGCCTGGTCCAGCTCTTCCGGGGTCGCAGGGTATAGTCCTGCCGCGTTACGCCGCCCTCAGTGACTGACCGGGGGCGGCGCCTTGCGATAGAACTCGGGCGGATTGAGGCGGCGGAACAGCCGACCCCGTTCCGAATAGAGCACCAGCGCCAGCGCGATCAGGCCGCAGACCACCATGCCCCCGATCACCGGTCGCGCCGTCCCGTCATAAGCCGCGCCGATCAGCGAGCCGAGAACCGCGCCGAGCACCACCCGCACGAACGACATCACGGACGCCGCAGCCCCAGCGATACGCGCGAAGGGCTGGAGCGAGATCGCCTGGAAGTTGGCGCCCATGAAGCTCATCATGCACATCGACATCGTCATCAGCGGCAGGAAGACCCACAGCGTCTCGCCATTCCAAGCCAATGCGAGATGCACGAATGCGAGTGCGATGTAGGTCAGCAGCGCGGCATGCGATACACGCCGCGCGCCGAAGCGCTCGACGATGCGGGCATTGGTGAAGTTGGTGCAGGCCATGACCAGCGCCATGCAGCCGAAGATCACCGGGAACCACGTACCCGCGCCGAAGTGCTCGCCGATCAGCTGCTGCGAGCTGTTGAGGTAGCCGAACATCGCCCCCTGGGCGAAAGCCGCGCCGAGGAAATAGCCCACCGCCGAACGTTCGCGCAGGGCCATGCCCATGTTGCCCGCGACGACGCCCAGCTTCACGGGCTGGCGGTTCGCCGGATCGAGCGTTTCCGGCAGTCGCACCCAGGCCCACAGGAACACCACTGCCGCAAGCCCGCCCATGATCCCGAAGATCCAGCGCCATCCCGCGACGAGCAGCACCGACTGGCCGATCATCGGCGCGATCATCGGCACGACCATGAAGGTCATCGCCACCAGCGACTGCGTGCGCGCCATCCGGTCGCCGTCGAAGCGGTCGCGCAGGATCGACATGGGCATGACCATCATCGAGGACGTCACCGCTCCCATCACCCCGCGCGCGACCAGCAGCAGCTCGAAACTGCGTGAAATGGCGCAGAGCACCGAAAGCAGGATGTAGCCCGCAATCGCCACCAGTACGACGGGGCGGCGACCGTAGCGGTCGGCGATGGCACCCGGGAACAGCGAGCCCAGCCCCGCGCAGATCAGGAACACGCCGATGATGAGCTGGCGCTGGTTGGGGTCGGCCAAGTGCAGGTCGTTGCTGATCGCCCCCAGCGCCGGCAGCATGACGTCGATCGCCAGCGCCTGCAGCGCCTGGAAGGACGCCATCATGGCGACGAACTCGAATTCCCGCATGGGGAACGGCTTGGAACTGGCTTCAGGGGAGTGCATGCGCTGGCGCATGCCGCAGATATGCGGGGTTAGCCACCCCTAATGCGCTCGGCATGGCGCATTTACGGGCAACGAGGCTATATGATGCACCATGTCACCGCAGGATGAACAGGACGAGCCGGAAGCCGACGGCCTGCGCAAGATCATCCATGTCGACATGGACGCGTTCTACGCCAGCGTCGAGCAGCGCGACGATCCGTCACTGCGCGGACTTCCCGTGGCGGTCGGCGGCTCGTCAGGTCGAGGCGTCGTCGCGGCGGCAAGCTACGAAGCCCGCAAGTTCGGCGTGCGCTCGGCAATGCCCTCGGCCCGAGCGGTGCGGCTATGCCCGGACCTCGTGTTCCGGAAACCCCGCTTCGAGGTCTATCGCGAGGTCAGCCAGCAGATCCGCGCGATCTTCCTCGACTACACGCCGCATGTGGAGCCGCTCTCGCTGGACGAGGCCTATCTCGACGTCACCGCAGACCTCAAGGGCATCGGCTCGGCGACCCGGATCGCGCAGGAGATCCGCCGCCGCATCAAGGCAGAGACACAGCTTACGGCCAGCGCGGGGGTGTCGTACAACAAGTTCCTCGCCAAGCTCGCCAGTGACCAGAACAAGCCCGACGGCCTGTGCGTCATCCGTCCCGGCGAGGGCACGGCTTTCGTCGCCGCGCTGCCGGTGCGTCGCTTCCACGGCGTCGGTCCGCGCGGGGCGGAGAAGATGGCACGCCTCGGCATCGAGACCGGAGCCGATCTTGCCGCCAGGGATCTGGCCTTCCTGCGCGCCAATTTCGGCAGCTTCGCCGAATACCTGTTCCGGGCCGCACGCGGCGTCGATCTGCGGCAGGTCCGCGCCGACCGACCAAGAAAGTCCGTAGGCGGGGAACGCACCTTCTTCGAGAACATCAAGGATGCCGCCACCCTGCGCGAGACGATGGACCATATCGTCGATGTGGTCTGGGAGCGCATCGAACGCGCGCAGGCGCGTGGCCGCACCGTGACGATGAAGCTGCGCTACGCCGACTTCCAGACCCTCACCCGCGCCCGCTCGCTCCATCACTTCGTCGCCGACAAGGCGGAGTTCTCCGCGATCGGGCACGCCTTGCTGGAAGACATGCTGCCCCTGCCCCAACCGATCCGGCTGATGGGCCTGACGCTCTCTGCGCTTGAGCAGCATGACGAAGGCACGAAAGCGGCGAAGAACGGGCAATTGTCTCTGCTCTAGCGTCGGCGGGCCGGTACGGTGGCGGGTCGGGTCGCGAAACGCGGTGCGCGGCCAGCCGTTTTCTTCGGGTAGCAACCTGGAGATTATCCATGCGCCCCATTCATCGTATCATGGCCGTGGCCGCGCTTGCTTCGGCCATCCCCACCATCGCCGTCGCAGCCGATCGGCAGGCGGCCTCAAGCATACCCGAGCCGGGCAACCCCGAAGCACGGCGCGAACGCTTCAACGAACAACAGGCCGCCGTCGCCCGCCAGCAACTTGCAGACAACGCCGCCAGCCAGCAGCGCTATGAGGCAGCCGTGGCTTCGGCGCAGATGCAGGCTGACCGTCAGGACTCAGCTTACGCCGATACCCTCAGGCAGCACGATACGGCGGTCGATACCTATCGTTCCGACCGCAAGGAATGGGAACGCACCAACCCCGCCTGCTGGAACGGCAGCGCCGCAGAGTGCCCCGCTGAGCCGCCTGTTCCCTCTCCCGGCAGATAAGCGACGAACCGCTCGCCGCAAGCGCTTTGCATCCGCGCTGCGGCGAGTGCATGGAGCCTCATCGGGTTTGATGGGGTTGGAATATCATGGGGCGCGTGGTTCGGTTCGGCATGCTGGTCGTGGCGTCGTGCTCGATGCCTGTGCTCGCGGACGATCCACGAGACCCGACGATGACCCCGCAAGCTATCGCCCGTGATCGAGCCGTCATCCAGCAACTCAACCGCCGTCAGGCGGAATACGTGCGCCAGCGTGACGCAGGCTACGCGCGGGGATGGCAGGATTACGAAGCCGCACGCGGCCGGACTTCGTCGGACGACGAAGATGAGTCAGCCGACTACACGGCGATGCGTCGCGACTATGCCGCCCAACGCCGTGAATACGAACAGGCAGTGCGCGACTGGAAGGCGGATGTAGCCGCCTGCCGCGCCGGATATTACGACCGCTGCGACAATCGGTGATCTGAAACGCAACGCTCAATCCCGGTCACATCAGCGCCGTCGCCAGATTGACGACAGCATGAACCGCGATGGACGCTGCGATCAGGATGCCGGCATATCTGATCGCACCTGAGTTGTCCGAAATCGCCTGCTTGTCCTCCGTCCGCTCAAGGCGAGCCGTGGCGGCGCGCATCAGGCGCGGTGCATCCGCCGAGAGGCGCGAGAGTTCGAGCAGCATTGCCTCCAGCCGGTCCGGACCCGCCAGCGTCTGAAGCCGTGATGCCAGCAGCCGCCCGCGCAGGGCGGTGAGCGCTTCGGACAAGTCGAAGTCCGGCGCGATACCGGCAAGAACGCCGTCCATCGTGACCATGGCCTTGAAGATCAGCACAAGGTCGGGCGGCAGCACCAGTCCTTCCTTGCGCAGCAGCGGGAAGAAATCCGCCACCATCGCGTTGAGCACCAGCGCTCCCGTCCCATGACGCGCGACCAGGCGCTCCGACGCGACCAGCAGGCGTTCGCGGGGCACCTCGCCCGCTTGCGACCACAAGCCCAGCATGTCGGCCACACCGCCCGGATCGTTGCCTCGCAATGAGAGGATGAACGTCAGGAACTCGTGCTGGCGACGGGGCGACACGAACCCCACGGAGCCGAGGTCGAGCAGGGCCAGACGGCCCCCTGCGCCGGTCTCCACCGGGGGGAGACACAGCAGGTTGCCGGGATGCGGATCGGCATGGAAGCGCCCGTTGACCAGCACCATCTCCAGCACCAGCCGCGCGCCGAGATCGGCGATGGACGACGGATCTATGCCCTTCGCCCGCAATGCCTCCGGATCGCGCGGGGGAACGCCCTCGACATAGTCCATCACCAGCACGCCCTCGCTCGTGTGCTGCCAGTGGATGCGAGGCACCACTACCTGTCGGATCGAGGCGAGGTCGGAGCGCAGAAGATCGGCGTTGCGACCCTCGTTGGTGAAATCGAGTTCGTCGAGAATCTCGCGGCCCAACTGCTCGATCATGGCGGACGGCATCATCCGGCGCACAGCAACGCTGCGCGCCTCGACCAGCGCGGCGAGATGGCGCAGCAGCCGCAGGTCGGCCTCCATGGCCTTGCGGATGCCGGGGCGGCGGATCTTGACGACTACCTGCGTCCCGTCGTGAAGTGTCGCGCGATGGACCTGCGCGATCGATGCCGCCGCCAGCGGTTCGGTATCGAAACTGGCGAACGCGGTTTCCGGCGGCTCGCCCAGCGCCGCCTCCACACTCGGACGCAGCGTGTCGAAAGCCAGCCGGGGAGCATCGCTCTGAAGCTGTTCGAAGGCTGCGATCCACTCGTCCGTCAGCATGTCGCGCCGCGTCGCGAGGATCTGGCCGAGCTTCACGTAAGTCGGCCCCAGTGCCTCCAGAGCCCGACGCGTCCGCGTCGGCAGGTCCGCATCCTCCCGCGCCTCGCCACCGAGCCCGAGCCGCGCGAGCAGCGAGTCCAGTCCAAAGCGGGCGATCACGGCGCTCACTTCGGCCATGCGCGCCCGGTCGCGTGCGGCGACGCTCACGGTTTCGAGGATTGTCGGCATCGCGGTTCCCTGGCTGCGAAAGGTATCGCAAAACCGGCGGAGTTGGGGTCAGGTTCCTGCCACGCTTGTGGAAAGCGCGCCGCCCCGCGTTGGAGCGCGCGACCGCCGGGGTTAGGCTCCTACAATGCCCGGCCTCATCCGCAGTGCAGTCGTCCTCGCCCTCGCCGCCGTTCTCGCGGCATGTGGCGGCGGCGTGAAGTATCGCCCCGTCAGCGATGTCCCGGTGCGCGTTGGCCCGCCCTACAAGGTGCGCGGAACGACCTATACTCCTGCCGCCCAGCCCGATTACGACATGCTCGGCTACGCGACATGGTATGGCTCGGAAAGCGGCAACCAGGTCGCCAATGGCGAGCGTTTCCGCCCCAAATGGATCACCGCCGCGCACAAGACGCTGCCCCTTCCCGCCTATGTCGAAGTGACTTCGCTCGACACCGGGCGGCGGATTCTCGTTCGCGTGAACGACCGCGGCCCATTCGGCGAAAGCGCGCGGATCATCGATCTCTCGCGCGGCGCTGCCGAACTTCTCGGCATGCGCACGCAGGGCAAGGCGGCAGTGCGTGTCCGCGTAGTCGAGCCTGCAGAGAAGGACCGGGCCGCTCTGCGCAAGGGAAAACCCGCTCGTTCGCTGCCGTCCGTCCCGCCACGCACGCTGTCGAACCTGCAGGATCAGTTCGCACGCGGCGTGGGTACGCGCTAGGCACGCGTCCGGGAACCCAGACCTGCTTTTCGGCGTTGCCTCTCCAGTAGGAGAGAGATCATGACCATCGGAGCCGAAATTCCCTTCCGCCGCAGCCGCTTCGCGCGGGAGACCGGATCGCTCATTTTCGACCGCCAGCGCGATGAGCATCGCCGCGAAGCCGACAGGCGCGAAGAGCCGATGCGCGTATGGTCAAAGGGGCGCTTCGTAGCGAGCTAAGCCGCTGAAAGGCCGAAACGGCGCCGCCTTGAAAAGCGGCGCCGTTCCTGTTCTCACATCTTGACGCGGATACCCGCATAAGCGGATCGGCCGGGGGTGCCGTAAGTCCGTACCACTTCGTAGTGCTCGTCGAACAGGTTTTCGACCCGCCCGTAGATTTCAACGTTGTCGGTCACCGCGAACGCACTGCGCAGTCCGACGACGACATTGCCGCCCACGTACTGGGTGTTGGCCGTATCGTCATAACGACCGCCGCCGACCCTCAGGTCCGCGCCCAGCTTGAGGCCAAGTTCCCAGACCTTGTCGATGCTCGCATACAGGTTGCTCTTCGGCCGACGGGCCAGAAGCGCACCGGTGATCTCGTTCGTGGCGTGGAGATACGTGTAGGCGAGGTTGACGTCGAAGCCCTGCCAGTTCGTCACCTGCATGCCCAGCTCGACGCCCTTGGCGCGCGCGCGACCTACGTTGTAGTAGTTCCAGTTCGCCAGGTCGTAGTCGATCAGGTTGCGGGTCTTGCGGTCGAAATAGGTCAGCGTGAAACGGCCCGTGCCCTCGGCAAACGGCTGCTCAAGCCCGACATCCCAGCTCTTGGAAGTCTCCGGATCGAGCGCCCGGAAGCCTGCGTTGGTGTAGAGCTGGTAGAGCGAGGGCGCCTTGAAACCCTCGCCGTAGCTGGCGCGCAAAACGGGCGCATCGACGCCGGTGCCGATGACCCACGCGCCATTGGCGGCCAGGGTCGTCTTGTGCCCGAAGTCCGAATTGTCGTCGTAACGCACACCGCCGTTCAGGGTGAGCCCGGCAAGCGGATGCAGTGTCAGGTTGCCGAACAGGCTGTCGATGCTGGTCGAGTCCTTCGATCCGTAATTGTCGTCGAACTTCTGCTTCTCGGTCTCGCCGCCGACGAGGATCGAGGCCATCTCGACCGGCGCGAAGCTGATCTGGCCTTCGAACCGCTCGGTGCGGCCATTGGTGGTGTAGGGGCCGAACACCGCGTCATCGGAAATGCGGCGGGTGTCGTTCAGGCCATAGCCGATCCGCGCGTTCAACCGGCCGTCGAGGCCAGCGTAACGCAGGTTCGCATAGCCCAGCGTATCGCGCTTCATGCCCAGGTTGAGCGCATCTGCGCCCGTGTTGTCGTAGTCGTAGTTCGCCTTGGTGTAGAACCCGCCGGCGTCCGCCGACAGTCCCGGCGCGAACTCGATCGAGGCGCGCGCGTTGGCGCTCTTGCTCTCGAAGCCGTCCTTCTCGGTAGCGCCGCGGCGTTCGTTGAAGGCGGAGAAACCGTCGCCTTTCAGCCAGTTTCCGCCCAGCGTCAGGCCCACCGGGCCGACCAGACCGGCCGCAGAGACGCTCGCCTGCCTGCGGTCGCGCCAGCCGTATTCGGCCTGGCCGCGCGCGGTCCATTCCTCGGTCGGTCGGGCGGTGATGAAGTTGATGACGCCGCCGATGGCGCGGCTGCCCCACAGCACGCCCGAGGATCCGCGCACGACCTCGACGCGGTCGAACTGGCGGATGGGCAGCGCGCCGAAATCGAAGCCGCCGCCGACGTCGCCGGGGTCGTTGATGCGCACGCCGTCGATCAGGACGAGGCTCTGCGCGTTCTCCGCACCGCGCACGAAGACGCTGGAAGGCTGGCCGAAACCGCCGGACTGGACGGTCGAAACGCCGGGAATGCGGGACAGAACGTCGGTTGCGGTGGTCGCCTGGACGCGCTCGATCTCGTCGCGGGTGACGACGCTGACGGACTGGCCTACCTGCGTGATCGGGGTCGGCTCGCGAGTGGCGGTGACGACGATCTGCTCGTCCGCCTCCGCCATCGCAGGCGTGCTCAGCACAAACGCGGAACTCAACAAAAACAGATACTTCATAGCACTTCCTCCGAACCTTGAACGTCTTTGCCGTTCGTGGCGGAGGCGTGCGCGTCTTCCTTCCGACGCGTCACACTCGCTGCATCCGGAACACCCCGTCCGGCTGCGGAACGACCGTCAACGGGCAGGTCTCCTGGCTCCCGGATCGTCGGCCCGCCTTCGCCTTCCCGGCCCGCTTTTCGCGGAGCCAGTGGCTTGGTGGAGGGGGCCTCCCCGGTCACAGTTGCGGGGGCAGCGCCGGCATTCGCAGCCGACTTCCCTCTTAGGCCCTTGCGGGCAACCCATGACGTGAAGGCGCGGATAACCGCGGCTTTCGGGCTTGGCAAGCGCCGCCGCGACTCACCCAATTTCTTAAGTCATTAGGCGTAGAGGGCGTTGCTGTGCCGCAACGGGACGGCCGCGAAAGACGCCGTGCGCCGCAGGAAAAGGCGGGTTACGGCGATCTTGCACAGATGCACTGAAAGGAACCTAGTGGCGCCTGAACCCTCCCCTGCCGGAACCGACGCCGCATTGGCGCGCCCGGTGGATTCGGGAGAGGAGCACTTCGAGCGTCCCCGCGATTTCGTCGCCCGCTACCCGCGCCGTTCGCGCGGCGTCGGCCATCGACCCGTCGTGCTTCGCCGCCGCTGGACCTTCGGCGTGACCGCGCTCGCCGCCGTCGCGCTGCCCGCCTTCGCCGCGCCCGAGGGATGGGACAGCTTCGCCATCGCCGACGCCACGCAGGCCGAAAGCGGGCCGCTGCCCATGCCGTTCGAGCAGAGCGGCGCCAGTTTTCCCGGATCGGCCTTCTACTACCTCGACACCGAGGTCCGCCCGCTTCAGGTCGGCGAGGGCATCCGTTCCGACGCCGACGACAGCGTGTCCGGCCCGCTCCCCACCGCGCGGCCGCTCTATGTCGACAATTCCGGCGTCGACCGTACCCGCGCGCTCCAGTGCATGACCGCCGCGATCTATTACGAAGCGGCGAGCGAGCCCGACGCCGGGCAGCGCGCGGTGGCACAGGTCGTGCTCAACCGCGTCGCGCACCCTGCCTATCCCAAGACCGTGTGCGGCGTGGTCTATCAGGGCTCGGAGCGATCGACCGGCTGCCAGTTCTCGTTCACCTGCGACGGATCGCTTGCCCGCCACCCGCAGCGCATGTTCTGGGAGCGGGCGGAGAACGTCGCCCGCGCGGCGCTGGCCGGGTACGTCTATGCGCCGGTCGGCCTCGCCACGCATTACCATACCGTCCAGGTGAATCCCTACTGGGCACCGAGCCTGCAGTACCTGAGCACCATCGGCGCGCACCGCTTTTACGCATTCCGGGGCGCAGCTGGCAGCGCGGCGACGTTCCGCTTCGCCTACCTCGGCGGCGAGCCGCTTGCCGCACCGCACCGTCACGACGACAGCGCCGACACCGCCGCTGCTGCCGCCGCGCTCGATCCGCTGGCGGTGCAGCGCGCCTTCGGCCTCGCCCAGCCCGCCAAGGCGGAGCCTGCCGCCGCGCAACCGGTCGCCGCGGCCACGCCCGCCCCCGCCTACTCCACCGAAGTGCAGGCGCGCGGCGGGGAAGCGCTCTACAAGGCGCAGAACCTCCCCGGATCTCAGGGGATCAAGGCCGAGTACGCCAACTCCGGCCGCTGGATCGCCAGCCCCTCGAACTGAACTCCCCCCGCTCGATAACCTAAATCGATTGCAGCGGAACACCCACGGGGTTCTCCCTAAGGGGTATCGTCAAGACTTGGGAAACCAAGTCCTTGCATGATGGCTTAGTGCCTTCCGGGCTAGACGGTCTATCCGTCGACATCAGATACTAAAGAGAGATCCCGCGCCCATGACCATCCGCTTCGCCGCCGCCATGAACGGGACGATGCCGGCCATTGCCGGAGTGCTCTGCACCGGCGCCCCTCTCGACGCCGCCAACGACAACGCTGCTCGCACGCGGCCCATGCTCTGCGCCGTATCGAACAGCCCGAACATCGCAATGGATGCCGGGATCGCCGAGGCACTCATGCACTTCGCCCGTCACGGCCTTTCGGCCGCCGACCGCGCGCGCATCGAGGCCGAAGCCGCCCATGAGCGCGGCGACGTGCCCGCGCGCACGCGCTGGCTGGGGATCTGCGGCCATCTCGACCGCCGCATGGCCGTCGCCGTGGCGCACCGCCTTCGCGGCTGAGGGCCGGGGCGGGTCGCTGCCCAACCTTTAATTACTCCCCCTATAGACGTCATCCCCGCCGAGGCGGGGATCCAACTCATGCCTGCTCGATAGGCACCCTCGGGAGATGGGTTCCCGCCTTCGCGGGAATGACGAGTAGGGATACGAGGCAAGCGGCACCACGGCAGAGCGGGTGCGCTTCGCCCCCTCGTCATTGCGAGCGGGGAAGCCGCGCGGCAATCCTGCGCGGCGCGGGCTGCGCTGGATTGCTTCGCTTCGCTCGCAATGACGACAAGGGATAGGCGATGACGAGATGGGCGGGCTGATCGCAATGGGACGAGCCGAGGAGGCCTATCCACCGGCCGATCCGCCGTCGCCGTTTCCCACTCCCCACATCCACCCCACCCGGATTCGCCGACCCAGACCGTGCTCGCGTTCCGACGAGTCGCACACAAGGGACTTGCGCCCGTCACAAGGGCGACCGATACCTTCGAATGACCGCGCCGGACCTTTCGAAACATTGCCGACAGGTGAACAAAGCGGCTAATTTCCGCCAATTTACCTAGCCTGTTGCAATTGCGAACTATTATCAAATAAAAGAGGGCCGAATAGACCCTTTGGCGGTTGCAATGGCCTGCCAAGGGGCGTAGGGCCGCGTTCGCAAACACCGGCACCTGCCATTTGCGGGATTAGCGCAGGCCGCCTTGAAGTCCGGAAAATCCCGCCCTCGGGAAGGACACGAACGGATCATGGCTCGTAAGAAGATTGCCCTTATCGGCGCCGGCAACATCGGCGGCACGCTGGCCCACCTCGCGGCGCAGAAGGAACTGGGCGACATCGTCCTGTTCGACGTCGCCGAAGGTCTCCCGCAGGGCAAGGCTCTCGACCTCTCGCAGTGCGGCCCGGTCGAAGGCTTCGACGCCAGCATCACCGGCACCAACGACTATGCCGACATCGCCGGCGCCGACGTCATCATCGTCACCGCCGGTGTCGCCCGCAAGCCCGGCATGAGCCGCGACGACCTGCTCGGCATCAACCTCAAGGTGATGAAGTCGGTCGGCGAAGGCATCGCCGCCAACGCACCCGACGCTTTCGTGATCTGCATCACCAACCCGCTCGACGCGATGGTCTGGGCGCTGCGTGAATTCTCAGGGCTCCCGCACAACAAGGTCGTCGGCATGGCCGGCGTTCTGGACTCGGCGCGCTTCTCGACCTTCCTCGCCTGGGAATTCGGCGTCTCGATCCGCGACGTGAACACCTTCGTGCTCGGCGGCCACGGCGACACCATGGTGCCGGTCGTGCAGTACTCGACCGTCAACGGCATCCCGGTTCCGGACCTCATCAAGCAGGGCCGCACCACCCAGGAAAAGATCGACGCGATCGTGCAGCGCACCCGTTCGGGCGGCGGCGAGATCGTCGGCCTGCTCAAGACCGGCTCGGCGTTCTACGCGCCTGCCGCCTCGGGCATTGCCATGGCCGAAGCCTACCTCAACGACCAGAAGCGCATCCTGCCCGTCGCGGCCTATGTCGATGGCCAGTACGGCGTTGACGGCCTCTACGTCGGCGTGCCCGCGGTGATCGGCGCCAACGGCGTCGAAGAGGTCATCGAGATCGCTCTGGACGACGAAGCCAAGGCCAACCTCCAGGTCTCGGTCGACGCGGTCAAGGAACTGCTGGTCGCCTGCAAGGGCATCGACGGCACGCTCGCCTAAGAGCTTCTAATACCCGCCCCTGCGCTGCCGGCCCGAGAGACACCCTCTCACAATGGCGGGTAGCGCAGGGGCAAAATAGTTTCTTGGAACCTCCCCGGCCTTCTCCGGCTGCTTCCACGATCAGGAACAGGAAAACCGATGTCGATCCTCGTTAACAAGAACACCAAGGTCATCACCCAGGGCATGACCGGCGCGACCGGCAGCTTCCACACGCAGGCCGCGCTCGACTACGGCACGCAGATGGTTGCGGGCGTGACCCCCGGCAAGGGCGGCCAGACCCACATCGGCCTGCCCCAGTTCAACTCGGTCCACGAAGCCAAGGCCGCCACCGGCGCCACCGCATCGTGCGTCTACGTGCCGCCGTTCGGCGCCGCCGACGCCATCCTCGAGGCGATCGACGCCGAGATGGAACTCATCATCTGCATCACCGAGGGCATCCCCGTCCTCGACATGGTGCCGGTGAAGCGCGCGCTCGTCGGTTCGAAGTCGCGCCTGATCGGCCCGAACTGCCCCGGCGTGCTGACCCCGAACGAGTGCAAGATCGGTATCATGCCGGGCAACATCTTCTCGCAGGGTTCGGTGGGTGTTGTTTCGCGCTCGGGCACGCTTACCTATGAAGCCGTGTTCCAGACCACCGCAGCCGGCCTCGGCCAGACCACCGCAGTCGGCATCGGCGGCGACCCGGTCAACGGCACCAACTTCATCGACATGCTCGAACTGTTCCTCGCCGACGACGCCACTACCTCGATCATCATGATCGGTGAAATCGGCGGCTCGGCCGAAGAAGAAGCGGCGCAGTTCCTCAAGGACGAAGCCAAGCGCGGCCGTCGCAAGCCGATGGCGGGCTTCATCGCCGGCCGCACGGCGCCTCCGGGCCGCCGCATGGGCCACGCCGGTGCGATCGTCTCGGGCGGCCAGGGCGGCGCCGAGGAAAAGATCGCGGCGATGGAAGAGGCCGGCATCAAGGTCTCGGCCAGCCCCTCGCTGCTTGGCGAGACGCTGGTGGAAGCCATCAAGGCTTTCGCCTGACAATACAGGTGCAACGGGGCGGCGCTTCTTCGGAACCGCGTCGCCCCGGGGCGCTTACCATGACGCGCATGGGGCATCCGGCCCCGGCGTGAGTACCTAGCGGACTAGCGGCCCTCCTCCCCGGAAACCCCGTCAGCCCGCCAAACTGAAAACGTCGGACAAGCCTGTCCGGGCGTGGCGATAGGTGATTCCTATGGGCGACGAGAGTTTCGATTTCACCCCGGACATGGGCCTCGACGAGCCCCAGGCCGGTCCCAGCTGGAAGCGCGGCAACTGGCCCCTCGTCGGCGGTGACGCCGAGGACGACTGGACGCAGGGGCTCGACCCCACCGTCCTGAAGGCCGAGATCAAGAAGGCGGCCGCGAAGAGCGGCGGCGCTCCGATCGATCAGGCCCGCATAGACGAAGCGGCGGCCGATGCAATCCGCGCGATGATGCTGATCCGCACGTATCGCGTGCGCGGTCATCTCGCGGCGGACCTCGACCCGCTGGGCCTCAACCAGCGCAAGCTTCCGGCTGACCTGACCCCCGAATACCACGGCTTCGCCGGCGCCGCGCAGGACCGCAAGGTCTACGTCGGCGGCGCGCTCGGCCTCGAGTGGACGACCGTTCGCGAGATCGTGCAGATCCTGCGCGCCAACTACTGCGGCAAGGTCGGCCTCGAGTACATGCACATCTCCGACACGGAGGAGCGTCGCTTCCTCCAGGACCGCATGGAAGGCGCGAACAAGGAGATCGAGTTCACGCCGGAAGGCAAGAAGGCGATCCTCCAGGCTGTCGTCCGCGGCGAGCAGTACGAGAAGTTCCTCGGCAAGAAGTACGTCGGCACCAAGCGCTTCGGCCTTGACGGCGGCGAGTCGATGATTCCCGCGCTCGAAGCCGTCATCAAGTACGGCGGCCAGCTCGGCGTGAAGGAAATCGTGTACGGCATGGCCCACCGCGGCCGCCTGAACGTCCTCGCGAACGTGATGGCCAAGCCCTACAAGGTGATCTTCCACGAATTCTCGGGCGGCACCGCCAACCCCGAGGACGTGGGCGGCTCGGGCGACGTGAAGTACCACCTCGGCACTTCGACCGACCGCGAGTTCGACGGCACCAAGGTCCACATGAGCCTGATGCCGAACCCGTCGCACCTCGAAACGGTCGACCCGGTCGTGCTCGGCAAGGTCCGCGCCTACCAGGCGATCGCGGACGACATCGGCGACGACGTCGGCCCGAACGCCAAGCACAAGCAGGTGCTTCCGGTCCTCATCCACGGTGACGCGGCCTTCGCCGGCCAGGGCATCATCTGGGAGTGCTTCGGCCTCTCGGGCGTGAAGGGCTACAACACCGGCGGCTGCGTCCACTTCATCATCAACAATCAGATCGGCTTCACGACGAGCCCGCAGTTCGCGCGCAACTCGCCGTATCCCTCGGACGTCGCCAAGGGCGTCCAGGCGCCGATCCTGCACGTCAACGGCGACGATCCGGCGGCCGTGACCTTCGCCTGCAAGCTGGCGATCGACTACCGCCAGACCTTCGGCCGCGACATCGTGATCGACATGTGGTGCTACCGCCGCTTCGGTCACAACGAGGGCGACGAGCCGGGCTTCACCCAGCCGCTGATGTATCAGAAGATCCGCCAGCACCCGCCGGTGTCGAAGATCTATTCCGACAAGCTGAAGTCCGAAGGCGTCATCGACGACACGTTCCTCACCCAGACCGAGGCGGCCTTCACCGCCCACCTGGAAGAGCAGTTCGAGGCGGCCAAGACCTACAAGTCGAACCAGGCCGACTGGTTCTCCGGCCAGTGGAGCGGCTTCCACAAGCCCGCCGACCCGGAGACCGCGCGCCGCAACGTCGACACGAAGATCGAGCCCAAGCTGTTCGAAAGCCTCGGCCGCACCCTGACGACCGTTCCCGTGGACCTCACCGTCCACAAGACGCTCGCCCGCGTGCTCGCAGCCAAGGAAGAGATGTTCAAGTCGGGCGAAGGCTTCGACTGGGCGACGGCGGAAGCGCTCGCCTTCGGCAGCCTCGTCTCGGAAGGCTACGGCGTTCGCCTGTCGGGCCAGGACTGCGGTCGCGGCACCTTCTCGCAGCGCCACGCGGTCTGGACCGACCAGACCGACGAGCACAAGTACGTGCCGCTGACCACGCTGCCGCATGGTCACTTCGAGGTGCTGGACTCGACGCTGTCGGAATACGGCGTGCTCGGTTTCGAGTACGGCTACGCCAGCGCCGACCCGAAGACCCTCGTCCTGTGGGAAGCGCAGTTCGGTGACTTCGCCAACGGCGCGCAGATCATCATCGACCAGTACGTCGCATCGGCGGAGTCCAAGTGGCTGCGCGCGAACGGCCTCGTCATGCTGCTGCCGCACGGTTACGAAGGCCAGGGCCCCGAGCACTCGTCGGCCCGTCTGGAGCGTTACCTGCAGCTCTGCGCGCAGGACAACATCCAGGTCTGCAACATCACCAGCCCGGCGAACTACTTCCACGTCCTGCGCCGGCAGATGCACCGTCCGTTCCGCAAGCCGCTCGTCATCATGACCCCCAAGTCGCTGCTGCGTCACCCGCTGGCGAAGTCGACGGCGAAGGAGTTCCTCGAAGGCGACTTCAAGCGCATCCTCTCCGATCCCAACGGTTCGGCGGACGAGGCGACGAAGAAGGTCGTGCTGTGCTCGGGCAAGGTCTTCTACGACCTGCTCGAAGCGCGCGACGCCGCCGAGATCGACGACACCCAGATCATCCGCCTCGAACAGCTCTACCCCTTCCCGGGCGAGCCGCTGGCCAAGCGTCTGTCGAAGATGCCGAACCTCGAGGAAATCGTCTGGTGCCAGGAAGAGCCCAAGAACAACGGTTCCTGGTTCTTCGTCGAGCCGCTGGTCGAGGAAGCCGCCAAGGCCGCGGGCGTTTCCGCCCCGCGTCCGCGCTATGCCGGTCGTTCCGCCTCGGCCTCGCCGGCCACCGGTCTCGCCAAGCGCCACACCGCCGAACAGGCGGCGCTGGTTGCCGACGCGCTGCATCTTTCCGTCCGTTCCGAACTCCGTCGCAAGCAGAAGGCTTGAGATAAATCATGACCACCGAAGTCAAGGTCCCCGTCCTTGGGGAATCCGTCGCCGAAGCCACCATCGGCCAGTGGCTGAAGCAGCCCGGCGAAGCCGTTGCCGCTGACGAGCCCATCGCCAGCCTCGAGACCGACAAGGTCGCGATCGACGTCATGGCGCCCCACGCGGGCGTCATGGGCCAGCAGATCGCCAAGGAAGGCGACACCGTCACCGTCGGCGCGCTGATCGCGACGATCGAGGCCGGTTCGGGCGCCCCTGCGGCAGCTCCGGCCGCTGCCCCGGCAGCAGCCACCCCGGCTCCGGCCGCCGCCGTCGCCCCGGCCCCTTCGTCCGCTCCGGCGGCTGAGGAAGCCTCGGCCGGTTCGTCGGTCCTGTCGCCGGCCGTGCGCCGCGCGATCCTGGAGCACGGCATCGACCCCGCGTCGATCAAGGGCACCGGCAAGGACGGCCGCATCACCAAGGACGACGTCCTCGAAGCCGCCAAGAACAAGCCCGCTGCCTCGGCACCTGCCGCGTCGGTTCCGGCTGCCGCTGCCGCCCCGGCCGCGCGCGGTGAAGAGCGCGTGAAGATGACGCGTCTGCGCCAGACGATCGCCAAGCGCCTGAAGTCCGCGCAGGACAACGCCGCCCTGCTCACCACCTTCAACGACGTCGACATGTCGGCCGTCATCGAAGCGCGTGAGAAGTACAAGGACGTCTTCCAGAAGAAGCACGGCATCAAGCTCGGCTTCATGTCGTTCTTCGCCAAGGCTTCGGTCCTGGCGCTCAAGGACATCCCGGCGGTCAACGCGCAGATCGACGGCGACCAGATCGTCTACCACGACTACGTCGACATCTCGATCGCCGTCTCGGCCCCGAACGGCCTCGTCGTTCCGGTCGTCAAGGACTGCGACAAGCTGGGCTTCGCCGGCATCGAGAAGGCCATCGCCGAATTCGGCAAGAAGGCCAAGGAAGGCACGCTGACCATGGCCGACATGGCCGGCGGCACCTTCACCATCTCGAACGGCGGCGTGTTCGGTGGCCTGATGTCCACCCCGATCATCAACCCGCCGCAGTCGGCGGTGCTGGGCCTCCACCGCATCGAGGACCGCGCGGTCGTCCGCAACGGCGAGATCGTCATCCGCCCGATGATGTACATCGCGCTGTCCTACGATCACCGCCTGATCGACGGTCGCGAGGCGGTCACCGCGCTCAAGACCATCAAGGAAGCGATCGAGGATCCCACGCGTCTCCTGATCGACCTCTGAGGTTGCACCCCACTCCGCTCGCCCTTCGACAAGCTCAGGGTGAGCGGAGTGGGGAAGAATTCACTTGAATAAGAAATCCGCTCAGGCTGAGCTTGTCGAAGCCCGCCCAAGCGTGACGAAAGGCCAATGAACCATGGCTGATTACGACTACGACGTCCTTGTCATCGGTGCCGGCCCCGGCGGTTATGTCGCGGCGATCCGCGCGGCGCAGCTGGGCCTGAAGACCGCCTGCGCCGAAGGGCGCGAGACGCTGGGCGGCACCTGCCTCAACGTGGGCTGCATCCCCTCCAAGGCCCTGCTGCATGCATCGGAATACTTCGAGGCGGCCAAGGAAGGCGGCTCGATGGCCAAGATGGGCATCAAGGTCACTCCTGAACTGGACCTCGACACCATGCAGGGCCAGCGCCTCGACGCGGTCAAGGGCCTGACCGGCGGCATCGAGTTCCTGTTCAAGAAGAACAAGATCGACTGGCTGAAGGGCTACGCCCAGTTCAAGGACGCACACAGCGTCGAGGTTGCGGGCAAGACCGTGACCGCCAAGAACATCGTCATCGCCACCGGCTCGTCGGTCACGCCGCTTCCGGGCGTCGAGATCGACAACGCGGGCGGCGTGGTCGTGGACTCGACCGGCGCGCTGGAACTGACCTCGGTGCCGAAGAAGATGGTCGTCATCGGCGGCGGCGTGATCGGTCTGGAGCTTGGCTCGGTGTGGCGTCGCCTTGGTGCGGAAGTCACCGTGGTCGAATTCCTCGACCAGCTGCTCCCCGGCATGGACGGCGACGTCCGCAAGGAAGCCGCCAAGATCTTCAAGAAGCAGGGCATGACCCTCAAGCTCGGCACCAAGGTCACCGGCGTGACCGTGGAAGGCAAGAGCGCCAAGGTCACCGTCGAGCCCGCCAAGGGCGGTGACGCCGAAGTGATCGAGGCCGATGTGGTCCTCGTCTCGATCGGTCGTCGTCCGAACACCGAGGGCCTCGGCCTCGACAAGATCGGCCTCGAACTGAACCAGCGTGCGCAGATCGAGACCGACCACGACTTCGCCACCAAGGTGGACGGCGTCTGGGCCATCGGCGACGTGATCCCCGGCCCGATGCTCGCCCACAAGGCCGAGGACGAAGGCATCGCCGTCGCCGAGAACATCGCGGGCTTGACCGGCATCGTGAACCATGACGTGATCCCGGGCGTGGTCTACACGCAGCCGGAATTCGCGGGCGTGGGCCTCACCGAGGAAGCCGCCAAGGAGCGCGGCGCCGTCAAGGTCGGCAAGTTCCCGATGCTGGCGAACTCGCGCGCCAAGACCAACCACGAGCCCGACGGTTTCGTGAAGGTCATCGCCGATGCCGAGACCGACCGCGTGCTCGGCGTGTGGTGCATCGCCTCGGTGGCGGGCACCATGATCGCGCAGGCCGCGCAGGCCATGGAATTCGGCGCGACCAGCGAAGACATCGCCTACACCTGCCATGCGCACCCGACGCACTCGGAAGCGATCAAGGAAGCGGCGATGGCAGTCACCGGCAAGCCGATCCACATCTGATCGGTTTCCCCGCATCGAAAATCGAGAGGGCCGGCGTGAAAGCGCCGGCCCTTTTCGTTTGCGGAACCACGCGGAACCACCTTGGCCGTTCGCGACTTTCTCCGCGACTATGGTTCCACGGGGCGTTCCACGCATGACCTTCCGCCGCATCGCGCTGCTTGCCCTCGCGGGCACGCTGTCGCTCACCGCCTGCAAGCGCGAACGCAGCGAGCCCCCGCCCCGCGCCAACGATGCGATCAAGGTCGATCCGCAGGCCTCGCTCATCACTGTTCCGGTCCATGCCGATCTTGGCAATCTGGCCGCCGCGCTGGAACGGCAGGTGCCGCGCACGCTCTGGACCATCGACAAGCCCGGCCAGACCTGCGTGAAGTCGAAGAGCGTCGACCTCGGCCTGACGCGCCTGAAGACGCCCGAACTCAAGTGTCGCATCGTTGGCGAAGTCACGCGCGGGCCCATGACCTTCGCAGGCAAGGGCAAGGAAATCCGCCTGACCATGCCGCTCCACGCCGTCCTGCGCGCGGAGGACATCGGCGGCATGCTCAAGCAGGAGACCGCGACCGCCGACGCCATGGCCCACGCCATCGTGCGCATCACCCTGGCCGACGACTGGACCCCGCGCGGCACGGTGGACATCCACTACGACTGGACGAACACCCCGCACATGGAATTCCTCGGCCAGCGCGTCGACTTCACCGAGCAGGCCGAACGCAAGCTGGCGCCGATCATCGCCCGCCTCGAACGCGACCTGCCGGGCGAGCTCGGCAAGCTGCAGGTGCGCCGACAGGTGGAGCATGCCTGGTCCTCCGCCTTCACCACGTTCTCGCTCAACCGCGACAATCCGCCGGTCTGGATGCGCGTGAAGCCCACCGAACTGCAGTACGGCGGCTACGAACTCGACGGCAAGCACATGCTGCTGCGTCTCGGCGTCAAGGCGACGACCAAGACGTTCGTCGGCAAGCGCCCGCAGGATCCGACGCCTACGCCGCTGCCCCCCGTCAGGCCGCTGGCGACGGACGCAGGCAAGCTCGCCTTCTTCATCCCCGTCATCGCCGACTATCGCGAGCTTGAGCCGGTGCTGACCAAAGCCCTGCACAAGCGTTCCGCCCAGCCCTTCATGGTCCCCGGCGTCGGCCCGGTCCGCGCGCAGTTCCACAAGGTCGACATCTACGGCACCACCGGCGGGCGCATCGCCGTGGGCGTCACCTTCACCGCCCGCGACGACGCGAAGCGGCTCGGCGCGACCAAGGGCACGGTCTGGATGACCGGCGTTCCCGTCAATGCCGAGAACTCGCGCCGCATCGGCTTCGAGAACTTCGAGGTCAGCGGCACTACCGACATGCGCGGCGGCGACCTGATCCTGCAGCTTGCCAACACCGCGGGCCTGAGCACCACCATCGCCGCCGCGCTCGCGCAGAATTTCGAGAAGGACTACGGCGAACTCCTGAGCAAGATCGACCGCGCGATCGAGGACAAGCGCGAGGGCGATCTCGTCATCAGCGCCGAGGTTACGCGCACGCGCACCGGGCGGATCAGGGCGGCGGGGCAAGGGCTCTACCTGCCGGTCTGGGCCGACGGGACGGCCTCGATCACGGTCGCCCGATGAAGTCGGAAACGGACATCATCACACGGCGGCAACAAACCGGACGCAATTCCTCCCTAACTCCGATTGCACAATCATTGTGCATTACTGCCTAATTTTTAGGCATATTATGGGAGATGTCATGAGCCTGATCGCCCTCGCCGCCTTCGCCGCTGCCGCCACCGCCGCACCGGTCCACAGCGTCGACCTCGACCATCGCGGCAGCACCTACAAGGTCGATTACCGCGCGAAGGTGGAGACCAGCGCGCGCACCATCGGCATCGCCCCGTCCACCCGCCCGAGCACGCAGCGCTGCGTCATGACCGCCACCGTATCGGTAGAGCGCGTCATCGCCGACGGCGGCCATGCCCTGACCGCCGCGCTGCCGGCCAAGGAAACCTACACCCGCCAGCTTCCCGGCGACTGCCGTGGCCGCGACGGCCAGCTCGCCAAGCTGGTCGACGACAAGGCCGGTGCGATCCGCACGCACGTCGCCCAGGCGGCGCTCGACGACCGCCAGCATGCACTCGCCGCAATCGATGCCGCCCACCACCTTGCGGCGAACTGACGCAGCGGCCACAAGACCCTGATGTTGAAGCATATCCTTTCGGCCGCCGCGGCTTGCGGCGGCCTTCTCGTTTCCGTGGGGGCAGCGGCCCAGTCCGCCCCCACGATCTCCCTCGAAGCCGAAACCGACCACCGCGAGCACGGCCTGAGCTGGAGCGACGGCAAGGCCGCCTTCGGCGCCAGCGCCTCGATCCCCGTCACCTACGACCTCGCGGTGGACCTCGACGCGGTGACGCTGCGCGACAGCGCCCGCCACGGCGGCGCCGACATGGGCCTCAAGGTGGCGCCGCGCTACACCGTCCACAGCGCGGGCTGGGATCTCAGCGCGGGCCTGCGCGGCAATGTCTTCGTCGGCCGTTCGGGCACCAGCTATGTCGAACTGACCGGCGAAGTCGCGCGCACGCTCGGCCCGGCGCAACTCGTCGTCGGCGCCGCCTTCGCCCCCGCGCAGGACGCCATCGGCGGCAGCAACCTCTATCTCGACGCCCAGCTTTCGGCGAGCATTCCGGGCACGCCACTGACGCTCTACGGCGGGGTCGGCCACACCAGCGGTTCCTCGCGCGACGACGCCCGCGTGGCGCGCCTGCGGCCGGGCGGCGACTACCTCGACCACCATGTCGGCGCGGAATACACCGAAGCGAACTTCGCAGCGGGCCTGCGCTATTCCGGCACCTCCATCGGTGCGGACGAGGTGGACCGGACTTCGCCATGGACCGACCGGCACTATGGTTCGCGCGTGATGGCCTACTTCCGCTTCACGCCCTGACTATTGCGGCAACGCCTCCTGTCCGGCGCGCCCTCTCCGATTGACCAGATGCGCCCCCTGCGGCTCAACTGGCAGGAGAGGGCCGCACGACACGGGAGAGCATCATGAAGGCAGTCTGGTACACCGAGAACGGCGGCCCCGAGGTCATGACCTGGGGCGAACAGCCCGAGCCGGAACTCGGCCCCAAGACCGTGCTCATCCGCGTCGAGGTGATCTCGATCGAGGGCGGCGACCTTCTCAACCGCATCCACACGCCGCCGTCCCGCACGCCGTTCATACCCGGTTATCAGGCGGCGGGCACGGTCGAGGCGGTCGGGGCCGAAGTCAGCCGCTTCGCGCCGGGTGACAAGGTCGTCGGCTTCAACTGGAACGGCAGCCATGCCGAACTGTTCGCGGTGCCCGAGACCTATGCCTATCCGGTGCCGGAGGGCATGGACATGGCGCTGGCGGCGGTCGTGCCGATCGCCTTCGGCACCGCCTACGACGCGCTGTTCACTTATGGCGGGCTGACTGCGGACGAGACGGTGCTGGTGCAGGGCGCGGCGGGCGGCGTCGGCCTCGCCGCCGTGCAACTGGCCGCAAGGGTCGGCGCGACGGTGATCGGCACCGCGTCGAGCCCGGATCGCCTTGCCCGCGTGGAAGCCTTCGGCCTGACCCACGGCATCGACTATCGGCGCGAGGACATCGCGGCCCGCTGCAAGGAGATCACGGCGCGCAAGGGCGTGGACATCGTGCTCGACCTCGCGGGCGGCAAAGGCAAGGACGCGCTGGTCGAGGCGCTGCGCGGCCATGGCCGCTACGCCGTGGTCGGCGCGGCAGAAGGCTCCCTGCCCAGCTTCGGGTTCTTCGAACTGATCCGCAAGGCGATGCAGGTGACAGGCATCTCCTTCGGCCGTGACATGCACACCCCCCGCGTCCATGCGCTGCTGGCGGACCTCTTCGCCAGGGTCCACGCGGGCGACCTCGTCATGCCGATCGAGCGCGAGTTCGCTTTGGCGGATGCGGTAGAGGCGCATCGCTTCGTGGCGGAAGGGCATCCGTTCGGCCGGGTAGTGATGCGGCCCTGAGCCCGACCCACCCGTCATTGCGAGCGGCGAAGCCGCGCGGCAATCCAGCGCCGTGCGCCGGTCTGGATTGCTTCGCTGCGCTCGCAATGACGAAAGAAGGGCGGCGGACTCCGACGCTCAGATCGACTTCGGGTAGACCGGCCTCACGTCCACCGGCAGCGTGCCCATCCCGGCGATGGCGGCTTCCGCATCGGCGTCGAGCTTCGCCCACTGCGCCATGAAGACCTTGGTGCCCTCGTAGTCGCCCTTGGCCTGCAGCATCAGCATGTCGTGCAGCAGCGCCTTCAAGCCCGCCTCCATCTTCGCATCGTCCACGACGTAGCGCTTCGTAGCGGCATCGTAGGTGAACGCGCCCTTCTCGCGCAGGTAGGCGTACTGGAGTGCGGCGCCCTTGCCGTGCGCCTCCACCGCGCCGAAGCGGACCGCGCGGAAGATGCCCGCGAAGTAGGTCGCGAACAGTTGCGGACGCTCGGCCGCGGGCAGTTCGCCCTTGTCCATCATCAGCAGGATGTTCCACACGCCCGCGACATCGGCCTTGGCCTCCTCCAGCGCGGAGTTCTGCTCCTTCAGCGCCTTGTCGACGGTGGTCTTCTCGCCGTTCACGGTGATCGAGCCGGGTCCGAGGCTGTGCGAGAGTTCGTGGAACAGCGTCTCGTACTGCATGTACTTCTTGGCGACGAGCGCGGCCTGGTCGGGCTTGAGCACCATGGCGCCCATCGGCTGCAGGATGCGGTCGAACTTGGCGCCGAGCACGTTGGAGAGGATCACCTTCTTTGCGCCCTTGGCCTCGCGCACGCGTTCGTCGTTGGGGAGGTTGAAGGCGATGGTCTGCGGCCCCGGCACGTTGTCGCCGCCGCCGCGCACCTGCTCGGCCACGGCGATGGGGCTTTCGAAGCCGCGCTGGAAGTTCTTGTAGCCCTCGTCGATCGGGAGGTTGGCCTCCATGTCCTTGAGGTAGTGCTTGTACTTGGCGAGCGCCGCCGATTCCTCGGGATCCTTGAGCGTCACGAAGCTCTCGAACGAGGTCTTCGCGCCCATCAGGCGATCGGTGTAGACCTCGTAAGGCCCGATCGCCACCTCGATGGGCGTGCCGGTCAGGTCCATCCAGGCCAGTTCGCTCTCGTAGTAGTCATCGGTGCGGAAGGCCTTGGCGCGCAGCGTCAGGAATGTCTTGAGGCTGGCGTTGCTGGTCCGCGCGGCGGCCTGTTCGAGCAGCTTGGCGGCAGGCTCCAGCCATTCGCGATAGGCAACAGAATACGGCACCGCGACCAGTTTCGCGCCGTCGCGACGCACCACGGTGTAGGCGCCCAGCAGCGCGGCCTTCTGATCCGGGTGGGCGGCGACGTACTTGTCGAGTTCCTCGCGCGTCATGTCCTCGGGATAGAAGCCCGCGCCCTCGGGCATCGGGGTCGTGCCCCAGAAGGGATGGAGGTCGGCCAGTTCGTCCCACGGGCCGAAGTTGCGCGCGAACATCTCCACCAGCAGGTCGCGGTCGGCACGGCGGTTCACCGAGACGGCGCGCTGGACTTCGGGGTTACGCTCGTAGCGCTGGCGGAGATAGATCTCGCTCATCAGGTCCGACGCCTTGATGAGCAGGTTCACCACGTCGCGCTCCTCGGCGCTGAGGAACTTGGTGTCGACCTCCATGGGGATGGTCGCGAGCTTCTCCTTCTGCGCGGCGAGGTCGTAGGGCTGTTCCGCGGCACTCGCGGGAGCGGCGGCGATGCAGGTCGCGCTCGCCAGCAGCAGGGCGGCGGAGGAGATGCGCTTGAAGGTGAGCATGGAGGCTGTCCGTTATGGTCTCGTTGCCCGCAACCTAGAACCGTGGGCGCTCGGCGCAAGCGCAACCATCGCCGGTCAGAGCGGATCGAACTCCAGGTGCAGGGCCCTGAGCGCGCGCAGGACGTAAGTCGGCTCGTACTCGAAGGTGCGCGCGCCTTCGGGGCCGTGGTGCTCCGGCGACAGGCGGATCGAGCCCATGCGCGCCAGCAGCCGCTCGATGCTCACCGCCACCTCGCGGCGGGCCAGCGGCGCACCGATGCAGGTGTGCGCGCCGCGCCCGAAGGCAAGGTGCTCCTTGATGCGCGGCCGGTTCATGTCGAACGTCGCCGGGTCCGGGAAGCGCGCGGGGTCGCGGTTGGCCGCCATGTGGCTCATCAGGATCGGCGTGCCCGCCTTGATCTCCACCCCGCCGAGCGTGGTGGTGCGGCTGCAGATGCGCCCCGCGCTCTTCACCGAGCCGTCGTAGCGCAGCAGTTCCTCGATGAAGTCAGGGATGCGCGCCGGATCGCGGCGCAGTTCGGCCTGGATGTCGGGGCGGGTGGCGATGACCTTGAAGCCGTTCGCGAGCAGCCGGTTGGTCGTGTCCTGCCCGGCCCCGAAGAGGAACGCCGCGAGGCCCGTCACATCGACCAGCGACGGCTTCGAACCGTCCGGATAAGTCGCCTTCGCGAGATCGTTGAGGATGTCCTCCTGTGCCAGCAGCGCGCGCAGAGGACGCATCAGCGCATGGTTGGCGAGGCGGCGGCGGGCGATGAGGCCGAATAGATCCTTCCCCACCGGCACCAGCGGGTTCTTCATCATCTCCTCGTGCGTGGCGTCCATCGGCACCGGGATCGCCCCTTCCAACAGGCCCCGGAACTTCGCCCGCGTGTTCTCGGACAGGCCGAGCAGGTCGGAGATCACCAGCGCGCCGTAAGGGCTGCCGTACTGGCGGACGATATCGACGCGGCCGTCCTTGTGGAACTCGTCGATCAGCCCCTCGGCCGTAGCGGCGAGTTGCGGCTGCAGTTGCTTCAGGCGGCTCGGCGTGAACAGGCGCGAGAGGATCGAGCGCAGGTCCGCATGGCGGCTGCCCTGCTCGCAGACGATCTGGTCGGCGAAGGCGATCTGCCTGCGATGCGCCTCAAGCTCCGCGCCGATATCGTCGCCTTCGGGCGTGAAGGGTAGTTCGACCATGCCCCCGGTGACGGCGTTGATCTCGGAGAAGTGCTCGGTGTCGAGCAGCAGTTGCACCGTCTCCTCGTACCCGACGACGGCTACGGCCCCGCGATGCGGCAGGCGCACGACCGGCCCCTGCGCGCGCAGGTGGTCGAAATAGGCATGGGGATCGTCCACCAGCGAGACGTCGGTGTACCAGTCGGCCTGCTCGTAGGACACGCGCGTTCTCCCGTATTTTATGATCCTTTGTGTATCGTATTTTGATGATGGGTCAAGGCGGCTCCAGCGTGCTAGGGCTCGGCGATGATACCGACCGCCCCTGCCCTGCCGCCCGCGCTCGACCTGATCGGCATCGCCGTCTTCGCCCTCACCGGAGCGCTGGCGGCGGCGCGGTTGCAGCAGACTTTCGTGACGGTCGCCTTCTTCGCGCTCATCACGGGCGTCGGTGGCGGGTCGCTGCGTGACCTGCTGATCGGCGCGCCGGTGTTCTGGGTGCATGACCCGCTGGTGGCGCCGGTCTGCCTTGCCGTCGCGCTGGTGGCATGGTTCACGCCAGTCCGCTGGTGGCAGGGGCATCTGCTGGAGTGGGCGGACGCGCTGGGCCTCGCGGTCTATGCGGTGTTCGGCACGATCAAGGCGCTGCACTGGGGCGTGCCGCCGGTTCCGGCGATGCTGATGGGCGTCGTCACCGGCTGCATCGGCGGCATCGTGCGCGACGTGCTGGCGGGCCAGCCCTCGATCCTCATGCGGCCCGAACTGTACGTGACCGCCGCCGCGCTCGCTTCCGGAGTGGCGGCGGGCGGCATCGCGCTCGGCCTGTCACCCGCGCTGACATGGGCGCTCGCGGTCGTCGCCGGGTTCGGATTGCGCGGGGCGGCGATCTACTGGTCGCTCGGCCTGCCCCCTCATCCCGGCGACCACCCGGGCGGGGAGTGACCTCAGGCGACCTTGAGCCGCCGCCGCATCGCCGCCTCGTCCATCATCGGCGTGCCCCGCAACTGGCCGAGGCGCACACCGGTGCAGGTCATCTTGAAGTGGGTGAACTCCTCGTACCACTCAAGCCCCGCCGCAGACTTGCCGCTGACGTCCTCCCACAAGGCGATGGTCTCCGCGCGCGTACCCATGCCGTCGAGGTAAGCGCCGTGGCTGGAACTGCGGCCGTGCATCGTCTCGGACAGCGTGCAGAACCACGCGAGGTCGTGCAGCGCGCCGCCGAGCGAGGGCTGCTCCCAGTCCATAACGGCGACCACGCGGAAGTCGTCCCCGAACATCATGTTGCCGATCCGCGCATCGCCCCAGACGATGCCCTCGGGATCATGAGCCGGCCAGGCCGCTTCCAGACGCGCGAGCGCATCGCGCAGCACCGGCTGCGGAGCCACTTCCTCCAGCCAGGCCGTGAAGCGCTGGTACTTGTCCCACTCCTGCGCCAGCCCGCGCTGCGCCGCGCCCTTGCCCGCGAGGAACGGGGCCTTCTCCACCGGTACGCGCTGGATCGCGGCAAGCTGCTCGACCGCGCTCCGCCACACCACCCGCCGCTGCTCGGGCGAGGCGTCGTGCAGCCAGCCCTCGCGCGCATAAGGCGGGATCGAGACCGGCACGCGGCCCCGCTTCTTCTCCATGACGAAGAACGCATTGCCGAGGATCGACGGATCCTCCTCGAACCATAGCGGCTTCGCGACGCGCACGGTGCCTTCGTCCGACATCAGCTTCATGATGGCGTGCTGCTCGTCGAAGAGGTTGTCGGGGAACACCGTGAAGCTCTTCGGCTTGATGCGCACCACGCAGCCCTGCGCATGCACGCGTCCGCCCTCGCTCCAGTGCGCGTCGAACAGCACCGTCTCGTGGCTCTGCCCGGCTCCGCGCGGATAGGCGAGGTTGTTCACGGTGATGCCGGTCGCGCCCGGCAGCCTGCCCGAAAGCCAGTGCTCCAGGCGACCGGCAAGGTCATCAAGATCCCGCGTTTCCGGAGCGACGATAACGTCCGACAAAGCCTCTCTCCCGCCCTGCGATGCCGTGAGTTCGGAATCGCGAATTTCTTTTCTCCATATTTGATATGCCGACGTCAAGGCACGGTCAAGCGAAGCGCGAAGCGCCCCGGCGGGATTTCAGCACTGGAGAGGGGTCGGCGTCAGTCGCTCTCGCCGCGACCGGCAAGGAAGCCCGAGATTCGCTCGCACGCCTCGGCAAGGCGGCCGCCTGCTTCGGAGACTGACGTGCCGGTCATCGCGCCGTGGAACCCGGCCATGACCAGCGCCATCATCACGCGATTGCGGCTGTCGTAGATCGGCGCCATCAGCGCCACCAGCGGATAGACGCGCTGCGGATCGGCATCGACCAGCGGCACGACCGGCGGATCCTCGGTGCCGACGCGCACGCCCGCTTCGCCTTCCTCGCTGCCGGGACGGCGCAGGAGCGCGACGTAGCCCTTGCTGCGCACGAATTCGAGCCCGGCGCGGAACTGGCCAAGCTGCTCCTCGCCCAGCGGCGGGTCCGCGCGCGAGACCCAGGCGTCGGCATCGCGGGTCGAACGGGCGAAGAACGTCATCGCCTGGATCCAGCGCAACGGCATCCGCGTGCCCAGCGGCACCGGATAGCCGATGTGGCTGAGCGACGCCGCGCGCTCGCGCAGGTGGATCACGTCGCCTTCGAGGAAGTAGGCCCCGCACACCACGTCGAAATCGTCGGCCAGGCTGCGCATCTCGGGCTGCGCGACCTGCAGCGGCGAGAAGTGCGCCGCCGCCGTCCGCCCGATGGCGGCGAGCGCCGGACCCAGCACGTAAGTCTTGTCGGTGGTGCGATAGAGATAGCCGACGTCGACGAGACCGGTCAGCAGCGCATGGCAGGTCGCCCGGCTCAGCTTCAGGGCGCGCACCAGATCGGTCAGCGCAAACGCCTGTCCCGGATGGTCGGCGATGAAATTGAGGATGGCCGCCACGCGGGCGACACCGGGGGAGGAACGCGACATGGCAGCTTTCGATATTTCGAACGCTACCGGCCTATTGGCAAATCGCCCGGTTCGTCAATAGACACGATTGTTCATTAAGGCGAACTTCACGCCCGGCCGAGCCGCTCTTCCATCATGCGCGCCAGATCGCGCCGCGCCACCTTGTTGGAGTGGAGCAGCGGAACTTCCTCCCGCCCCAGAGCCACATAGGCGCGCGGCACCTTGTAGCCGGAGAGGCGCCGCTTCAGTTCGGCCTCCACCGCCGCGAAGTCGAGATCCACGCCCTCGCGCGCGATCACCGCCGCGACCAGCAGTGCGCCGCGTTCGCGGTCCGGAATGCCGACCACGAAGGCGCTGTGTACGCCGTCGAGCGATTGCAGTTCCATCTCCACTTCCGCCGGGGACACGTTGGAGCCGGACACCTTTATCATGTCCCCGCCGCGCGCGACGAAGTGGATGCGCCTTCCCTGTGGCCGGTCCTCGACCAGACACATGTCGCCGGTGCGGTAATAGCCGTCCGGCGTGTAGTGCTCGGCCCGGTCGATCTTGTGCAGCCCGCTCGCCACCGGATAGCCGCGCACCTGCATCTCGCCGACCTCGCCACTGGCCACGGGGCGGTTGTCGGCATCGGCGATGCGGATCTCGTAGCCGGGGCCGAAGTGGTCCATCGGCGCGCAGACCGGACGCCCGGGCGCGCGAAAATCGTCGCCCCAGGAATAGGGGCCGAGCGTCTCGCTCATGCCGAGGCCCCACCACGGCTTCGGCCCGCGCATCGCGGCAAGATCCTCCGCCAGCACCGATCCCATGGCGAAGCGGCTGTTGGACAAGGTGCGCTCGGTGCAGACCACGGTGGCCCCCGCTTCGAGGCCGGGGACGAGGTACATCATCAGCCCGCCGACCCAGAACATGGGCAGGATGCAGGCGACGCGCTTGCCGGGGACATGCCCCATCATCTCGCGCATGGTGTGGCTGCGGAAGCAGACCGGGCCATGCGCGTGGCGCACGCCCTTGGGCAGCGCCATGGAGCCGGAGGTGTAGATCTCTACCATCTGATCGGTCGGGTGGACTTCGGCCTCGACCTCGCGAAGCAGGTCTTCGCCGATGGTCGCCGCCGGGTCGGTCAGGAACGTGAGCGGAGCGATGGCGGAGGGCAGCCCCTCCCCATCGGAGACGATCCAGCGCAGGTACGGCACGCGCGCGAGCCGCAGCACGCCGCTCTCCTGCCCGCCCAGTTCCGGCAGGGCATCGAGCACGCGCTCCGGCAGATCCTTGCCCAGCATCGCGCGCTGGAGCACCAGCCCCTGCACGTCGGACTGGCGCAGGACGCGGACGAGTTCGTTGGCGCGGATCATCGTGCTGATCGGTACGGCCACCCCGCCGATCCGGCTCACCGCCGCGAGCATCACCGCGAACTCCGGCCCGTTGCCGTGGATGAACCCGACGCGCGCGCCCTTGCCGATCCCGCGCGCCAGAAGGCCGCGCGCCAGAAGCGCGGAACGCTCGTCCAGTTCGCGATAAGTGACGCTGGACAGGACGTTGCCGTCATCCTCCAGCGTCACTGCCGTCGCATCGCCGTAAGCTGCGGCGATGGCGCGGACGAACTGGGCGAAAGTGCCGGCCTCGCCGGGCTGCATCGCCGCCGTCGCGGGGGCCGGATCACCGACGCATGCTGCTGGTGTGCTCACTCTTCCCGGCTCCTCTCTCGCCGTCATCCATGCGAACCTATCTGTTCGCTATTTCAAACGATGAGTCGATATTCCGGAAAATCAATTCGAGCGCAACGCTGGAGCGCCGCAGCGCCCCGATACCGCGTCGGCGTTCAGATCATGCCCTGCCCGTCGACCGCCATCGAGCGGACATGGCCGGTCTCGTCGATGCTGCACGCGAAGGGCCGACCGTCCTGCAGGCGACCCTCGACGCTGTAGCGCTCGCCCATGCGACGCACCGATTCGACCGAGTCGACGCGCTTGTCCCCACGCTCAAGCTCGGCCGAGCACGCGTCCACCGCGCTGCCGAGCGAGCCCTGCGTGGCGGCGGGGTCGCCGGGATAGGAACCCACGTCGCGCTCGCCGGGGACGCCGCTACCCGGAGCATCGGGGGCGTCGCCGTAACCGGCATCGTCCTCGCCCTGCCCGGCAGGACCGCCGGGGTACCGATAGGGTGCGGGGTCGTCGTCGCGCTTGTCCGCCTTGGACTTGCTCACCGCGCTCGCGATCGCCGCGACCCCGCCGATGACCAGCAGGCCCGCAAGCACATCGCCGCCGTCGATCCCGCCGCCGCCACGGTAATGGCGATGACGGCGCCAGTCGTCGTGACCGCGCGCGAGCACGGGCGTCGCAGCGATCGAGAACACCGCGAGCGCGGCAAGGGAGGCGGCGGCACGAGAGCGGAAAGTCTGCATCGGGGAAGTGACCCTAATCGGCGCGCACGGTTCGCGCCGCCCAGGACATCGGATGTACGCGGATCAAGCTGTCGTGTGCATGAACCGTGGCGCTCAGGCAGGTGTCAGGGCACGCTAGGTGCCGTTCTGTCACCCGAATGCGCAAGCGTGGTGTCCGTGGGCAGCCTGAGGCCCGTCCACTGGGCAAGGAAGGCGAGGATGTCCGCCCCCTCCCCGATCGCCTTTTCGGTGGGCTTGCCCGAACCATGCCCGGCCCGCGTCTCGATGCGGATCAGCCGCGGTTTTGCCCCGAGATCGGCATGCTGGAGCGCGGCGGCGTACTTGAACGAATGCGCCGGCACGACGCGGTCGTCCGTATCCGCGGTGGTCACGAGAATGGCGGGATACTGCGCCCCTTCGCGGATATTGTGATAAGGCGAATAGGCCCGCAGCACCCGGAAATCGTCCTCCCGGTCCGGGTAGCCATAGTCGTCGGTCCAGTAGCGCCCGGCCGTGAACCGATCGAACCGCAGCATGTCCATCACCCCCACCTGCGCCACGGCAGCCGCGAACAAATCGGGCCGCTGGTTCACCACCGCACCCACCAGCAACCCGCCGTTGGACCCTCCCTGAATGGCAAGGCCGTCCTTCGCGGCGATCCCCTCGTCGACGAGGAATTCCCCCGCAGCGATGAAGTCGTCGAAGACGTTCTGCTTGTTCGCGCGACGGCCCGCATCGTGCCATTCGCGCCCGAATTCGCCCCCGCCGCGCAGGTTGGCGAGCGCAAAAGCGCCGCCCGCGTCCAGCCACGCCATGCGCGTCGCCGAGAAACCCGGCGTCAGCGAGACGTCGAACCCGCCGTAGCCGTAGAGCAGCGTCGGCACCGGCTGCCTGGCTTTCGCCACCGCCCGGCTGCGCACGATGAACATCGGCACGCGGGTGCCGTCCTTGGAGGTGAAGAACCGTTGCTCGACCACGTAGGCGCCCGGATCGTAGCACAGCTTCGGCGTCGCGAAGGGCGTCGCCGCGCCGGTCGCCATATCCATGCGATAGATCGACGCGGGGCAGTTGAAGCTGGTGAACGAATAGAATGTCTCGGGATCGCCGGGTCGCCCCCGGAAGCCGGAGGCGGTGCCGATGCCGTTCAAGGTCAGCGTCTTGGCCGTGCTACCGTCGAGCGCCAGAACCTCGGCGTGGCTGGCGCCATCGCGCATGTAGTTGAGCACGAGCCGGTCCCCGACGATGCCCGCGCGTTCGAGGGTATCCGCACGCTCGCCGACCAGTTCGGTCCACTGCGGCCGCGCTGCGTCGAGATTGATCGCGACCAGACGATAGCGCGGCGCATCGCGATTGGTCACATACCAGAGCCTGCGCCCGGCTCCCTCGACCAGCTTCCAGTCGTCGGTGAAGCCCTCGACCAGCGGCAGCGCCTTCCAGCCTTCGCGCCTGCGCTTCGCCAGGTCGATCACGCGCACCTCATAGCGTGCGTCGGTGCTGATGTGGCTGGTGATGATGGCGAGCCGCCCGTCCTGCGTCACCTCGGCCACATGCCCGTATTCCGGGTGCTCCGGCGTGGCGTAGACAAGTTCGTCAGCATCCTGCGGCGTGCCGAGGCGGTGGAAGTAGATCGCCTGATCGTAGTTCAGCGACCGGAACGCGCCGCCCTCACCCGGCGCGGGAAAGCGCGAGTAGAGGAAGCCTTCCTCACCCACCCAAGCGAGGCTGGTGAACTTCGCCCAGCGGACCTCGTCCGCCAGCGGCTTACCCGTGCGCACGTCGAGCACGCGCAGGATCCGCCAGTCGCTGCCGCCGTCCTGCACGCTGTAAAGCAGGTGCCTGCCGTCCTGCGAGGGCTTCCAGGCATCGAGCGCGGTTGCCCCATCCGTTGCCCAGCCGTTGGGATCCAGCAGCAGCCTGGGCTCGCCCTTCAAGCCCTTGCGCACGAAGAGCTGCCCCTGATTCTGCAGCCCGGTATTGCGGGTGTAGAAGTAGCTTCCGCCCGCCTTGGTTGGCAGCGAGAAGCGCTCGTAATCCATGAACTTGCGGATGTGGTTCTGGAAATAGGCCCGCTGCGGCAGGCCATCGAGATAGCCCTGCGTGACCGCGTTCTCACGCCCGACCCAGTCGGCAACCTCGGGCGCGCCACGCACGTCGTCCTCGAGCCAGCGGTAGGGGTCGGCGATCTCCTCGCCGAAGTGGTTCTCGACGACGGCATCGCGGCGGGTTTGCGGGTAGGTGATGTCAGGCAGCGGCGCAGCGTGAACGGGCGCCGCCGCAAGCAGCGGCAATAGCCCCATGAGCGCCCGCAGGCGGTGCATCCTCGTATCCTCCCGGCCCGACATCTTCCTCCCGGATCGTCCTAGCACACTGGAGCGGCGGGACAAAAAAGAAGCGGCCGCGAACCGGATGGCTCGCGACCGCTTCTTGCAATCCCGTCAGGGACGCCCGGCTTACGCCTCGGCGTATTCCTCGACTTCGTTGTTCACCGGACCCGAGTCCTGGCCCTTGGCGTCGACGTCGCGGTCAACCAGCTCGATGATCGCGATCGGAGCGGCGTCCGAGGCGCGGTAGCCGGCCTTGATGATGCGGGTGTAGCCACCCTCGCGACCGGCGAAACGCTCGGCGAGGACTTCGAACAGCTTCTTTTCCTGGGTCTCGTCCATCAGGCGGGCGTGCGCCAGACGACGGTTCGACAGGCCGCCATGCTTGGCGAGCGTGATCAGCTTCTCGACGTAGGGGCGCAGTTCCTTGGCCTTGGCCGTCGTGGTCTGGATCTGCTCGTGCTTGATGATAGCGGCTGCGAGGTTGCGCAGCAGGGCGGCGCGGTGGCCCGAGGTGCGCTGCAGCTTGCGCTGGCCATACTTGTGACGCATGTCTTCTTCCTTGGTTCGTCAGACAGCCGTTCAAGGTACTGCCTGCCGGGCGATGTGGTACGGCCACCGCCCAAAGCCGGTTCACTTGACTGTGAAGCGCTGCCCTCAAGACGATTTCCGGCCGAGAGTCAAGTCGAATATCGCGGAAATCGGCCAGTCAAACCCGTGTACTGAACGGCACCTAGCGCTACCTGAGCGTAACCACGCACGCACCAACCCGGCATAGAAAAAGGCCCCGCGATCACTCGCGAGGCCCTGTTCTTTTCGAAACCGGAAGGTCCGATCAGCCGAGCAGTTCCTGCTCGAGCTTCTTGGCCATCTCTTCGATGTTCTCGGGCGGCCAGCCCGGGATGTCCATGCCGAGGCGCAGACCCATCGAGGACAGAACTTCCTTGATCTCGTTGAGCGACTTGCGGCCGAAGTTCGGCGTGCGCAGCATCTCGGCTTCGGTCTTCTGGACCAGGTCGCCGATGTAGATGATGTTGTCGTTCTTGAGGCAGTTGGCCGAACGCACCGACAGTTCCAGCTCGTCCACCTTCTTGAGAAGGTAGCGGTTGAGCTGGTTGGTATCGCTCTCTTCCGAAGCAGCCGTACCGCCGACAGCCACGCCGATCATCGGCGAGGCGCCAACCGGGGCGATGTCCTCGAAGTGGACGAACAGCGCCAGTTGATCCTGCAGGATGCGCGCGGCATAGGCCACGGCGTCTTCAGGGGTCACGGTGCCGTCGGTCTCGACCGTCAGGTTGAGCTTGTCGAAATCGAGCTCCTGCCCGATGCGGGCGTTCTCGACCTTGTAGCTCACCTGGCGAACCGGCGAGTAGAGCGAGTCGACCGGGATCAGACCGATCGGCGCGTCGACCGGACGGTTCGACACGGCCGGGACGTAGCCCTTGCCCGAGTCGGCGGTCAGCTCCATGTTGAGCGTCGCACCTTCGTCGAGATGGCAGATCACGAGGTCCTTGTTCATGACCTCGATGTCACCGGTGACGGCGATGTCGCCGGCGGTGACGGCTGCCGGACCGGTTGCAGAAAGCTGGAGGCGCTTCGGACCGTCGCCCTGCATCTTGAGTGCGATCTGCTTGACGTTCAGGACGATGTCCGTGACGTCCTCACGCACGCCGGCGAGCGACGAGAATTCGTGGAGCACGTTCTCGATCTTGATCGAGGTGATCGCCGCACCCTGGAGGGAAGAGAGCAGCACGCGACGCAGCGCGTTGCCGAGCGTCAGGCCGAAACCGCGCTCGAGAGGTTCGGCGACGAAAGTCGCCTTCAGCTTGGGGTCTGGTCCCGGCTTGATCTCAAGGCTGTTCGGCTTCTTGAGTTCCTGCCAGTTCTTGATGTTGACAGTCATGGACTTCCCCTGGGAGTGATGGCGGTTGCGCCCCGAAGGCCTGGTGGAGAGGCCCGGGACGTTCCGAAGACGGGCGGCGACCGGTCACCGCCCGCATTAGCTCGATCAGACGCGGCGGCGCTTCGAGGGACGGACGCCGTTGTGCGGAATCGGCGTGACGTCGCGGATCGAGGTAATCGTGAAGCCGACGGCCTGGAGGGCGCGCAGTGCGCTCTCACGGCCCGAGCCGGGACCCTTGACTTCGACTTCGAGGGTGCGGACGCCGTGCTCGGCGGCCTTCTTTCCGGCATCGTCCGCGGCCACCTGAGCGGCATACGGAGTCGACTTGCGGCTGCCCTTGAAGCCCATCATGCCGGCCGAGGACCACGAGATCGCGTTGCCCTGGGCGTCGGTGATGGTCACCATGGTGTTGTTGAAGCTAGCATTCACGTGGGCGATGCCGCTCGTGATGTTCTTGCGCTCGCGGCGCTTAATGCGCTGAGGTTCGCGTGCCATGTTCGTGTATCCTGTCGATAAATCGCTAAGGGAAACCGAGGGGCGAAGATCGCCCCGTCAGGCTTACTTCTTCTTGCCGGCGATCGGCTTGGCCTTGCCCTTGCGGGTGCGCGCATTGGTGTGCGTGCGCTGGCCACGGACCGGAAGGCCCTTGCGATGACGCAGGCCACGGTAGCAGGCGAGGTCCATCAGGCGCTTGATGTTCATCGCGGTCTCGCGACGAAGGTCGCCTTCCACGGTGTGCTCGGCGTCGATGGTCTCACGGATCTGCAGGACTTCGGCGTCCGACAGGTCCTGCACGCGGCGGGTATGGTCGATGCCGAGCTTGTCGGCGATCTCGAGGGCCTTGGTGCGGCCGATACCATGAATGTAGGTGAGCGCGATGATCACGCGCTTATTGGTGGGGAGGTTGACCCCGGCAATACGAGCCACTTTAAATCTCCAGCTCCACAGGGGTGCAGGAATGCATCCCTATCTCAACGCGAAAACACTCATACAGATCAAACGCAAAAGGCCCGGCTGGCGTAATTCGCGATGCATTGAACACGCGATCTTGGCCTTCCGGACTTGGGTTTGGTGTCGAGTGAAGGGCGCGCTTAGAACGATTCGCGCAAGGAGTCAACGCCGACAGGGCGACATGCGGCGACAATACCCGCATGACCGGCACACCGATCGGTGGCTGTGCGCACTGCTTACCGCAAAACCGCATTGCAGTCAAAACCCCTCGTCGAGAGAGGCCCGGCCCCACGTCAGCGACCGATGATCTTTCCGGTATTCGCGGGAGGCTCCGGCGCGAGAGGCAAGACGTCGCCCTCTCCATTTACCGGCGGTTCCGGCTGCGCCTCGGGCTCTGCTACCGGCAGCGTCGCAGCGGCATCGGGCTCGATCGCGGGGAAAGCTTCGGCAAAAGCGCCGCCAAGCTTTCCGCTCAGCCGCTTCAACTGCTCGGCCAGAACGCCGTCGACGGCGGGGGCGAGCTTGTCGAACGGAGTACGCGCGTAGCCGCCGACCACGTATTCGAGCAGCATCTGCGTGCCGCCCTTGGCGTCAGGCTTCAACTGCACCGTCAGCGTCGCATTGACCGCTTCGGACTGCAGCGGCCCGAGCGAGCCCAGCATCCGCAGCGCGCGCGGCTTCTCGACGTAGATCACGCGCATGTGCTCCACGCTGCCGCGCGGAGCCGCCGTCTTTGACGAGGCGTTCGGCAGGATCTCGCAGAAGCAGCCCCCTGCCCGCGCGTCCAGCGAGAGGTTCGCCGCATCGCCGGACCAGGTATGTTCGGAATCCCACCAGACCGAGGGCTTGCCGAGGACAGCCCAGGCTTCCTCGGCGCTGGCGGAAAGCTGCACGACATGGCGGATGACGAAACCGTTGGCATCGACCCGCGCGACGTTCGCGCTTGCCGTCGCCGGAGCGAAGACGGCGACCAGAACGGCCGCCACGGATGCCAACAGCTTCATAGTACCGCGCCCCTGCGTCATCGAACCAGCCAAGGCCGCGTTGTGTCAGATCGGCCGTCCCGCGTCACCCCCGCCTGTGATCGGCGGAAGCAACGCTTGGAGAAGGTCAGCCCTTGAGGATCGCCTCGATCGCGCCGGTGACATCGTCCATCTCGGCCATGCCGTCGACCTTGGCGACGATGCCGCGCGCCTCATAGACCGGCAGGATCGGCGCGGTCTTGGCACGGTATTCGGCCATGCGCGTGCGCACGGTCTCGGCATTGTCGTCGGGACGGCGCTTGAATTCGTGCCCGCCGCACTTGTCGCAGGTGTTCTCGACCTTCGGCTTCTCGAACGTGTCGTGATAGCCCTTGCCGCAGGTGGCGCAGGTGAAGCGGCCGGTGATGCGCTCGACCAGCGCGTCCTCGTTCACTTCCAGCTCGATCACATGGTCGAGCTTGCGGCCACGCCCGGCGAGGATCGCGTCGAGCGATTCCGCCTGCGCTTCGGTGCGCGGATAGCCGTCGAAGATGGCGCCGGTGTCGGCGCCCATCGCGTCCAGTTCGTCGCCGATCAGCGCCGAGACGATCGCGTCAGAGACCAGCTCGCCACGCTCCATGACCGCCTTGGCTTCCAGTCCGGTCGGCGTCCCCGCCTTGACCGCCGCGCGCAGCATGTCGCCGGTCGAAAGCTGGCGCATGCCGTGCTTCTCGACCAGACGCTGGGCCTGGGTGCCCTTGCCCGCCCCCGGCGGCCCCAGAAGGATGATGTTCACGCCCTAAATCCCCCTCAGTTTATCGATAGTCGCATGCTTCGGCGTCCCGGCCGTCAGCGCATGCGGCCCTTCAGCTTGGCCTTCTTGATGAGGTCGCCGTACTGGTGCGCCAGCAGGTGCGACTGGATCTGCGTGATCGTATCCACGGTCACGTTGACGACGATCAGCAGACTCGTGCCACCCATGAACAGCAGCGGCAAGCCCGTCATCGACAGGAAGTACTCCGGAACCGTGCAGACGATGACCAGATAGGCAGCGCCGATCACGGTGATGCGCGTCAGCACATAGTCCAGATACGTCGCGGTGTTCTTGCCCGGACGGATGCCGGGGATGAAGCCGCCGTTCTTCTTCAGGTTCTCCGAGGTCTCCTCGGGATTGAAGACGACCGCGGTGTAGAAGAAGCAGAAGAACACGATGCCCGCTGCGTAGAGCAGCATGTAGAGCGGCTTGCCGTGGCCCAGGTACTGGTTGAGCGTGACCACGATCTTGCCCATCGTCGATTCCGGCGTCAGCGCCTTGCCGGCGAACTGGCTGATGGTCAGCGGCAGCAGCAGCAGCGAGCTGGCGAAGATCGGCGGGATGACGCCTGCGGTGTTGAGCTTGAGCGGCAGGTGGCTGCGGTCGGCCTGCATCATGCCGCGCTGGGTGGCACGCTTGGGATACTGGATCAGCAGGCGGCGCGTGGCGCGCTCGAAGAAGCAGATCATCAGGATCATCGCGATCACCAGCGCGATCAGCGCGATGATGAGGATCGAACCCGTGTCGCCCGCCGAGTAGGCTTGGCCGAGGTTGCTGGCGAACGTCGGCATCTGCGCGACGATGCCCGCCATGATGATGAGCGAGACGCCGTTGCCGATCCCGCGCGACGTGATCTGCTCACCCAGCCACAGCAGGAACATGGTGCCGCCGATCAGCGAGATCACCGCGCCGACGCGGAACATGATGCCCGGATCGACGACGGCGCCGAGGCCGCGCGAAGTCGACAGCGCCTCGAGGCCCGTCGCGATGGCGTAGCCCTGCACGATGCACAGCAGCACGGTGCCGTAGCGGGTGTACTGGTTGAGCTTCTTGCGCCCGGCCTCGCCCTCCTTCTTCAGCGCGACGAGCGCCGGATGGAGCGAGGCGGCGAGCTGCACCACGATCGAGGCGGTGATGTACGGCATCACGCCGAGCGCGATCAGGCTCATGCGCGAAAGCGAACCGCCCGAGAAGGTGTTGAACAGGTCGAGGATGCCGCCCTGCGTCTGCAGGTAGAGATCGCGCAGCGCAACCGGGTTGACGCCCGGCAGCGGCACGAAGCTCAGGAAGCGGAACACGATCAGCGCGCCGATGGTGAACCAGATGCGGTTCTTCAGCTCGGTGGCCTTGGAGAAGTTGGCCAGGCTGAGCGTGCTGGCGATGTTGTCGGCGCGTGAAGCCATGACGTTCTAGAAAGCCTCGAAGAATCTGATCGGACTCGCCCTTAGCGGCTCATGCCTGCCTTGTCGAACCCGGGAAGGAAACTGGCCATATAGACATTGGGACAAGGTCTGGAAGACCCGCCTGTCGATTCTTGGCGGCCATTACAGCAAGAGAGGGCGAAGCGCCCGGCGCCCGCCCTCTCGAATTTGCTGTCGCGTATCGCGCCGGAACTTAGGCCGCAGCCTCTTCCTTGGCGGGAACGATGACCGAGCCGCCGGCCTTCTCGACCGCAGCAACGGCCGAAGCCGAAGCGCCGGCGACGTTGAAGGTGACCTTGGCGGTCAGTTCACCCTTGGCGAGGAGACGCACGCCGTCCTTGCCGCCACGGGCGAGGCCGACGGCCTTGAGCGCCGCGTGATCGACCACACCGGTGATGTCCAGCTTGCCCGCGTCGATGAACTTCTGGATGAGGCCCAGGTTCACTTCCGCGAAGTCCTTGGCGAACTTCTTGTTGTTGAAACCGCGCTTCGGGAGGCGCATGTGGAGCGGCATCTGGCCGCCCTCGAAGCCGTTGATCGAAACGCCCGAGCGTGCCTTCGCACCCTTCTGGCCGCGGCCGGCGGTCTTGCCCTTGCCCGAGCCGATGCCACGGCCGACGCGCATGCGGCGGTGACGGGCGCCTGCGTTGTCACGGATGTCGTTCAGTTTCATGTTCTGCACTCGCTTTCGCTTTGAGTCGCGCTGATAGGAAGCGGCGCCCCTAGCGGATGAGTGAGCGGTTGTCACGGAAGATTCACGCAATCCTTGCGTGGACAACCTTTAGTTGAAACACAACGTCGTATGAAAATCGGATATTATCCCGTATTTTCATACCAATAGACAGAAACCGTGTGACCTTCCACATACGCTTTCCGAACGGGTCCGTGCAACCTCGAGCCCGAGATTGCCCGAATCCCGCTCTGTAGGAAAGCGCCCCTCCTCTCAGCTTCCGCCGCCGAAGCCCACCAGCAGCTTGGCGCTTTCGGGCACGCGCGTGCCGAAGGCGTCGCGCGCCGGGGTCCAGCGCACGATCTCGACCGCGAGGCCGCACAGCTCCTTGTCGAACGCGGGCGAAACCGATCCCGGGTCCATCTTGCATTCGGTCGTGTTGCCCTGCTCGTCGACCTGGAAGTTGAGGTCGTGGCGGCTGAACGACTGGCGGCGCAGCTGCGTGTCGTAGCGCTCCTTCAGCTCGGTCAGCGCGTGGTTGAACTCAACGAGGCTGGCGTCATCCCAACGCGGCTTCTGGCGCAGGCTGGCGAACTGCTCCTCTGTCACCAGCGGCCGCATGGCCCGGATGACGCCGTACCAGCGCATGATGCGCGCGATCTGGAGCGGGGACTGGCGGTCGATGGTCGTCTGGCAGGTGCCGCCGATGGGATCGGCCTTGGCGCGCAGCAGCGCCTGCGCGGCGGGCCAGCGGTGATAGGCGACCGCCCAGGCGAGCGGCGTCAGGCCGAACAGGTCCGGGCGATCGATCGCCTTGGGATCGCGCTCCAGCAGGATGCCGATGTCGTGGATCGAACCGCGCCGCGCCGCCGCGCCGAGCCCGTGCTCCATGCGCGCGACGCCCAGTTCGGCGAAGCCATAAGGCTGCTCGATGCCCGCATCCGGGTTCTCCGGCAGCGTCGGCGCCGGGCCGGCTTTGTCCACCGCGCGGCAGACGTCGGCATAGGGATAGCGCGGGTCGGCCAGCATCGCGGCGTTGTAGCGGCGGCCGAAGCCGGTCAGCGCGTCGTCGGGCTTCTGCTGCCCGCCCTCGACCTTGCCCTCAGGCACGAACGCGACGGCGCGCACGGTCCAGGGCGAGAGGCCACCGAGCATCCGGCACTGCACGCCGTAGGCCTCGGGCGAGATCCCGGTCGCGGTCGTCGCCGCGATCAGACGGTAGTCGCCCGAATCGAGCGCCTTATGCGCTTCGGCAACGGCATTGGCGTTGCCATCCTTGAGCTTGCGGCGCAGCGAGATGTCGCTCTTGCGCAACTGCGCGAGGAACTTGGTATCGGCGCGCAGATCGCCGCACTGCGTCACCGCAGCCCCCTCGACACCGAGATTGCCCTTGGGCGCATCCTTCGAGCAGGACACCGCGCCGAACGCCCCGAGACACAGGACCGTGGCCGTCAGAAGCCGCTTGCCGATCAAGACCTATCCCCGAATGGAACCGGACGCCAAGGCGGCGCCAATGAAGCTGGCGCGAATAGCATAGCCGCGCGCCGTTGGAAGAGTTTATCCGCCGGTTCCTCCCCGAGCTTGTCTCGGGGAGGTGGCAGCGCGGAGCGCTGACGGAGGGGGAATGACGCTAGGTCCGGGGGAGGAATTAGCAGCCTCCGTCCTCTTCCGGCGCGTCCACCCGCATCGCCACCGAGGCAAGGCTCTCCGCCTCCAGCAGCAGGTCGTCGTCCGCCGCGCCCGAGGGCAGGCTCTCGCGCCCGATCATCGACAGCGCCGGGACCGACAGCGGGCTGATCCGGTCGAGCACCACATGGTCGACCTCCTTTGCCGCCCGGTCGAGCACGTCGGCCACCCGGCCAACGTCGGTCATGCGCGCACGCGCATCGGCCCAGGCGGCCTCGATAAGCAGGTGGTCGGGCTCGTACTTGCGCAGCACATCGTAGATGAGGTCGGTCGAAAACGTGACCTGCCGCCCCGACTTGCGCTTGCCGGGTTGCTGCCGCTCGACGAGGCCGGAGATCACCGCCACCTCGCGGAACGCTCGGCGCAGCAGATAGGATTGCTGCACCCAGTCGACGAACTCGTGCGTCAGGATGTCGGGCGAAAGCAGCGCGGCGGGATCCTCCACCGGCTTCAGCCCCCAGACCACCAGCGTGTAGTCGGTCGCCACGAAACCGAGCGGCCCCAACCCGCGATCCTCCATGCGCCGGGTGACCAGCATCCCCAGCGACTGGTTCGCGTTCCACCCCTCGAACGTGTAGTAGCTCGTATAGGCGAGGCCGCGATGCGGGAAGCTCTCCACCAGCAGCCGCCCCGGCGCGGGCAGGTGCGAGCGCCAGTCCTGCACCTCCAGCCACTCGCGCACGTCGTCGGGAAAGCGCGCCCACCCCGCCCGGTCGGACAGCATCGCGCGCACCCGGTCGGCCAGATGCGTGGAGATCGGCATGCGCTGACCGGAATAGCTGGGAATCGTCGCCGAGCGCTTGGCGGCGCGCACGATCAGCTCCAGATCCTTGAGCGATTCCACTTCGAGGTCCATCCCGGCGAAGCGGAACGTGTCGCCGGGTTCGAGGCTCGCGCCGAAGCCCTCCTCCACCCGGCCGAGCGAGCGCCCGTTGCGGAAGCGCACGTCGAGCATCTCGGCATCGACGATGATCCCGGCGTTCAGCCTATGCCGCGCCGCGTGCTCGGGGTGCGTCAGCCGCCATGTCCCATCCCGCTCGCGCACGATGCGCCGGAAGCGGTCGTAGGAGCGCAGCGCGTAACCGCCGGTAGCGACGAATTCGAGCACGCGCGTGAAAGTCGCCTCGTCGATCCACGCATAGGCCAGCGAGGAGCGCACTTCGGCGAGCAGCGCCTCCTCCCGGAACGGCCCGGCGCAGGCTATGGCCATCACATGTTGGGCCAGCACGTCGAGCCCGCCGGGGCGGAACGGGTCGCCGTCGCGCTGCCCGTCGCGCACCGCCTGCTGCGCGGCGAAGGCCTCCAGGAACTCGAAGCGGTTGCCCGGCACCAGCACCGCTTCACTGGGCTGGTCGAGCCGGTGGTTGGCGCGTCCGATGCGCTGAAGCAGGCGCGAGGAGCCCTTGGGCGCGCCCATCTGCACGACGAGGTCGATGTCCCCCCAGTCGATGCCGAGATCGAGGCTGGCGGTACAGACCAGCGCGCGCAGCTTGCCCTCCGCCATCGCCGCCTCGACCTTGCGCCGCGCCTCCCTCGAAAGCGAGCCATGGTGGATGCCGATCGGCAGGTTGCCCTCGTTGGCGTCCCACAGTTCCTGGAAGATGTACTCCGCCAGAAAGCGCGTGTTGGTGAAGACCAGCGTGGTGCGATGGGCGCGGATCTGCTCGATCAGTTGCGGGATCGCCCATGTCGCCGCGTGGCCGCTCCACGGGATGCGCTCCTCGCGCGGGAGGAGGATGTCGACCTCGGGCTCGGCGCCGGGCTCGCCCTCGACCAGTTCGACGGTATCGATCTCGCCCCAGGGCGCCAGCCAGCCGCGATACTCGTCCGGGTTGGCGAGCGTGGCGGAGAGCGCGACGCGCTGCAGCGCCGGGTTGATCGCCTGCAGCCGCGCCAGCGACAGCGCCAGAAGGTCGCCGCGCTTGCCGGTGGCGAAGGCGTGAACCTCGTCGATCACCACGCGCTGGAGGCCCGCGAACAGGTCGGGTGCCTCGGGATAGCTCAGCAGCAGCGAGAGCGATTCCGGCGTCGTCAGCAGGACATGCGGCGGGCGCGCGCGCTGGCGGGCCTTGCGGTCGGAGGGCGTGTCGCCGCTGCGTGTCTCGACGCGGATCGGCAGTCCGATCTCCTCGATCGGCGCGATGAGGTTGCGCTGCACGTCGGTCGCCAGCGCCTTCAGCGGCGAGACGTAGAGCGTGTGCAGGCCCTCGGGCGGCTTGGCGCCATCAAGGCGCGAAGGGCAGAAAGCGGCCAGCGTCGGCAGGAAGCCGGACAGCGTCTTGCCCGCCCCGGTATCGGCGACGAGCAGCGCATGATGCCCCCGGTCCGCCGCCGCGAGCATGTCCTGCTGGTGCCGCCGTACCCGCCAGCCGCGCGAATCGAACCAGCCGGCGATCTCGGGCGGGATCTGCATGGCCGGGGTCGTCATGACGGGCGTTTCATTTCGGGCATCGGACAAGGCATAGCGGTACGCCGATGGAAAAGCACCGCAGTGGATGTGGTTTCCGGCTGGCGGATCGGCGCGCGATCCTACGCGTGCCTGGAGATGCCGGAGGCGGCAAGCTGCCGATCGATCTCGGCGACCAGCCGCTCCAGACCCTCCGGCGTGGCGCTCTCGGCGCGGGCGGTGAGTGCGGCCTGCGTGTGCGATGCCCGCAGCAGCCACCAGCCGTCCTCGGTGTCCACTCGGACCCCGTCAAGGCTGTTCAGGTGCGCCTCTGTACCGTTCAGTCGCGCCCTGATCTCCTCGACGACAGCGAACTTTCGCGCATCCGGAACGGCGAAGCGCAGCTCCGGCGTGTTGCACATCGAGGGTACGGAATCGCGCAATTCCGCCACGGAAGCCCCCATCCGCACACTCGCCGCGACCAGCCGCAGCGCCGCATAAAGCCCATCGTCGAACCCGAACCAGTCATCGGCGAAAAAGAAGTGCCCACTGGTCTCCCCGCCCAGCAAAGCACCGGTTTCCTTCATTCTGGACTTGATGTGCGAATGCCCGGAAGGCGCCATTTCCGGCACTCCACCGAGTTTTTGCACCGTATCAAACACCGTCCGCGAAGCCTTCACATCGGCAATCACCCGCGCCCCAGGCCGCCGCGCGAGCACATCCCGCGCGAAAATCGCCAGCAACCGGTCGGCATCGACAACGCGACCCTGCCCATCGACGACGCCGATCCGGTCCGCATCCCCGTCGAAAGCTACTCCGAAATCGAGGTTCTTCGCCGCGACGAGGGCACGCAGGTCTGCGAGATTGCTTTCGATCGTGGGGTCCGGGTGGTGGTTCGGAAACCGCCCGTCCACTTCGGAGAAGAGCAGATGGTGTTCGCCCGGCAGTCGCGAAGTCAGGAGTTCCAGGGCGGGACCAGCCGCACCATTGCCCGCATCCCAGCCGATGCGCAGCGCGGAGATGTGATCGATATCCGAAATCCCGTCGAGCAAACGCGCGACGTAGGCGGGCAGCACGCCGAGGTCCGTAACCTGTCCGAACTGTTCGGCTTCGATTCCGCCACCTGTCGCGGCAATCTGGCCCAGCGCCGTGATTTGCGGACCGAAGAACGGAGAGCCCCCAAGTACCAGCTTGAAGCCGTTGTGATCGTGGGGATTGTGGCTGCCAGTTACCTGAATGCCGCCCTGCACTTCTGGGGTTGATGCCTCGGCAAAGTAGAGCGTCGGCGTTGGTCCAAGTCCGACTCGGATGACGTCGACTCCCACCTCCGTCAGGCCCGCCACCAGCGCAGCCTCCAGTCCGGGAGAACTCAGGCGACCGTCGCGACCGACGACGACGCAGGGTCGCTCACTCCGGCTTCCACAGCCGCGCAATACGACAGCGCCGAAACTGCGCCCAACGGCATGGGCGTCGGCTTCGAACAGTGTCTCGCCGAAGATGCCGCGAATGTCATATTCGCGCAGGATCGAGGGATCGAAATGGTGTTCCGGGGCACTCATGGGCAGTGCAAACTCTGGCTATCGGGCGACGGGAAGTTGCATACAGACCTCGCCTCCATCAAGTTCTAGGTCCGTCGTGTGCCCATTGACCGAGAGATCGGCAACTACGGATCGCGTAGAATACTGGATAAGGTCGGTGGTAGTGCCGAAGGCACCATCACTTCTTCGTCGTGCAGGGCCATTCCTTGCGCGTCGCTGCGAAGACCAGTTCCGATGCAGGGGCGTTGCGGGTCTTGGGATTGTCGGCCAAGTAAGTAACCGTCGCCTTCCTAAGCTGCGCGATGGTCACGTCCTCAGGAATGCAGCTTTTGAGCTTGTTGGTCCGCCGGATCGTGTTGAAGGCGTCGATGGTACCGGTGATGTACGCGATGCATTCATAGGTATTCTCGACATAAGTCGTGCTGCCGCGCTGGGCGGTGCAGACTTTGTAAAGCTCGTCGCCCGAGTAGAAGCTGGCATAGGCAGCGACAGGCAGCAGCGCCAGCGGCGCGCCGATGGCCAGACAGACCAGCTTTATCTCCGAAAACCGGGCCAGATATCGCAATTGCATTGTGAAACCTCTCCTGCGAGTGGCGCGCACACTCATGGCAAATACCGCGTGCGTCAATCAACGCAGCGCAACGGCGCGAGTTCTCGGATCGGCAATCAGGTCCAGGAACCGAGGCGCGAACCGACTGACGGATAGGACGCGGGTGTTTGGTCGGTCAGCCAGATCAGGCGGCCATGCGCCGCATCCGGGTGAATGGCGAAGCGACCCTCTACCTCGCCGATAAGAGGCAGGCCGCTGTCGCGAAGCCGCCGCGCCGCCGCCACCGCATCGCGCACTTTGAAGACGAGGTGACGGATGCCCTTGATATCGCGTGCGTGCTGCGCGACGTCCGATCCTGCAACGCCCTCCAATGCCTCGATCACCGTGTCCCCCATGGCGAAGGCGGCACAACGCGCTTCATGTAGATCGCGCTCCCCAAGCTTCGGCCAGTCGAGCTTTCCCGCGAATAGTTCGCGCGCCTCTGCCAACGAGGGCGTGCTGACTCCGACGGCCTGCAATCCTTCGATACCGAGTGGATCGTTACCCATCGGCCGCCATTCGGAATCGCGTCGAGGATCGTTGGGCATGTCCTGCCGTACGATCTCCAGCCGAATCCCCAGCGCCTGCCCACGCGGCACCAGGAAATAGTGCGCCTCCATACCCGCGTCATAGTGCCGCCTGAATCCGCGCTCCGCGAACCATGCATCCGCCGCGGCGAGGTCCGCCACCTTGAGCGCAAGCCCGATCCAGCGTCCCGGCGCGGCCGAGCGGCGCAGCATGTCTCCCAAAGGATTGCCCTCCTCCATACCGCGCCCGGCGGGCGCGATCGGGATGACCATGGTGTCGCCAATCATCATCAGCGATTCCTCACGGTCCAAGCCCAGCCCGGCGGTCTCGGGCGTAATCAGGATCTCGTAGGCGGTCTTGGCGCCGAACACGTCGCGGAAGAAGGTGTCGCAGGCAGGGCGCTGTGCCTTGTCGGCAAGCGCCCAGCTGACGTGGACGAGAGGGAATTGCATGACTGTGTCCTCACCCGTTTTCGCTGCGGCGAGGGCGCTGCGGCAGGCGGCCTGACCCTTCGACAAGCTCAGGGTGAGCGGAGGTGGTTTAGAAACCTATCAAACCCACTCAGACTGAGCCTGTCGAAGCCCCATGACCATCCGCTGCGCTCCCCTCAATACGTCGTCGGCGCGCCCGTCCCCATGAACTTCGCAAGGTTCATGTGAAGCGAGCCGACCGAGCGTTCCATGTAGGGATTGGGCTGCGCGCCCCGGAAACCGACATTCTTCATGCCCTGCTGGACCGCTGCCATGTTGGCGAAGTCCTGCTGGAGCACCGGTGGCCAGTCGGCAGGCTCGGTGTACTCCCAGTCCGTCGAGGGTGCCTCGCCTTCGGGCCACAGTTCGTAGACGGCGGCCTCGAAGATGCACTTGTCGGGATCGGTGCCATAGGGCCGCGCCTGATAGCAGAGCATGTTGTTGACCGCGTGGCCTATCTGGAAGTTCGGGAAGATCTGCCAGGCCGTGCCTGCCTGGGCGGTGTGCAGCGGATCGACCTGCGCCCAGACGACGCCCCGCGCCGCGTCTTCCGCCTTGGCGGTCTGGATCCAGTACTTGGAGACTTCCGCCGCCGGGGTGCCCTCGGGCAGTTCGTCCTTCAGGCGATTGGCGACGCCGACCAGCGTCATTGTGGTGTTGGTGTTGGCGTTGGCCCAGGTGAAGTTCTGCATCTCCGCCGTCGTCAGGCGCGGATCCTCGCCCGCGCCGAGGCGCAGCTTGCCCGAGTCCTCCTCTTGCCCCTTGGGCGCCTCGTAGCCGATGTTGGAATGCAGGCCCTGATTGCGCGCCCAGCCGCGGAACTGGCCGAATTCCATGAATTCCGGATGCGTGGTGGAGACGTGGTAGGTCTCGCAGAAAGCTTCCATCGCGACCTTCCAGTTGCACTCGAACACCACCCACTTGCGCCAGCGCGGATGCATGTTCTGGAGGCCGTAGGGGTCGAGCATCGGCGCGGCGGGGCTGAGGTACTCGGCCAGCGGTATCGCCTCGGGATCGAGGGTGATCCACAGCCAGCCGCCCCATGTCTCCACCCGCACCTTGCCCAAATCGGCACGGCCGCCACACAAGTGGCCCTGCCAATCGTCCTGATGCTCGACATAGGTGTTCGCGCCGTCGAGCCCGAAGGTCCAGCCGTGGTAGCCGCAGATCAGCGTGCGTCGGTTGCCCCGCGCATTGCGCTGCCCCGGCGGCGTATCGACCAGCCGGCGGCCGCGATGGGGGCAGACGTTGTGGAAGGCGTGGATCTCCGTCTCCGACGCCCGCACGATGATCACCGAATCGTGGACGATGTCGAAGGTGACGAAGTCCCCCACCTCCGGGATATCCTCGACCCGTCCGGCCTGGAGCCAGACCTTGCGCCACAGGCGGTCCACCTCGGCGCGGGCGTATTCGGGGGAGATGTAGGCCTCGGCGGGCACGTTGACCGGGGCGACCAGTTCCTCGGGCGCCTGAACGATCTTGCCGAATTCGCCCATGGGTATCCTCGTTCTGCTTTGTGCGGGTTTGCGGCCGTTATCTCATTATCGGCATGAGGGAGCAAACCGCCGGGGCGTTCCTTCAAGGCGCCGCATACGCGGCCTTGCCCCTTGGAAGCGTGCCGATGGCGACGCTGCTCGCCGCCATGAAGGCCAGCGCCAGCCACAGGAACCCGCCGTAGCTGCCCGTCCGGTCATAGACCTGCGCGGCGGCGAGCGGGCCGATGGCGGTGCCGATCGACAGCGCCGCCAGCAGCCCGCCGTAAAGCCCACCGAAGTTCTTCAGCCCGAAATGGCGGGTGAGGAGGTAGACGACGACGTCGATCTCCGCCCCCAGCGTCAGCCCGATCAGCGCCGAGGCCGCGCCCATCGCCACCAGCGACCCACCGCCGAGCAGGAGCAGCAGGCACCCTGCGACCGGCAGCATGAACACCGCCGCGCCCACCAGCGACGCGGGCAGCCGGTCGAGCAGCGCGCCGGTACCCAGCCGCCCCGCCAGCGAGAACCAGCCGACGAACGATGCGATGGCCGCCGCCGTCATCGGGCTCGCCCCGGCATCGCCAAGGATCGCGGTGAAGTGGACCACCAGCGCGATCACGGTGAAAGTGAACAGCAGGCTGGCCACGAACAGCCGGTGATAGACGCTGGAAGTCAGCCCCTCGCGCAAGGTCGCGCCCGGCAGGTCGGCGGGGCGGGCCACCGCATCCTCGACGGTCTGCTTCCTGCCCTTGTCGTAGCGGCCGTGGAAGAACGCGAAGATCACCGGGAACGCCACGCCCAGCCAGATCGCCGCCTGCACCGGGAAGGCTCCCCGCCAGCCGAGCGCGCCGATCAGCCAGGTCGCCATCGGCGGGAACATCCCCGCCGCGATGGAGGCGCCGCACAGCGTCACCGCGAAGGCCATCCCGCGCGACACGGTGAAGCGCGATGCGACCGCGCTCGTCCACACCGATGCCTGCACCGGCAGCGCCGCCAGCGCGACGAGACCCCAGAGCAGATACCAGTTGAGCAGCGACCCGTCGGCGCTGCCCAGCAGCGCGAAGGCCGCGCCCAGCAGCACCAGCCCGATCACTCCGAACCGGCGCGGGCCGAAGCGGTCGACGGCAAGCCCGATGAACACTCCGCCCACCGCCTGCACCAGTGTCGCCAGCGTCAGGCCGAAGGTCACTTCGGTGCGGCTCCACCCGAATTCGGCGGCGACGGGGCCGTAGAACGGGCCGATGCCGTAGATGTGGATGACGCTGGTGGCATAACCCAGCCCCGCCGCCACCGGCAGCAGCGGATGCTTGCGCCACTCGTCGCGCGCGGAGGGAGGAGAGGCCGCGTGCATCTCAGTTCTCGTACCGCAAATCCACATGCGTGCTTTCGCCGTTCGGGCCCATCGGCGAATCGTATTCGATGCAGGTGACGACCGGGTTTTCGTGGCTGGCGAACAGTCGTTCCTCGTCCGCCTTTGTCATCGGCAGGCGCTCGGGCGCGGAAATGATCGCCTGCGAACGCTCGAAATCCTCTCGGCTATTCCACCAGATTTCCATGATGCAGTCGTAGCCCGGATCGTGGATCTGGCCGGTGATGGGGTTCTTTTCCGGCACCAGATAGCGCCGCACATAGCGCACCGCGTTCGGGATCGCGGGCTTCGCGCCGGACTTCTTCGCCAGCTGCGAGTGCTGGTTTTCGTAGTAGTCCATGAACTCGTCCATGGTCATGTCGGCGCGCTTGCGGAAGAAGCAGATCTGCTTGAGCATCGAGAGCCTCCTTAAAGACGACGCAGGGCGAGGACGCTGCCCTCGGCATCGGCGGAGAGGTAGACGGTGCCGTCGCCCGCCACGGCCACGCCGATGAAGGTGTTCATCGGCCCGCACATGTCGCCGACGCCGCCAAGCTGCACGGGCTGAAGCCCGCCCGGGCCACCCATCGGCAACTCGCTGGCGACGGTCTCGCGCGCGCCACCCGACAGGTCGCTGGCGACAAGCGCATTGGCGCCCGGATCGGCGACGAACAGCGTGCCACCGGCAATGGCGATCCCTTCTGGCCGGGCGAGACCGTCGAGCACCGTCTCCTTGCGCCCTCCCGCCAGCTTCACCACGCGCCCCGCCCCGCTTTCGGCCACGTAGACGGTGCCGTCGCCCGAAACCGCAACGCCCATCGGCCGGTCGAGCCCGCTCGCGAGTTCGCTGGCCGCGCCGCCCGCGACCGTATGGACCTTGCCGGTGCCGAACTCGGCGAAGACCACGCCGCCGGGGGTGACGGCCACGCCCATGAGCCGGTCATGGCCACTCGCCAGCACTTCGCTGGTCGCCGCCGCCGGGTTCCAGCGGGCGACGTCGCCGTTTGCGGTGGTGACGATCCATTCGCCCGGACCCGCAGCCGCCACGTCGCGGATCCAGCCGGGGAAGCCCGGAGAGAACAGCATGCCCGCCAGTTGCAGCGGTTCGCCGGGCCGCAGCAGGTACGAAAACCCGCCGTCTGCCACCAGCACGTGGCCCTCGCCATCGACCGCAAGGCCAAGCGGCCACTGCAGCCCCTTCTCCACCAGCGGCCTGGTCTTCCCCGGCGCGGTGATTTCGGTGATCGAACCGTTGATGTGGCTGACGAAAGTGCGTCCGTTCACGAAGGCGACGTTGTCCAGCCCCGGCCCGATATCGGCCAGCACCGACTTCTCCCCGGTGCGCGGGTCGATCTTCAGCACCTGCCCCGAATAGACCTGCGTGGAGACGATGTAGCCGTCCGGGTGGAACTTCACCGAATCGGGCACGCCCAGATCCTTCGCCACCACTTCCGGCTCGCCGCCGTCGAGGCCGATACGCCAGATCTCGTTCGCGCCCTGCGCCGGGAAATAGAGCTTGCCGTCCGGGCCGACCTCGAAGGCGTTGGCCATCGGCACGCCCTCGAAGATGGTGCGCGGCGCGCCGCCGTCGCGGTCCAGTTCCATGATGCGGCCGCCGATGCGCAGTTCGCCCGCGATCAGGCGGCCCCGATGGTACGTGATCGGATTCGCCACCGGCATGTCGCCGTGGATCACCCGGTACTGGCCCGAGGGCGTCATCATCGAGACGCGCCCTTCGGTGATCTCGGTGCAGTAGAGGTTGCCCGCCTCGTCGAAAGCCAGATCGTCCGGCCCGACGATGCCGCCGCCGTTGGGCGAGATCGTCTCGATCGCGCCGCTGTCCACATCGATCGCGCTGACCTTGCTGCCCGCCACCTGCGCCACGTAGATGCGTCCGTCCGCGCCGGTGCGGATGCCGTTGGCGCCGTTGAGGCGGCTGGCGGGGGTCATGCGGTGGAGCGCCCAGCCTTCCCCGGGCTTAGCGCTCATCGCATTGGCATTACGACCGGCGGCTTCCAGCATGTATACATCCCTCTCCACCGGCGCATGGCCGGGTCTTTTGCCGGACGGTATAGGCGGGGACGGGGCGGCGCAACGCGATGTACCCGTGGCGCGGGGGCGCGGGACAGGTCATCGCCCGAGCGACGTGCCCGCCGTTGCCAAGCCCCGCCGCGCACGGATATTCGTCCAGCTGACCGATAACCAATTGATGCGCGCCCCGAACCGGAACGCCGAGCACCGAATGCCGCCGTTTTCCGCAGGCGGAGGCGCTCGCCCGAGAGAGGACGCTTCACCCATGCCCCAACCTGAACTGCGTTTCGACGGCCGCGTCGCGGTAGTCACCGGCGGCGGTCGCGGGCTGGGCCGGTCCTATGCCCTGCTGCTGGCGCAGCGCGGCTGCAAGGTGGTCGTCAACGACCTCGGCGGGGCGATCCGCGGAGACCTTGCCGGCGATGGACCGGATACAAGCGTCGCGCAAAGCGTGGTGGACGAGATCGTCGCCGCGGGCGGAGAAGCGATCGCCAATGCCGATACCGTAGCCACGCCCGAAGGTGGCCGCGCCATCGTGCAGGCCGCGCTCGACGCCTGGGGCCGCATCGACGTGCTGATCCACAACGCGGGCAACGTGCGCTACGGCTCCATCCGCGACGTTTCCTACGAAGACTTCCGCGCGGTGGTGGATGTCCACCTGCTCGGCGCATTCCATGTCGTGCAGGCGGCGTTCGGGCCGATGGCCGACGCGGGCTATGGCCGGATCGTGCTGACCAGCTCGGTCGGCGGGCTCTACGGCAACGAAAACTGCGTGAACTACGGCATGTCGAAGTCGGGCATGCTCGGCCTCAACAACATCGCCGCGCTGGAGGGCGAGGCCCTCGGGATAAAGTGCAACGTCATCGTCCCTGGCGCCGTCACCCGCATGGCGGAGGGCCTCGATATCTCGCAGTACCCGCCGATGGACCCCGAAATGGTCGCCCCCGTGGTCGGCTGGCTCAGCCACGAAAGCTGCGACGTGACGGGAGAGATGATCGCCTCGATGGCGGGCCGCGTGGCGCGCATGTTCGTGGCCGAGACGGTCGGCGTCTATCGCCCGCACTGGACGATCGAGGATGTCGCTGCCGCCTCCCCCGCGTTCCACGACAAGGCGCAATTGCTGGACTTCGGGCTTCACGGCCACGTCGATCACATCGGCTACAGCTTCGCCATGGCGCGTTCTGAACCGGCCGAGGCCCACTAATCAACAACACTGTTGACATAAAACGCAGTGCGAGACACAGCCGCTCACAAGATCAGCGCTCCGAACGAATGGGACTGGACATGACCTGCCTCAAGACCGACGTGCCTGCGCCGGAGGAACTCGATATCCCCGCGCTCAAGGCCAAGTACCTGGCCGAACGCGACAAGCGCCTGCGCCGCGAAGGGGGCGAGCAGTACGTGCGCCCGACCGGCGACTTTTCCGACAACTATGCCCACGATCCCTTCACCCCGGTGGCCGAGCGCGAACCGCTGATGGAGGAGATCGACGTCGCCATCCTCGGCGCCGGGTTCTCGGGGATTCTCGCGGGCTATCACTTGCGCAAGCAGGGCGTGACGAACGTGCGCAACATCGACCACGCGGGCGGCTTCGGCGGCGTGTGGTACTGGAACCGTTATCCCGGCGTGCAGTGCGACAACGACGCCTACTGCTACCTCCCCCTGCTCGAAGAGACGGGCTACATGCCCAGCAAGAAGTTCTCCGACGGCTGGGAGATCCAGGCCTACTGCCAGAAGATGGCCGAGGATTTCGAGCTAGCCGACAAGGCGCTGTTCCACACGCTGGTGGAAAGCATCGTCTGGGACGAGGGTGCCAAGCGCTGGCATGTGAAGACCAATCGCGGCGACGAGATCCGCGCGCGCTTCGTGGTCATGGCGGGCGGCGTGATGAACATGCCCAAGCTGCCCGGCATCCCCGGCATCCACGACTTCAAGGGCAAGATGTTCCACACCAGCCGCTGGGAGCATGACTACACCGGCGGATCGTGGACCGCACCCGAGCTGGAAAAGCTGCGCGACAAGCGCGTCGCCATCGTCGGCACCGGGGCTACTTCGGTGCAGGCGGTGCCCTACCTCGGCAAGTATGCGAAGCAGCTCTACGTGCTCCAGCGCACCCCGTCGAACATCGACGAGCGGCCCAATCCGCCGACCGATCCGGACTGGGCGGCATCGCTCCAGCCCGGCTGGCAGCAGGATCGCATGGCGAACTTCCATCGCGGCGCGCAGCAGTTCTTCCTGCCCGGCGAGCCCGACCAGATCTGCGACATCTGGACCGAGATCAGCCGCAACCTGAACCTCGAACTGGAAGAGGACGGCTTCCCGGAACTCGACATCGGCCAGATCATGGCCCGCCGCGACGTGGTGGACTATCAGGTCATGGAACGGCTGCGCCGCCGGGTCGACGCCATCGTCACCGACAAGGCGACGGCGGACATCCTGAAGCCCTGGTTCCGCTTCATGTGCAAGCGGCCGCTGTCGAACAACGACTACTACCCCACCTTCAACCAGCCCAACGTCAAGCTGATCGACGTTTCGCCCACGCAGGGCGTCGAGCGCATGACCGAGAAGGGCTTCGTCGCCGACGGGGTGGAATACGAGGTGGACCTGATGATCTTCGCCTCGGGCTTCGAGGTGACGAGCGATCTCAGGCGCCGCTGGGGCATCGACACGGTGAAGGGCGAGAACGGCCTGTCGATCTACGATCACTGGACCAACGGCCCCAGCACCCTGCACGGCGTCACCACCGACAAGTTCCCCGGCATGTTCTACATGGGCTACATCCAGGGCGCGACGAATTCGAGCACGACCGAGCAGTTCGGCCGGCAGGCCGAGCACCTCGCCTTCATGATCGGCGAGACCGTCCGGCGCGGCGCGGACAAGTTCAGCGCCACCGCCGAGGGCGTGGCGGGCTACGTCCAGCACTGCCGCGACAATGAAGTCGACATGTCGGAGTTCCAGCAGGGCTGCACGCCCAGCTACTTCAACAACGAGGGCGACAAGGAACTGAAGTGGGCCCTGTTCAAGGGCTACCTGCCCGGCTGGGACGCCTGGCGCGACATGCTGGCAGACTGGCGCAAGTCGCCCGACCTGCCCGGCGTGGCGTTCGAGACCAGGGAAATGGTGGACTGACGAGGTGCGGCCCTGAGAACAAGCACGGGAAGACGTAGGGCGGCAGCTCTTGGTATCTGTCGCCCCGATCGTCTGCACACTTGCAGCCCGCTCTCCTGACAGGCAGTAATCGCTCGAACTTGTACTGCATCGCCATCGACGACTGCAAAACGGGGGAGAGACGAGCAGTGGCAGACAATACGCCGCAACTTGGGCAGTCGTGGGAGCGTGGCGGGTTCGTCACGCGGTTCGGTTCCGTTGGCGCCAGCGAGCCGGGACGTCTCGATTCCCTGCTCGGATACAAGAGCGGGACGCTCGGCGCGGGTTACAAGCTGGTGATACTGGCCGAACCGATCCGCGCCAACCACGTCGTCTTCGCCGCCTATACTCACGCTTCCGGAGGCCGGTGGGGAGCACCCGCCAGCACGCCCGAAGAAGACACCAGTCGCCCTTCGGTTCACAAGGAAATGGGGGAGAAGAATTACGATGTACCCCGCCTCCAGCGCGATTTTGCGCAGGATCCCCGCAACCTCATCGGCAACGACCGCATCGTGAAGATCGTGCCCGATGCCCAGCCTCCGGGAGAGAATCCGGCGGAGGACTACCCACCGGGCCTCGGCATTCCGCAGTGGATACTGACCGCCCCGCACCGGTTCTACGTCGCGGTGGCGGTGGATGCCACCGGCACGGCGCGGACCGCAGCAGGCTGGAGCGTGCCGGTTGGACCGGGCGCGAGCTATGGCGACCGCGAGAAACTGTTCAAGTACGTCGCCAACCTGAGCGTCTGACGCTCAGATACCCCGCCAGACCGGCTTGCGCTTCTCCGCGAAGGCGCGCGGACCTTCCTGCGCGTCCTGCGAATTGTACATATGCTCATGCGCCGCCCGGGCTGCCGCCAGAGCGGCGCTGCGGCCCATCTCGGTGGAGAGCATCACCGTCTCGCGCGCGGCCCTGACCGACAGCGGCGCGCCTTCCAGCACCTCGCGCGCAAGGTCCAGCGCGGCATCCAGAACCGCCCCGGGCTCCGCCAGACGGTTGACGAGGCCGATCTCGTAGGCGCGCTGCGCGGTGATGGGCTTGCCGGTGAGCACGATCTCCATGAAGATGCGCTGCCCGATCATGTGGATCAGCGGCGCCGCCCAAGGACTGCCGCGCCCCACCTTGACCTCGGTGATCGCAAACCTGGCCTCGGTGGAAGCCACGCACAAGTCGCAGGCCTGCGCGATCATCCAGCCGCCCGCGAAGGCGACGCCGTTGACCGCCGCGATGGTCGGCTTGGACAGTTCAATGGTATCGTAAGGCAGCGCGAACATGTCGCGCGGGGGCACCGCCATGCCGGTCTCGACCATTTCCTTGAGGTCGCCCCCGGCGCAGAACGTCTTGTCGCCGCTGCCCGTCAGGATGGCGATGCGCAGTGCGTCGTCGCCCTCGAACCGTTTCCACGCGGCGCGCAGGCCCTCACGCACTTCGCGGGTGAGGGCGTTGCGCTGCTCCGGGCGGTCGATGGTGATGACGGCGATGCCATCGGGACGGGCATCGAAACGGACGGCATCGGTCATCTCTAGAACCCTCTCCTCGCGATCTCGAAGGCGGCGCGGTCCAGTTCCTCGCGGAAATCCGGGTGCGCCACCGCGACCAGCCGCCGCGCGCGTTCGGCAAGGGTCTGGCCCTTAAGCTGCGCCGCGCCGAACTCGGTCACGACCACGTCCACCTCGCTGCGCGCGCTGGTCACGGGGCCGGAGAGCGCGGGCACGATCTTGCTGATCGTCCCGCCCTTTGCCGTCGCCGCCAGCACCATGAGCGAGGCCCCGCCCGGCGAGCGCGCGCCCGCGCGCACGAAGTCCACCTGCCCGCCGGTCCCGCCCATGTAGGCCGCGCCCGACTGCTCGGCGTTGACCTGCCCAGCCAGGTCCACTTCCAGCGCGGAGTTGATGGTGACAAGGCGCGACAGTTGCCCCAGCACCCCGGCATCGTGGGTGTAGCTGGTCGGCGTCATGCGGATCGCGGGGTTCTCGTGCGCCCAGTCGTAGAGCCGCCGCGTGCCGATCAGTGCGCCGTTGATCGAGACGCCGCGGTCGATCTCCTTGCGCGCATTGGTCAACACGCCCGCTTCCGCCAGATCGACCAGCCCGTCGCCCAGCATCCCCGAATGGACGCCAAGGTCGCGCCGGTCGTGCAGCAGGCGCAGGATCGCATCGGGCACCGCACCGACGCCGGTCTGGATCACCGATCCGTCGCCGATGAACTCCGCACAGAGCCGCGCGATTGCCTCGTCGGTAGGGCCGATCTTCGCGGGCGCGACCTCTACCGGCGGGCGGGAGACTTGCACGGCGACGTCGATGGCGCTGGCGGGGATCGTCTCGCCCGGAACGAAGGGCACCTGCTCGTTGACCTCGGCGATGACGACGCGCGCCTTGTCCACGGCGGCTCGGACATAGTCGGAGATGAGCCCGCAGGAATGCTCGCCCTGCGCATTGGCGGGGCTGACCTGGATCATCGCCACGTCGCAGGGCATCACGCCCGCCGCGATCAGCGGTGCGACCTGGCTGACGTGGACGGGGATCACGTCGAGCGCATTGGCCTTCGTCATCGCCCGCAGCGCCCCGATTGCGCCCATCGAGGACAGGCGGAACGCGTTAGCCGTCTCGGGCGTGAACAGGCCGGAGAAGCTCGTGCCGATGAAGGCGTACAGGCCGCCGATGTCCGCCCCTTGCGCTATCAGCGCCTCCACCAGCGTGATCGGCTCGCCGCAGGCTTGTCCGAAGACGATGCGGTCGCCGGGGCGCAGATAGGCGGAAAGGTCGATCATGCTGCCCGCATCACAGCTTCCCCGCCTGCCGCAGCAGTCGCTCGGCGCGGGCGAGGTAGGGCCGGTCGAGCATGCCACCCTTCCAGCCGATCGCGCCTACGCCGGGGTTGGCGGCGAAGACGTTTACGATCTCCTGCGCCTCGGCGATCTCAGCTTCGGTAGGGGTGAAGGCGGCATTGATGACCGGCACCTGCGCCGGGTGGATCGCCATCATGCCCCGGAAGCCGTCGCGACGGGCCTTCTCGGCGCGGGCTTTCAGTGCATCGAGGTCGCGGAAATCCGCGCTGATCGTCTCGATCGCCGTCACTCCCGCCGTCGCCGCGCCCAGCACGGTCAGGCTGCGCGCGAGTTCGTAAGTGAAGGAATACGATCCGTCCTCGTTGCGGTTGGACGATGCGCCGATGGAATCGGCCAGATCCTCCGCCCCCCAGGTCAGCGCCACCACGCGCGGGGCGCCCTTGTAGCTGCCGGTATGGAACATCGCCTCGGCCGTCTCGGTGATGAGGACGATGACCGGGGTGGAGCCTTCCTCGATCCCGTTCGCCGCTTCCAGCGCGGAAAGGCAGTGGTCAAGCTTCTCCACGTCGGCGCGGCCATAGACCTTGGGCAGCATGATGCCGCCCGGATGCGCGGGCATCACCGCCGCAAGGTCGGCCAGCGTGTGCGGCCCGTCGAACGGGTTGATCCGCACCCAAAGGCGGGCGCGCTGCTGCGGGTTTGCCTTGATGAAGTCATGCACCATCGGGCGCGCGGCGGCCTTGGCGTCGGGGGCGACGGCGTCCTCAAGGTCGATGAGCACGATGTCGGCCTCGCCCTCCATCGCCTTGGTCATCTTCTTCTCGCTGTCGCCCGGCGCGAAAAGCCAGGAGCGGGCGGTGGCTGGGGTGTGAGTGAAAGGCATTGTCTCTCCGAAATTCGTCGATCCGCTGACCGTGATGCGGCTTCGCGTGCGGCATGGGCTCACCTAAAGACAGCCGCCGGTCCCGGATCAAGTCCGGGACGACGGGCAGCTTTCAATAACTCCTCGGCAGCTCCAAAACCCTCTCGGCGATGTAGTTCATGATCTGGTGCGGACTGACCGGTGCGATGCGCGGGATCATGACTTCGCGCAGGTAGCGTTCGACGTGATATTCCTGCGCGTAGCCCATGCCGCCCATCGACATGACGGCGGTCTGGCAGGCCTCGTACCCCGCCTCTGCCGCCAGGTATTTGGCGGCGTTCGCCTCGGTCCCGCAGTCGAGGCCCTTGTCGAACAGGGTGGCGGCCTTGAACACCATGAGGCTGGCCGCCTCCACCTGCATCCACGCCTTGGCCAGCGGGTGCTGGATGCCCTGGTTCTGGCCGATGGGACGGCCGAAAACCACGCGTTCGCGGGCGTAACGGCTGGCTTTCTGGAGGGCGACGCGCCCCAGTCCGGTGGCTTCGGCACCCAGCAGGACGCGCTCCGGATTGAGGCCCTGCAGGAGTATCTTGAACCCCTGCCCTTCCTCGCCGATGCGGTCTTCCTCGGGGATGAAGAGGTCGGTGATGAACAGCATGTTCGAACCCACCGCATGGCGGCCCATCTTCGGGATCAGGCGGGATTCGACGGATTTCCTGTCTATTTTACAATAGAATAGCGTCAGCCCTTCGGTCTTCTTGCGTACCTCTTCCAACGGCGTGGTGCGGGCGATCAGGAGCATGCGGTCGGCAACGTGGGCGTTGGTGATCCAGATCTTCTCGCCATTTACTTTGTAGCCGCCGGGCACCCGCTCGGCGCGGGTCTTGAGGCTGGTGGTGTCGAGGCCGGTGTTGGGCTCGGTCACGGCGAAGCACATCTTCTCCTTGCCCGAGAGAATCGGCGGAATCATGCGGCTTTGCTGCTCTTGCGTGCCGAACAGATGCACCGGCTCGAGCCCGAATACGGGGCCGTGGATCGCCGAGGCCGCTGTCATTCCGCCGCCGCTTTCGGCCACCGCCTGCATCATCACCGCCGCCTCGGTGATGCCGAGCCCGGCACCGCCGACCGCCTCGGGCATGGCGACGCCGAGCCATCCGGCCTCCGCCATCGACTTGTGGAACTCGAAGGGGAATTCGCCCGAGCGATCCTTTTCCAGCCAGTACTCGTCCGGGAACTGCGAGCAGTGCTTCAGCACCGCCTCACGGATATCCTGCTGGTCCTGATTCAGTGAGAAATCCACGCTTTTCCGCCCTCTTCCCGGCTTGTCGCTGTCCCAAAGGGTTAGCAGCGCGCGGCACCGGATACAACGATCTTGTTCCGATATACGCACGTTGAACCAAAATACGAATAGCGATACATCCCGGAGAGGGAGATCGACATGCGTGCACTGAACGACACCAAGGATGCACAGAACGGCCCTTTGGCGGATGTGAAGGTGATCGACCTGACATCGGTGGTGTTCGGGCCCTACGCCACGCAGATCATGGCCGACATGGGCGCCGAAGTGATCAAGGTGGAGCCGCCCGAAGGCGACAACACCCGCTGGATCACCACCGGCCCCACCCCCGGCATGGGCGGCATCTACGTCAACGTGAACCGGGGCAAGCGCGGGGTCATGCTGGACCTGCGGCAGGAGGCCGACCGCGAATCGCTGCGCCGCCTGATCGCCACCGCCGACGTCTTCATCCATTCGATGCGCGGCAGCGCGATCCGCAAGCTCGGCTTCGATTACGAAGCCGTCCGCGCGATCCGGCCCGACATCGTCTACACCAATTGCTACGGCTATTCGCGCCGGGGGCCGGAAGCGGACAAGCCCGCCTACGACGACACGATCCAGGCCGAGTGCGGCATCCCGCATGTTCAGGGCCTGATGAACGGAGAGCCCGGCTACGTCGCCACGATCATGGCCGACAAGGTGGCGGGGCTCCACGCGCTCTACGCGACGATGATGGCGCTGTTCCATCGCGAGCGGACGGGAGAGGGTCAGGAAGTCGAGGTCACGATGTTCGAGGCGATGTCCTCGTTCATGCTGGTCGAGCACGCCAACGGCGCGATGTTCACCCCGCCGACCACGCCCGCGCACTATCACCGCGCGGTCGAGCCCAACCGGCGGCCCTACCGGACCAGGGACGGGCACGTCGCCGCGCTGGTCTACAACGACAAGCACTGGAACGCCTTCGTCGCTGGGGTGAACCCGCCCTGGGCGAGCGAGGAGTTCTCCACCCTTGCCAAGCGGGCCGCGCAGATCGGCCGCGTCTATGCCCTGCTGGGCGAGACGTTCCTGACCCGCACCACGCAGGAATGGCTGGATACCCTGCGCGCGCTTCACATTCCCTGCGCACCGCTGCGCTCCACCGATGCGCTGTTCGACAACGACCACCTCAACGCCATCGGCTTCTTCGAGGAGGTGGAGACGCCGCAAGGCCCGGTCCGCTTCCCCGGCGTACCGACGTGGTTCTCCCGCACCCCCGGCAAGGTGCGCGGCCCCGCGCCCACGCTGGGGCAGGACAACGAAGCCGTCCTGCAAAGCGTCGCCCCGGCGATAGCAGGCGAGTCGGAATGAACACACCTGTTGATTTCACCTGACAGTATTACGAGGCTTGGGCTAACCACCTGTTCAAAGCGACCCAGAGCGCGACCAGACGGATCGAGAAGAAAGGCACGCACGATGTACGACGACCAGCCGCAGGCTGACACCCTGGCGCCCGAGGCTCCGGCCAAGGGGAAGAAGGGCACGCCCGTTTTCAAGCGCATCCTCGACCTGTTCGAGGCCGAGGGCATCAACACCCTGTTCGGCATTCCCGATCCCAACTTCGTCCACCTGTTCCTCGAAGCCGAGACGCGCGGCTGGACCGTCGTGTCGCCGCACCATGAGGCGTCCGCCGGGCACATGGCCGCCGCCGCCGCGCGCATCACCGGCAAGCCCGCGCTGTGCATCGGCACGCTGGGGCCGGGCATGGCGAACCTGATGCCGGCGATCCAGTGCGCCAAGGTGGAGAACGACCCGATCATCGTGATGGGCGGCCAGCGCGCCCGCATCACCGAGCGCCGCGTGCGCCGGGGCCGCATCCAGTTCGTGCGGCAGGAGCCGATGATCGAGGATTCGGTGAAGTTCTCCAGCTCCATCGAATATGCCGACCAGACCGACGAGATCGTGCGCGAGGCGATCCGCGTCGCCATGTCCGGCACCCCCGGCCCGGCCTACATCGAGTTCCCCGCGCACATCATCCTCGAGGAACTGGACCTGCCGCCGGTCCTGCCACCGCACCGCTATCGCCTGACCAACCAGGGCGCGGACGGCGACCGGATCGCCGAAGCCGCCGAGATCATCAAGGCCGCGAAGAACCCGGTCCTGCTCGTCGGCCACGGCGTCCACACCTCGAAGTCGGGCGCGGCGGTGAAGGAACTCGCCGAACTGATGCAGTGCCCGGTGATCCAGACCTCGGGCGGCACCTCGTTCATCGAGGGGCTTGAGGACCGCACCTTCCCCTACGGCTTCTCCGAAGCCTCGATCGACGCCGTGGTCGAAAGCGACTGCTGCGTGGCGCTGGCCACCGAACTGGGCGAGCCCAGCCACTACGGTCGCTGGCGGCACTGGGTCGACAACGAGGCGAACCGCAAGTGGATCTACGTCCAGCAGGACCCCACCGCCATCGGCGTCAATCGCCCCATCGACGTGCCTCTCGTGGGCGACGTCCGCGCCGTGGTGCCGCAGCTGTCGCGCGCCCTGAAGGCGCTCGGCGGGCGTTCGGCTTCGGCCTCGCTCTCGGAATATATCCAGCGCGACGCCCAGCAGCTTGAGGAACTGGCCGAGGATGCGGGCTCCAAGTCCGATGGCTCGACCGCCAAGATGCACACCAGCCAGTTCGTCACCGAGGCGACCAAGGCGTTCCCCAAGGACGGCATCCTGATCCGCGACGGCGGCGCCACGGTGATCTTCCAGTGGACTTATTCGCAGGCCAAGCCGCACGACGTCATCTGGAACCAGAACTACGGCCACATCGGCACCGGCCTGCCCTATGCGACCGGCGCGATGCTCGCCGATCAGGCGGCGACCGGCAAGGTCCGCCCCGGCATGCTCATCACCTCGGACAGCTCGTTCCTGTTCCATGTCGGTGAGCTGGAAGTGGCGGTGCGCAAGAACCTGCCGCTGGTGATCGTCGTCGGCGTCGACTTCCAGTGGGGCCTCGAAGTGGGCGTCTACAAGCGCACCTTCGGCCACGGCACCAAGGAAACCGGCGTCCACTGGTCCGACAAGGTCCGCTTCGACAAGATCGCCGAGGGCTTCGGCGCGGCAGGCGAGTACGTCGAGAAGGCCGCCGACATCGGCCCCGCCATCGAACGCGCCTATGCCCGTGGCGGCTGCACCGTGATCCACGTACCGATCGACCCGGCGGCGAACTCGGAGGAAATGCCGAACTACTCGGAATTCCGCACCTGGTACGCCGAAGGCACGCAGTAACGACAAATCATTCCTCCCCGAGCTCGTCTCGGGGAGGGGGACCATGCGCAGCATGGTGGAGGGGGAAGCGGCACGGCGGAACCTCCCGTAAACCGCCTTTCCCCCTCCACCACCCGCTGCGCGGGCGGTCCCCCTCCCCGAGCAAAGCTCGGGGAGGAATTGGGAGAGAGCATCATGCGCAACTACACGCAGTTCTACATCGACGGCCGCTGGGTCGATCCCGTCACCCCGAAGACCGCCGAAGTCATCAACCCCGCCACCGAGGAAGTCTCGGGCGAAATCTCGCTCGGCTCCCCGGCGGACGTGGACCTTGCCGTCGCCGCCGCGCGCCGCGCCTTCGCGACTTATGGCGAAAGCAGCGTGAAGGAACGGCTCGACCTCCTCGAAGCGATCCAGGCCGAATACCTCAAGCGCGAGACCGAACTCGGCGAAGCGGTGATGGAGGAGATGGGCGCGCCGCGCGGGCTTGCCTGCGGGTTCCACACGCTGCTCGGCAAGGGCCACCTCGGCACCGCGATCGAGGTGCTCAGGGAATTCAAGTTCGAGGAGCAGCGCGGCGTCACGCTGATCCGCAAGGAGCCCATCGGCGTCTGCGGGCTCATCACGCCGTGGAACTGGCCGATGAACCAGACCTGCGTGAAGATCTTCCCGGCGCTGGCGGCGGGCTGCACGATGATCCTCAAGCCCCCGCAACTCGCGCCCTATTCCGCGCAGATCCTTGCCGAGATCCTTCACGACGCGGGCGTCCCGGCGGGCGTGTTCAACATGGTGCAGGGTCAGGGTTCGGTCATCGGCGCGGCGCTGTCCCGGCACGAGGACGTCGACATGATCTCGTTCACCGGGTCCGAGCCCGTGGGCGTGCAGATCCAGAAGGACGCCGCCGACACGGTGAAGCGCGTGGGCCTCGAACTCGGCGGCAAGTCCGCGTGGATCGTGCTCGACGATGCCTCGCTCGCCGCCAACGTCGCCGGGGCGACGGCGGGCATGATGGGCAATTCGGGCCAGACCTGCTCCGCCGGATCGCGCCTGCTGGTCCCCGCCTCGCGCCTCGACGAAGTGCGCAAGGTGGCCGCCGAAGCCGCGAACGGCGTCACCGTGGGCGATCCGCGGGGCGACGCGGCGATGGGGCCGGTCGTCTCCAAGTCGCAGTACAACATCATCCAGCAGTATATCGAGAAGGGCATCGCGGAAGGCGCCGAACTGATCGCGGGCGGCCTCGACCGGCCCGAGGGGCTGGAAAAGGGCTGGTACGTGCGCCCTACCGTGTTCATCGGCAGCAACGACATGGTCATCTCGCGAGAGGAGATCTTCGGCCCGGTGCTGGTCGTCATCCCCTACGACGACATCGACGACGCGGTGCGGATCGCCAACGATTCGAACTTCGGCCTCGGCGGCTATGTCTCGGGCGAGGACATCGAGACCTGCCGCGCCGTCTCGCGCCGGATGCGCACGGGGGCGATCTGGGTCAACGGCGGCTTCGACTTCCACGCCCCCTTCGGCGGCTACAAGCGCTCCGGCAACGGCCGCGAATGGGGCGAACTGGGCTTCCACGAATATCTGGAGGTGAAGTCGGTCGTCGGGTGGTGAGGACGCCCCTTCCCACATTCGTCATTGCGAGCGCAGCGAAGCAATCCTGCACGGTTTACGCCGCTCTGGATTGCTTCGTCGGCTTCGCCTCCTCGCAATGACGATCGATTGGGGCGAGAAAGATGCCCTTGCACGCGAGGGCTTCTCCAAAGGCCACCTTCCCATCCCCCTCCCGACCCGCTAGAGAACCCGCCCGTGGGCACCCTGAGGCACTTCTTCCGGAACCGACCGGCGCTGGCGGCACTGCTGCTGGCCTCGGCGCTGATCCTGAGGGCGATCGTCCCGGCCGGGTGGATGCCCGCCGCCTCGCCTGACGCGGGGGTCATCGTGGCGCTGTGTTCGGGCACCATGCCCGCAGGCAGCACGGTGACGATCACCATCCCGAAGAAGCCCTCGCATCAGGACCATGGCGGCACCGTGGCCGACCACCCCTGCGCCTTCGCGCCGCTGGCCGATGCGATGACCGGCGCCGACTTCGCGCCACTGCTGATCGCCGCGCTGGCCTTCGTCTTCGTCGCCGCGATCCTGCGCGCGCCGCTGGCCCTGCGCGCGACGGGCGCGCGGATCAGGCCGCCTAGCCAGGCGCCGCCCCTCTCCATCTGAACCCGACACGCCGGGCCGCACGCGGCCCCTTGGTTGCTCGCCCGCGCGTATCGCGGGCCGTTCAGGTGTATATCCATGTTCCGCACAATGCTCGCGCTCGGCGCGGCTCCGCTTGCCCTGTTTCCCCTCCATGCTCTCGCCGCCGATGAGGCGGATACCGAAACCATCCTCGTCGTCGGCCAGCGCGACCGCGCGATCAGCCTCGACGCGCGCGGCCTCTCGGTCAGCCTCGGCGACGAGCAGTTCGCGGGGGTCAATGCCCGCAACGTCGAGGATCTCATGAAGTACGCGCCCGACTTCTTCGTGCGCACCCGCTACGCCGGGGATTCCAACGGCGTCCCCGGCTTTCGCGGCACCCATTCCACCCAGAGCGCGCGCACGCTGGTGATGGTGGACGGGTTCACGGTGTCCAACTTCCTCGGCAATTCCTTCGCCTATTCCCCCAAGTGGGGCGTCGTCGGCCCCGGCGAGGTGGAGCAGTTCGACGTCGTCTACGGCCCCTATTCCGCGCGCTATGCGGGCAATTCGATGGGCGGCGTGGTCAACATCACCACCCGCTCGCCCGAACGCACCGAAGCCTTCGCGACCGTGCAGGGCATGATGCAGCCCTATCGCCAGTACGGCACGCGCGACACCTACCTCGGCTGGTCGGGAGAGGCGGGCTTCGGCTTCCGGCAGAAGGACGGCCCGTGGTCGCTGCGCCTGTCGGGCCGCCACTTCCGCAACACCGGCCACCCGCAGATGTTCTACGGCCTGACGCCCACAACCAGCACCGCCGCCGCGACGCCGGTGACGGGCGCAATCGTCGATCCGAAGCAGCATGTCGCGGGCACGCCCGGCACCGCAACCAACCCCCTCTTCGCCGCGCAGAGCCCCGCCGGGATCACGCAGGACCAGGCCAAGCTGCGGCTCGGCTACGACGGCGCATCGGGCGTGACCGGCGAATTCCTGCTGGCCTACTGGCACAACCTCGACAGCCAGACCGCGCCCGACTGCTACCTGCGCGATACGGGAGGCAACGCGGTCTGCGACGGCCTCGTCTCCATCGGCGCGCAGAGGTACACCGCCAGCGGCGCCAACTGGTCCCGCACCGTGCGCGACGAACTGCTGGCGGGCCTCAAGCTGGCCGCACCGCTGTCCGACGCGGTGAGCGTTAAGGCCAATGTCTCGACCTACCGGATCCTGCGCTCGGACGGCTTCACCTCGACCTCATGGACCTCCGGTAAGACCAACGGTGCCGGCCGCCTCGCCCGGCAGGGGCCGACCGACTGGTGGACCGGCGAACTTTCCCTCACCGCACGGCTCGGCGGGGTGGACCTCGCGGGCGGCGGCAGCGCCAACCTCTACCGCACCGACCTCACCAACTACACCATCGCGAACTGGCGTTCCGACGCGGGCAAGGCATTCTCCACCCGCACCTTCGGCAAGACCCGCAACCTTGCCGCATGGGGCGAAGTGCGCGTACCGCTCGATCCCGTCACCCTGACGCTGGGCGCGCGGTACGAGGACTGGCGCGCCTTCGACGGCGGGCTGACCCGGATGGGCACGCTCGGCACCCAAGTCACGGGCCGCTATGCCGCGCGCCATGCCACCGGCTTCCAGCCCAAGGCCTCGCTGGAGTGGGCGCTCGATCCCGCAACCCGCGTACAGGTCAGCCTTGCGAAAGCCACGCGCTTTCCCACCGTGGGCGAACTGTTCCAGGGCAGCCTCAACGGCGACGGCACCTTCAACCCCGACAGCTTCGACCCGAACCTCAGGCCCGAACGCTCGACCGACGCCAACCTGCTGATCGCGCATGACTTCGGTCCGGTGAAGCTGACCGGCTCGGCGTTCTGGCAGCGGGTGAAGGACACGATCTTCGCGTTCTACGGCTTCAACCAGAACGGGGTGAGCACGTCCAACTTCAAGAACATCGACGTGACCCGCCAGTACGGGCTGGAACTGATCGCCGAGGCCCGCGACGTCCTCATCCCCGGCCTCGACATCGACGCCAACGCCGCGTGGATCGATTCCGTGACGGTGCGCAACGACGCCGCCCCGGCGGCCGAGGGCGTGCAGTTCCCGCGCATCCCGCGCTGGCGGCTCAACGGCAACCTGCGCTACCGCGTGGCCGATCCGGTGCTCGTCTCCATCGGCGTGCGCTATGCCAGCCGCCCGAATACCGACCTGTTCGGCCTCCAGCGCGGCGATACTTACGGCTATACCTCCGAACTCTTCGCCCTCGACGCGCGGGTGAGCTGGGACGCGACGCCGCAGCTGCGCGTCAGCGCCGGGGTGGACAACCTGACGAACGACCGCGCCTGGGTCTATCACCCCTACCCGCAGCGCAGCTTCCTCCTCGAAGCCGGGTGGAAGCTGTGAGCGCGCCGCGGACAGAGAGGTGGTATCGCGCGGTGTGGCGCTGGCATTTCTATGCCGGGCTGTTCTGCGTGCCCTTCGTGCTGTGGCTGTCGGTGACGGGGGCGCTCTACCTGTTCAAGCCGCAGATCGAGGCAGCGCTCTATGCCCCCTACCGCAATGTCGCGAGCGATCCGGTGCTGCTGCCCCAGACAATCGCCGCGACGGCGGTGGGGGCTGTGCCGGGATCGGTGCTGCACAAGTACGTCCTGCCCGAAAGCCCGCATGACGCGGTGCAGGTGCTCGTCGGCAAGGGGGCCAAGGAAGTCCGCGTCTGGGTCAATCCGCAGACGAGCGCCGTGCTGCATCAGGTGGCCGAGGAGGACCGCCTGATGCGCGTGGTCTTCCGCCTGCACGGAGAACTGCTGGCGGGGCCGTGGGGCTCGGCGCTGGTGGAGACGGCGGCGTGCTGGACCATCGTGATGCTGCTGACCGGCCTGTTCCTGTGGTGGCCGCGCGGGGGGAGCCGCCTCGCGGGCGTGCTCTACCCCCGGCTGCGCAAGGGCCGCGCCCTGTTCTGGCGGGACATCCACGCCGTCACCGGCCTGTGGGTGAGCCTTGGCGCGCTGTTCCTGATCGCTTCCGGCCTGCCATGGGCGAACGCTTGGGGCGCGTATTTCCGGGAAGTCCGCGCCGTCACCGGTACTATCGCCGGGAAGCAGGACTGGTCCGCCGGTTCGCGCGCCGACGCCGCCGTCCGCGCCCGCGCCGATGCCGGGATGCGCGCCATGATGTCCGAACATGCCGAGCACCACGGCATGACCATGCGCCACGCCGCCTTCCCGCCCGCCGCGCTCGATGCCGTGGTGGCGCGGGCCGAAACGCTCCACTTCGCTGGTCCGGTGGAGGTCAGTCCGCCCACCGCCCCCGGCGCGCCGTGGCAGGTGCGCAGTCAGGCCGAGAACCGCCCCCGCCGCGACAGCGCGGAGATCGCCGCCGACGGCCGCCTGATCGGCATCCAGCGCTTCGCAGACCGCCACTGGATCGACCGCGCGGTGGGCTACGGCGTCGCCATCCACGAAGGCGCGTGGGCGGGGCTGCCCAACCAGATGGTGAACCTCGCGGTGCTCATCGGCCTTGTCCTGCTGTGCGTCTCCAGCGTGGTCCTGTGGTGGCGGCGCCGACCGTCCGGCACCCTCGGCGCGCCGAAAAGCCTCGCCCCGCTGCGCCATTCCTGGGCGCTCGTCGCCTTGGTCATGGCGCTGGCGGCGGCGATGCCGCTGTTCGGCCTGTCGCTGGGGCTTGCCGTCATCGCGGAGGCCGCGCTGGCCCGCCTTGTGCCGTGCCTCGGGTCGTGGGCGGGCTGGCGCAACGTTACGAAACTTGCGGGCAAGCCTGCGGTCGACTAGCGCCGGGGCTGTGACACGTTCCTCGATCCGGGCCTGGTTCCTCATCCACAAGTGGACCAGCCTGGTCTGCACGGTCTTCCTGCTGATGCTGTGCCTGACCGGCCTGCCGCTGATCTTCCATGACGAGATCGACGTGCTGACCGAAGGCGCCCCGCAGGTCGGCCTGCCGGGCGTCGCCTCGTCGTCGAACGCGCCGGGGCTGCTGCCGCTCGACACGATCATGCGCAAGGCGCTCGCCACCCGCCCAGGCGAGGTGCCGCTGTTCATGGCCTTCGACAATGAAAGCCCGCTGATGACGGTGACGACCGGCCCGCGCCCGGACGCGCCCGGCGCCGAGATGTCGTTGCTGGTGCTCGACCGGTCGACCGGCAGGCTCGTCTCCAGCCCGACCGAGGACGGGGTGATGCACTTCCTTCTGCAGCTTCACACCGACATGTTCCTCGGCCTGCCGGGAATGCTGTTCCTTGGCTTCATGGGGCTGCTGTTCACGGTGGCGATCGTCTCGGGCGTGGTGCTCTATGCCCCGTTCATGCGCAAGTTCGCCTTCGGCACCCTGCGCACCTCTCGCAGTAAACGACTGAAGTGGCTGGACTATCACAACCTGCTGGGCATCGTCGCGCTGGCGTGGACGGTGGTGGTGGGCCTGACCGGCGTGGTCAACACGCTGGCGACGCCGATCAACAAGATGTGGCAGAGCGCCGAGCTTGCCGGCATGACCCGCGCCTATGCGGGGCGCGAGGCGCTGCCGCCGTCGCGCTACGGCTCGCTCGACAAGGCGATGGCCTCCGCGCGCAAGGCGCTGCCGGGCAACAACCCGCAGTTCATCGGCTTTCCCGGCGGCAACTTCAGTTCCGCGCACCACTACGCCGTGTTCTTCCAGGGCGACACCCCGCTGACCGAGCGCCTGCTGACCCCCGCGCTGATCGATGCCGAGACCGGCACCTTCACCGACGCGCGGCCGATGCCGTGGTATAACCAGGCCCTCGCTCTGTCGCAGCCGCTGCACTTCGGCGACTACGGCGGGCTGCCGCTCAAGATCCTGTGGGCGGTGCTGGACCTGTTCACGATCGTGATCCTTGGCTCCGGCCTCTACCTCTGGCTCGGCAAGCGCCGCACAACGGTGGACGCCCTCGTCCGCGAGGTCGAGACCGGCGGCGTCGTGGCACCCGTCGCATGAAGCGTCCGCACCAGACCTTGTGGCAGGTCTTCGCCCTGCCCATCGCCATCGCCGTGCTGAGCACCGTGGGCCTGATCGCCGCCCTCACCGGCGACGGCTGGCGCGATGTGCTTTCGTGGGTGGCGCTGGGCGTGCCAGTACTCGCAGTGGGGTGGGCAATGAAGGCACGGCGCAGCTGAGACCTTCTGCCGTCTGGACATTGCCCGGCGGACTGCAGAAGCAAGCGTGGCGCAACCCAGCTTTGTCGAGCGGGCATTGCGAATTGCCTTTTCATTCTGGTAGTTGCTGCGTCCGACAGGAGTTGGTCTATGGCTTCATCATCGGTTCCGATGGAACTGTGCGACTTTCTCGACTCGCTTCCGATCGCATTGTCGCTGGCGTCGATCGGGGGCGACCACCCGTTGGTTTTCGTCAACCAGCGGTTCAATGAACTGACGGGATACCCGCCCGCAGAAACACTCGGCCGGAATTGCCGCTTCCTGCAGCGGGGCGTCCCCGACAATGCAGGCGCCGCACGGTTCCGCGCATTTCTCGCCAATGACGATACAATGTCTGCAAGATCACCGCTGATCAATTTCCGTCGCGACGGCACGCCGTTCGTGAACCTGCTGTACCTGACCCGGCTGCGCGGAGCATCAGGCGAAACGCAGTACGTCCTCGGCTCGCAATTCGACGTAAGCCGGCTCGAAGCGGACCGCCTGCGGGCTTACGACCGCGAGTTGGCCGATGCGCTCCGCAGACTTCAACCCAATGCGTCCGGCAGGGGCATCACCGTGCAGGACGCGCTGTCGGTGATCGGAGATTCGGTCGGCCTGATGGCGCAGGCACACCTCAAGCTTGTCGAACCTTCGCCGAAGCGGGCGTAAGCCGAGCCCTTCCCGTGGGAAACCGCCGATGTCCTTGTGGAAGTGCCTTAAGGAAGGTGGTGCGCTTACGGGACTCGACTATGTTAGTTAAATGGCTGAAATAAAGTAACATATTTGGAATTAAGCATTATCCTGCCCCCACATAGGCCCCCAAAAAACTTTTGCATCATTCGGTCGGAAGTTCGAGTCCGCGATGAGGCAATAGTCAGGTCGGCGGCACCTCTTGTGCCGATCGAGGAGGCCCAAAATGTTTGCCAAGATGTGATGTCGATGTCCGAGCATCCCTCTGCCCCGACCGCGTCTCCCATTATGTCGCTGGCGGCAAGGCTGGCCTTGATGCGGGATGGATGATCCGCAGAGACAACCGCCACATCTTCACGGCGGGTGGTGAACAGATCAATGGCGTGGCCTAGCGATTGAAGTCGCGCCAGCCGCTTAGTTGGCTGATTGTAGCCCGGCAGCGATGAGGATAATGATACGCCATCGGACATGATCACCCCTCAGTGGCCAACGGTGCGGCCCACTGCCTCCACCGCGTCGATAATTGCCGGCAGTAGCCCGCTGGCCTTCGCCACCGCTACAGGAGCTGCCGCCAAGAGAGCGGCATCCACGAATTTTGTCGTTCGCTCACCAATCCACTTGGTCAGCTTGAGTGCCAGTCCCAAGATGCGTGAAGTGCCGGCCTCGACGATTTCCTCGTCCGGATTCGGCTTTTCAAGTTCCGCTTCGACTACTGTTATGGCGTCCCGGGCGTCTGCCAGATCCGCGACCTGAACGCCAATGTCATCCTGTTCCGGTGGATTGTTGTGGCCACGCCATGCAAGGTCGGCTTCCAGTTCTTCGATCTTCCGCCGAAGAATGGCGAGAGCCTTCAATGCATCTCTGCGGTCGTCGTCGCCAGCATTTGATGTCGGCGCAAGTAGTCGGGCAAAGTCCGGGTCGTCCAGTAGCAGGGCTCGAATACGCGGTCGGACCAGCTTTCCGACGCTTTCAGCCGGCGAGAATCCCTTCAACACCGGGCCATCCAGCTCTTGCACGACGGCAGAGATGTTGCGCAGCCTGTAGCGGATGGCTGCGTCGTTGCGCAGCGCGAGTGGCCCGCTGAGCAGAGCCTGGGCCACAGGCTCGGAGCGCCCGTCATTGCCGCGCAGTTGCAGTCGAAGAAGGAGGACATAGACTTCTACCGACTGACGCAGCTCGTCGTCCGTCCATGGCGTATTCGCGCTGACCTTTTCGTTCCGCGCCATCACCCTTCCTCCGGCTTGTCGGCGGGCATCTCAACATTATCCCCGCGGAAGCCCAGGCTCTTCGCTTCCGAAATGATCTTCTCGCCATGCATCGCCTGTTTGCGCGACGGCTTCTTTCCGTTGCCGGCCAGTCGGCCGAGACTGAACGCGAGCGACCGCTGCCATGCCTGAAGGGACTGAGTGTCCTTCGCCCAAGCGGCAAGGTCGAACCACGTCTGCGACGGTATGGTCGATACCCGTTCGACCTGTTCGGACTCGGCTTCGCTGGCCTGTTCCTCGAGAACGCTGGTCGACCCGCCGGTGTGCGCCTTGTCCCGGGACAGCAGGCCGGCTTCGACATCGGCAGGAATCTCGATCCGCGTTTCGCGGAAGCGTTCCCAGCAGGCTTCCTTCTTGCACCATTCGGTGACGTTCTGGCCCCCGGGTGGCGTGGTGACATGCGCATGGGCATGGATGCTCAACACTTCGATGAAGGCCGCAAGCGGTCCGGATAGCTCCTGCGCCGACCAGATCGCGTCAAGGTCGACGCGCTTAGCCGTGTGGTGAGACAGCCAAGCCAGGAGATAGGTCACGATGTTGGCGCGGTAGCCGCCAAACTTCTGCCGAGACACGATCCGCTCTGACTGACGAAAAAGGATCGCGCGCGCTACGCATCGCTCGAAGTAGCGCCCATCGGGTTCGAACGCACCGCGCTGGTCGAGCGCGTCCATGAAATCGAGATAGCATTTCTGGCCGCCGCGACTGACGATGTGCGGCAGCTGCGACCAGCTGTGTTCGTACTTGGCGAGGTCGGTCTTGGTGACGAGCTGGTTGCGCGGGTGGATGAGTTCCCACTTCCGACGTTCGGCCTCGGTGCGGTTCTCTGCCAGTGCATCGTGATACTGTCCGCGCGCGCGCTCGTAGAACCATCGTGACTGCCGCTGCATCCCCCCCGATGGTGGTGCCCAGATCGACCGCGACAGCTCTTGCATCCGCCGATGAAACGGATGGTTGGAAGAGAAGTCGGCCATGTTGACCTTGTTCTGATTGTTAGCCGACTGCGAGATCCTCGGCGCGATCTCCTCGATGTCGCCGTCGCTCAGGATCTCGGTGATCTTGACCGGCACCTGCAGCTGGCTGGCGTCGACCTTGTCCTTGCGCCACGCCCGGAAGATCGAACCCGTCGTCTGTCCGCCGTTGACGATCTGAAAGTCATCGGCGGACACGAGTTCGGCCGTGCCGTCGCCGTGATCCTTGATGTGAAGGCCGGTCGCGGTGACGGACAGCCCGTTGTTGAATGCCAGGAACATCTGCGGCTCGTCGATGATCGTCTTGCGAATGCCTTGGTTCACCTTGCCTTTCAGCTGGAGGAAACTGCGGACGTTGCGTTCGAGCAGTCTGGGACCGTGCTGACGATACATCTCGACGAGGACGTTGCCAGGGATCATGGTGAGCAGGCAGCGATATCCACCGCCGGGCGGTGTTGCGATCACGCAGCGCAGCGTGGCGCTGAGCTTTGGAAAGTCGACATGGATCGGCTCACGGCTGCTGCCGGATGAAACCGCGCGATGAAGCCGGCGCAGATCCCACAGGTGGCTCGACACCTCGATCGAACCGACCATCTGGCTCTCGATCTGATCGACCGTCGCAAGCCCGTCCGTAATGACAAAGAGGCGGACATGGCTCAGCTCCTCCCGAGCCTCCCAGATCGCCCGAGTCATGTCATAACCGGACAGTGCCTCCTCGCGCTCGCGATGCAGGCCGCCAAGAGCCTTTTCGAGATAGGTGCCGATGCGCTTGAACGCCGTGTCGATGTCGGCCTTCGCGACGGTTCCCGCCACTCCGTCGAGGCGCGGCACAACGAGGAAAAGGTCGAGACGATCATTGTCCTCGGAGAGAAAATACCCCGAACAGCGGATGCCGCGCCCTTCGACGGGACAGCCGATGCCATCATCGATCTCGCCGGCATCCACCAGATGCTCGAACATGAGTTCCGCGAAAGCCTCGGCGCGCAGCGCGCCATCCTCCGCAGCATCGGCACGGGCAATGACATCCTGCAGGATGTTCACCGCATAGGCCTGCAGTTCGTCCGCCTCAGCCACCGACCGCCTCCACCAGTGCGACAACCTCATCGTCCTCGACCCCGTAGGAGCCAAGATCGTCGGCAATGATCGAATAGCCGATGTCTCCGACCCCGGCCGGCAGGTTGGCGTCGGTCAGGCGCGGAAACTCGCCTTCGACGCGGAAATAGCGGGTGTCGCCCGCCCGCCATCGGTTGCGGTTGTAGATGGGCGCGTGGACATCGAGATACCCGCCGGCGAGCAGACGGTCGTCAAGAATGCGGGAGGCGGCCGGATCACTGGCAGCCAGCGCACGCACCCGCTGGACGACCATGGGGAGGGAGTCCCCATGCGCCATGCTCTTGTCGAGATTGAGGTAGGCAAGCAGCAAATTTTCGTGGGAGCGCTCGTCGAGCTGCTTCTCGTTCGCGATCCTGAGACGGGCATGCCGCTTGGCGAGGCTCGTCTTGACCTCGATCGCAAGACCCGACCGGATGAAATCCTGATGCGCCGGATCGGGGCCGGTCCAGCATTCGGCCGCGGCAAGAGACCCCAGGATCGGTACGAGCAGCCGTTCCATGACAAGCAGCTCGCCGAGCATGCCGCGCTGCCTTTCCTCGGAAAGGCCTTCGGCCGGCACCCGCTCGAACAGGCCCTGCCACATGCACAGCCGGTCGATCGCGCGACGCAGCGCCAGAGCCGTGTTCGTCCGGGGCGCGACAATGCCGACAAGGTCGGCCGACATCACTGCAAAGATGTCAAGCAGACCCTCGTCCTCAAGCATGACGCGAATCAGCGTTCTCGGCTCGGCGCTCACCTCGTGGACCACGCGGACCCCTCGACAGGTCGGTATCCTGTCCCCACCGGGCCGATGTTCGCCGGCGCCTTCGATCAGCAGTCCCTGGCGTCGGCTCGGCCAGAAGATGCAGGCGAAGATGTCGGCCGCGGCGTCCACGTCGAGCCGGATGCGCTGCGCCCCGGACGGACTCGGTGCTGCTTCGCCCAGTTCGGCCCAAGTTGCGAGAAGCGCCTCGGGGCTCAATCGAAGATCCTTTCGAGCTGCTTCACGCTGTTCTCGGCATAGTCGATGAGCGGCGCATCCTCGTCGAACGGGAAGCTGATCGCGAACCCCATGATGGGCATCCTGTCCGGCATCGCCGCATCGATTGGATAGATCAGAAGCAGGCCGCGATCCCGGCTCCGCTGCCGGCGGATGAATGGTCCGCTCGCGGTCTTTGGCTCGTCCTTCTTGGGATCCGCCTTCTTTTCCCAGGCGTCGATGGTCTGCTCCATCGCCCGGGTGATGGCTGGCCGATCGAGATCGGCAACTTCATCTGCAGGGCTGACAAGGCGGCCGATCGTGATGCGCCCGTCGCTGGTCTCATATTTTCGCTGGGTCAGCGTGATATCATACGGTCCGAGGCGGCAAGAGACATCTGTCTGACCTTGGCCAGCGAGCACGATAGTCCAGGTCTTCAGCCGACCGTTCGCGACGCGATTGCCGACATATTCGGCCAGCGCCTGCGCATTGGCCTTCCAAGAATCGCGGGATGTCTGGAGCTGTCGAAGAAGCGACGTCACGCGAGAGCCTTCGACGTCGTTCCACTGATGCCGCCCCGTGCCGGCGCTCCGTGGCAGATCGTTCAGAAAATCGGCGAACGCGTCGAAGTTCGCTTTGACGTGCGTCGCCTCGAACGACACGGTTTCGGAGATCGTGCCGGAGAAGCCTGCCCGGACCCGCGTTCCCGCTCGCATCTTGTTGGCGGCAGTGATCAGCAGGCCATCGGGGTGCGCCCGGACGCGGTGGCCGAACTCCAGCGGTGTCTGGCCGTTGTTGAACGCCAGATCGAATTCCTCGCGCAGTTCGGCGGTCGCGGTCGCGATGTGCCGATACCAGCGGATGAGAGTCGGTGAAGTGTACAGGCGGCACAGGTCGGCATAGCGCGGACGATAGCCGAACCAGCGGCCCATCTGCATGAGCGTGTCGTACATCTTGGTGGTGCGAATGAAGTAGCTGACCGAGAGACCTTCGAGCGTCAGGCCGCGCGACAGCTTGTCACCGCCGACGGCTATTACCGAGAGGCCGTCCGGATGATCGGCATAGTCGAGCGTGTCCTTTGCCGACCCGTTGATCTGCCGGACCCGAACTCGCTTGGCCGCGTCGAACAGCTGGTCACGGACCGCCGACCATGCGACCGGCTGGAGATCATGGTCGGCAAGGAGGGCGCGCAGTTCATCCCCCTTGGCCTCGAACTCCTTGTTCCAAAGTGCCTCCAACTCGGCGATGACGGTGCCGCCGGTGCCGGGAAACTCGAGCTGACGCACAACATCGACAAGAAACTCGTCGACGAGCCGCGCCACCTTCTCCTGGATGGCGACTAGGCGCGTGACGTGGATGAGCATCGAATTGTCGACGTTGATGTCGCCGCGCACCCGTCTCGCCGCGCAGACCAGCAGGAAGGCCAGCATCGCCTCTTCGAGCGAGGCCGGCAGTTCCGTTACCGGATGGTCCTTCTTGTGGCCCGGCGGGAAGATGGCCGTCGCGTCGGAAATCCGCCTGATGATCGGCAGCCCTTTCGCCTCGCCGTTCGCACCCGGGCGATCGACGCCGAAGACGCGCTCAGGTCCGATGTATTTCGAGGGTGCCGGCAGATTGACGATGAAGCTCGCCGGGAAGAGATCCCTGCCGGCATCCCGGTGCGTCGCCTCATGGTGCATGAACACGTTGGCGAAGGGCGTCGCGGTGTATCCGACATAGGCGCTCTTCTCGAAGGTGACGAGCAGCTTGCGGATGAGCATGTTGGTCTTCGTCGGATCGGCATCCTCGTCGATCGTGCCGTCGTCGTTGCGATATTCGTTGGTATTCGCCGATGCGTTGTCGGCCTCGTCGTCGATGACGAGCATCGGCACGTCCCGGACGATCTTGCCGCCGGGCGTGCCGGGATCGTCGGTGCCGCGGACAGATTTCACCCAGGCCAGCAGATTTTCGAGAATGCTGACGCGTTTCTTGACTACCAGGATGATCGGGTCGCGACCGCCAGGCACGAGACGTGTGCCATTGGCGGTTGCCGCCTTGAAGTCTCCACCGTCCGCGCTGCTCGTCAGGGAATGTGCGACGAGGAACGGCGCACTCGGCATCTTGCCGGCACCGATGCGCTGATTCTCCTGATCGTCGGCGAGCAGGCTCAGCCGGGTGTCGAACCCGAGGAAGCCTTCGTCGATCCGCAGCTGAGTCTGGCTCCGGAGACTGTTGTGGACGCCCGCGAGGACGATGACCAGGGGATAGCCCGCGTCGACCGCCTTGCAGATGAGCGCGGTGTAGTTCGAAGTCTTTCCGGACTGGACGTCGCCGACGACGAGGCCGCGTCGGTCCCAGGCACCGGCCATCTCGGGATTTCGAAGTCGATCTAGGATGTCGTCGGTCATGCGGTCGAGCTGGACGAGCGGACCGGTGGCCCAGCGCTTGCCTCGATCCATCCAGTGCCGATACCGCTCCCAGAACTGGAACTCGCGATTTTCACGCGCTGTCTTGATCCAAGCGACGAATTCCTTGTCGTCGATGATCGAATATCCGCCGACCAAGGTGTTATTGCGGGCTTCCAGCTCGCGCAGCAGCCGGGTACGATCGACGTTTGCATAGGGCGGCATTGCCAAGATGATATCGACGGCGCGTTCGAGCGCCTCCTGCGTGATCCGCGGCTCCAGCTCGAGCAGCGCGTTCGCTGCGCCGTAGGCGCTGCGAAGCTGCTGTTCCGGTGTTCCTGTCGACATCCTTCCCCCCCGATTGTGCATCTATTTCTTTCTGCCTGCGGTCTCGCATGCAACTCCGTCGAGGAACGCCGTCACGATGTCGGGATGGTTGTTGAACGGCTCCATCGCCAGCAGCGTCCGCGCCGCCTCGACCCTGTCGCGGCCTCCCTCGATCAGAGCTTCGAACACCGCCTTCATCGCGAGCTGCAGTTCCTTCGCCGCCCCCTCGAACGGTTGCCCGAAAGTATCGGGCGTCTCGGCATTGTTGATGACGATGAGCGGCGCCGGAATGGTCTGTTCGATGAGGCTGAAGAGCGCCTGCACCGGCGCGCGTTCGTATACGCCCTCGAGGACCTTCCTGACCAGCGGATGGTCCCGATTGATCCGGTAGAACGACTTTCCGTGCTTCGTCAGATGGGTCCACAGAAACGCTTCGGCAGCGCCGAGCTGCCGCTGAATGACCTTGCCGCGATGCCGGTAGATGCTCGACGCCCGGTTGCGCGCGGTTCGCGCGATCCGCTGCAGGTCGCGACGCAGTGCCGCAGGCGGCCGTGCGCGCGACTTCTTCACGTCGATCTGCCACAAGTGATCGGCAGTGTTCGGCAGGTCAATGCGGATGCGAGCGAGCTTGAAATGCTCCTCCTTCTGCATACCGAGGCCGAGCCAGTCACCAGCGACCAGCAACCGACGATTGCGATAGATGTAGAAGCCCTGGTGGGCGTTCCATCCCTTGGGACCGGCCGCCTCCTGATGCTTGTCGGCGGTGATCCGGCTGTGATGTGGGAGGATATACGGCTTCACCTCCGCCCGCTGACCGTCACTGGTCAGGGTCTCGGCCGGAAGCGGTTCGGTGAATTCGATGTCCTCGAGAAACGGATCCCATGGTTCTATGGACCGCCCGTTCATGTGGATCGTAATGGCGCCACGACCGCGTAGGAAGCGGTGAAAGACCATTGCAAGGTGACGCTTCACCGCATCTGCACGCTCGCGAAAATGCTTTTGTGCGGTCTCGTCGTCGGCCGGCGCAGTCCCAACGAGAACATCCAGCCGATCCCAGAAGAGGATCGTGCCGCTCGGCTGTCCTTGGAGAAGTTCATGGTCCGCATTGTTCAGCAGGTCCGGGCGCTTGAGCAGCCGCCACTCGCCGGTCCCAGTCGATGCGATGTAGTCGAGATCCCAGCGACGCAGCGCAGGAGCAGACCCGACGGCCTTTGTCAAGACCGTGAGGCATCTGCACTGCGAGATTGACGCGGTCTTCATGCCGAGGCCGAAGCGCCCGAGATCGTCCTTTGAGCGATCGGCTAGCGGACTGAGGCTGCCCGGCTTCATCGCCTGAACCAGCTCGGCCTCCGCCATACCGCGTCCGTCGTCGCGGATGACGATGCGCGATCCCGGACCCGCCCACTGCATGTCGATCCAGACGTTGCGGGCCTGCGCGCTGATGCTGTTGTCTATAATGTCGGCAAATGCTGTTGGCAGATCATAGCCGAATGCGCGCAAAGATTCGAAAAGCTCGGCCGCGCCTGGATTGGCAAGATCATAGCTGTCGGGATCATTCGACATGATCGAGCGCTCCGGCCTCCGTTACTCCCTCTTCATCTGACTGTGTGGCGTTTAGGATCGTCCACAGCGCTTCGCCGATCCAGCGTGCGAGGAGCGGCGGGACAGCATTGCCCACCTGCACATACTGCTGCGTACGGTTTCCCTTGAAGAAGTAGTTGTCCGGGAAGGTCTGTAGGCGGGCAGCCTCGCGTACTGAAAGGCTACGGCATTGAAGCGGATCCGGATGAATGAAATAATGGCCGTCCTTTGAAATGTGGCTCGTCACCGTGGTTGACGGACCACCCGACAGCTGAACGCGAAAGCGATCGGCAAATTTTCCTGTGGTCCAGTTCGCGTGCTCCGGAGCCAACTCTTCAGGATAGTCGGACGCCTTCGGAGATCGACCTGCGACCTTGGCAAAGATCGTCGCAAAGAAATAGCGCGCGAGATCGCTCGCCATGTGGCCGCGCGTTGTATGATTCGGCAGCGTCTCGAGTTTTGGATCAACCAACCAGCTTCTGAGGTCGGCGGGGCAGTCGTCGGCGATGCCGACACCGTTACCCTCGCGCCCCGGGACATCATTGAGCCCCTTGAACGCTTCAAGGCATTCCGTAGCAAGCGTCGCAAAGTCTTCCTGCTCCTTGTCAGGAAGCTCTGTTTCCATGTCGGCGACGAGGGTCATCGCGGCCTCGACGGCCTGCTTCCACTCATCCTTTCCGTCCAAGCCCCGGCTGAGGCCACTGCGCAGCCTTGGCATACCGTCGAGAACATGGCCGACAGTGGTCTTCAAATTGTGACGTACCATCAGTTCGGCAAGTGAAGATGGCGGTACATCCTTCGCGAGGTCGCCACGCAGACCGACGATAATGACGCGGTGCCGCGCCTGCGGAACCCCGAAATCTTCGGCTCGCACAATGAAATCCGATGCGCGCGGTTCGAACGGTGTAAGGTCAAGCTGCCTCCGCGACCTCGGATCAAGCGCTATCAGGCGATAGGTTGTCGCCCCCGGGCGCTCGCCGCGCAGGTCGCGCAGAACCTGATCGAATATTCGGTTTTCGCCGTCGATCGACGACGAAAGCATGCCTTTCACATTTTCCATGACGAATGCGGCCGGCTGCAGCCGATCGAGAATCCGGATGTATTCCTCGTAGAGGAAGTGCTTGGGATCCTCCTCGGCTTTGTAGTCTTTTATACCCAGGTTGCGGGCGCGACCGACCAGCGAATAGGCCTGACAGGGGGGGCCACCGATCAGCACGGTATGACCGTCGCTGTCCCACCGGATCGTATCAAGGCGATCGTTCAAACGCTCTTCGGGATCTTCCTCGCCCAGTTCAAGCTTCCAGGCTTCTTCGACTGCGGCTGCCCATTGCTCGGGATAGATGGCTTCCCAGTCGGGCTCGTCTCCGCCCGTGTTGATGAAGTTGTAGTATTCGTCCGGGAGGTCGTCGCCGAACTGGCGTAGGAAACTGCGCAGGCGCAATGTGGAATGCGCCGTCGTTTCCTTCTCGATCGAGAGAGCGATGTGGAAGGCGCGCTCGCCATTTCCCGCCGGAACACTGGAAAATCCTTCGGCCAGCCCCCCCGGGCCTGCAAATATGTCGACAACGGAATATGTTGGCAAGAATCGAACGCTTTCAGCAGTCTCAGGCAAAGGCTCGATGATTATCAGGTCCAAGCGAAAATGACAGACTCCGATTTATGGCCGACATAGTTGATCCAAAGACCCGCTCTCGCATGATGGCGGGCATCGGCGGGCGGGACACCAAGCCCGAAATTTTTCTGCGAAAGCAGTTACACGCTGCGGGCCTGCGCTTCAAGTTGCATGCAGCCGATCTCCCGGGCAAGCCGGACATTGTTCTCCCGTCGCGCCGGATTGCGATCTTCGTTCACGGCTGCTTCTGGCACCGTCACTCCGGCTGTCACTGGTGCAGTACGCCTACTACGCGCCCGGATTTCTGGAAGACGAAGTTTGACGGAAATCTTGTACGCGATGAAAGGGTTCAAAGCGCACTGCGCGCGTCTGGGTGGCGGGTTGGCGTGGTATGGGAGTGCGGGCTTCGCACGCCCTATGCTGATGCGACGGTTGAACAGGTTCTGGCGTGGATTCGCAGTGCGTCGGGCGATTTTGAAAGTGCGATTGTACGAGAGAGGGGCGTTTAGCGCTCGCGCAGGGAATTGTTACCTATCCTGGAGGTATGTGGATTTTACCTCCAGGTTTAGTAACACGCCTTGCCTGTTACTAAACCTGGATGCAAATCGCGTTTACCCCCAGGATACGTAACAACCATGACCGATTCGAATTCCGAGCGAGATAAACTGAGACGGATTGTTGCGGCCACGCCGATCGTGCGTCACTATGAGCTACGTCACGCCGGAATCGCCGCTTCCACCATCGCCCGAGCCACACGGGACGGCGAACTGATCAGAATTTCTCGCGGTCTGTATCAGCGGGCGGACGGCGAGGTTGATGCTGAACAGTCGCTGGCAGAAGCTGCCAAGCTCGTCCCACGCGGCGTGATCGCGATGACATCTGCACTCGCCTTCCATGGGCTGACCGACCAGATGCCCCGCGCAGTCTGGGTCGCCATCAGAGCAGCCGACTGGGCGCCGGTTCCAACCTATCCACCCATCCGCATCATCAAATTCGACGATCGATACATGCAGCAGGGTATAGAGCAGCACGTCATTTCGGGGGTAAACGTACCAATCTTCTCGGTGACTAAAGCACTTGCCGACGTGTTTCGCAACAAACTGGTCGACCGCTCGGTCGCCATCGAAGCTCTCCGCGCTGCCCTTGAGCAGCGCAAGACCACGCCGGCAGCGATCGCACAGGCCGCAACGGAGGGCGGCGCGTGGAAGAAGATGCGTCCCTATCTCGAGGCGCTGACTGCCGATGGCTGAGCCCAAGTCCGCGAGTGCAGCCTCGATCAAGCAGCGGTTGCTGAACATCGCCCGCAGGTCGGAGCGCCCCTATGATGTGGTGCTTGTCCGCTACGCGCTTGAGCGGCTGCTCTACCGTCTCTCGATTTCGGCGGAGCGGGACCGTTTCGTCCTGAAGGGAGGCATGCTTGTTACCCTCTGGATCGAAGGAGGACATCGCGAAACCCGCGATGCGGACTTCCTTGGCCATGGAGAGGCAGGCAGCGAGCATGTCCGCAGGGTTTTTGAGGGGATTATGTCGATTGACGTGAACGATGGCCTCACCTTCGACACTGCGAACATCAGGGTCGGACCGATCCGGGATGAGAGTGAGTATAGCGGCATTCGGCTGCGCACGACGGCCCATCTCGAACGCACCCGCATTCCCGTCACGATTGACATCGGTTTCGGGGACGCCCTGTCATCGGAAGCGGAGCGTCTCGATTACCCAACGCTGCTCGACATGGGGGTGCCGCGTATCAGAACCTACCCTCCGGCCGCCGTGCTTGCTGAGAAATTTCAGGCGATTGTCGCGCTTGGCATCATCAATGGCCGCATGAAGGACTATTTTGATCTCTGGGCCGTTCCGCAGACGCGTCTGATTGACGATGAAGAATTAGATGCCGCAGTGAAGGCCACCTTCCTGCGCCGCCGCACTCCGGTTCCTGACAAACGGCCGCCGGGTCTGTCTGAGCCGTTTGCCATCGATCCTGCCAAGGAGGCGCAGTGGCAGGCCTATGCGCGGTCGGTTCAGCTGGTTGGCTTGTCCCTCCAAGCAGTCACCGACGAGATATGGAAGGTCTTCGGCCCGACCTGCGCCCGCGTCGCAGCGGGATCGAGAAAAGACTCACCGAAAAACACTCCCTAGAAGCGGATCGTGCCCGGGCGCATCACATGGTTACCGATATGGACGAGGATACCCGCCAGCAACTGCTCGCGCAGCCGGATCGTCGGTTCCGGAAAGGTCGCGAGCTCATCCGGCACGACGGTCGCGCCGAAGCGGGCGTGGATCAGAAGGGTCGCAGGTTCGGCATATCCCGCCAAGGCAAACTTCTCCTCGCAGATATGAACCGCCGGACTGCGCTTCTTGTCCGTGGATAGCGCTCCTGTCGGGACGAGCAGGCCGAGCATTAGCGGGATCGGCCCGGACTGCGATTGCGCCTGATCGCAGTTTGCGCCCCCGCGGATCACAACGATCTGGCCTTCTGTGCGCCGCGACTGCTTAAGTTTGAACTCGTGCTCACGCAGATCACCGGCTGTCATGCCAAACTTCGCCAGCATGGCATCGTCAGCGAGCTTCGCATTGTCGAGCGGGATGACGGCGCCCCAGTCCAGACGTGCGACGGCCTCGCCTGGCGGGATGGCCAGATGCAGCATGGTATTCATCCGGGCCTTCTGAGGTGGCGTCAGCGCAGCTGCCGGCTGGAACGTGACCGCCTGATCCCACAATGCTTCGTCTTCAGGCAGAGACGGTCGGTTGAGAATGCGATCGCTCAGAAGAGGCGCGAGAGCAGATGTAACGGCTCCTTTGCGATCGTTCGGTGCATTTTCCTTGCCGAGCGCGGCCACGGCCAACAGGCTCAGAACATTGTCCAGCGCAGCAGGATAGGTCCCGATGCTGCGCTGATCATCGGAAACCAGTCCACCGATAATCGCCAGCGTTTCATTGGCGGCAGCGAGCACGTCCCGTTCCCAGGCGAGTAGCGCCTGAAGCTGGGGCATCGTGACGATCTGTTCGCGGATCGCCTGCCGGAGCGCTTCGGCATTCCAGACACCGGCATTCCGGAACCGGGTCTTGTCGAGGGCAAGAACCGCAATAGGCCGCTTAGCGGCGGGCAGAAGTTCTTCTAAGCGCGCAGTCAATGCCGCCCGCTCATGCTCATGCGACGTCCAAAGCACCAGTAGGTAGGGGCCATGCTGATCGGGCACACATCGATCGATGAGGCTGGCCAGAGTGTTGTAGTGCTGGACGCCAGCCGGCTGCGCCTTCACGAGATGCAGGTCGCTGAAGAGGATTCTGAGCCCGGCGAAAAGCGCAGGTTCGGGGAGGCCGAGCGGATCGAAACGCACGCCGACGCAGGGCGCCCCCAGTACGTGTAGCGCATCGACCAGCGTCGCCAGCTCAGCGGGCTCGTCATCGAGGACGATGTATCGGGCGGGCGTGAACATCAGTGGTTGCCGAACACAAGCGCGGCGACCGCGCCGTCATAGCCGTCCGGAACTTCTGCTTGATCCATGGTCGGAAACACGAGATGGCCCTCGTTCAGATCCATGACGAGATTTGCGAAATAGAGTCCCAAGCCGCTGCCACCCGGCCGGCGTGTGAAGAATGGACTGATCATGGTGGCCGGGTCGTCGAGAAAACCTGAGCCATTGTCAGCAACAACGATCGCAGGACCGCCTTCATAATCCGGAACGACGTTGACGAAGATCCGCCGCTCGGCCGGATCCGCGTGCCTGACCTTCACCCAGTGGACCGCATTGTCGATCAGATTGGTGAGTGCGCCGAGTACGAGGCTTGATGCGAAGGTCGCCGTTGCTTCAGGCCCATCCTCCTCGAGCGCGGGACATTCTAGCTTGATGCCGTGGAGCCGGAATCGAAGCAGACTCAGATCGCGCGCCGTTCGCACGATGTCGCGCAGCGAGCCGGGCTTGCTCGTCGTGGTCTTCAGCAGCTGCGACGATGTTTCGAGAACACCTTGGAGCTGGCCCGCTTGGTCGCGGATCGATTCGATCGTCATGGCGGGGTCGTTGATCGAGCCGGTGAGGACGCGGACGCCGCGTTCAACTTCGTGGAAGATCACGGCGAGGCCCGCATGCGAGACGCCCGAGCGCGCAAAGTTTTCCCGCAACATGTTGTAGTCGTCTTCGATCTTGCGGATCGTGGGTTCGAGTACGTCGCCGATCCGGTTCTCGCTGGCCAGCCGTCGAAGTTCGGCCAGCGGCCCGTCTACGCCCTGCGGCACGTCCGGCGGCCCGCCCGTCAGTTCGCGGATGCGCTCCTTGTCGATGTTGCGCTCGACTTGCAGCACCCAGAGCGCGCCTAGGACTAGGCGCTGGAGCCGGTCATAGGCCTCGTTCTCAACGAACCCCTCGCGGTTGGTTTTCTCGTGGAGGGCCTGGCTCTCCGCAAGGCCAAGATCGACAACGCCGATCGTGATGTTGCGACTGAGTCGCTTGGTCGGTTCGTTGACGCGTCTGAGGTCGAGGCCCAGCCAGTCGTCGCTCGGCTCGCCATAGTTGTAGACGCGCATGCTGTCGCGGTAGACCCGGACACCGCCGTTCTGGTTGAGATAGCGCTCGAGAAAGCGGGTATCGCCATAGAGGGGCAAGATCTTCCGATCGCGATCGAAGATATGGAACCGGCCCGAGACTCGGCCGATGCCCTCGATTGTCGAACTGTCAGCGGTAATGCGATGCTGACGCTTTGGCCGGGGCTGATCAATCGGATCAAGGTCGTCGGGTTCCCGCGCGGGCGGGATCTGGAAGTGCAGTTCGTTACGTTCGACGACACGCTTCTCCAGCTTCAGTCCCGGCACACCAACAAACTCATAGCGATAGTGCAGACGCTCTCCGTCAAAGTCGAACTCGAACCGGTAGGGCGCCATCTCGAGCAGCTGATGGACGCCCGGCAGTGTCCCGACCCATTCGGGATGCTCGGGCACGTCGAGCCTGACTTCGAAGTCGCCGATCCGATCCCCGAACGGAGAGGCGATCGACGTCACCTGACGGTAGAGGTCGCGGATCTCGCCGCGCGTCCATCCGTCCGACCTGAGGCGTCCCACCTTGATCAGCGTGCCGGTTGCCTCCTTGAAGACTTCAGGCGTGCGCTGGGTGACCGTAATCTCGGCGTCGGTCAGATAGGTTTCCTTGAGCAGATCCTCCCAGTCAAACTTGGCATGGCATTCGGACTCGCCTTCGGCTCGGGTTACAAGCTCGATCGAATCTCCAAGCTTGTGGACCGCGAACCGGCCCACGCCCTTTTCACCGAGAGGAAGCCGGCCGTAACGCGGTGATCGGACGTTGCCTTCGCGCTCTCGTTCGCGATGGTCATTGCCGGGCACCAGCCAGATATGCTCGATCGTGTCCATTGACATCCCTTGGCCGTTGTCACGGATGACGATGCTCGCTTCGGGCGTTCCGAGATCCTCGAAGGTAATCGTCACTTCGTCGGCGTCAGCGTCATAAGCATTTTTGACGAGTTCGAAGAGCGCAAGCCGTGGCGAACCGATCAGTTGGTCGCCCAGAAGTTGAAGCAGACGTGCCCTTGGTCTGAATGGGCGTTTGAGAACGCGATCATCGCTCATTTACAAAGAATTCCCCCGCCCGATCTAGATGCGAGTCTCGGTCAGAAACTTGCTGCCAATTCAGTGGCTAGCCGAAATGTGACGGGCTAGGAAGTGTGGTCACCCAAATCCGTCCGCCTCTCAACTTAACGTCGGTCCCGATCGACCGCGCCCAAATTGCCAGCTAATACCATCCGTACGCATGATGCCCGAAGCGGCCTTGCCGATGTTGCGTTCGAGCACGTCGCGCCACGGCACCAACGTGAAGTCCCGCGATCGCTCGACGACAGCAAAACTCCCACTTTCGAGATCGACACGCCGCGCGATCTTTCCCTCGATCTGCTCGCCGATCCGGGCAGGCTCAAACCGTTTCCCGATATCGTCGCCAAGCCGCTCGCCGGCATGCTGCAATTCACGTCGGCGCAGCGTGTCCAGCGCGTCGTCCCGATATCGAAATCTGGATCGCTCGCCATCCGCCAATTGCTGCTCGATCAGCCACTGCCGCCGCGCCGCGAGCGCGGTCCGTACCTCCCGCCCATATCCCACATCGCGGACGGCACCATGACTGCGCTCGGCAAGCTCCCGATCAAGCCAGGTCGGCGCTTCCTTCCCTGCCAGTTCGTCGACCGGGGATCGCGACAGGACCTCCAGCGTGACTGGCCGGTCGCGCTGCTGGGCTTTCGCATAGGCATCGGCGCGGGCCATATGATCGTAGGGGATCGTCCAGCTTCCATCCGCCAGGCGCTCGGGTCCAGTGCCCGCGCGCCGCATGGCTTCGAGCCGCCTGACATGACTGGTTGCGAATTCCTCGCTGGCACCCGGATCGTGCGCCAAGTGCAGGTCGATCGAGTAGCGCCCGCCATTGGCGCGGGCGACCGCATCGACGGCGCGATCAGCCTGGGTCGCCTCAATCCGCGACGGCGCGACCCGTACCGTTGATCGCTCCGGCACCGATGGCGTGGCATCGCCCCGGCCTATGTCGACATAATGGACCCTGCCATCGACACCATCGACCATCAGGTAATGCCGGTCGCGATGCTCATCGGAAAAGCCACGCTGAATCACGCGACCGACGATCGGTTCTCGAAGGTCCTGTGACACGACCTGCTCGACGCCGGCACGGTCAAGCCTGCGGGCGGTCAGTTCACGCTGCATGAGGCGGATAATGTCGCCGCGCTCACCCATCCGGCGGAGCGTTTCCTCCAGTCCCTCGGCGAGCCTGTAGCGTCCGCCACCGACATCGGCAGCGAGGTCCATCGCCTTGAGCTTGCGCAGCCGACCCGCCGCGACCGACTGCTGGAAGGGATCGTTGTCGGCCGGTGATACCGTGCGATCGACGTCCATGCGGCGCAGCAGGCGACGGTCGATTGCTGTCAGCCGTTCGCGGTCGACATCATGGCGCAGGCGCGCCTCGATCTCATGGTCGGTACGAGGGCCAAGGTCGAGCGTCACGAGCTCGGAGGCGCGCTCGCGAAGCCCGTGCGAAATATACTCCCGCGCGATGATCAGATTGTCGCCCTGGTCATCCACCCCGCGCAGCACGATGTGGGTATGTGGACGCTCGGTGTTGAAGTGGTCGACCGCGACCCAATCCAGCTTGGTGCCGAGGTCCTGCTCGACCTGCGTCATGAGGCGGCGGACATAAGGCTTGAGATCGGGATATTCAGCGCCGTCCTCGGCCGAGACGATGAAGCGGAACTGGTGCCGGTCGCCGGCGGTACGCTTCAGGAAATCCCCGCCATCTGCTCGGTCGGTTTCGGGACCGTAAAGTTCGCCCGGCAAGCCCTCGCGGGTCACCCCGTCGCGCTGGATGTAACGCATGTGCGCGCGTGCGACTTGGCCGCCCTTGCCAGCCAAGCGGATAAGGCTCGCCTTCACCACGGCACGGCGCCCGCGAAAACCCCCGAGGCGGTCACGGCTTGAAAGCAGCCTCCCCATGCTTGCACCGCGTCCGATCCTGCTGCCGTCGAAGCGCCCGGATTTGATTCTGGTCTTGGTGCCGGCCAGACGGCTCGCGGCGAGGATGCGCCCCCCATACTTGACCGTGGCCTTTCTCTCCTTCGCGCGTCCGCGGCCCAGTTTGGGGGTAAAGTCGTCGTCAGGCACGATGGGCTCCGAAAGTCTCGCGATTTCGATCGGAAAATGGCTGATTTCCGTCACTATTGCCCTGACTGTCTCGTGGTCGCGATTGCCTGTCTCGTGAATAAAGGATGTGCAGACAAAGGCTTGGCAGGGGTCGCGAGACACTGCCTTTATCTTGTTTCCCCTTTCCTCCCTCTCCTTCCTGATCCTGGCTCAAAAAAACGGGAGAGACGACGCCGAACCGACGCCGCCCCTCCATTCGCAACTTCTGTCGGTCAGTGCGCATCAAGCATCCCATCGCGGGCTCCGGTTCGATCCCTGGCAGCACGGCACCCCGTCATGCCGTGGGCATTGCCCTCGCCATCCACGAGCATGATGGCGGTGAACCATTCCCCATCGAGCCGCCCACAGATGGCGACCCGATCGAGTTCGAATTCAGCATCCTCCGGGCATTCATAAGCTCCCAGCCAGCGCTCCTCGCTCCGCGCATCCCACCGGAAGTCCACCTCTTCGGCATCCAGGAAATGGCGTGCCAGACCTTCCGCCGCCCCCCTCCCGAACTCTCGCTCCAAACCCGCCACGAGCGCCGAAACGACCTTGTCCCTGCTTCCATCAAACGCCGTTTCGATGTGCCGATACATGCCCATGATGATCTCCTTCGCTATCGTTCCCATCATCGAGAACGGCGTTTCGAAGATGGCTGGGGCAGCGGCTGTCAGGGCCGATGAGCGAAGCGAAGAGCCGCGAAGCGGACGTGGGGGGAACCGATTTGCGAAGCAAATTGGGGGGTACCCGCGGGCCTTGAGAGCCGTTGCCCCAGCCATCACACTGGGTCTTTCGAGACGAGCTTCCTCCCTCTCGCTGGCACGCGACCTCACGTCATCGGCCCTGCGACAGCGGGACGAACAGCGACCCTCGGGACTGTGCATCCGGACTACCGGCAGACGGTGATACCGTGTTCCTTCGGACGGCGAAGAGGCCGTCCATCGGGCGCGCTGTTGCCGAGGCCCGATCGCTTCCCCGGGCCTCGGGCGCGACGCCGGTCAGATAGCCGATGGTCTCGCGCGGCAGCCTTGTGCGACCAGCCAGATAGTCGGCGTAGCGCGCCGGCCCCGCGTTATAGGCCGCGAACAGCCCCGGATAGCCGAAGCGCTCGTACATCAGGCGAAGGTAGAAGGTGCCTGCAAGAATGTTGTCACGTGGATTGTCGGGATCGGTGCCAAGACCTAGTCTCGCGCGCATGTCCGACCATGTCGCGGGCATGACCTGCATGAGCCCGATCGCACCCGCCCGCGACCGGATCGGGCGTCCGCCCTGGGAGGTGCGCCCCCGGCTTTCGGCGTGCATCACGCGCTCGATCCAGGCGATCGGCACGCCGAACCGCAGCGACGCCTCGCGCGTATAAGGCTGCCAGGCGGCGACCGATGATGCAGCCCCCTGGGCACGTGGCTCACCCGCTACCGGATAGGGTGCAACGATCGCCAGGATGGCCAAGGCGCATCTCAGCGGCGCCATAGCAAACGCGCCTCTCCTATGAGATCGATGCCTTCGCTCACCCCGAAATAGCGCCCATCGAACGATCCTGAGCTGTCCATGAGCAGCAGGAGTTGCTGTCGCCGCAATATGCGACAACCATGCCACGAGGGCATGACCCGCCCCATGGCATCGACCTTCTTTCGCCTCGCGACCGGACGTCCATTGACGAAGACTTGGTCTCCGAGCGCGCAGACTTCATCCCCTGCCTCGGCCGCAACGCGCTTCACCAAAGGCACATCGCGGGGGATATAGCGGCGGGCTGCAGCAAGCTTCCTGTACGGTTCGGGCAAGCGCGCCGCCACCATGTCGCCTTTCGTGATGGGCGCCCCGGGAATGACCCGGTAGAGCCCGATCGGCGCGCTCGCGCTGGCGTTCCAGATGAGACGCGGCGATGGCGGAAGCGCTGCTGCGCCCAGGACGATACCAGCGCCCAGGCCTACGAGAAGCATGCGGCGACGGAGCCGGCGACGCGCTTCCTTGCGTATGCGCAGCGCCTCGCCCCAAGCAAACAGCGGCGCATCCTGCGGCCCTGCGCGACGCCCGATCACTTCGAAAGTCCCCGTGCACTGTGCTCGCGCGACCAGGCATCGAGATCATCGATATGGTACTGGACGTAGCGGCAATGGCGCCGGAACATCGGTCCCGTAGCGTCCCGCCGCATGCGCCGCAGCAGCAGCGCGGAAATCTTCAGATAGGCCGCCGCCTGGTCGGTGTTGAGGAAAGGCGAGCCGCGCTTGGCGCGGGTCGCCCGGGCGATCTGGTCGTCGTCGTCCATGAAAAGCCATCCTTCCGCTAGAGCGACCCGAGACGATGGGGTCGCGATATCGAGGATGGCGGGCGGGATACCGGGCCGGGAGTGTCGGAACCGGCAACGGCGTTTCCGACACGACATGGAGGCCCCCGCGCCGGGTTCGGCGCGGGGAGCCTGGACTTCAGCGGGACCAGATGAGCTTGTGCTCGCCGTTTTCGCCTTGCGTCAGCGTCGCGTAGATCGGCGCGGGAAACGAGGGATCGTCGAGCTTGAGACTGAGATATTCGGCGCCGGTCTCGCGCGCTGCCTTGGTCCATCCCGCCCCGAACTCGACGCCACCGGCACTGACGCGGTGGTCCGGGGCCTTGTCGTGCTCGCGCTCGACCGGCCGGATGGTGGCCTTGACGCGAAGCGTGAGGGTGCGGATTTCCCCGTTGTAGATGCCGTCCTCGTTGCGGGTGAAGCTGCCGATCTGTGCCATGGGATGTCTCCTTGTCGATTGTCCGAGTGCCGCCCGATGCGGCCTCGATGGCGGTCGATCGGGTGGCGTCGCGCCGCCGTGCACCGGGACGGCCGCAGCGCGAGCGGAGGACGGCGCAGCGCCTGTTTCTTGGTGCGCGAGGAGCCCGTCAGGGCGGGGAAGAAACCGGCGCAAAGCCGTTGCACGGACAAGGAGCGCACGCCGCCAGACCAGCCTTCAAGAGAGGCCGGGGGCGGTACGGGCCATCCGAAAAAAGCGCCCCTTGCTGGCACGATTCGGGCCCCGGTCCGCACACGGAATCCACCTTCGACAGCAGGTCTTGCGCGCCGCCCTCGCGTGCGGCCAACATCTTACGTCCTAGCGCTCGACAAGCTCCCGGTGCAGCGCGGGAACCGTGGCGCAGGCAGGGCTGCCATCCTTGGCGGTGCCGCAAATGGTGGTGACGATGCTCCCACCCTGAGCCGCACGGGCCAGCAGCGCCGGGTCGATATCCTAGATGTCGATCTTCATCCGGGGGGACCAAGGCGAGGCATGATCGCCGGCTGCTTGACCCACGCGGACGTAGACGAAACGGCGCACCGGCCCCTCAGGTCGAACCTGATCACCGAAGAATTTGGGACCGGGTCCGACGCGCACGACAAAGTCGAAGGCAAGCGGTTCGCCGTCGCTGGACAGTTGCGGGTCAAGCGGATCGCCGTCCCTGGATTGCAGGCTATGCAACACACCGGGCACGGGCCGGTCGATGATGATTCGCATCGCGATTTCCGTCGTGTCGGCGCGCTTCATCACCGCCCTCCATCTCGCCTGTGTCCCGGGTGCCATGAGCCGCGCACCTTTCATAATGCGCCATGCGAGCGTGATCCAGGGCGCGTGAGGGCAAGCTAAAGCCGCGCGGCCGAGCCCATCGGGGCGAGGCCGCGCGGCGCGATTTTAAGGGACGTTGCAGGCGGGCGGGACCGCTCCCGCCCGCCTGCCATTCATGCCGCTCGGGACAACGGCCTCTCCTCCTCTTTTTCCGATTCCGCAGGGCAATCGTCATCGGCCATCTGGCGGGCGGCGGCGACCTTGGCGTGAGCCGCGACCGTCCCGACGCCGCCCCGTTCGGTGTACGCAGACGGCGGGAACTGCATCCAGCGCGGCACCCAGCGCTCGACCTTGTCCCGGCCTTCCGCGCCTTCGAGATGATCAGCGATGATCCGCTTCAAGGTCTTCGCCTTCTCGCCCGCATTGGCATTGGCGACCGTTTCACCGGCCACTTCCGCGGTCATCCGGCTCAGCACGTCACGGTCGCGCAGCAAGGAAAAGAACGCCTCGTCGGCCTGCCACCAGTCGGCCATGGCGATCCCGACCTCCTCGCCGACTACCTCGACCGCTGCCGAACCTGCCGCCAAGCTCTCGCCCATGACCACGGCAAGGACACGCATCACGGCTTCGTCAGGCAGCGCGACAAGCCGCAGGAACAGCCCGGCCACGCCATAGTCATCGCCGTTCCCGCCAGTGACGGAGAGTTCTTCGGCGGCGAAGCCAAGCGTATTAAGAACCACGCGCCGTTCCGCGTCGAAGACTGCCTCGCCCCGACTTGTCTCGATGCTCTTGCGCACCTCGTCGTTTCGCGTCGCCTGCGGTTCCGGGCGTACGGTCCACAAGGACGAGCCGACGATGGCGTGCGCGACCATGAGCCGCAGGGCGAGGCCGGGCTGGCCGATCAGCGCAGCGCGAACGGCTGCATGCCGGTGCAGGTCGACATAGGTCTGGAGGGTAGATGTCAGTTCGCCGCGCTGTGCCTTGGGTGCGCATGCGGTTTCACCGCGCTCGATCCGGCGAGCCTCGGCGCGCGTGACATAGCCTTCGTGGAAGGTCACTTCGCCGGTGCCGCGCATATCGATATAGACGCGCCCGCCCTTGCGCTTGGGGGCCTTTTCATATTCCCACGAATGGAAATGCTCGGCCTGCGGGATCACGACGACATCGGCCCAGCCCTCTTCAAGATAGGCCGCACGGCGTGCGTCGATCGCCGTATTTTGCGCCGTCCAGAAGGCGTCAGGATCGGCGAAGTAGCGATCCTCGCCGAACAAGTCGGCGACCATCGCGCCGCTAAAACCATCGATATCGAAGAGAGCGAAGCGCGCCGGGATCGACTGGCCGCCAAAGAGCCATGCCTTCAGTTGATGGCCGGTAGGGGCATAGGCGTCAGCGTCGTCAAATAACGCAAGCCATGCCTTTTGCTGGCTCTTGCTGGCCAGCGTCAGGTGCCGGACGGTGACCCGGTCGATCCGCTCGGCGCGATAGAGGTCGCGGATACGTGGAAGCAGGTTGCCAAGCGCAAGGACGCGCCGGATGGAAAGTTCGGGAAGGCCGAAGGTCATGGCGATCTCTTCGACCCCGCGTCCTTCCCGCACCAGCCGGGTGAAGCTCTCCCATTGGCGCACTTCATCGGCATCGAGCCGAGCCATGTTCTCGATCATCGAGGCCTCGATGGCGGCGGCATCGTCGCCTTCCTCCATGATCGCGCAGGGCAGGAGCAGCGCCTCGGGATCGATGTCGCCCGCTTCCCGGCGTTCGTCCGCGACTATACGGCTGGCATGGAACCTGCGGCTTCCCGCGACAATACCGAAGCGGCCTTCGGCATCGGGAGGGCGGACCAGCAGCGTCTGGATCACGCCCCGCGCGCGGATGGTCGGCAGGATGTCGGACACGTCCGGGGCCTTGCGGCCAAAGCGCATGTTGGTCTTGTCGACATAAAGCCTGTCGAGAGGAATGTGGTCGAGCTTCATGGGTCATTTGCCTTTCTTCAAAAGATCCCGGTCGCGCGGTTTGCGATGATCGCGGCGTGACCGGCACAGGATGGCGGCATGACGCGCCGCCTCGCGTCATCCGCCGTCAGGACGGTGGAAGATCAGGGTCCGCGGCCGTCTCGTCAGGAGTGGGGCCATGGCGGCGGAGCATCGCCTGCGCCCAGAGGATCGAGCCGGAACGGCGCGACCATGTCGCCCAGACGGAGAGCGGGTGAACCGTCTCGAAATCGCCATCGCGCTCGATGGCCATGCCGTAGGGCAACCGCACGGCGGCGATTTCGGAGAAGCTGAATGTTCCCAATTCCGGGCAACCAAAGCCAAGATCGGCAAGGCCGAACAGCGTGTCGCCATCCTCGGCGATTTCGGTCGCCAGCCATGTCGCCGCACCCAGCGGATTGAAGAGCTTGAGCACGGGCACGAAATCCGGCTCAGCAAGACCCCCACGCATCGCGATGCCATGGCGAATGGCATTCGCCCGCAGTGCCTCGCGCAGGTCGTCGGGAAGCAGGATCATGCCGCGATCCTTTCATCGGCGCGGGCGCTTTCGGCCTCGCGATGGCGCGAAAGCAGCCAGTCGGCGGCCTTGGAGGCCGCGCTGGCGGCGCGGAAGATGGCACGACTGTCCTCGCGCAAGACGTCGAGCCACGCGCCAAGGTAATCCGCATGACGGACGGTCGGGACGATGCCGAGCGCGGCGCAGAGGAAGGCCGAACCCATTTCCGCGATGAGTTCCTCGCGGGCGTAATCCTTGCTGCCGAAGGGATTGGTCATATCCCGGTTCAGCCGCTGGGCGTGGCCAGTGGCGTGACACAGCTCGTGAAATGCCGTCCTGTGCCAGTTCACCGGATCGAAGAAGGCGGCCTGCGGCGGCACCGCCACGAAGTCGGCACCCGGCGCATAGTAGGCCTTGTCCCCGCCCACACGAAACTCGACGCCCGAAGCCGCGATCAATTCCCCGGCAACGGGCACGATCTCGCTCTCGGCCAATGGCACCGGATCGCTGCCAAGGTCTGCGGGCAGACCATTACATTGGGCGACGTTGAAGACGGTAAAGCGCTTGAGGAAAGGAATGGCGCGGGCCTCGTCGCCATCGCGCGTCGCCCGCTCGGCCTCGCCCTTGGGGATGAAGCGGTCGGCATAGACCACGGTCACGCCGCGCTCGCCCTTGCGGACGCATCCCCCTGCCTCTCGGGCCTGTCGAAAGGTGAGCCAGCCTTGCGATGGCCAACCGCTTTCGATGACGGCGCACCACAGGATCAGGATGTTGACGCCCGAATAGGGCCGGGCCGTCACCGCGTTGCGCGGCAGGCCGGGCGGGGCATTGATGCCCAGCCCCTCGACCTTTCCCCATGGCTGGACCCACGGGAAGCGTCCTGCCTCCAGTTCCGAGACGATGCGCGAGGTCACCTCATCATAGAGGCTGGCGCGCTCGTCCCTCTTCCCTTCGCAACCCATGCGGGTGGCACTGCGGCTTGAAGATTTCGGCATGACCTGTCCTTTTCCGCCACCCCAAAAAGGCACAAAGCCTCCCCGCGAAGGCGGGGGTGGGCGGCGAAACGCGACCAAGAGGCCCGGCTCCAGCGGGCAAGGACACCGCAAGGGCGGAACGGATGTGGAGCACCCCGCAGGGAGCGCAGCGAGCGGGGTTGTCCTTGGCCGCGACGGGCCTAGCCGGGAGCGCCGGCCACACCCGCCATGCCGGGAGAGGCAAACAGGAAACGCCGCCGCGCGAACAGCGCGGCGACCATCATCATGCGCAAGCGATCGTTACCGAATGGACGAGACCCGTGAGGGGCTCGGCGGAGAGCGCAGCGAGCCGTAGAGCGCGGTCGTGGCAATGCCGCGATGCGTCGCGGTTGCCAGCGCTAAATTTCGTCACTGAAGACGACCAGTGCCTCCTGCAGGCCCTCTGCGATGATCCAACGGGCCCGCCGCAAATGGCGATCGAATACATCAAAAGAAACCAAGTCATGTTCTTTCAGGCCCATGATCCGACCCGCACATTCCTGCCATGAATGGCCAGCGTCGACGGCATCCAGCAGAGCCGCGTACAAGGCAAGATTGCTAAGATCGTATTCGCACACCCGATCTTCTTCGGACGGAACATCTATGAGGTTCGTCATCATAGCCTCGGGTCCAGTGATGCCGAAGCATACCGTTTAGGAACTATCGTTCCTAGAACTTTCGTTCCGGCTCCCGGATCGCTGTCGCATGGACTTGAAGCATGCCTTGGCGACAAACCTGCGTCTGCTTCGCCATAAGCGTGACCTTACACAGGAAGATCTTGCAGGCCTGACCGGTCTCAGTTCGCGCTACATCGGTTCGATCGAGCGCGCTCGCGTATCAGCCAGCGTCACCGTCCTCGGGAAAATCGCCGACGCGCTCCACGTCGATCCCTGCGCGCTTATCAGCGCGCCCGGCAAAGAGGGCTAACCGCCGACCGATCAGCGGCCGGCCCCGGGGCTCTCGTCAACGAGGGCGACGCTTTCCGGTTCTCCGGCATCACAGCGGATCCGTAGGGTCGAGACCTCAAGAATGCCGGACAAGCTTGTCGTTTCATCATTCCTCGCGGTGTCTCTAGTGAAACCAAGTGACGACGAGAACGTCCGGAGCCTACGCAGCTTCCTCCGGGACTTCTTCGACCCGCTACAGGTTTACCACTACGCCTACACGCTGAGCATGCCCCTGCATCACGACGCCTCTCATAAATCGTTTCAACTTGTGCGTATTGAGCTGGTCCGATATACGAACGGTCCCTCGGCATGAGGTTCTTCACTGCGGATACTTGGGGAAACCTGGGAAATCTGCTTCGGGTGACATTGTAACTGGGTTTCCCAGAAGCCTTGAAACCTTCTTGGTTGGTGACTGGCGCGAAAGCGCAAGGCAGCCGGGGGTGATGTGGAGAACCCGCGGTATGAAAAACAAATTTCGTTTGTTTCGCTACTGTGGCCTCAGCCTGAGCATCTTGGCCGGTGCGCTGCAAAGCGTATACTGGGCAGTGAAGCTGCTGGCTGAGGTCACCAACTACCGTGCGCAATCTGTATGAACACCACTTCGATCTGAAGCCTGGGACGCGCGTCTATGTGCCGACAGATCACGGCCGCGAACGCGGGCAGGCGATCAAGACGCTGATCGAGGGACGTTGGAAGGTGCCTGACTACTACTACCACCTCCAGCCCGGGGGGCATGTGGCGGCAGCCCGGCTCCACCGCGATGCATCCTGGGTGACGTCGGTCGACCTACAACGGTTCTTCGATCAGATCACCCGGCAGAAGGTCCATCGTTCTCTTAAGCGTCTCCACTTCTCCCATGCGGAGGCTTGGGAGATGTCATGCGACAGCACCGTGGACAAGAAGCCGCCGCGCCGGCGGTTCAGCATCCCCTTCGGCTTCGTCCAGTCACCAATCCTTTCCTCCATCGTCCTAAGCCACTCCGGGCTCGGCAAGGCGATCGCCGATCTGCACCGGAAAGGCGTGGCGATATCGGTTTACATGGACGACATCACGCTCTCCGGAGACAACGAAGCAGCAGTGAGCGACGCGCTGGAACAGGTGAACCGCGCCGCGGAGACGTCGCGATTCACCTTCAATCCCGAAAAGATCCAGCCTCCAACGTCGACGGTGACTAACTTCAACATCGCCTTCGGCTCAGGTTCCATGCAAGTCACGGAAGAGCGCATGGACGAGTTCAAGGCTGTATTCCCGACGAAGTCCGCCAGTGGGCAGATCGGAATCTACACCTATGTCCGAAGTGTCGACAGCCTGCAGGCCGAAGATCTAGTCTGACCGAGACCAACGTGGAATGCCGGCGTGGCTGACGTTCCGATGCGCACGTCGAAGGGCCTAGCCGGGAGCGCCGGCCACACCCGCCACGCCGGGAGAGGCAAACAGGAAACGCGGCCGCGCGAACAGCGCGGCGACCATCATCATGCGCAAGCGATCGTTACCGGATGGACGAGACCCGCGAGGGGCTCGGCGGAGAGCGCAGCGAGCCGTAGAGCGCGGTCGCGGCGCAGCCGCGAGGCGTCGATAGCATTACGTTTGCTCCTCCCCGAACGCCCTCATCACTTGTTCTAGGCCTCCACCGACGATCCAGCGTGCTCGGTTGAGATGTGAAGACCAGCATGCCTTTGCATCAGGCGCTGACGGATCGACATTTAACAGCGAATGCACGCCAGCAGCCCAGTCCCGCCCTGCATCGTCCCAATCCAGAAGCGCTGCGTAAACAGGCATCAGCCTCCAGTCATACTCGGTCATAGGACCGTCGAGGGCGTTTGGCGAACAGAGGCGGGTGGAAGTGCACATCCGATTGCACTGTATACAGTGTAGATAAATACAGTTCAATCGGCTGGCTGGCCCAATGTCCAGCCGCGATAATCTTGCGCGCAATCTTCGTCGTCTTCGGGCGGCCAGAGGCATGTCCCAGGAGGGGCTAGCGCACGAAGCGGGAATCCATCGCACATATGTGAGCGCGCTCGAAAGGCGGGAGTACAGCGTCAGCATTGATCGGCTGGACAGCCTCGCAGCGTCCCTCGGCGTGAAGCCCTACACGCTGCTTATGGACGAACTTCCGGATACAGCCCTGGCCGATCCGGTATAAGACTACCGAAAAACTGCGGCTGCACCGCGCTCAAGCAGGGCCGCGCCGGACTCGATCAGGCGGCGCACCTGTGACTTGCGATGCTCGCCGTCCCCGGGCCAGTCACCTGGACCAAGTATAAGTTCGGCTGTCTCGCGAAGGCCGGCGCCCGCCATATGGGCATCGAGGGCGAGCAGCGACACATGCTGTCGGACGAGCCGGCGCGGTTCGGACACGCCTCTTGATCCGCGCAGGACCCGGCGAAGCGCGGCGAGCTGATGCTCCAGCCGCCCGTCGGCGAGGACCAGGAATTCGAGCGAGGTACAGTCCTCCGGCACGACGGCGCCGACAACATCGATCCGGGCAATCTCTCCCCCGCAGGCAAAGGCAAGGTGCGTCCCCTGCGACCCTGCCATCCATCGCATCTGGGGCATAGCACGCTCGAGCCAAGTCGGCTCCGCTGCGGATCCCGGCCCGGCGGGCCGGGCGCGCAGGACGCACGGATCCAGCCGCGCCGACCAGATCGGCGTGACGCGGGCGCAGTCCAGCGCCGGATCCTCAGCGAAAGTGAAGCCCCCAATCGGACGTGAAGGCCGGCGGTGCGGGCTGCGTTGGCTGCACCGAGCCGGCCAAGGCAGCGAATGCGGTGTGATATCGGGAATCGCGCCGCAGCACTTCCCAGGCCAGCCCGCCGCGACCGAATGGGATCATGGCGTTGACGCTGGCTTGGAGGGCTGCGGCGACCATGGCGTTCAGCCCATCTCGCCCATCTGCGAACGCACGAACAAGGCAGCCGCCTCGGCCTGGTCCGGCCGCAAGGCATCGATTGCCGGAAGGTGGCCGGGGATATCAGTGCCCAGCAGGATGGATGGGCACTGGCCTTCGACATTGCCGAGATTGGGGCGATGCTGGGCGTAGCCTACCAGGGCGGCGAGTTCGGACGAGAAGCCCCTGGCTATCGCCGGCGGATAGACCAGCCATTGCAGCTCGAAGGGCTTGAGCCAGCCGAGGCAGTAGCTGACGATGATCCCGCGCCTGGGTGTCGCGGTGAGGTTGCCGCCGCCGCCATGGAGGGTCGAGCCCAGGAAAACCAGGGCATCGCCGCGCACGAGATGCGGGACGACGGCGTCTGCCTCGGGAAGCGCCGGAACGTCCTGGTCGCACTGGCTGGCGGTCCACAGCCGGGTCCCGCCATTCGCTCGGGTAAACGCATCGAGCGGCCACATGACGTTTACGAGGTATTCGATGCTCCCCTTTGGACCCTGCCACATGTCCTGGTCGCGGTGGGGAAGCTGCGGCAAGGCACCGGGCATGATCTCGATCGCCTGGGTCAGGTTGAGGGCGATGCGCTCGCACCAGGGAAGCAGCACCGCCTCGGCCACCTCGAGGATCGCAGGGTGCATGACGAGGCGCTGCGCATGGACGGAACGAGCAAGCAGGCCGCCGAAGCGGCGGGTCCGCTCGCCGTAGAAGGGCCCCTGGCACAGCGGCGTTGCCGCAAAACTGGCAGCGAGATCCTGCTCGAGGCCATCGAGGACACGAGGGGGAAGCGCCTTTTCCACGACGCACCAGCCGTCCTGGTTGAGGCGTGCGGCGAGACGAGGCGCGCTCATGCGACCGGGCTCCGGGGGGCATCGACGTACGTCTGCGACCAGCACAGCCGCCTCGGGGTATCGGGCTCGATGTGGACGAGGAAGGCTCCGGCGGGGCCGCCAGGCATTCGCACGGCGGGACCGAGCGGCTCGGCCTTCCAGCCCATTGCCAGGACGTCCTTGCGAAAACTCTCGGGAAGGACGCCGGTGTAGCGCTCGATCCCTCGCTCCAGCGCGTAATCCACCATCGCCGAGATCAGGAGGTTGCGCAGTTCGCGGCGGCGGGCAGCGCCGTGGCGCCGCGGCAGGCAAAGCCGGGTACTTTCCCAGGTTCGCGCGTCGGCGATGACACCAAGCGGGCACAAGTGGGAAAAGATCGTGCCCAGCATGTGCGGCTGGTCGGTTGGCAGGAGACGCAGCGAGGCGGCATGCGAACCGCTTTCCTCGGCGACGACGATGTAGAGCGCATGCCGCGTATCGAACTGGTCCATTTCGTAGAGGTCGTCGACGACGGGGACTTGCCAGCCGAAGAAGTCGACGAAGAGGCACTTGCGGTCGTGGAACATCGTGTTCACGAGCTCGCGGCGGGGATCGGCGGGATGGTTGGCGATGAGATGGATCATGGAGGAGCTCCGCTGGCTGGGATCCCGCAAGGGAAGCAGCCGGCGGCGCCTGCAGATAGGCCGAGCGAATGCTCGGGGTTGACGTCGATCGCAGCGTGGAAGGGCCTGCCCCTATTTCATCGACCGGCAGCGGCACCTTGACCGGACAGCGATTTCCGAGCGGGTCTTGGCAAGCGCCGGGGCGTGCCCGTGTCCGGCGCGACGCGGTGCCTTGCAGGAGGCCGCGAGCAATGTCCGCGAAGACTTCACTGGGCAGGCCGTCGCGCCAAGGGCGAGCGTGCAACCCGATTGCAGGTCGGACCCGCCTGGCCCTGGCCCTCCCCGATGTCAGGAAAGCGAGGAGGAGCAGCCCTGCAGCCGGTCGATCATCCAGCGGCCGGCCGGTCCGGGCGGAGCGGCGCTGCGATAGACGGCGGACATGGGAAGTGCATGGCCGGGGGGCACGCCCTCCACGGACAGCGTGACAAGGCGCCCCGAGCGCAAGTCCGCCTCGACGGCATGTACAGGCATGCCGCCCCAGCCGAGCCCGCTCAAGAGGAAGGCGTGCTTGGCGAAAAGATCGGCAAGCCGCCAGGTCGACGCCGACATGACCCCGAATTCCCGGTCCCTTGTCAGCTCGGAGCGGTCGGTCAGGACGAGCTGGACATGGCGGGCGAGTTCGTCATGCGGGATGATACCGTTCCAGGATGCGAGGGGGTGGTCAGCCGATGCGACCATGGCGAAGCCCACGCTCATCAGGCGTTCGGCGCGCAGTCCGGCGGGAAGCAGCGGTAGCGAGCCTGCGATGCCGAAGGCCGCGCGGCCATCGAGCACCGGCTCGACCACGGCGCCGAGCGCCTCGACATAGATGCGCAGCGGCGTTGCGGGAAATTCCCGTCGAAACTCGGTGGCCGCGCCTGCCAGGGCCTGGAGCGGAAAGAAGACGTCGACGACGATGGCCAGTTCCGCTTCGATGCCGGAGGCCATCCCCTTGGCGCGGGCCTTCATGACGTCCATCGCCGAGAGGACCTGCCGCGCGTCGAGGAGCAGCGCGGTACCTTCTGCCGTCAGCTTCGGGTAGCGGCCGCCGCGGTCGAAGAGAGACACACCAAGATGGGTCTCCAGGGCGGCTATCGCTTCGCTCATGGCGGACTGCGTGCGCAGCAGGCGCCGAGCAGCGCCCGAGAAGCTGCCGGTCTCAACGGCGGCGACGAAGGCTCTGAGCTGGTCGAGCGAGACACTTTCAAGCATGGCGATGTATCGGCCGTTCCGATGGAAAGTACAGGAACATACCGGCTGCTACGATCGCCGCAATGGCAATATGGCGTTCGCCGACGATGTGACGCGATGCGAACAGGCAGCGCGCGCACCGGGTTTCATCGGATCCTCGTGCAGCCATGCTGCGCGGGGCTCCTGCACCTTCCTGATCATATCGGACGACAAGACATGCTGACGAACAACAATGGCCTGGCCCTGGCGGGCCGCATCTCGATGGCAGCGCTGTTTCTTCTCAGCGGCGTGGGCAAGCTGGCCGCCCCGGCCGCGACGCAGGCCTACATCGCCTCTGCCGGACTGCCCGCTCCGGCGCTCGCGCTGAGCCTTGCGATTATCGTCGAAGTCGCAGGCGGCCTGCTGCTGATCGCGGGCTACCGCGTGCGGATCGTCGCCTTGGGGCTGGCCGTGTTCACGTTCGCGACCGCGGTGTTCTTCCATAGTGACTTCGCCGACCAGAACCAGATGATCCACTTCCTCAAGAACATTGCGATCGTGGGCGGCCTCCTGCAGGTTGCGGTTTTCGGGGCAGGCGCGTTGAGGCTCGATGGCCGGGCGAGCCGCAATGCCGGCGCCGGCGCTGCCTGAAGGATCCACTATGGAAATCGGCATCGACAGTTTCGCCGTCAACTTGCCTGCCGCCGACGGCGCGGGCGTGACGGCGGCACAGCGCATGGCCCAGTTGCTGGAGGAGATCGAGATCGCCGACCGCGCCGGCATCGACGTCTTCGGCATCGGTGAACATCACAAGGACTATACGCTCGATTCGGCCCCGGCCGTGATTCTGGCCGCGGCAGCGGCCCGGACGAGCCGCATCCGGTTGACGAGCGCGGTCACCGTGCTGAGTGCGGATGACCCGGTCCGGGTCTTCCAGGACTTCGCGACGCTCGACCTGATCTCCAATGGCCGGGCGGAAATGGTCGTGGGCCGCGGCTCCTCGCTCGAGGCCTACCCGCTCTTTGGCCACGCGATGCCCGACTACGATGCGCTTTTCACCGAGAAGCTGGACCTGCTCCTGAAGGTACGCGAACATACGCATGTCACTTGGAATGGCCGCTTCCGCCCGGCACTGACGGGGCAAGGCATCTACCCGCGCCCGGCGCAGGAGGTACTTCCCGTCTGGCTCGGGGTTGGCGGCACGCCGCATAGCTTCGCGCGAGCCGGTGCGCTTGGCCTGCCCCTGATGATCGCGATCATCGGCGGAGGCTTTGAGCGCTTCCGTCCCCTCGTCGACCTGTACAAGGAGGCCGGTCGCCATGCCGGACATGCGCCGGAGCAGCTCAAGGTCGGCGTCCATGCGATCGGCTTTGTCGCTCAAACGGACCAGGAGGCACGAGACCTGTTCTTCCCGGGCTGGGCTCGCATGTTTGGAATAGCCGCCAGGGAGCGCGGCTGGGCCCCGCCCACCCGGGCACAGTTCGATGCGGCCTGTTCTCCCTCCGGCGCTTATCTGGTTGGAAGCCCTGAAACCGCCACCTTGCGCGCCCGGGCCGCGAGCGAAGCCCTTGGCGGGGTCTCGCGCATCACTTTCCAGATGAGTTCCGGCGAGAACGACCAGGCCGCGATGCGGCGCTCGATCGAGCTTCTGGGCCAGGAAGTCGCCCCTGCGATTCGCCGGGCCGGGGCGAAAGGGACATCATGATCTTCAAGCAGGGACACAGCGGTTTCATGCCAACCAAGGATATCTGCAATGGGTGAACTCATCGATGGTGCGTGGCACCGCGGCGGTCTCGACGCCTTGATGAACGAAGGCAAGCTGCGACGCCCGCCCTCGGTCTTTCGCAACAGGATCGAGGCGGACGCCGCCGGGGCGACGTATGCGCCCGAGCCGGGGCGTTATCATCTCTACGTCTCGCTGGCGTGCCCGTGGGCTCACCGCACCCTCATCATGCGCAGTCTCAAGGGACTGGAAGCGCTTGTCGATATCTCGATAGTGCACTGGCTGATGGAGGAAGATGGCTGGACATTCCTCCCCGGCCCCGGCGTCATCCCAGACGGCGTGAACGGCGCAAGGCTGCTGCACGAGATCTACACGCTGTCCGATCCGTCCTGCACGTCGCGGGTATCGGTCCCGGTGCTATGGGACAAGAAGACCGGGACAATCGTATCGAACGAATCGTCCGAGATCATCCGGATGTTCAACACCGTCTTCGACGGCTGCGGTGCGCAGCCGGGGGATTACTATCCGGCGGGACTGCGCCAGCAGATCGACGAGGTCAACGAGCGGATCTACGACGGTCTCAACAACGGCGTCTACCGCACCGGCTTTGCGACAACGCAGCAAGCCTACGAGGAAGCGGCAAGCGACGTCTTCGCGACGCTCGACTGGCTCGAGGAGCATCTGCAAGGCCGGCGATTCCTCGTAGGCGAACGCCTGACGGAAGCCGACATACGCCTGTTCACGACGCTGGTCCGCTTCGATCCGGTGTACTTCGGGCATTTCAAGTGCAATCTGCGCGCGCTGGTCGACTATCCCCGGCTCTGGGCCTTCACCCGCCGCCTGCATGGCCATCCGGCGATCCGCCCGACCGTCGATTTCACCCACATCAAGGGCCACTACTACGGTAGCCATCGCTTCCTGAACCCGACCGGCATCGTACCGATCGGCCCCGAGCGCGACTTCGATGAACCAGCCGAGGACGAAGTCGACGCCGTCGAATAGGACACGCCGATCCTCGTAAAGGTTATTGGCGAGGCCGCCGCCCTGGGCCATTCCCAGGGTCGCGCGGCCCCGCCCCACGCCGGCCGAAGGGATTGCCCCGTTGTCAGCGGGCCGCCAAGCCCCCTGGTGGCTCGGTCAAGATCAGGCTTCTTCACGCCGGTTTCCCCGCCCCTTTTTTGAGGGGTAATTTTTCCTGCGCAGCCGTTTTCAAGCCTGTGGGTTGTCGAGACGTGAGTGGCTACTCGACAAGGCAAGGGCAGGATAGTGGGCGAAATCGACCGGCTTGAAGAACAGGTGCGCAGGGACATGGCGGAAATCGGACAACCGATGTCGATCCGCAGCGCCGCCAGCATTGCCTCTCAGTACCAGCGGCTCGGCCATAGCCTCCCTGTCGATGAAACAGTGGCAATCGTTCGCAAGGTTGCGGCCGAGATGCGCTTTACCGTCTTCTAGTCCCCCTGCACGGCGCAGGCGATCGACAACGCTGTCGTAGTTCAAAACGCAGCCAAGCGTTCGGACAGGCTCCAGCAGGCGCACTCGATCGAAGAGGCGGCCGCAAAGGCGCCACGACAAGGAAGCACCGGCCCTCGCACGTCATCAGCGCCCATCTTGCGACGCCGCATCGATCATCGCTTTCCAGGCATCGGCAACAGCGCGCCGCGAAATCGAAGCTGCGCCGCTTTCGTCCTCGCCGACGCAGCCGTCGAGCGACGCGGAAAGGCCCCCCGCCGCGTCCAGCATCCTGTCGCTCGGATCCCGCAGGGCGAGCAGGACGGCTCGCGCAATCCGGATGCACTGCTGGAGGTCCGGTCCGTCGACAGGAGAGCCCGAGTCCACGTCGTAGGCAGGACTGGTGATTTCGTGCACGGCCATGGCGGCACGGATGAGAGGAAAATCTGCCATGTCAGGCGGCTATCATGCCGGCCACCCGCAAGAAAGGTGGCTCGCCAACACGCGGCATCTGCATCGACTGGGCTCTTTTCGAGCGCCGGAAATGCGACAGTGAACAAACGAATGTGTGCAACGACACCGAATGCTCACCGACCCGCTCCGGGGTGCCCGGTGCGCTCTGCCAGGTTTCAGGCAGCCGCATCGGCTTCATTCAAATGAAGGTAACTGGGGTGGAAACCCGCAATCTTGCGAAGGCCCGGGACGTCGAGAAGGCGAATGCGGTGGCCTTCACCGATCAGGCCGCCCTCCCGCAAGTCGCGCAGCGTGCGGTTCACGTGCACGGGCGTGAGGCCCGTCGCATCGGCGATATCCGCTTGCGTCAAGGGAAGCGCGAGGTCGCCCTCGTTCGTCAATCCCACGAGCCGCAGGCGTATATGCAGCTCGCAAAGAAGATGGGCGATGCCTGCCTTGGCGTCGCGCCGTCCAGTGCTGACCAGCCATTGCCGCAGGATGGCCTCGTCGATCAGGGTCGCACGCCAGAATGCGCGTGTGAGTACCGGCGTTGAACGCGTTATCTCATCCATGAGCGACTTGGGGATGAAGGCTACGGTGCAATCGGTGATCGCCCCGATGCTGTGATCCATGCGTGCCAGGGTGGTAACGTGCATATCGCAAAAGTCGCCGGGAACCAGGAACGCGGTGATTTGCCGGGTGCCGTCGGGGAGGATGGCATATCGTGCAGCCCAGCCCGACAGCACCAGGTGAACGCTGTCAGGCCGCTCCCCTTCGCTGATTACGTCCTTGTGCCGGCGGATTGTTCGCGTGTCGCGGCACAGCGCCTTCACCGCGTCGACCTCGGCGCTCGTCAATGCTTCGAGCGCGCTCAATTTGCGGATCACGGGCTCGAACAGCATTTTTTCGGCTCCCATCGCATGGCGCATCGCAAACTGGCATGGCGACAAGCGAGCAAGCATTAACATACATTGTCCCCTATTGCTCGGATGAGAGGTGAGAGCTGGAAGGGAAACCGTCATTCCACTCGGAGCGGCCCGGAGCTCTGCGCCCGCACGGCCTCGGACCGCTGCGTCACGTCGGGCCGGCGAACCTTACCCGGAGGGCCGCTACGCCAAGGCGCCGACGGGAAGATTGGCGCTTCGACGTCAGCGGAGCCGGCAACAGGCCCGGCTCAGGGCCGATCAGCCCTCCGCCGCCATCATCGTTCGAAGCGTCTTCTTGTCGATTTTGCCCGTCGCGCCCAGCGGTATCGTCCTGAATTCGATGCGTTCAGGCATCCACCACTTGGGAATCTGGCCGTCCAGTCCGGCGAGGATAGCCTCGGCCTCGAGAATGGCATCGGCCTTGGGCTCGACGACGAGCATGGGCCGTTCCCCCCATTTGACGTCCGGGACACCGATGACCGCAGCCGCCGCCACCCCGGGCAGCGCGCTCGCCAGCGTCTCGATCTCGAGCGCGGATATCCATTCACCGCCGGACTTGATGATGTCCTTGGCCCGGTCGACAATCCGGATCGAGCCATGCTGGTCGCGCACGGCAATGTCGCCGGTGTCAAAGAACCCCTCGGCATCGATCACTTCCGAGGTGCCGGCGAAGTAGGTCTTCGTCACGAACGGCCCTTTGACCGCGAGGTGTCCCGGCGTGCGATCGTCATGTGGTACCGGGGCGCCGGTTTCATCCTGTATGCGCGTTTCAAGAGGAAAGATCGGAGACCCTTGGCGCAATCGCGCTGCGCGCCCCAGATCCACGAGCCGCCGATTCTCGTTGACGGGCTTTTTCGAGATGCACCCAACGGGAGATAGTTCGGTCATTCCCCAAGCGTGGATCACCTCGACACCCAAATCGCGTTCGAAGCCCTCGACAAGGTCAGGCGTGACGGCAGCCCCCCCGATGATGAGCCGCTTCAAGCACTCGGGTCGCGAACCAGTTGCGCGCAAGTGGTCGAGCAAGCCCATGCAGACAGTGGGAACTCCCGCTGCGATCGTCACGCCCTGCTCGTTGATGGCTCCGGCGAGCGACGGCCCATCGAGCCGCGACCCCGGCAGAACCAACGATGCGCCGGCCATCGGTGCCATGAATGTCAGGCCCCAGGCGTTGGCATGGAACATGGGGACGATAGGAAGCACGGTTTCGCCTTCGCGAATGCCGAAGGCGTTGGGCTGGTTGGCTGCGAAGGCATGAAGAAAGTTCGAGCGGTGGCTGTAGAGAACGCCCTTGGGATCGCCTGTGGTACCCGAGGTATAGCACAGTCCGGCCGCGCTTTCCTCGCTGAATTCTCCCCACTGCGGGGCGCCCTCGTCGCCGCTCGCAAGGAATGCATCGAAGCTGATCGCCGGACGCCCGCATTTCAGCAGGCCTGCTCCGCCTCCTACCAGAACGATCGTCTCGATGCCGGGGGCCGCGGCGACGATGACCTCGACGATATCCAGGAACCGCGCGTCCGCAACGAGCATGCGGTCCTTTGCGTGGTTCGCGATCCATCCGATCTGGTCGACATGCAACCTCGGATTCAGGGTATGCAGCACTGCCCCCATGCCCATCGTGCCATACCAGGCGGCCAAGTGTGCCGTATCGTTCCAGAGCAATGTCGCGACCCTGTCGCCCGCCACGACGTTATGGCGAAGCAGCGCCTTCGTAAAGCGCCGGGCTTCTCTTTCCAGGCTGCGGTAATCGCAAACTTGCGACTGCGTAACCGAGCGGTCGATAACTGCGGTATCGGGGTGCTCTCGCGCAGCGTAGGACAAGATCTTGTCCAAGGTCAGGCGCCAGTCCTGCATCAATCCGAGCATAGTTCTCCCCTTTCTATTTTCTTGTTCGAAACGCATATCAGCGTGAGTGCTCGAGGCGCGTCTTCCTGTGCGCTATGGCGCGGGGTGCGCCTGCGGCGTAAAGCGAACGACTTGCTCCCCGACGCGGCACAATTGCTCAAGCACCAGTCGGTCCGTGCTACCGTCGGCGTCTATTCTTGTCTCGAGAGCGTTGATGGTCGCGGCGAATGGCGTCGGCCATGCTCGAAGCGCATGCACGATCGAGCGCATCGTCGCGAGTGTCGATCCGGTAGCCTGCCAGCCGTAGGCGGTCACTACGATACCCACCGGCAATCCCGAAAGATAGCTGCGCTCGTCTTTCGCCGTGTCCTCCAGCAGATCGAGCGCGTTCTTAAGTGCGCCGGAAATCGAGCCGTGATAGCCCGGGGTCGCCAGTATGACGCCGCTGCACGAACGAATGGCTGCAACGAGGTCCTGCTCGCCGGTGGTCCGCGCGGGCGATTTTGGATTGAAGAGCGGCAGTTCGCCCAGCGCCTCCCCACCGAACAGGCGCGTGGCCAGACCTTGCGCCTCCACGTGACCGAGCGCAATCCGCAGGGCGCGCTCGGTCGTGGAATCGCCGCCGATCGTCCCGCCGATGCCTACGACGAGTGCATTTCGATTCTTTTTCATCACGACATGATCCTCACGAAGGTTACTGCGGCGTGCCTTCACGGCCGCCCTCATCAGGCGAGGCTCGCACGAAGGCATCCCGCCTGAGGCATGCCGCTTCGACCGCGAGCAACCTTGGCCAACGCAAGTCGACACCGAAGCGCCGGGCATTGAGCAGCTGGGGTACGAGGCAGATGTCCGCGAGGCTTGGTTGGGCGCCGAAGCAGAACTCTTGCTCCTTGGCCGGAAGTAGGCTGTTGCAGGTATCGAGCCCCTCCTCGATCGTCGTGGCGGCCCATGTCGTGACCGCCGAGGGCTCGAGGCCGAAACTTCCGAGCCGCTGGAGGATCTTGAGGTTCTGGACTGGATGAATGTCGCAGGCGATGACCTGCGCGAAGGCGCGGATTTTCGCACGATCCTCGGTGCCTGGAGGCAGCAGCGGAGGCGACGTCCTTGTCTCGTCCAGATACTCGCAGATCGACAGCGACTGGGTCAATGTAGCCCCGTCGATCTCCAAGGCAGGAACGAGGCCCTGGGGGTTGATCCGCAGGTACTCCGCCTCGCGCTGCTGGCCCTCTCGAAGTTTGTATTCGACACTTTCGTACGGGATGCCCTTGAGGTTGAGGGCAATTCGGACGCGGTAGGACGCGGTCGACCTGGAGAACTCGTGCAGGCGTGCAAGCGATGCCATCATTGCGAGGCTGCCGCCCCGACTTCGATCCGAAGGTCGCTGAGGCCGGCGATGGTCACTTCGATGCGATCGCCTTCCACGACCGGCCCTACGCCTGCTGGGGTTCCGGTATAGATCAGGTCACCCGGTTCCAGCCGATAGAACCTGGAGACATAGGAGACGATATCGGCAACCGGCCATATCAGCTCCCGAAGATCCGCGCTTTGGCGAACGTCGCCATTGACGGTGAGGCGTATGGCTCCGGAGCTGGGATGACCGACAAGCGCGACTGGATGGATCAACCCGAGCGGGCTTGATTCCTCGACGTTCTTTCCCGAATCCCACGGTCTTCCCTGGTCGCGGGCGGCCAGCTGGATATCCCTGCGCGTCATGTCGAGCCCGGCGGCGTAGCCGTAGACATGTTCGAGGCCTCGTTCCGCAGATATATTGCGCCCGCCGGTACCGATGGCCACCACGAGTTCGGCTTCGAAGTGGAAATCCTGGGTCTGCGGCGGATAGGCGATCGTCGATCCCGACGGGACCACCGTCTCGGCCCACTTTGTGAAGAAGAACGGCAGTTCCCGGTCCGGATCCTTGCCCATCTCACGGGCATGAGCCGCGTAATTGCGGCCGATGCAGAAGATTCGCCGAACGGGAAATTCGTTGCCGTCTGCGGTCGGCGCGATCACCGGATCGATTGGATTGAAGAGGATGGTCATGCGAGATGCTCCCGATAGATGTTGAGGGCCTGCTGCGCTGCCCTGTCGGAGAATGCGAAAAGTGTGAGGTCCGACCAGGCGTCGATCACCAGCGGCTTCCAGGCAGGCACCGCGATGATATCGCGAGGCTCTACGGCCATCGTCTCGTCGCCGATCCGCAATTCGCCGCTTCCCTCCACCACCACGATCACCGCTCCCGCGGAGGCACGGCGCGGGCGGGTGACGAGACCTGCGGGAAGCATCTGCGCCTGCGCCGAAATCGTCGGCATGATCGGCCCGCCTGTGGCCGGATTGAAGAATTCCAGGGCGTAGCCGTCATGCGGGTCGGGGGCCTTGGTTTCGGCCAGCTTGCTCAAAGCGCCTCGCCACTCGGCGTAAGGATAATGGAACAGCGCTTGCCCGGCGGGACGGGTATCGGCCATGCTGCCGGGAAGCGGACGCATGTTCCGACCGTAGCGAGCCAGCGTATCACCGGCAGGCCGGGTCTGTGGATGCGCATCTTCTCCGAGCCGCTCGGCAAAACTGGCATCGAAATGCGTGACCGTCGGAATGTCGAGGCCGTCGAGCCAGATCACCGGCTGCTCGCTGGTGTTTCCATGATCGTGCCATTGCCCGCCGGGGGTCAGAACAAGGTCGTAGGGGCGCATGATCGCCTTCTCACCGTCGACGGCGGTGAAAGCGCCCGTACCTTCCAGCACGAAGCGCAGTGCAGACTGGGAATGGCGGTGGCAAGGCGCGACTTCGCCAGGCAGCACGAGCTGCAGGCCAGCGTACAACGAGCGAGTGATTGCGGCTTCGCCGCCCAGTCCGGGATTCTTCAGAATCAGTACGCGTCGCTCTGCTTCCCTCGCGCTGATGAGGTCCCCGGCGCGCATGAGGTAGTCGCGGGCTTCCGCATAGTGCCAGCGATGCACCTTCGCTGGAGACGAGGGCTCGGGCAGGACGAGGTTGTTCAGGACTTCCCATAGCGGCGCGAGCGCCGAGGGACTCATTTCTTCGTACAGCTGTTCGAGCTGCAGCCTCTGCTCATTAGGGCGATGCACAGCGCAATATCCTCTTCCTGCGAAAACAATGTAGTCGCTTGACTACAGTCTTAATGGATCAAAGCCGCTCCCCAAGTCAATTGCATTGCGCTCAAGGCACGAAAGGGGCGTGGCGGAAGGTCAATCACCTGGGCCCCGAACCACCTGAACCCTCGGTTTTCCCGAACCTGGTTCTTCCAGACAAGAAACAGACGCGGTGCGAAGAACCGCAAGGCGGTGCGATCGTGCATGAACCGCTCCTCCCTTTCGCGAGAGCTGCTTGTCATGGGCGCGCTCGGTGCGCTGCGCGAGATCCGCGAGATCTGCGGAGTTCCGAACACCGCAATATCGGACCAGAAGGAGGCGAGACCATGCCAACGACACGGCATCGCACGCCGATTACAATTATGTAGTCGCATGACTACACTTTTTGATTGACTTTGGGGCCGTGGTTGCCCACTTCGGAGCTACCGGAGCGATTGATAATGGTCTGCTTTAGCCAGAGACCGGAGTTCCGCCTGCTTCCAACCTCAAAAATAGCGCCTGGGAGGGAATACTCATGAATACTCAGAATCCTGTCTTCAATGGAAACAGGATGAAGCTGGGCACATTCTGCACCAACGGCAAAGGTCCGAACCTTACGACTGTGCCGGAAAGCTATATGGCAACTTGGCCGGACACACGGAAGCTTGCCCAGATGGCAGATGTCGCAGGGTTCGAAGCAATCGTTCCCTATTCGCGGTGGAAAGGGTTCGTCACCGGGCAGCCGGACGACCGGACGGGCAACGTCATGGATCCATTCACCTGGGCTGCCGCGATTTCGGCATCCACCCGCTACTCAGCCATCTTCTCGACGTCGCACGCCCCCACCTATCATCCGATCGTGGCAGCCAAGCAATGCGCCACGATTGATATCATATCGAACGGCCGCTTCGGGCTTAACGTCGTTGGCGGCTGGAACCGACCAGAACTGGAAATGTTCGGCCGGCCGCTGCAGGAACACGACCAGCGCTACGACTATCTTGGCGAGTGGCTCGAGATCGTCTCGCGGCTCTGGCAATCAGACGTCGCCTTTGATCATCACGGAAAATTCTTCAACGTCGTGGACGCCGTTTCCGCGCCCAAGCCCGTACAGCGGCCGCGCCCGCCGATCATGAATGCCGGCGGTTCGCCGCGCGGGGTCCGGTTTGCCGCGCAGCATGCCGACATGTGCTTCGTAGTCCTCAAGGGAGACGACCCTGCGACGATCGCGGCCCAAGTGAACGAGTACAAGGACCTTGCGCGTCAGGAGTTCGGTCGCGAGGTGCAAGTCTGGAGCAGTGCCTACGTGGTACAGGGGGAAACCGATGAACAGGCGCAGGCCTACCTTCACCGCTACAGCGTCGAGCATGAGGATAGCGTCGCTGCCGACGCTTGGCTGAAGGCACTCGCCGCCGAGGCGCAACTCATGCCTCCCGAGGCGCTCAAGGCGGCCCGCAGCCGCTTCGTCGCAGGCGCCGGTGGCTTCCCACTGGTCGGCACCCCTGAAACGATCGTCAAGCGCCTGAGCTTGCTGGCCGATGGCGGAATCGATGGCGTCGTCCTGACCTGGGTCGACTTCATGGATGGGCTTGCCCGCTTCACTCGTGACGTTCTCCCATTGATGGAGGCAGCGGGCTTGCGCTCGAAGTTCGGCGGGGGGGATGTCCTGGCTGCCTGACACGGCGGCGGCCCCATCCCGCAAGGGACTAGCAGTACTCAATAAAAGGCAAGGCAGCTTGAGGGATTTTCCCTCTGCTGCCGCCTGCCTGCAAAAAAAACACAACAGAAGGAGGGGAAGATATGCTTTGCAACGAAACGATCCGTCATGGCCTGCTGAGGTCGACCACCATGCTGGCCGGGATCGGCTTGATGGGTGCGGTGGGCACGGCGCATGCTCAAGCTGCGCAAGAGCAGGACGCAGGCATCGGCGACATCATCGTGACGGCCCAGAAGCGGAGCCAGAACCTGAACGACGTGGGGATGTCGATTGCCGCTATCGGCTCCGAGCAGATCAATACGCGCGGGATCGCGCGGCCAGAGGACCTGACGAAGATCGTTCCGTCGCTCACAGTCACAAGCGATTACCGCGACACACCTGTCTACACCTTGCGCGGCGTCGGCTTCTTCGAACAGACCCTTGCCGCTGCGCCGACGGTCAGCATGTATGTCGACCAGGTTCCGCTCGTATTTCCGATCCTGGCGCGAGGGGCAGCGCTCGACCTTGAGCGCCTCGAAGTCTTGAAGGGCCCGCAGGGGACGACCTTTGGCCAGAATTCAACAGGCGGACTCATCAACTACATTGCCGCCAAGCCTACTGCGGACTTCTCGGCCGGCCTGGACTGGGGCTATGCCCGCTTTGGCCAGTTCGACGCGAACGCCTTCGTCAGCGGCCCGATCGCAACCGACGTCTCCATTCGCGTGGCGGGTGCGACTACCCAAGGCGGTGCCTGGCAGAAAAGCGCCACGCGGGATGACACCTTGGGTGACCAGAACTTCACCCGAGGCAGGGTGATCCTCGATGCGCAGCCCTCGTCCGACCTGAAGCTCTCGCTCATGGTAAACGGATGGATCGACAAGGGCGACACGTTTGCGGGGCGCGCGCTCGAAGAACTCACCACGACAGGCAACACGATAAGTCCGGAAGTCGGCGTGTCGATCGCCGCGCAGCGGCTTCATCCACGCGACCCTCGCATCGCTGACTGGACGCCCGGTGCGGCTTTGCGTCACGACGACTGGTTCATCCAGGGCTCGCTGCGCGCCGACTATGACCTGCTTTCGAACGTGCAATTGACATCGATCACGGCATATAGCGACTTCAGCCGGGATTCCGAGGTCGACGGCGATGGCACCTCTGCGGCCGATTTTGTCCAGAAGACGTCCGGCAGGATCAGGGATTTCTATCAGGAACTGCGCGGCTCGGGCGAGTTCCTCGACAAGCGCATGCACCTTAATGCCGGCGTGAGTTACCAGCGCAGCAAGATCGCCGACATCTATATGCAGCAACAGAATCCTGCCGGCGGCGGGTTGCAAGTGTCGCCATTCGGCGCATTCCTGCTCGACGATCCGAAGGGGTTCACCCGGATCTCAACGCTCGCCGCGTTTGCAAGCGGGGACTATCAGTTCAGCGATCGCCTCCAGGTCGAAGCCGGCGTCCGGTACACATCGTCTCGCACGCATTACCGGGGATGCACTGCTGACGGCGGCGATGGTGGTTTGGCGAACATCGTGGGCAGCATCCAGGAGCAAGTGCTCGGGAGGGCGCGCACGACCGCCCCGGGCGAATGCATCACTCTCAATGACGCTCCCGACGCAGTACCGGCAGACCAGTTCGCCTCCGGTTTCTACGAGGATGACCTAGACCAGGACAATGTGTCCTGGCGCGCGAACTTGAACTGGAAGCCGTTCGCCGATGACAAGCTGCTCTATGCGAACGTGAGCCGCGGATACAAGGCGGGAAGCTTCGTAATGACCGGCGCGAACCTAAGTAGCCAGCTGGCGCCGGTTCGGCAGGAGCGGCTGACTGCCTACGAGCTCGGCTTCAAGCTCCCGATTGCCGGGCGCTCGGTCCAGATCAACGGTGCAGCGTTCTACTATGACTACAAGGGCAAGCAGATCCGCGGCCGGTTCGTGAACATCTTCGGCGTTCTGGAGCGCTTGTCGAACATTCCCCGCTCGGACATCCTTGGTGCAGAGGGCCAAGTCCTGCTGCGTCCGTTCGAAGGTCTCAGCGCATCGGCAAACGCCACTTACGTCCGCTCACGGGTTCGCAGCAATCCTGATGGCTCGGACTACACGACCTTCCCCAGCCGTGCGCATGACCCGGCCGCCGCAGTACCGGTAACGGGAATGAGCTTCCCCTTCACCCCAAAGTTCTCCGCCTCTGCCGACATCGGCTATGACTGGGCTGTGTCCGATGGACTGAAGGCCTCGATCGGTGCCAGCTTGACCTACCAGGGACGCAGCCGAGCCACGCTCACGCAAGCTGACCCGGGAAGGCCGGCCGATACTTCGCTCGGTGCACGCGACACGTATAACGACCCGACGTTCTCGTTGCCTGCCTACACACTTCTCGATCTGCGGGCTAGCCTTGCCAGCCCGGATGGGAAGTACACCGTAAGCATCTTCGGGCGAAACGTGACAAACAAGTTCTACGCGACATCGACGACGCTCGTCCTTGATACCATCGTCCAGTACACGGGCATGCCCGCAACTTACGGAATAAAGTTGTCGGTGCGTTACTGATCAGGACCGTTGCCCTTCAATCGAGTAGGCTTTTGAATGAGAGTGTCAGGAAAGATCGCAATCGTTACCGGCGCATTTGGTGGAATCGGCAGCGCCTGTACGCAGTTACTCGCCGCAGAAGGGGCAACGGTCTACGCTGCCGACCGGGCGCTGCCAGCGGATCCGCTACCTGACACTGTCATTCCGGTTCAGCTCGACGTCTCGTCGGAACAGGAATGGGGTTCTCTGGCCGCCCGTGTTGCTGCGGATTTCGGGCGGCTCGACATTCTCGTTAACAATGCGGGTATTGGAGTGTTCGAAGACATCGCCAGTACCGATCTTGATAACTGGAACGAGGTCATAGCCGTCAACCAGACAGGCGTGATGCTGGGCATGCGCGAATTCCTTCCGCTTCTCGTCAAGGCTCAAGGCAGCATCGTGAACGTATCCTCGATGCTGGGCATCGTCGCGCAGCCCGGCCTGGCGGCCTACCACGCGACAAAGGCAGCGGTGCTGGGCCTCACCCGCAATGCGGCGGTGACTTATGCACACCAAGGCGTGCGTGCGAACGCCATCCATCCAGGCATAATCGACGTCCCGCGCATGAGAGCGCGGGACCAAGAGCAATTGCAAACGATCGTCGATGCGACTCCGCTTGGTCGTCGCGGCCGTCCAGAGGATGTCGCCATGGGGGTACTTTATCTTGCGAGCGACGAATCTCGATTTGTCACCGGAGCCTCCCTGGTGATCGATGGAGGCTATACGGCGCGCTGAATTTGCCCCGTATGAACGTTTCGGACCTGGTCCGCAATAAAAGGAGGATAGGGGCGACTGTCGCAAGCCAGTCGCCCCTATCCTCAACGCGCTTCCGGTCCCGCAATGGTTATGCCCCCATCAACGCGCAGGATCTGTCCCGTGACGAAGCCGGCTTGGGGGGAGGCGAGGAACAGCGCGGCTGCGGCTATGTCCTCGGGTAGGCCGACACGCCGCAAGGGCGTCCGCCGCTTTCGCGCGTCCCAGTCCTCCCGGGACAAGGTTCGCTGGGCCAACGGCGTGGATGTCGGTCCGGGGCATATCGCGTTTACCCGAATACCTTGGGGACCAAGTTCCACTGCTGCTTGTCGTGTGAAAGCTGCAACGCCGCCCTTTATAGCGCTGTAGACTGCCGCATTGGCCAGCCCGACATCGGCCACGGGGGAGGTAAAATTTATAACGCATCCGCCCGATGACGCCAGCAGCGGCTGCAGGACTGCGGTCGTCATCAAGACCGACCGAAGGCCAACGGCGCATGCCCGATCGAATTCGTCCCAATCAATTTGCCCCAGCGGTGCATAAGCGAGAAGTACCGCACAATTGACAAGGACATCGACGCGAGCAAGTGCGAGCAGGGCCGAACGTAAAGCCGCCTCGTCCTCCAAATCGATCACGAGCGGCGTGAAGGATGTCTTGTACGACTCCTTTAGCGCTTCCAGCGCACGTCTATCGCGATCGAGCCCGACGACATGGAAGCCTTCGCCCGCAAACCCCTCGACAAGCGCAGTGCCCAGGCCGCCTGCGGCGCCGGTGATGACGACGAGACGGCGTGTATCGACGGGTGAGGTCATGCAATTACTCCCCGCCGGCGCGAGGCGGCAAACGCTGCGAGCCCGCGCGCCCTACCTCGGTCATGGCTGTTCGACGATGGGACCGGCTCCGTTGCCATCATCGCAGTTCCTGCCCTTGCAAATCGCCCTCGAGAAACTTGTTCGGCTTGAGAAAGAAGGACAGCACAAGCGCGCCACCGGGTGAATGGGCCAAATGCTGGTTGCCCTTGGGCCGCCAGACATAATTCCCGGCGACAGCCTCCCCTTCATCGTCAACGATCGAGCCTTCCAGAACCCAGGTCTGCTCGACTTCCACATGCTCGTGTCGCGCGAGCACGGCGCCAGGTCTCCAGCGAAAAAGTGCCGTCAGGAGCCCGGTTTCGCGATCTTCCATCAGCGTTTTTATTTCGATCCCCGGCGATGGCGTGGGTTTCCAGGGGAGGCCTTCCACATCGACATATCGCGATTCAAGGGGGCCAAGAGTGTCTTCCATCGCGAGATGCGGGGTCCTTATCATCGTACTCTCCTTGTATTTTAAACCGGCCGTCGGCTCTTCGCGGCACGCGCGACAGCGGCGAGATCGACCCGAGTCTTGCTGTAGTCAAAGGGCTACACAATCGCTATTAACTGGCCCGTAGACTGTCAACTACGTTTGCCGGCCACGATATTGTTCAAACCGACGCGACAGACGCGTTGACAGCCACCGGGATCGACGCCTAAGAAAGTGTAGTCCAACGACTACACCAATGCGCGGGAACGCGGTATCGCCGCCCGCCATGAAACGGGTCTTGGGTCTACGATAATCCCTAGGAGATGAAACTTGGCAGCAGCACTTCCCTTGTTCCCGGGCTCTGCACGCATTCCCGACGGCGCAAGACCGACGAAGGTTCCCCAGCAGCACATGCCGCTATTGTCCCTGGCCGAACGGGATCGCCGTTGGGATCGCCTGCGCAAGAAGATGAGAGCGGCCAAAGTGGACTGCTTACTGTTCACGAGCAATGACATGTTCTACGACATGGCCAGCGCGAACACCCGCTACATCTTTCATGTAGGCGCCAAGATGGCCCTCTACGGGTTATTCATGATCGATCGCGATCCGGTGATGTGGAATTCGCCGCCCCACATGAACCGGCCCTACAACTTCCATCTTTCCGTTCAGGACTGGGTCGACGACATCCGTCCTTTCCAGGGATTCGCGCCAATCGCCGAGACCTTGCGTGAACTGGGGTTGGATCGCGGCCGCATCGGCCTCGTCGCCTTCGGCTCGACGCTCGCGCCGAATACGATGCTGCAGGCGGAAGGAGACGCGCTTCGCGCTCTCCTTCCGAACGCCGTCTTCCAGGACATGACCTGGGTGCTGGAGGAGATGCGGCTGGTAAAAAGCGAGGAGGAAATCGGCCACTTGCGCAAGGCTGGCAAGGTGGCTCGCCAAGTCATCGACGCTGTCATGGCGACAGCGCGCCCCGGCGTGCTGGAGGCTGAGGTCTTCGCGGAGATGGTTCGCACGCAGATTGCCAATGGTTGCGAGCCGAACGTCTTCAACCTCTTCAATTCAGGGCCTGTCGAGCATCCCTCCGACGAACTGTGGCACCTCCTGCACGGCGTCGAGCAGCCGCAGATACCTTCCATGCGACCGCTTTCCGAAGGGGACCTGATCCTCACCGAATACCACACGAAGTATGGCGGTTACTCATGCCATACCGAGTACAGCATCTACCTGGGCAAGACACCACCGTCCAAGCTCCTGGATCTCTACAAGGTCTCCGTCGAGTGCCTCGATGTAAGCAAGGAGGTATTCAAGGTCGGCAATACCCTTGGGGAGGTATGGCGGGCGATCCGCAAGCCTGCGGAAAAGGCAGGGTATGACTGGGTCGAGCTTGGCTTCCATGCCATGGGCCTGGCGTCACCCGAATTCCCTTCCGTCGTCTACAAGGAAGGATACGGCCTCCCTGCAGCGAACGGACACCAGCTCGAAGACTTCGTTCTCGAGGAAGGGATGTGCTTCGGCAACAACATTGACCTCTACGATCCTGACTGGAAACCCGATGTCGGCACGATGCTGGCGGATTTCATGGTCGTGCGCCCTGGCAGCGCCGAGGTTCTGGTCAACGTGCCACGTGAGCTCGGCGTCGTGGCATGATCGTGGTCCACCATCTCGCCCGGTCGCAATCGGAACGGATAGCATGGCTCTGCGAAGAGCTGAGCCTGCCCTATACCATTGCGCGGTATGAACGACTGGAGCGCAACGGGCGAGCCCCGGAAGCTTTCAAGGCGCTCCATCCGCTAGGCATTGCGCCACTCGTGGAAAGCGATGGCCGCATGCTCGCGGAATCGGGTGCGATCGTGGATCATATCCTTGCCCGGCATGGCGACGGCAGGTTGCAGGTGGCACCGGAAAGTCGTGACTTCGATGCGTTCCTGTTCTGGAAGCACTTTGCCAATGCAACCTTCCTTCCAGCAATCATTACCAATCTGATTACAGCCATGGCAGGGGCTACCGACGAGCGGGTCCTCGAGATCGTGCGGATGCGCCTGTCGCCCATCTACCCGTTCATCGAGGACCGGCTCTCCCAGGCACCCTTCTTCGCCGGGGAGCGCTTCACCGCCGCAGATATCATGATGGTTTTCCCGCTCACGACCCAGCGGCATTTTCATCCACGAGACCATTCCGGCTTCCCCGCTATCAGCCGATATCTCTCGCAGATCGGACAGCGTCCTGCCTACCAGGCCGCGATGGCCAGGGCCGAGCCGGGGTTCGCCCCGCTCCTGGACTGATTCCACTGTGGGAAGGCAAGCACCGATACCGAGCGCTCGGCTACCTTCATGGTAGTGTCAAGGCAATCGAATGTGTAGTGCATCGGCTACGCCGAACCAAGCGCGGTCGGACCATGACCGCGATGCCGTATTGAATTGCGGCATCGCGCGCATGCCGACGCTGGTCGGATCGGCACATGAACAACGCCAGAAGGGGACACTCGACAATGCCGGCAGCGAAGAAAGACCAGCCAGCGGCAAAGGCAAATGCAAAGCCCAAGGCCAGCAAGAAAGCGGATGCGGGTGGTGTTCCACCCAGGGGCCGCGAGGAAACGCGCGAGGCGCTGCTCAAGGCGGCCAGCGAGCTGTTTGGGGGAAAGGGCCCCGACGCGGTATCGGTGCGCGACGTCGCTTCGGCGGCGGGGGTAAACCAGGGTCTGGTGCATCGTCATTTCGGTTCGAAGGAGCAGTTGATCCGGGACCTGCTGGGGCGCAACGCCGCACAGTTCAGGGAAGCGGCTGCCAATACCGACGATCTTCCCACCGCAGTGACGCAGATGTTCGGTGTCATGGAGGAGAACCCGGCTTTCATACGGATCATCGCCTATCTCCTGCTGGAGGGCTACGATCCCGCCGACTATATGACGCAGACCGGCGGATTGTCCCGCCTTACGGAACTTGCAGCCGGACAGAACGGCGAAAGCCCACCTATCAAGGCGGCGATCCTGGCATCCCGGATCATGGGATGGCTGCTGTTCGAACCCTACCTGCTTTATTCCTCGAGCTACGAAGGTGACCCTAAGGAAGCACGGTCCGAAGCCCTGCGCGCCGTCATCGCCGACATCGCCGCCTGGGATGCCCGCGCTCCAACCAGTGCTGCGCCTCCCACGATAGCCAAGTCGCGCGGCAAGGCAAAAAACAGGAGAGACGAATGAATCTCGAAGGCAAGAAGACCGCGATCATCGGCGGCGCGTCCGGTATCGGGCGTGAGATAGCCTTGCGATTGGCACGGGCAGGAGGTTCAGTACTGATCGGCGATGTCGACATCAACGCGGCGCAGGTTACCGCCGGCGAATTGCGGGGTCTCGGCTTCGATGCAACAGCCGAAACATGCGATCTTGGTGACGACAGGTCTGTCGCGCACTTCGCAGATCGCGCGTTCGCCACCTTGGGGACCGTGGATCTCCTCTTCAACCATGCCGGCGCATCGGTCGGCGGAATGCTGGAGGACGTGACGCCGGCCGACTGGAACTGGATGTTGAATATCAACCTGACGGGGCTGGGGCGTTCCATCTCAGCGTTCTTGCCGCGCATGGCTGCGCAAGGCGGTGGATGGATCATAAACACGTCCTCGGGCGCCGGCCTGTTCCATGACGTTCCCCTCGCCGCTCCCTATCTGGCTTCCAAGGCAGCAATCATCGCGCTGAGCCGATCTCTCGCGACTTACGCCCTGAACCGCGGGATCGGGGTGTCAGTGTTTTGCCCCGACATGACGGATACAGGCTTTCTGAAGCCGGGACGCCTGCGCGGAATCCCAGCCGAGCTGATGGCTGCTTCAATGCCTTCACACCGGTTACAAACGGCACAAGAAGCCGCAGATGTGCTGATCGACGGCCTCAAGGCCGGGAAGTTCCTGATCTCGGCATTTCCCGGAACGAAGGCAAAGCTCCAGAACATGGCCGCCGCCGAGATGCTTCCCGCCAGTGATGCGTGGGACGAACACGGCGGTCCCGTGCCGATCGTGCAGAAAGCCACGATCCATCTTCCCGAGGCAAATCTGGGAAAGGCCGTGGACGTGCTGCGAGAGGCCGTACCCGCATTTCGCAAGCATGTTGGTTGCCGCGCCTACGAGTATGCAATCAGCCCCGAAGCGCCGGGAACCATCTCTTTGTTTGAAGTCTGGAACAGCCAGGCCGAGCTGGATGCCCACGCCGCAACACCCGAAACCATCGCAGCGATCGGCCAGATTGCTGCGCTCGGCATGACCAGTTTCGCCGCGCAGACGTTCTGACCGGCGGCCAGGGCGAACAACCATTTCCAGATGAACGTACCGCGCCGTCAGGCGTGAATGAGGAGACGTGCCCATGCAAATCGACCTGAGTGGGAAGACCGCCGTCATCACCGGATCAACCGAGGGCATCGGCCTTGCGGTCGCAGCCAAGATGATCGAAGCCGGCGCAAAGGTGGTCATCAATGGTCGCCGAAAAGACAAGGTCGACGCCGCGCTCGACAAGCTCGGCTCCAGCGCGCGAGGCGTCGCGGCCGATCTCGGAGATGCCGGCGGATGCGCGTCGCTACTCGCCTCGGCAAAGGAATGTGATATTCTCGTCAGCAACCTTGCGATCTTCGAGGCGAGCGACTTCTTCGAGGCCACGGACGCCTGTTGGGAACGCCATTGGCAGTTGAACGTGATGGCAGGCGTGCGTCTGGCACGAGCTTACCTGCCCGCAATGGCGGCCAAGGGTTGGGGTCGGGCAATCTTCCTCTCGTCCGAGGCAGGCTACGGCATTCCGCCCGAGATGATTCATTACGCAGTAAGCAAGATCGCCGACGTCGCGTTGGCACGCGGCCTGGCCAAGCGGATGGCCGGGACGGGGGTGACCGTGAACTCGGTGATAGCCGGCCCCACGCTGTCAGAAGGTTTCATCGAAATGTACCGGCAAGAGATCGAGGAGAGCGGCCAGTCCGTCGAGGACGCGACGGCAGAGTTGGTCCGCACGTTTCGCCCCACCTCGATCTTGCGTAGAGCCGCGACTGTCGATGAAGTGGCCAACATGGTGGTCTACGCAGCTTCGCCCCAGGCTTCGGCGACGACCGGGGCAGCCCTGCGTGTCGACGGCGGCATCGTCGACACCCTCATATGAACGGCGATGGCGCCCCCTCGCTTCCGGCAAAGACGGCAAGACGATGCGTGACGGGCCTGAATGCCAAGGCGTCGTTTGGAAAATCTTCGCATGCGTGCTGCACCGCGTCGATCTTGGTCGCGACGATCCCTTCTCCTCGCCCGCTTTGTTACTCTTACCAAAGGTAACGCCATGCGTCCTTTCCCCATAGTCGGCATAGTGGGCGGCGGCGTGATAGGCTTGGCCCTGGCACGCCTTCTCCATGCCCGAGGTATCGCCTGTGAAGTCCTCGAGGAGGACAGCGATGCGCCGGACCGATGGCGGGACGTCTCGCTCGATATCGATGAGCAAGGCGGCATGAACGCACTTCGGCTGGCCGGGGTCGAACTTGCTTTGCTCGAAGCCGCCGGGCGCGCGGATGACATGACGACGGTCTACGATGCACAAGGGAATTGCCTCCTGCGCGACATCGGTTCCGGTGCTTCGCGCTCGAGGATCCAGCGCACGCAGCTTCGCTCGATCCTGCGCTCGTCCCTTCCTGTCGGGACCATCCACTGGTCCTTCAAGGCCGCCGGCTTCGAGCGGCAGGAACACGGCGGGTGGGATATCGTGTCCTCCGACGGTCGGCGGCGAACTTTCGATCTCATCGTCGGGGCCGACGGAGTGTGGTCGCGCGTGCGCACACTCCTGACAGATGCCCAGCCGGTCTACGAAGGCATCACCGTCGCAGAATTGCGTATCGAAAACGTTCGTACGTTCACAGATCCCAGCGAAACAGTGGGCATGGGCACGATGTTCGCGTTCGGTGCAGGCAAGGGCCTGATTGCGCAGCGCCAAGCCTCAGACCGCGTGCGCCTCCTAGCGATCCTCGAAGATCCGCCTGGAGGTCCCGCGGATATCTGGAAAGAGCGGCCTGCGGCAAAGGACAAAGCCCAGCTAATCTCGCATTACCGCGACTGGTCGAGCAATCTGGTGGCCCTTCTGGAGGCCAGCGCAGAAGAGTTCACGCTGCGACCCATCCTAAGACTACCCGGCGGCTCGCCGTGGCAGGGTTTGTCCCGGGTTACCCTGATCGGCGACGCGGCGCACGTGATGCCCCATTTTGCGAGCGAGGGCCTCAACCTGGGCTTGGCGGATGCTGTCGACCTTGCGCACGCGATGATCATCGATGAGGCCCTCGATACCAGGATTGCCGGTTTCGAGGCGCGGATGTTGGCGCGGTCACGAATGGCCACACGAAGATGTGCCGCCGAGACGCGACTGGCCATCGCTTCGAACGGCGCCCGTGAACTTGTCGCTCGAATGGCCAGAAACGCCGATCGATAACTTCGAGTGAACACGCGGCAAGTGCGCCCTTCACCACAAGAGCGCCGTCCGCACTCACCATCGCCAATCCCAACAAGGAGGATACGACCGCATGAAGGTGACAAGCGAAACTATTGAGTATCAGGCGAATGATATCGCGATGCGCGGCACCCTTCTGCGCCCCGGCCAACAGGCAGGTCCGCTTCCGGCCGTACTTGTCTTCCCCGAAATCATCGGGCCGAGCGCGCATGTGCACGAGCGCGCCTGGCAGCTTGCACAGGCCGGATACGCTGCGTTCGTCTGTGACCTTCACGGCGGCGCGCAGGTATATTCCACTTTAGAAAGCGCTCTGGCGCAATTGAACGACCTGCATCACGATACCAGCGCTATCCGTGCCCGCGCCGGCGGTGCCTGGGAGGCTCTGGCCGCCCGGCCCGATATCGACGCCGAACGGATGGCAGCGCTCGGCTTCTGCTTTGGAGGCAAGCTTGCTCTGGAACTCGCCCGCAGCGGAGCCGGCATACAGGCTACGATTGCGCTGCACGCATCGCTCGATACTACGCGGCCACAAGACGCGCGCCATATCAGGGGCCGCGTCCTTGCCTGCATAGGCAGTGAAGATCCCATCATACCCTTCAAGCAGCGCGCCGAGTTCGAGGAAGAGATGCGCGCAGGCGGCGTGGCCTGGGAGTTGCAGATCCTCGGCGGCGCAGTCCACAGCTTCACCAATCCAGAGGCCGATGCCATAGGGAAGCCCGACAGGATACGCTACGAACCGCAAGCAGACCGGCGGTCTTGGACCAGCGCCATGGCGCTTCTCTCGGACGTGCTGAGATAGGCAGCGAGACGTCGCTGCGTGCACGCACGCGGTGGCGGGTCGCCTCGTGGACTCACGGTTCCCAGCATGATGAGTCTCCACCCAACAGCTTTGAATGCGCCGACATGAGCCATGCCTCCCCCGAAGATAACCTTGCGGTGTATTGACCTGCCCCGCGTGGGGGAGGCCGGATGACTTCAGCCGGGGCGAAGGGATGTTGGCAAGTACGTTGTGTGGTCAATTCATGAGGCGCGGCTGGCATGCTGGCCCTTGACCAAGGTCCCTACGACTTCGCGTCCGCCGTCAACTTGACTGGCGAACTCCTTCGAGCTTTCCGAGAGTGTCGTACCAGGGACGATATCTTCAACCAGATGGAAGCGCTGGCTCTCGAGATCGGCTGCAAGTTCTTCGCCCTCATTCACCACGACGACCTGCGCATGCCGACTGCTCCTCGCGTTGATATCAAACGCTATCCCGAGGCGATTTCTTCGCGACTGATCGGGCAGTGCCATTATCGGCGGGACCCGGTCATCCGCAGCTGCTTATTCGCGGATGGCGCATTTCTTTGGTCCGATATCTCTCGGTACATCACCATCTCGCGCCATGATCGCCGATGCTTTGAAGAGGGGCGGCGCGAAGGGCTGAACGAAGGTATAACGGCTCCAAGCCTCATGCTTGGCCATTGTGCAGGATCCTGCACGTTTGCAGGCATGCGCGAGCCTGACCGGGCGAACCGTTACCTTGGGATGGTCCAGATGCTGGGCATCTTTGCGTTTCAAGCAGCGAGGCGCGTCATCGGATATGCGCCCGAACCGGCTTCTCCCACGCGCCTCCATCCTCGCCCGCGCGACTGCATCGTCCTGGCCGGTCGCGGACTGTCCAACAAGGAAATCGCCCGCGCGTTGTCCCTCACTCCGCGCACCGTCGATGGGTACTTGACCGAAGCCCGCCGGCTTTTTGGTGTACATGATCGGACGGAACTCGTCGTAAGCGCGGTGCTTGCAGGCGAAATCGGCCTGGAGGAGTTGAGGCGGACCCCGGACAGGTAGGATGAAACCCCGGAGCAGATTCCACGGAAATCGCGAAAACTCAGCGCATATGCACGCCGCCGTTCACGTCCAAGGTCGTTCCCGTGATCCAAGCCGCTTGCGTCGAGCACAAAAAGCTTACGGCAGCCGCGATTTCATCGGGCGTCCCGATACGTCCAAGGGGCACTCGGCGTTCGATGGAATCGATCGCATCTTCACTGGTTGCCTCGAAAAAAGCCGGAGTGCTTATCGGACCGGGCGATACGCAATTCACGGTTATCCCGGCAGTCGCGAGTTCTGCTGCCGCCTGCCTCGTCATTCCCATGACCGCGGCCTTGGATGCCACATAGGCGACACCGGTCGGCGCGCCGCCGATCTGCGCCGAAACAGACCCTAAGGTTACTATCCGGGCGTGTTCGAGCGACACGGCGATACGCAGCTGCGCAAATTTTCGAACGCAGTAGAAGGCGCCGGAAATGTTCAAGGCGAGCGTGTCATTCCATTCCGACGTCGACATCTCGGCAACAGTTGGCGGCTTCGCCGGATCGACCAGAGGTCCCCCGGCGACGACAACGAGGATGCCTGCCGGTTCCCTGCGCTCGATTTCATCAAACACCTCGTTCACCCGGTGTTCCATCGTTACATCCAGCCCGTGAAACTCATGCCCCTCACCGGCAAGCTGCTTGCATGTCTTTTCTGCGCCCTCGCCATCCCGATCGATTACGATGACACGTAATCCCTCAGAGGCAAATCGCGAACAGACCGCCCGGCCTATACCGCCGGCTGCACCGACAACAATCGCAGTACGCCTCTTCTCCATCTCAACTCCTTTAAAATAGACACACCCTGCATCGCGCGGCACAGCCGAGTGCACATCGCACCAAGCGTTCCGGCACTGCCTCGCTTTTCCATGTTCCACTCGGCGGCGCATCGCTGTTTGCCGAAGAGCCCCACAGCCTTGACGAGGTGTAGTCACTTGACTACATTTGGCTTCGAAGACGGTCAACCGTTTCGTTCGGAAGCGGGCATCTTAATCGGGCTGGAACGGAGAGAAGCGTGGACCTTGAAGACAAAGTCGTGGTTGCAACCGCCGCAGGAAACGGGATCGGGCGCGAGGTGATGCTCGAGTTCGGCCGACGCGGAGCTCGCTTGGTAGTCTCCGATTTCGACGCTGCAGCGGCAGAGCGCGTGGCCGCCGAATTGACCCGAGCCGGCACGCAGGCTTTCGCTGTCCGCTGTGACGTAACATCGGACAGCGACGTCAACGCCCTCGCGGAGCAAGCCTTCGAGCGCTTCGGCCAAGTGGACGTGCTGATGAACCATGCAGGGGTTCCCGCGGCGGGCCCCATCCATTCAGTCCCCTTGAGTGACTGGAAGTGGGTATTCGACGTCAACGTCCTGGGGATCGTGCGCGCCCTGAAGGCATTTCTTCCGGCGATGTCAAAGCAAGGAAGCGGGCTCATAATCAACACCGCCTCCAGCCTCGGTCTTTTTCCCGAGCAACCGTTTGCGCTTCCCTACACGACGACAAAGGCCGGAGTAATAGGGTTGACCGAAGCTCTGGCTCTTTATTGCAGGCCTATGGGGATCCGCGCCATGGCCCTCGTTCCGGACATCACGCGAACGAGCTTCCACACAAGCGGCCGCATGACGGCTCTGGACGACGACCAGTTGAAGGGGCTGCTTCCGCTCGATCAGGAGCAGTTGCCAACCGACGTCTGCCAGGCATTGTTCGAGGCAATAGACGGCAACGCCTTTATCGCGAGCAACGTCCCGAACTGGAAAAAGCTTTTGCGCGACAAGGCAGAAGATGAGCTCATGCCCAAATTTCGCGCTTATCCCGGCGTGGCGAACGCGGTCGAGGAATTCGCGCGCTCAGCTTGATCGACAAGTATCCCGATCGTCGAGCTTTTGGCTGGACAGGTGACTATGGCCGACCAGCCTTCCAACCTGCATTGAGATAGACCAATGGCAAAGCCCAACAAGCAGATTCATTTCAACGCGTTCTTCATGGCATCCCCTTCGCAGAGTTGGGGCGGCCTTTGGGCCCATCCCGAGGCGAACGGCCTCGCGTACAACGAATTGGAATTCTGGACCGATTTGGCAATGCAAGCGGAGCGGGGACTGCTCGACTGCGTGTTCCTCGCTGACAGCCTTGGGCTTCCAGATACATACAAGGGCAAGCCCGACGCGCTCATCCGCTCGGCGACAATGTTCCCATCAGCAGATCCGATGATGCTGATCTCGGCAATGGCAGCGGTCACCAAGGGGCTGTGCTTCGGCATTACGAGCAACACCACCTATGAACCGCCCTATTTGCTGGCACGTCGCTTCTCGACACTCGATCACCTGACTCGCGGGCGTTTGGCGTGGAACGTGGTGACCGGGGTGATACCGGCGACCGCCCGTGCAATGGGCATGGATCCCGTACCCCACGACAAGCGCTACGACCTGGCCGACGAGTACATGGATCTCGTCTACAAGCTCTGGGAGGAAAGCTGGGAAGAGGACGCCGTGCTGCGCAACAAGCAGCAACGCATTTTTGCCGATCCAGCCAAGATCCACGCGATCCACCATCATTCCGAGCATTTTCGATGCGATGGCGTTCATCTGGTGGAACCCTCTCCGCAGAGAACCCCGCTGATCTTTACCGCGGGCTCATCCGGACGAGGACAGGATTTTTCCGGCCGGCATTCCGAATGCACGTTCATGTCCACGAACAACCTTGCCCACGCCAAGCGGACGGCGGCCGGCTTTCGCGAGGCGGCGGTACGCGCCGGCCGGACTGCCCAAAGCGTCAAGGTCTTTGCTGCGGCGACGGTGATGGTAGCCCCAAGCGAGGCCGAAGCACGAGATCTGGTCCGCGACATCCAAGGCTATTCTGACCAGGAAGGCAATCTGGCCATTTTTTCGGCGATGGCGGGTATCGACCTTGGTCAAATCGGTCCTGACGAACCCATCGAGGTGATCAACAGCCAGGCGATCCAATCAATCGCTGCAGCCATGAAAGCGGGCAATGGCGGGCGGCCAGTAACACCTCGCGATTTGGCTCGATTTGCCGATGTCGGCGGGCGAGAAGCATTCATCGTCGGTTCCCCCTCCCAGGTCGCGGATACCCTCACGCTGTGGAGCGAAGAGGCAGACATTGACGGTTTCAACCTCCTTCGTACAGTCGAACCCAGAGGACTTGGTGCGTTCGTCGATCTCGTCGTCCCGGAGCTTCAGGATCGCGGCGTCTACAAGACCGAGTATGCTTCGGGCACGATGCGCAAGAAGCTTTTCCCGGAAGGCGGTGATCGCTTGCCCAACGAACACTATGGTGCGGCTTTCCGCCATCGGGATACGGGCGAATAGCGGCTTCCCGCAGCCTTTTCTAACCATTGATGCAAAGAGAAACAGGGCCACTGCGGTAGTTTTTCGATGAAACAGGGTAGTTTAGCCCACGGCCTGCTGCAGCGCTTTGATCCGTCATTGCATCAATGATCGGGAAAGTGTCCCCTCGGCCTGCCCGCATGCGCAGCAACGAATGCGAAAGTGCCAAGCCGTACTGCGGTGGAAACGGCTTGGCACCAGCGGCGGATTTATCGCGTACTGCGCCGACTGCAACCGATATTCGCGCCTTTGGTACGTCCGAAAACACAAACCAGGCTGACGGACATCATGCGGATTGCGGATCGGACGACGGTGTAAAGCTCCGCCGCGGTCGGGGGCGGCGAACGCCTCGACCCTGATGCGCACTGGCCCTCTGTCCGGAGTCCAGGCATGGCCACGCATCCAGCCTCAAGATCCTTCGCGCAAAGCGCTTCGTTGCTCCGAGCCTTGATCGATCTTCCCAGGCGGATGGGATCGCCCTCCCCTTGAGATGGCGGCGTAAAGTGCTTGCCGGATTCTAAAAAAGAGTCTCCGCGAACATTTATTATCATGAAATTAAATTCGCTTGATGATTCGCAGATTCTAGCGCACCAAGCGCCTGCGACCCGAAGGGCTGTGCAACAGTCCAATTCAACTAACCCGGAGCATAATATTGCTCCGGGATTTTCTTCGTGAATATTGCGCCAGGATCCCGTTTTTGTTGGTGGATGGCCTTGCTTTTCCATTCAAACGATAGCGGCCTTCGGACCACATCAGTCCGATGGCGTAGTGCTTCGAGTTGCATCGCAGAACGCCGACGAGCATCGTATGCATGACGGGTGCAGTTCCCTCGCGGTGCCACAGTGCGCAGCTAGGACGCCAGTAACGTAGCGACGAGAAGCGTTTCGGACTTGTTTCTTTGGTTCGGCTCGGTTCGTTACTTGGTTGAGCCCATCGGCCGCGGGGCAAGATCAAAGTCGAACGAAAAGAGGCGCGGTGACCGGCAAGGCACGCCGCGCCTTAGTCTTCTCAGGAAGAAACGCTCGAGTGGGAAGCGCGCCTTCGATGCAAGGTACCCTGCCAACTTCCAGATGTGCGATAACGTGGATCAAACATCATAGAACAAACTCACGTGACTAGCGTTGATTGCTGCTGGACACAGCAAACCTAGTGCAACGCGGGAATATACAATGAGCGAACAAAACCCACATGAACACCCTGAAGTCGATGCTGTCACGGCTGAGCAAACGGCGGCCGGAATGACGGACGAACAATTGACGCAAGCTTGGGTTGCCGTAACCGATGTCGAGAACCTCACGGACCTGGAAGAAGCTGTGTCAGCGGAAATCGAGCGGCGAAAAATCGCGAGCTAGTCAACCGATCGTGGCCCCGGCGAGCGTCCTTACCGGCCGTCGCCGCGCCCGCATGGGTCTTGTCTCAGTCGGCGGCTCGCAGCGCTCCACCCAGGGGTCGTAGAAGCATCGGTGACATAGTCGGCACAATCTAGAAGGTGATCGTCACGCTACCAGGCGTTCGATGGAAACCCGTAGTCGTCGTCATCGCCAAAAATACGTTCGGCGAAAAATCGCTACTCCAGCCTTGCGGGCGAGACGGCCGCGGCGTGTCAATTCGGCTCCAACCAGTCGTGCGAACGTCCTCACGCGGTCAAGGCCATCCTTCCGCTCGATTTAGGAAAGATCACTATCCAAGGTTCGCAATCGATCAAGCGCCACCAACTCCTCAAGGAACACATCAAGAAAAAAAGCGGCGGTGGTTTCGTATAGAGTCCTCGCGCAGGGGGCGTTTACGCTCCCACCGCGCTTCTCTCCGAATCTTTTCTTCGTCCGCCCGGCGCTCGCGCTGATTCCGCTTTGTCACTGCGAGAACAACAAGGGCGACCGCAATGTCGCCGGCAAGGGTTTCCAGTTTCTGGACCTTGCCATCCCGAAACGTCTTGCGAGGTCCTTGGCCACTCGCGACATAAACCCCTTCCATCTCGATGCCGAGCTGGCCTGTGCAGATATAGTCCCACTCGGGAACAACGGGGCGCGGCGGGTACTCCCAGTCCCTTAGGTTTCCTGGCCGCCTGCGCTCGATTTTACGCCTCCATGCAGCTTCCTTAGACTCCTCATCCGGTGTCGGCCTGTGCTTCTCGCGCTTCACGGTCTCCGTGATCGAAAGGCCGATCGTCCCGCCGGTTCCACGGAAGCGCGCGCGCCGATCGCCTACTTCAAGCGTGAAATCCTGTCGTTGCGCCGCTGCAGTGATGCGACCCAGAATTGTTTCCAGGCGGTCGATGGAGGCGGGAGAGACCTCGCACTGAATTACCTCCGGTCCTTCAACACTGACGATGCCTTTATGAGATGGTGCAGCGGCGCGCAGGGCGGCTATGGTCCTGTCCACGATGGCATCTTGTGCGGCGACGACTGGCTCGTCACTGGCGCGCACGCGGGCCGCCTCGCGTGCTGCCGCCACGGCAGTGGTCTCGCCTCGTATCTCGGGCGCGGCAATCGTAATTTGGGCCCTTCCTGACGGCGAATCTTTTGGAAAGGCAGTCTGCTCGACCTTCTGTCCTGCATGCCTCGTGGCCCAGTAGCTGGCCGGCGGCGTGGGTATCGCATGCTTGCGACAGATCTTGTGGATCGCGACGTCGGAAAGCGCGAACTCCTTCACGATGTGGGTGATCGGCTTGGACCAGCCGAGATCATAGAACTCACGTCGCGTGAAATTGCGGGGCATCCCGGTGCTCCTTTCGGCAAGAGTGGCCGACCGTAGCCAAGCGGGTCGCGAGCGGCAGCCCCTTATCTGCGCGTCGAGGGCTCCACTGCATGGGCGAGCACAAAGTGGGCGCCTGGCGTGACCGAGGCCGCAGGTCGGGGAACCGCATGCCCGATCCGTCGCGCGCAATGCCTCCAACGCGACGCTGTTCCTGGGGACCGCGGAGAGGCGCCTCACGATCCCAGCGGCACCCTGACGCCCTGGCCGGCCTTCTGGGACGATATGCCCGAGCCCGCAGTCACTTTCCTGGCGAGGGCGGAGACCGGCATGACCCCGACAAAACTACTCATAGGACAGATCCTCGTGGTGCTCGCGATCATTGTCGCGGGCGTTTGGGCGGCGACGCAATGGGCAGCAGCCAAGCTTGCCTACCAGCCCGAACTGGGGCCGCCCTGGTTCGACGTGCTCGGCCTGCGCGTCTATCACCCCTGGTCGATCTTCCCGTGGTGGTTCTCGTTCGACGCCTATGCACCGGTCGTGTTCGACGAGGCCGGTGGCATCGCGGCGGCGAGTGGCCTCTTCGGCTGCGGCGCGGCGATCTTCGGCTCGGTCTGGCGGGCGCGGCAGTCGAGCGAGGTCACGACCTACGGCTCGGCACGATGGGCAACCAGCAAGGATGCCGCCAAGGCGGGGCTGTTCGGGGCGGGCGGCGTCGCGCTGGGCCGGATGGGGGCGCGCTACCTGCGCCATGACGGTCCCGAGCATGTCATGGCATTTGCACCGACGCGTTCGGGCAAGGGCGTTGGCCTGGTCGTCCCGACGCTGCTCTCCTGGACCGGCTCGACCGTGGTCCACGACATCAAGGGCGAGAACTGGCAGCTCACGGCTGGCTGGCGGCAGCTGTTCTCCCATTGCCTGCTCTTCAACCCGACGGACCTGCGCTCGGCACGCTACAATCCCCTGCTGGAAGTGCGCCGCGGCATCAATGAGGTCCGCGACGTACAGAACATCGCCGACATCCTGGTCGACCCGGAGGGTGCGCTTGAACGGCGTAGCCACTGGGAGAAGACCAGCCACTCGCTGCTGGTCGGCGCGATCCTCCATGTCCTTTACGCGGAGGAGGAAAAGACGCTGGCGCGCGTCGCGACAATTCTCTCCGACCCGCAGCGTTCCTTCGCCGCCACCCTGCGGCGGATGATGACCACCAATCATCTCGGAACCGAAATCGCGCCGGCGGTGCATCCGGTCGTCGCATCGACGGCGCGCGAACTCCTCAACAAGAGCGAGAACGAGCGCTCGGGTGTGCTGTCGACGGCCATGTCGTTTCTCGGCCTCTACCGCGACCCGACGGTCGCCGCCGTCACCTCCAGCAGCGACTGGCGCATCGCCGATCTCGTCGAGGCGCCCCATCCCCTCTCGCTCTACCTCGTGGTTCCCCCTTCCGACATCAGCCGCACGAAGCCGCTGATCCGACTGGTCCTGAACCAGGTCGGCAGGCGGCTCACCGAGCGACTGCAGGCAAGTGCGCCGGGCGATGCCGGCAATCCCGGTCGCCACCGCCTCCTCATGATGCTGGACGAGTTCCCGGCACTCGGCCGCCTCGATTTCTTCGAGACGAGCCTTGCCTTCCTTGCCGGCTACGGCGTGCGGGCTTTCCTCATCGCGCAGAGCCTCAACCAGATCGAGAAGGCCTATGGCGAGCATAACGCCATCCTCGACAACTGCCATGTCCGCATCGCCTTCGCCAGCAATGACGAACGCACGGCCAAGCGCATCTCGGATGCGCTGGGAACAGCGACCGAGCAGCGGGCAATGCGCAACTATGCAGGTCACCGGCTCGCCCCCTGGCTCGCGCACGTCATGGTCAGCCGCCAAGAGACTGCACGGCCGCTCCTGACCCCGGGCGAGGTCATGCAGCTCAGCCCCGCCGACGAGCTGGTCCTAGTCTCGGGACAGCCGCCGATCCGGGCGAAGAAGCTGCGCTATTATGAGGACCCGGCTTTTGCGCAGCGTGTCCTGCCCGCCCCGGCGTCCGACGAGGGGCGTCGTGGAGACCTGCCACCCAAGCGGGTCGACGACTGGGCGGGGCAAGTCCGGCAGGCCGATGCCCGCCTGGCCGAGACCGTGGAAGTCAGCGGCGACGAAGACGGCGGGCTCGAGCAATCGCGCCACCCGGCGCACGGGGGCGAACCTGCGTTCCGTCCTGATCCCGATGCGATAGATCCGCTTGGGCTCGCGGAAGACGACACGGACGCGGCGGCGGAGCGCCGGGCCATGGACCGGGTGCAGGCCATGAGCGCTGCGCGCGCGGTCTACGGGCTCGATGCCGGCAGCGCTCGTCCCGATGACCTTCAGCTGGACTTCTGACCATGGCCGAGAAAGTGCGCCACCAACTTTTCCTGCCCAAGCCGCTCAGCGAACGGCTCGAGGCGCTTGCCGCCAAGCCCGGAGCCTCCAAGTCCGCCATCCTCACGGACGCCGTCGCCGCGTGGCTCAACCGCCGGGGCGCGTCCGAACTGGAGGATCGCTTCTCGATCCGGCTCGACCGCATGACCCAGGCCGTCGGGCGAGTCGACCGCGATACCCATGTGATCCTGGAAACGCTCGCCCTGTTCATTCGCTTCGAGCTTTCCATCCAGGTGCCGCTCGCGGACAACGACCAGGCGGGCCGGGCCGTCGCCGCCAAGCGGTTCGAAGCCTTCGTGCAGCAGGTCGGCCGTCAAGTCGCTGCCGGGCGCCGGACGCTGCAGCCGAGCTCCGAGCAGCAGCCATGAGCGAAAGCCTGTCCGCCGAGCGGCGTCGACGCATGCTCATCACCGCGCTCGGGGCTGACATCGCGGCTGCCATGAAGGAACCCACGGTCGTCGAGATCATGGTCAATCCCGATGGCGCCCTGCGCCTCGACCGTCTTGGCAGCGGGCGCATCGACACCAAGGTGAAGCTGGCACCCGATCAGGTCGAGCGCATCATTCGCCTGGTCGCCAGCCATGTCCGTGCCGAAGTTCACGCCGGCCGGCCGATCATCTCGGCCGAGCTTCCCCCGCATGCCGACGGTCGCGCCGGCGAGCGGTTCGAAGGCGTGCTGCCGCCCGTGTCGAGCGCGCCCTGCTTCTCGATCCGCAAGCCAGCACAGCGTCTTCACACGCTCGCGGACTATGTCGCCGACGGGTTGATGAGCGAGACAGTCGCCTGTGCGCTTCGCGCGGCGGTGACCGAGCGCCTCAATATCCTCGTGGCTGGCGGCACCAGTTCGGGCAAGACCACGCTTGCCAATGCGCTTCTCGCCGAGATGGCGCCTGAGAATTCCGCCGTCGATTCCCGCGTCATCCTGATTGAGGACACGCGGGAACTGCAATGCCCACTGCCCGACACGGTCGCACTGCGCACGCGCCCGCCGCATGTCGCGATGACCGATCTGGTGCGATCGACGATGCGCCTGCGCCCTGACCGGATCATCGTGGGCGAGGTCCGCGGCCCCGAGGCACTCGACATGCTCAAGGCCTGGAATACCGGCCATCCCGGCGGGGTCGCCACGATCCATGCCAACAGCGCGGCGGCCGCACTCACACGCCTTGAGCAGCTTTGCCAGGAGGCGGTGATCACCGTTCCGCGCCCGCTCATTGCCGAGGCGATCGACGTCGTCGTGTTCATCGCGGGCCGCGGCGTCGATCGTCGTGTCGCGACCGTCGCCAGGGTCATCGGCCTCGCGCCGGAAACCGGCCTCTACGTCCTCGCCGACCTCATCCCGCCTGCTGCCAAGGAGAAATGCCGATGACCCGTTTCCAAACGCGCGCCCGATGCCTGCGTGCCTCGTTCGCCGCCGTCGCGCTGACGCTCGCCACCCAAGTCCACGCCGCCGGATCGGGCATGCCATGGGAAGAGCCGCTTCAACAGGTGCTCGAGTCCGTCCAGGGGCCAGTGGCCAAGATCGTGGCGGTCATCATCATCATCGTCACCGGCCTTACCCTCGCCTTCGGCGAGACAGCGGGCGGGTTCCGGCGACTGATCCAGATCGTGTTCGGGCTGTCGATCGCCTTCGCTGCGTCCAGTTTCTTCCTCTCCTTCTTCAGCTTCGGCGGCGGGGCGCTGATCTCGTGATCGCCGCGCATGCCTACAGTGCCCAGCATATCGAGGGCTTCGAAGTCCCGATCCATGGCGCGCTGGGCAGCCCGCTGCTGCTCGGCGGTGCGCCGCGCGGCATCGCGATCATCAACGGCACGCTCGCGGCTGCGGTGGGCCTTGGTCTCCAGCAATGGCTCGCCGGCCTTGTCCTATGGGCGGCCGGGCACAGCATCGCGGTCATGGCCGCGCGGCGTGACCCGAGCTTCGCTCCCGTCCTAGTCCGTCATCTCGCCCAGAAGGGATATCTTGCATGCTGAGCCTGCGGGAATATCGCAACCGTTCGGAGCGTCTCGCCGACCACCTGCCATGGGCGGCGCTCGTCGCGCCTGGCATCGTCCTCAACAAGGATGGCAGCTTCCTGCGCATCCTCGCCTTCCGCGGGCCCGATCTGGAATCGGCGACGGAGGCTGAGCTGGTCTCGGCCTGCGCGAGGGCCAACAATACGCTGAAACGGCTAGGCAGCGGCTGGGCGCTGTTCTTCGATGCCGAGCGCCGCGAGAGCCATGCCTACCCACAGTGCGCGTTTCCCGATGCCGCAAGCTGGCTGGTGGAGGCGGAGCGCCGCGCGGCCTTCCAGGCCGAGGGCACGCATTTCGAGAGCCGATACCATCTCGGCCTGACCTGGCTTCCGCCCGGCGATGCGCAGGACAGTGCCGGCCGCTCGCTGGTCGAGCGTCCCGATGCGGACAGTGGGCGAGATTGGCGCGGGGCTCTTGTGCAATTCATCGCCGAGACCGACCGCGTGCTCGACCTGCTCTCGGGGTTCATGGCCGATGTCCGCCCGCTGGACGACGACGCAACGCTCACCTTCCTGCACGGCACCGTCTCGGATCGACGCCACCCGGTGAGCACGCCGGCCACGCCGATGTACCTGGATGGCGTCCTCGCGGACACGCCGCTCGTGGGCGGCCTCGAGCCCCGGCTTGGCGACCTGCACGTCCGGACACTCACGATCCTCGGCTTTCCCAGCCTCAGCCGCCCGGGCATCCTCGACGCGCTCAATCATCAGGACTTCGGCTATCGCTGGGTCACGCGCTTCATTGCCCTCGACAAGACGCTCGCGACGAAGACCCTTACCAGCCTGCGCCGGCAGTGGTTCAACAAGCGCAAGTCCATCACCGCATTGCTGCGCGAGGTGCTCTACAACAGCCCGGCGCAGCTTCTCGACAGCGACGCGGACAACAAGGTGGTCGATGCCGACGAAGCGCTCCAAGCGCTGGGCGGAGACCATGTCGCCTTCGGATATCTCACCGCCACGATCACCGTCACGGACACGCAGCGCGGGGCAGTCGAGGAAAAGGTCCGCAGGGTCGAGCGCATCGTCAATGGCCTGGGCTTCACCTGCGTTCGGGAGGGCGCGAACGCTGTTGAGGCCTGGCTCTCGTCGCTGCCGGGCCAGGTCTACGCGAACGTGCGCCAGCCGCTCGTCCATACCTTGAACCTTGCTCACCTCATGCCCCTGTCAGCGGTCTGGGCGGGACCGGAAGAGAACAGGCACCTGGCCGGGCCACCGCTCTTGATCGCCAAGACCGCCGGCTCGACGCCTTTTCGCCTCTCGACCCACGTCGGCGATGTCGGCCATATGATGGTCGTGGGACCGACCGGCGCGGGCAAGTCAGTCCTCCTCAGCCTGATCGCGCTCCAGTTCCGGCGCTATCCGGGTGCGCAGGTCTACATCTTTGACAAGGGCAATTCGGCTCGGGCCGCCGTGCTGGCGATGGGCGGCGCGCATCATGCCCTGGGCAGCATGGAGGCCGACGGCGGGGCGCTCGCCTTCCAGCCGCTCGCCGGTATCGATGACATGGCCGAGCGCGGCTGGGCGGCCGAATGGATCGCCGCCCTGCTCGAGCATGAGCGGGTCCTCGTCGATCCTGCCGTGAAGGACGCCGTATGGACGGCGCTCGGGAGCCTTGCCTCGGCCCCGCGCGAGGAGCGAACCATGACCGGGCTTGCGCTCCTGCTCCAGTCGAACGCGCTGCGCATCGCTCTGCAGCCCTACACGCTGGAGGGGCCACACGGTCCGCTGCTCGATGCCGCCGAGCAGCACCTGGCGTTCGCCGACGTGCAGTGCTTCGAGACGGAGGCGCTGATGGGAATGGGTGCGGCAGTGGCGCCCGTGCTCACCTATCTCTTCCATCGGCTCGAGGAGCGCTTCGACGGGTGCCCGACGCTGCTGATCCTCGACGAAGCTTGGATTTTCCTCGACCATCCCCTGTTCGCCGCGCGCATTCGCGAGTGGCTGAAGGTGCTGCGCAAGAAGAATGTCGCCGTCCTGTTCGCAACGCAAAGCCTGGCGGACATTGCAGGGTCGGCCATCGCGCCCGCCATCATCGAAAGCTGCCCGCAGCGCATCCTGCTCCCGAACGACCGCGCCATCGAACCACAGGGTCGCGAGATCTACGCCCGCTTCGGCCTCAACGACCGCCAGGTCGAACTGATCGCGCGCGCCACGCCCAAGCGCCACTACTATCTTCAGTCGGCGCGAGGAAATCGACTGTTCGAGCTTGGCTTGGGGCCTGTGGCATTGGCGCTGTGCGGGGCCTCCGATCCCATGGCCCAGACCAGGATCGATGCCGTGCTTGCCGAGCATGGCCATGGCCCGTTCGCGCAAGCCTTCCTGCGGGCCTGCGAACTCGAATGGGCCGCCGACCTCGTCGCCGGCTTCCCCCATTTCCAGCCCCCCAGAGAAGGAGAAGAGTGATGCGTCGACTGAATGCAAGGCCGATGGCCGCCGCCGTGATTGGCCTTGGAGCCTGCGGCTCGCTGACCCTCGGCCTGATCATGCCGAACACTCCGGCGAATGCCCAGCTGAGGAGCATTGTCTTTGACCCGAGCAACTATGCGCAGAACATCCTGACCGCCGCCCGCACGCTGCAACAGGTCAACCAGCAGATCCAGCAACTGCAGAATGAGGCACGGATGCTGGTGAACCAGGGGAAGAACCTGTCGCGCATCGACTTTCCCCAGCTCGATGCCATCAAGTCGAAGCTTAGCGAGATCGACAGGCTGATGGGCCGGGCCACCAACATCGACTTCAAGGTCGACGAGCTCGACGCGAAATTCGCCAAGCTCTACCCGCAGGACTTCAGCGCGGCACTGACTACCGACGCCCGCGTGCGCGATGCGCGCAGCCGGCTCGACGCCAGCCTGGCCGCCTATCGCCAGACGATGACGATCCAGTCCGGCGTCGTCGAGAACATCCATGACGATGCCGAGGTGCTGGGCCAGATCATCGCGCGCAGCCAAGGCGCCGAAGGATCGCTGCAGGCCCAGCAGGCCACCAACCAGCTCCTGGCATTGACCGCCAAGCAGCAGTTCCAGTTGCAGCAGATGATGGCGGCGCAGTTCCGCAGCGAGGCGACCGAACAGGCGCGCCAGGCGACGCAGGCTTCAGAAGCGCGGACTGCAACCAAGAAGTTCCTCGGTTCCGGATCGGCCTACACGCCCGACTAGTCCCCTCGGGCGCGTGCGCCCGATCCGGACAGGCAACGGCAGCTCCCTCTCCCGCCGTTGCCGTCGCGGGGCGCGGTCCCCTCCCTGCCGCGTCCCGCGACACCCTTGCATCTCAATGAGGAAGCGCAACCCGTGAACGACCTCAATGTCATCGACCGCTTCCTGCAGGCGTTCATCACCTATATCGACAGTGGGTTCGGCCTGCTCGGACCTGATGTCGGCTTCCTGACAAGCACCCTGATCGGCATCGATATCACGCTTGCCGGCCTGTTCTGGGCAATAGGCGGCGAAGACAATGTCGTCGGCCGCTTCCTGCGCAAGATCCTCTACATCGGCGCGTTCGCGTTCATCCTGAACAGCTTTTCGACCCTGGCCGACATCGTCTTCAGGTCCTTCGCCCAGGCCGGCTTGACGGCGGGTGGCGGCAGCTTGACCGCGGGCGACCTGCTCAAGCCCGGGCGACTCGCCGGCATCGGCTTTGAGGCCGCATGGCCGCTTCTAAACCAGGCCAGTGAGATGGTCGGCTTCACGACCTTCTTCGACAACTTCCTGACGATCATGGTGCTGCTCCTTGCCTGGGCAATCGTCATCATCGCTTTCTTCATCCTGGCCGTGCAGATGTTCGTCTGCATCCTCGAGTTCAAGCTGACGAGCCTGGCCGGCTTCATCCTCGTGCCGTTCGCGCTGTGGAACCGGACCAGCTTCCTCGCCGAGCGCGTGCTGGGCAATGTGGTAAGCTCGGGCATCAAGGTGATGGTGCTCGCTGTCATCGTCGGTATCGGCTCCAACTTCTTCACCGAGTTCACCGATGCGCTGAATGGGCAGGAGCCCGATATCGCCCAGGCCATGAGCCTGGTCCTCGCCAGCCTGTCGCTGTTCGGGCTGGGCATCTTTGGACCGACTATCGCCTCCGGCCTTGTCTCGGGTGCCCCGCAGCTCGGCGCCGGCGCAGCCATCGGAACGGCTGCCGGCGCGGGCGGCATCGCCATGCTCGCGGGCGGAGCGGCGGTGGGCGGTGCTCGCCTCGCCGGCGGCGCGGCGTTGGGAGCGGTCCGGTCGGGCACGGCCATGGGCTCGGGAGCGTCCGCCGCATTCAAGATGGGACGGGAGACCGCCGGCAAGCCGACGATCGGCGCTGGCCTTGCGGGAGTGGCGCAAGCGGCAGGCAACGCGGCCAAAGGACGGGTAAGCGCGGCTCTTGGTCTTGGCGAGGCTGCGTCGAGTGGCCGGCAGGCCGTCTGGAGCGCACTCAACCAGAACACCACTGCCTCATCAGCGTCCGCTGACGCTGGCGGCGGCAATGTCGGGCGCGGCGAGACCGGCGCTCCGGCGTGGGCGCGTTCGCTTCGCAACGAACAGGCGAGCCGTCATCGCCGCCAACTTGCGATCCATGCACTCCAGCAGGGCGACCGCGGCGGCGGCTCGGCCACTCCGGACATCAAGGAAAGGAATGATTGAGCCATGTTCTTCAAGCGCAGCGTCCAGCGCTACGGGCGCACGCCACAACCCGAGACGCCCTTCCAGCGTGCGGGCCAGCTTTGGGACGAGCGGATCGGCTCCGCGCGCGTCCAGGCCCGCAACTGGCGCCTCATGGCCTTCGGCAGCCTGGCGCTGACCGGCGGCACCTCCGCTGCGCTCGCTTGGCAGTCGGTCCAAAGCAGGGTCATCCCCTATGTGGTGGAAGTAGACCGGCTGGGCGAGGCTCGCACTGTGCAACCGGCCGAGATCGCCTATCGTCCGACGGACCCGCAGGTGGCGTGGCATCTCGCGCGCTTCGTGCGCTCGGTGCGCTCGGTTTCGCTCGATCCGGTGCTCATGCGGCGCGACTGGCTCGAGGCGTATGATTTCACGACGAAGCGGGGCGCCCAGTTCCTGGGAGAATATGCGCGCGGCGCATCGCCGTTCGCGAACGCTGGGGAACGCACCGTCTCGGTCCAGGTAACGAGCGTGATTCGCGCATCCGACACGTCGTTCCAGGTGAAGTGGACGGAAACCGCCTACGAGCGTGGTTCGCAGGCCGGCATTGCCCGTTGGACGGCGATCCTCACGGTCGTAACGAGGCCCCCGGCATCCGCCGATATTCTGCGCAGGAATCCGCTGGGGATCTATGTCGACGCGATCGACTGGAGCCGCGAGCTCGAAGCGCCAACTTCCCAGCCGCCGGCAGCTGCGCCGCAGCCTCCGCCCACGAAGGCGAGGCTCCCGATTGGATCGCCGCTTGAACCGACGCGCGGCGGGCAGACTTCCAACACGCAGGAGATCGAGGAATGAAGCAGGCAATCCTGCCAGCGCTGGCCGGCCTCGCATGCGCGGGTTCCGCCCATGCCCAGTCAAACATCCAGCAGGTCGCGGCGGCTAACCGGGCCGCGATCGTGCAACCGACGGCCGGTGGCTTCGTAGCGGGCGCCCAGGTCTATTCCTATCGGGAAAACGCCATTTTCGAGAGTTACGTCTCGCCCGGCCTGGTCACGGATCTTGCGCTCCAACCGGGAGAGGGACTGGTGGCCATAGCCAGTGGCGACACGGCGCGCTGGGTGATCGGCGACACCATAAGCGGCGCGGGCGACGCGCGCCAAACGCATGTCCTGGTCAAGCCCTTTGCACCGGGGCTCGTCACCAACCTCGTCATCACCACCGATCGCAGGACCTACCACATCAAGCTGGTCAGTACGCCTGGGACGGCGATTTCCGCCGTGCGCTGGACGTATCCCCAAGATGAACTCCTGGCGCTGAAGCGAAAGGCCGATGCGGCGCAAGCGGCTGCGCCGGTCGCCGCCGGGCTCTCGATCGAGCAGCTGCATTTCAACTACCATATCGCCGGGGATCGGCCGGCCTGGAGACCGCTGCGCGCCTTCGACGACGGAAGCCGGACTTATATCGAGTTTCCCGCGTCGCTCGCTCAGGGAGAGGCGCCCCCGCTGTTCCTTGTGGGTTCTGACGGCAAGGCAGAGCTGGTGAACTATCGCCTTCGCGACCGCTACTATGTGGTCGACCGCATCTTTGCCGCCGCCGAGTTGCGGCTCGGCCTCAGGAAGCAGCAGGTCGTGCGCATCACCCGCGTGTCACCTCCAGTCAACGGGAGCGACCGATGACCGAGGCACCGGAGGCTCCTGCGCCGGAAAAGGTAGATCCTGAAACACTTGCGCTGCGGTCGCGGCCGACGCGTGCGATACGGTTTCGGCGGGGTGCCATAATCGGGATTGCAGCGGCGGGACCGGCGAGCCTCATGGCCATCGCGTGGCTGGCTCTCAAGCCGCAGGTGTTGCACCGGCAGGCACCGGACAGCGAGCTGTCGCAGCCCGTAGCCGGCTCTGCCTCGGACGCGCTCGCCGGGCTTCCTTCCAGCTATGGCGACGCGCCGAAGCTGGGGCCACCGCTGCCAGGCGACCTCGGCCGGCCCATCCTGCGTGCGCAGCAGCGCGTGCAGGATGCCGGCACGCCCGCACCAGCAGACGATGCCGAGGCGCGGCGCCAGCAGCGGCTCGCGCAAAGCCAGGCGGCGCGCGAGTCGGGATTGCTGGTGCAGGTCGCCGCGGGCCCCAGCAGCCTCAGCAGCACTCCACGAACCTCGACCCCGGGCTCGTCTGAAAACCCGGCAACCCCGGCAGAAACGTCGGCAACCAGAAAGGAGCGCTTTGCCAAGGCGCGCGACGATGGGCCCGACCTCAACCCACATGGGCTCGTCCGCCCCGCTTCGCCCAACATGCTGCTCGCAGGCAGTGTCATTGCCGCCAGCCTCATCACCGGGCTGAACTCGGACCTGCCGGGCATGGTGACCGCGCAGGTTACCCAGAATGCCTATGATACGGTGACAGGCCGCATCCTGCTTATCCCCCAGGGATCACGTCTGGTCGGCAAGTACGACAGCGTCGTGGCTTTCGGGCAGAAGCGGGCGCTGGTGGTCTGGCAGCGTCTTATCCTGCCCGACGGCAATTCGGTGCGACTGGATAACATGCCGGCGACAGATCCTTCCGGATACGCAGGCCTTTCGGACAAGGTCGATTTCCATACCTGGTCGCTCCTCAAGGGAGTTGCGATCGCAACCCTGCTCGGGGTTGGATCGGAGCTCAGCATCGATGGCGAAAGCGACATAGTCGAGGCGATCCGGCAATCGGCACAGTCCAGCACGTCACGAGCAGGCGACCAGATCACGCAGCGCAATCTCGACGTGCAGCCCACCATTACCGTTCGCCCGGGCGCGCCGGTGCGCGTGCTCGTCACACGCGACCTTCTCATCGAAAGTGGCGACAGGAGAGGCAAGCAATGGTCCAGCTGAAATTGGGCAAGCTACCCGATCGCACGCCGGTAAAGCTGGCGATCACCATTACTCCAGACCTTCAGAATGCGCTGCAAGCCTATGCGGCGCTCTACACCGCGGAATACGGGATTGAAGAACCGTTGACCGAACTCATCCCCGCTATGCTCGCCGCTTTTCTCGAAAGCGACCGCAACTTCTCGCGGGCGCGTGGCGGGAGGATCGGATGAACGCTGGTCGCGGCGACGAAGATCTTGAACCACTGACGGTCCGCATCCCGACGGCTGTACGCATCACCGGCCTCAGCCGGTCGCGGATCTACGAACTGATCCTTGCAGGCCATCTCGAGACGGTGAAGGTCGGTCACGCAACGCTGATACGGTATGAAAGCCTCAAGAGCCTGACTCGAGGTTGATCCATCGCCGCTTCGTTGCCGTTCCCCCGCTGAGCGGCAAGGTGCCAAGACGGACGGAAACGACAGTCCCCTCTCATCGGCTTTCGGCAGCGACCAGCCGAACCAAAGCTCCGTTCGATCGCGGCCGCATTGATATTTGCGGTCAGCGGGACGGCGTCTACGAGGCGCATTTCCGCGATTTTTCACCTCGCAAAGCATTCGCAGTCGAGAGTGCGTCTACGCAAACGGAATTGCCGGCAATCGCGACCCAGAGATTTGGTCCGTTGACCAGCAGACTGACCTTAGCCTTTCAGATGCTGCTCGACAGCATCGGCGTTGCTTCCGACGGCTTGCACAGCGGCTTCCAGCCGTTCCTTGCTGACACCGAACTTGCCGGTCCAATACTCGACCTCATAATCCTCCCCAAGCGCGATGCGCGAGCGATCCTGCGGGCCGCGATTCGTCTTGTCGTCTGCCATGGCTCATCTCCTTCATAGGTGACCTGATTTCCAACGCCGCGGTGATGATGCAGTTTCCTTAATCCGCGAGAAGCGGTGCGCCGGCCGGCGAGCGGAGTCCGTCGCGCGGTGGAACGAGTCCATTGCTCGCGCACTTTGGCTATTATGACAAACAGCGGCCATCCACCATGGCGCGCGTGACCCCGGCGCGCCGAAAAGCAGCTTCGACGAGGAGCGCTCCGCCGTTTCGAGCGGTGCAGCTTGCCACGCTTGTCGACACCGTTCCCACCGGCAATCGCTGGCTGCATGAGATGAAGTATGACGGCTACCGCGTGCTGCTGAGCGTGGGCGGCGGCGAAGCCGTAGCCTATACGCGTTCGGGGCTCGACTGGTCGGAGAAGTTCGCCGGCCTGGTCGCAGATGCGGCAAAGCTCAAGGTCTCCTCCGCGCTCATCGATGGCGAGGCCGTGGTGCTCGATGGCGATGGTCGCTCAAGCTTCCAGGCATTGCAAAATGCGCTCAAGGGCGCCCCTGGATCGATCGACTATTTCGCGTTCGATCTGCTGGAACTTGACGGTGAGGACCTGACCCAGCTGCCGCTGACCGAGCGTAAGGCGAAGCTCGCGAAAATCCTGCCCAAGGGCAAGTCGCGGTTGCGCTATTCCGATCACATTGCGGGCAACGGCGAAAAGCTGCTCCACCAGTTCTGCGCTGCGGGCCTGGAGGGGGTCATCTCCAAGCAGGCCGACGGCCGCTATGTTGGCTCAAGATCGGGCGGCTGGCTCAAGACCAAATGCATCAAGCGGCAGGAGTTTGTCGTAGTTGGCTGGACACCCTCTACCACATCGCGATTGTTCCGCTCGCTGATCCTCGGCGTGCATGAGGATGGCGTCCTGCGCTACGCGGGCAAGGTCGGCACCGGTTTCGACAACCAGGAGATTGTCGACCTGATGGCAATCATGGCGCCGCTCGAACAGGAGGCGCCGCCCGTCGAGGCACCGCGTGCGGAAGTGCGCGGAGCGCACTGGCTGCGCCCCAAGCTGGTCGCGGAGATCGCCTTTACCGAGATGACCAACGAGGGAACGCTCCGGCATCCGTCATACCTCGGCCTGCGCGCAGATAAGAAGCCTGAAGCGGTCGTGGTGGAGAAGGAGGCACCGGTCGCGGCGGCGATCGCTCCAGCCTCGTCGATCACCATCAGCAACCGCGACCGCGTCATCTTTCCCGAGGGCAAGTTCACCAAGGGCCAATTGGCGGATTATTATGCGCAAGTCGCTCCAATCATGCTGCCCTGGGTTGGCTCACGGCCCATCAGCCTCGTGCGCTGCCCCCAGGGTCGCGCGAAGAAATGCTTCTTCCAGAAGCATGACGCGGGCAGCTTCGGCCACGCTGTCCGGCATGTCGCGATTCGCGAGAAAGACGGGCATGACGAGCCCTATCTCTACATCGATACGGCAGAAGGGCTGCTTACCTGCGTGCAGATGGGCACCATCGAGTTTCACGGCTGGGGCTCCAGGATCGAGGATGTCGAGAAAGCCGACCGGCTGGTGTTCGATCTCGATCCCGACGTGGGCCTCGACTTTGAGAATGTGCGCAGCGCCGCCTTCCAGTTTCGCGAAATCCTCAAATCGATCGGGCTCGAGACCTTCCCGATGTTGACCGGCGGCAAGGGCGTCCATGTGATCGCGCCGCTGGTTCCGCAGGCGGAATGGCCGGATGTGAAGGACTTCGCGCATCGGCTGGCCCAGGCTGTCGCCCAGAGCGACCCGGAGCATTTCACCGCCGCCTTGCCCAAAGTGCAGCGCAAGGGCCGCATCTTCGTAGATTACCTTCGTAACCAGCGCGGCGCCACGGCAGTCATGCCCTACGGCGTCCGCGCGCGCGAAGGCGCGCCAGTCGCCGTGCCGATCACTTGGAAGGAAATGGAGACGATCGACAAGCCTTCGCACTGGAGCATCCGCGACGGCGCTGAGCTGGTGAAGCGGGCCGGCTCGAAGGCGCTAAGCGGCTGGGGCCGCGCCGATCAGACATTGCCTGACCTATGAAGATCGCCACCTACAATGTGAATGGCGTAAACGGCCGACTGCCGGTGCTGCTGCGCTGGCTCGAGGAAGGGGAGCCCGATGTGGTCGTGCTCCAGGAATTGAAGGCGCCGCAGGAGAAGTTTCCGGAAAGCGCCATCCGTGACCTTGGCTACGATGTCATCTGGCACGGCCAGAAGTCTTGGAACGGCGTCGCGCTGCTCAGCCGCGTCGGGGAAATCCACGAGACGCGTCGGGGCCTGCCCGACGATCCCGACCCAAGCCAGAGCCGCTATATCGAGGCTGCCGTCAACGGCATCCTGATCGGCGGGCTTTATCTGCCTAATGGCAATCCGCGTCCCGGTCCCAAATTCGATTACAAGCTGCGCTGGTTCGACCGGCTGATCGAGCATGCCGCCGGGCTGCTGGAGAGCGGGCTGCCGGTGATGCTGGCGGGCGACTTCAATGTCATGCCGACAGATCTTGACGTCTACAAGCCAGAGCGATGGCTTGATGATGCCTTGTTCGCGCCCGAAGTCAGGGCGGCCTATTTCAGGCTGCTGGACCAAGGCTGGACCGACGCGCTGCGCACGCTGCACCCAGGCGAGGTCATCTACACCTTCTGGGACTATTTCCGGAACGCCTACGGCCGCAATGCCGGCCTGCGCATCGATCACCTGCTGCTCAGCCCCGCTCTTGCTGATCGACTGCTCGATGCGCAGGTCGACAGCCATGTGCGTGGTTGGGAAAAGACCAGCGATCACGCGCCGGTCTGGATCGAACTGGCCGACAAGCCCAAGCGCAAGCGAGCCCCGAAGGCGAAGATGTGATGGAGATCGAGAGCTTCTTCATCAGCGAGAATGGCTGGGTACCTAACAATGCTCGGTTGCCCGTGGTCGTCTATCGCGGGGCGCTGGGGGGCGAAGGGAACGACTTGGCTGACCGGTTCGAGGCATTGTTCGACGAGCATGGCTGGACCCCGGACTGGCGCGACGGGGTGTTCGACTATCATCACTATCATTCGACCGCGCATGAGGCGTTGGGCGTGTTTGCAGGCGAGGCGACCCTGGAGCTTGGCGGGCCAGGCGGGCGGAAGGTGTCCGTTACAGCTGGCGATGCGGTCATGCTACCGACAGGCACCGGCCATCGCGCAGTTTCTGCAAGCGAGGATTTCCGGGTCGTGGGCGCCTATCCGCAGGGACAGACGTGGGACATTTGCCGTGACGCACCCGATGACGCAGGCCGCGCGCGGATGGGGGCGCTTCCTGATCCCAAGCGCGACCCAGTGACCGGCGCGGCGGGGGCACGAACCGGCGGCGAGCCATGAACGAGTGGACGGGCGGCTGCGCGTGCGGTGCGGTCCGCTATGCGCTTGGCTCGCAGCCTTTCGACGCGGGTTACTGCCACTGCCGGATGTGTCAGCGGACTAGTGGTGCACCCGTCATGGCGTTTGCGACGGTGCTCATTGACGAGTTTCACATCATCGAGGGACATCTGGCGCTGCGTCGATCATCAGATTTTGGCGAGCGGGGATTTTGCGGCGCGTGCGGCACCCCGCTCACCATGCATGTGAAGCACCAGCCAGACACGATAGATTTCACGATCGCGACGCTCGACGCGCCGGAAAGGGTCGTTCCGCGATTTCATATCTGGTGCGCAAGCAGCATCGGATGGTTCGAGATTGCCGACAAGCAACCACGCCATGCTCGGTTCAGACCTAATACCGTAGGACTGACTGCAGGCCGCGCCGAGCCCGGCGACATTACCCGTGACTAGGCTCGACCAAGCTTCGATTTGAGCGCGTCAATCCGCTGAGAGGCATCGGCCTTGGTCAGATTTTCAGGTGGCAGTTCCTCGCCGGCTTCCTCGCTCAAGGTCGTCAGATAGCTTGCCTGCGCTCCGGTCATGGGTTCATCGCCGGAAACCCAGTCGTTGGGATTCTTTTCGGTGTTGGAGCCGGGGCGGTCTTCGAGCTTGGGGTTGTGCAATTGATCGGTCATGATCGCTCTCTCGTTTCCTGTTTGTTCTATACAAACGGGAGCCCGGCTTTACAGTTCCCCAGCACTTCAATTCGGTGCGATCAGCTCCATCAGTTCGGCGGGCTTCAGCTCACGGATGAGCTGATCATAGCGGCATTGCCGGCCCGCTTTGTCCGGGCGCCAGCGATGGAAGCGCGTGCCGTGGCGGAAGCGGCCGGCTGTTATCTGGTCGTAGATCACCTCAACGACCAGATCATGATCAAGTGAGATATAGTCGCCGCTCTTGTCCGGGTTCCAGCGACTTGGGCCTCCCGGCGACTTGCCGGTAAAGCCCGGGCCGCCTTCATGCGGCTCGAGGATCGCGCCAAGCGCCTTTCGCTCTGCTGCCGGGAATGCCGAGCTGAACCCGACAAGGTCCAGCTTTCCGGCTTCATTGAAGAGCCCGAGCAATAACGAGGCGACCTCGCCCTTGGCATTGGTCCGATAGCCACCAACCACGCAGTCCGCAGTGCGCAGCTGCTTGACCTTTCGCATGGCCCGCTCACCCTGCTGATAGGGTTGATCGAGCGGCTTGGCGATCACCCCGTCGAGCGCCCCGCCGGTCGCGGTCAGCCAGGTCCTTGCCTGCTCCAGAGATTGCGATGCGGGAGACAGGATCAGGGCGGGGTTCGCGATTGTCTTGTGCAGCGCCTCGAGCGCGGTGCGCCGTTCCGCGAGCGGCTTGACGCTGAGATCGATCCGGCCGATCCTGAGAGCGTCGAACAGGATCAATTGCGCGGGCGTGTCGCGGGACAGTTTGGCGACACGCGAGGCGGCCGGGTGAAGCCGAGCCTGCAACGCATCGAACGAAAGACGATCGCCGATCGGAATGACAAGTTCCCCGTCCAGCAGCAGGATCTTTTGGTCCAGCGTGCGAATATGCTCGATCACTTCCGGAAAATAGCGACCCAGCGATTTACCCGACTTCGACCAGATCGCGATGTCGTCGCCCTTGCGATCGACGAGGGCGCGAAAGCCATCCCACTTCGGCTCATATTGCCATCCCGGTGGCTCCGGCAGCGTTTCGACCAGCAGCGCCTCCATCGGCGCGATTGGAGCGTCGGTCTGATCGGTCGATAGAGAGGATCGTTTGCCGGCCATGGGAGGATAACCCTTCCTGGCCCCGGCAGTTTCCCTAGCGGAAGTACCCGCCATTCCGTTGGGCGGACAAGCCACTCAGCATATGGAGTAGTGCGCGACACGAAGCGGTTGAGGTCGGTGCTCTGTCGGTTTCGCCAAACGTTACCGTAATCGCTTAGGGCTCGATCTAGTCGGGGCATATCCTACCGAACTGAGCAAGCTGTGTCGCTCAAAACTGTGAACGACGTTCCGACCCTGCCTGGACCGTCATTCGAGTTGACCCAGCAGAAATGGGACACATGCCCCACTAACTTCCGACGGTTGCTGACCTCCTGTCGCCATTCACCTGTGCTGATCCGAACGTCCGGATTTGATGGAAGCCGCCGATCCAGCGACACTAAACTGCCGGACAGTAAACGCCGCAGGCATCGCCGTTCGATCGATCACCCTTGCTTCCCCAGACCTGCTCTTTGGGGTAGCGCAACCGTCCCGCTTCTCCATCTCCGATGCGCCATCTCGGGAAAACACAATCGGGAACAGGTTTCGAGAAAGCCAAGCCTGCCACCCGGGTGCCTGCACTTGCAGTCACCGGCTGCCCCATCACGTTAGTTTTCGGGACGGGCGCCAGCTTGAGAGGCGCTCTTTAATCCCAGGGCAGAGCTTCAGGGCACGCCGAGTGCCTACCAATTGCCCAACTTCGAAATTAGTTGGCGCTGCCAGTGCGGGTCTATACACCTCTCAACGGACATGGCCGACGATAAAACCTTCAAGCTCCGATACGTCGGCACCCGCTTCAACGGCGCTCGTATGCCGGTGAACGTCCTGTCCGATCTGCCGGCGTTCCGCGACCTACTCGTTTCGTTCGCACGAGACGAGTATTTGGAACGCCACACGGACCGGAAGCGCGTCCCCAAGGGCTTCGACGCAAGCCTCACGTTGGACCTGACGCAGATCGAGGACGGCAGCGCCCAACCCAATCTGGTGTGGAGCCGAGACCTAGCGCAAGAGATGTTGCCGGGTATCGAAGACGAACTCGCCGAGATTGTGGAAGCGTCCTATGCTGACATCGCCCAGCTGTTCGAGGGCGCCGCGGGCGCTGATGGATCCCCTGATCTCAGCCCCGACAAGTTGCGAGCACTCGACAAATTCGGTGCTGGCCTGCGTCCGGATGAGCGGATCGAGCTGATACCGGTCACCGGCGACAATGTCGTCTTTCTCGATTTCGAGCGGCGCAAGCGGCTCATCACTTCAGTCCGCGAGACTTACAATGTTCGTCTGACGGGTGTCGGAACCCTGGTTTCAAATTCGGTACATGGTCACATCATCATCCGAACAGAAAACGGGGACATCTCCGTCGAAATTGATCCCGAAGAGATCAAGCAGAACTTCGATGGGAGCCTCGATCAGCCCGTTCAGTATGACATCATGGTCGAAATGGATCGGAATGAACGCATCCGTAACGTCGTCGACGTATTTGATGTTGCGGTTGTCGATGCGAGCTTGGAGGCCGCTGTGTCGCGCTCCTATGAACGTCTGAATGAACTGTCGCGTATGAAGGCTGGTTGGCTCGACGGCGAAGGGTCGGCGGTTGACGAGGCGGCCTTGCGGTCGGCGCAACAATTCATCGCGAAACGCGCGATTCTTGCCGGCGCCATGCGCATCTACCCGAACGAGGGAGCAGGGGTGCTCATCGAGCTCGAGACCGGCGGGTGGGATATGTCGCTCGAGTTCGCGTCCAATGGATCGGTCGAGATCTACGGGATCGAGATCGATGGCGCTGATGAAATGGAGTCGCAGACCTTCAGCGGTGTCGGGGACGAGCTTCTGGCTGCTTTCGACGGAAAGGTGCGTCACTGATGGGAGCGCCATTGACGGACGGAGCTGAGGTGCTTCTTCGCCAAATTCATCCAGATCTTGTTCAAGACGGCACGCCGGCGAGCAGCGCGTTTCGGCCCAAAGAATCTGATAAAAACAAGCTCAGCGTCGATCGTGGGGCGATGACGACGGCGGCGGCTGCGTTCGATCTTTTTACCAGTAACGGCTACACGTCCGCCGCGGTGTACGGCATCAGCGTTGCGGAGTTTGGCGCCTGCGATATTCCGTGTGAGGAAGATCCGCTACCGGCGGAAGGCGACAAAGCGGCCAATCCGGCGCACGCCCTCGCCAGCTTCGAGAAGTTCGGCGGCAGCAAGCAAAAGACGCTCGGCCAACGAATCAAACGGGCAGCCATCGCTCGCGGCATCTTGCATTCGATCGACGCCAGTGCGGACGCCGGCGATGATACAGGCGATCAGCATCCCTAGAGGTCATGACGTAGGACGAGCACAGAATTACGCTTAGTCGGTCGGAGAACCTAGGCAGGCCCACCGCTGCAGATGCTAGTTATCCGATTGGGCTTGCTATATATGCGTCAGGAGGGGCACGAGCGGTCACTCCGGTGCTGCCTTTGGGCAACGGCAGTTCCGAAACTCGATCATTTTGGGACACTCGCAAATGGCAGATCTCGGCTGAACCCGCCGTTCGGCGAGGCCCCTGCGGACGGCAGGATTATCCCACATTCTGACGCTTACGTTGTCGCCACGGATTAGCGGTGCCGTTCACGTGCGCTGATCGGGATGAATGCCGGCTCACCGTAGCCCGCATAGACTTCGCCCATAAGCCAAGTGCGTTCTGGCTCGCTTTCTTCTTCGGAAACGGCTCTCCACCAGAACCGCATTTCGGCGTTCCAGCGATAGCCACGCGACTTCAGGCGATCCTTGGCGTCAAATGGCGCATCGATGGCATTCACCTGATAGGTCATCTTCTGCGAACATGTGACAAGGTGGGAGAGGATCGTTTCACCATCGGGTGCGGCATGGGAAAGAAGGTAGATCAAGGCGAGAATATCATTCTCCGCCCGGTGGCCCTCGTAGAACCAACCGCATTGCGAAACGAGATGGGCGAGCGCCCGGCCATCGAAGCCCAATTCCAGCCAGTCCAGTTCGGCCATTGAGCACGCCCAAGGCTGGCCGGCGACTGCCGGGAGCCGGCGGTCGACGAAGGGCCGGTCAAATGCGGCATTGTGTGCGACAATGATGTCGGCCGATGAAAGAATGTCCACCGCCGCCGCCTCATCGATCGCTTGTCCCGCTAGGTCGCTATCGGTCAGGCCGGTAAGCTTGGTGATCTTCGGGTCTAGTGGAATGCCAGGATCCTCGCGCCACACTCGCGGAAGACCCACCTGAATAACACGCCCGCGCCCGTCGAATCGAAACCGCTGGACGGCAAGTTCGATGATGCGATCGACCTCGCGATCTAGCCCCGTTGTTTCCACATCAATCGCCACACCGATACGGCTGCCCGTCCCAGGATCGGCTTCATGAAAGGCAGCCACCGGGCGGAGCTTTCGCAGCACCTTGAAGTCAGGATGACCGTTCAATTCCGCGATCATCTTCTCATGGCGCTCAGTCACTGCGACGTTCGTCCGACAAGCTCTTTCCTCACGAAGCATCGATGACCCGGAACACAGTGCCCTTGCCGGCGTCCCGGACAAGATCAACTCTCTGGCCGTCCCAGTGGTAATCAAGATGGCGCCCTTGAAGGGGGTGCGAGGCGCAGTCAGGGTGGAATAGCGCTACGCATTCACCGCCAGGATGCCGGACGCTGGGATAGGCAATTCCATCCGAACCGGCGCTTCGAAGGTTGGTCGCTAGTTGCTGGGCTGCAGAGTAATCGTTCGGATCCAAGGCAGCACTTGAAGTTTCACCTCGCAAGTCATGGAGATCGGCGCGGATTGCCAGGATGATCTCTCGAAATTGCGACGTCCATCCCGCTGGCTCAGAGGTCTTGGCCATGAAGCGTGCGTGATGGTGGATCGTCTCGAACACGGCCGTTTCATAACTGCGTGCGACGTAGAGTACGCCATAATGCCCGGCCGAGAACCGGCTCGGCCGGTCCGTGCTGACATGGGTGAACGACGCCATGAGATAGGAAGCCCCGGGTCCGCCGACCCTACGCTCGGGCGGAACAAGGTCGATGTTACCGATCGTTGCCATGATACGCGGGTTTGTCTTCTGCTCGGCCGAGAGAAGAAGAGGCCAATCCGCAGGATCCGCGATGTCTTCGAAGAGGTCTATCGGAGGAAAGACGCTGCGAATGATCCTGACCGCCCCCGCCCACTCGACCTTGCTGACCGGGGGCATTCCCTCCCTTGTCACCAGCCGCCGCGCTCCGCGTCGAGATAACGCCGAACCCGCATGATATCCGTGAGTTCGCCGCCGAGCATCACCTGCAGCGCGCTGGCTCCGTCAAAGGCGGCGTTGGTAGCCTTGACCCAGTCATAACCACGCTGAGGTTCCTGAAAGATGATCCTCAGCGCCTTGTGAATTCCCATAAGGTTGGACAGCCGCGCCAGTCCATCACGTGAAATACGTCCTGGCCCTTCAGCCTTCCAGCGACGAAAGGTGCGCACCGGCATGTCAGTCAGCACTGCCGCCTGTTCGTCCGTCACGCCCCACCGAGAAAACAGATTGAGTGCTGCACGGAAGAGCGCACCACCTTCTTCCTGCGTAATCGGCTCTGGCCGGAACGGCGCGGGAGCCGTGTCGATAGTTTGCAGCAGCGTCATTTGATCCTCCATATGGCAAGATATGTCTATTTTGATGCCAATTGGCAAGAGGAAGCGAGCGGGTTTCTGGGCGGGTCAGGTTCCGAACTTGGGGCGGATGATCTCGGCGCCATCGCGCAGCTTGCAAAGATAATCGGACCACCATTGCGCCATGCGGACCCGTTCCTCCCAATGCGCCCCTCGATGATAGGCCGCACGAACGCTGTCCCGCTCCCGGTGTGCAAGCGAGCGCTCGATCGCGTCGGGGTGCCAAAGCCCACTTTCATTGAGCAATGTACTCGCGATGGAACGAAAGCCGTGGGATGTCATCTCATCCCGTGTGAAGCCGAGGCGGCGCAGTGCGACATTCAATGTGTTTTCGCAGATTGGCTTGAGAAAGGTGGAATTGGCAGGAAACAGGTAGCTGCCAAGGTTGCCCATCGCCCGCAGTTCTCGAAGCAGTGTGACCACCTGGGTCGAGAGCGGAACGGCGTGCGGCTTGCGCATCTTGGTACGTTCGGCGGGCACCCGCCAAACGGCTGCATCAAAATCTATCTCGCCCCACTCCGCCTTGCGCAATTCGCCGGGACGAAGATAGACGTGGGGAGCAAGTTGCAAGGCGATACGCGTTTCGATCTTGCCTCCATACCCGTCGATCGCTCGTAGGAGTTCCCCGACCTTTGCCGGTTCGAGCAATGCCGCGTGATGCTTCACCTTCGGTGTAATCAGGGCGCCGCGTAGAATGTCGGCCGGATTGTGCTGGGCGCGAAGGGTAGCCACTGCGTAGCGAAACACGCGGCCGGAGAACGATCTGGCCCGGATCGCGGATTCAAAGTGCTCCTTGCGTTCAAAGCGCTTGAGGGCGTTGAGGAGTTCGTGCGCTGATATTTCGGCAATGGGGCGATGACCAATGGTGGGCTGCAGTTCGTCTCGAAACCAGCGCATTTTCTTAAGCGTGGCGGGGGCCTTGCCTTCCCTTTCCATCTTCTCGATGAATTCGTCTGTAACGACACGGAATGTGGTGCGTGCCGCAGCTTCGGCCTTGATCTTGGCCTGGATCCGAGCCGCCAGAGGGTCAACGCCACCTTCAAGCTGTTCGCGCGCCTCGTCGCGTTTCTGACGCGCCTCCTTCAGGCCGACATCAGGATAGCGCCCGAGCGCCATCTTCTTCTCGATGCCATGGAACCGGAACTTGACCCGCCAGAGCAAGGACCCGTTCGGGTTGACGAGGATATAGAGCCCCTTTGCGTCGGCAACCTTGTACGGTTTTTCGCGCGCTTTCAGGGCGTTGATCTGGATCGTGGTCAGCATTGGGGGCCTCGACTCGATAGTGTCGTAAAGGCCCCCGATTCGGGGCCCCCAATTCACCTGGACGGAGGTGGACAAAGGGGGACGTCACCGGAAAGCCGATGACCAATTATGCCTGATTTCTGGGGGTTTTTGGAGCGAAAAAACGCTTGACAAGGGGGTGCCCTGGTGCCGCTTACGTGACTCGAACACGTGGCCCCATCATTACGAATGATGTGCTCTACCAACTGAGCTAAAGCGGCATCCCTTGCGGGCAGGCGCGGCGTTTACATGGGGAAGGCGCGCTGTGCAATCGCCTTTTCGCGGATTTTTTCACAACCGCTGCAACGCCCGTTTTTCGTGAGAACACGGGCAAAGACGGTGGAGAGTGCCGAACTCTCCACCGTCCCCCCTTGCGACCCGAGAGGGATCAGAATGCGAAGCGGATGCCCGCGCGTCCATCGACGCCCGAGTAGCTGCTTCCGAACGTGCCGGAGCCCTGGATGAAGCCCGAGACCGGGCCCGAGCCCTTGATGTCGAGGCCCAGCGTGGCCTGACCGTAATCGTCCATGCGAGCGCCAGGCACCCAGACGCTCTGACCTCCGCTCAGCAGCGTGGCGCCGTCCTTGCCCTTGAACTCGTGAACGAAATCGCCCGCGCCGTAGAAGGTCAGCTCGGTGCCGCCGAGCTTGGTGACGCCGCCGAGACGGGCGCCGATGCGGCCGCGCAGACCATCGGCCTTGTCGAAGGCGATCTTCTGGTCGAGCGCTTCGATGTCGCCGAGCGAGGTGGACTGCCAGGCAAGGCTTGCTGCCGGTTCGACGAAGAACTTCGCCGATCCCAATCGCGCACCCACTTCACCCTGCACGCCGATGCTGTGGCCGCCGATCTTGTCGTTCCAGTCCATTTCCTGGCTGGAGACGTGGGTCGAGAAGTGATCGTACTTCACCAGCAGGTTGGCGAAGACCACGCCCTTCGTCACGCCGCCATAGACGCCCACGTTGAGCGCATCGGTGCGGCCCTTGTCGCCGTTCGCCTTGAAGCGCTGGGTCGAGCTTGTGTAGCCGCCCATGATGCCCGCCGTCACGCCTTCGCCCTGTACCGCGTCGAAGCCGAGTTCGCCGCCGTAGAAGTCCTGGCGATAGTCGAGGTCATAGCTGGCCGCCGCGAAGCCGTTGCCGCCTGCCACCGCGCGGGTCTCGTCACGGTTGGACACGCCGCCCGACATCTGACCCCAGATACGCTTGCCCGGATCGCCGAGATCGCGGCTGGTGCGCATGTGGGTAGTAAATGCCTCTGCGGATTTGAGCCAGATCGACTGCGCACCTTCGTTCAGGCGTGCGAAGCGGTAGACCGGCGCGCCTGCGGTGCTCAGCACGCTGTAGCTGCGGCTGGCAGCGTCATAGGTAAGGCCATAGCGCACGAAGCCGATATCGGTGGATTCGAGCGTGAAGGCGTTCGCCGACGAACCTGCGCCCACGGTCACGATCTTGAGCGGCCCGTTCAGCAGCGTCGCGCCGTAGCCATCTGTGCTTGTGAGCGAGATCGAGGTCGATCCCGTCGCCGCACCTTCGACCACCAGCGTGTCGGCGACCTTGCCGTTGCCGCCGATATCGATACCCAGCCGCGCCTTGCCGGAAGCAACATAGTTGCCGTCGAGCGTCAGGATATCGCCGGCCACGCCGTTCTGCAGACTGAGCGTTCCCGAGTTCTCGAAACGGTCGAGGCCGTAAATCCAGCCCTTCCCGGCCTTGCCGCCCGTTGGCGTCGCAAGGCGCACGATGCCGCTGTTCACGAGCGTGTCGTTACCAGCGCCAAAGTCGTTGGCGTAGGAACCGCTGGCTGCAAACATCCAGGTGCCCGAATTGACGAAACTATCGTCGCCGCCGCCGGTGACCACGGCGCCGTCGATGACGCCCCGGTTGTTGATGATGGCAGTACCTGCGCCAATGTCGATGGCCTTCATAACGCCGGAAATGGTGCCCGCGTTTTCGATCCGCACCGTACCGCCGGCCGGTCCGTCCAGCGGGGCGACTGCGCCTCGGGACGGAACGCCCCCGATACCGATGCCAATACCCGGCTCCTCCGGACCTCCTGGAATTCCGATACCCGGCTCTTCCGGAAGGCCGATCCCCGGCTCCACGGGAATACCTATTTCGCCATCGGGCTGAGGACCGTTGGCAAGTGCGACGATGCCGTTTTGCCCACCGACCTTGCTGCCTCCAGCCATGGTGATGCTGACATCGCTGCCCGACAGGAACACCGCATCGTTGTTGCCGGAAGTTACCGAACCGGCGATGGCCAGCGTGTTCTCGGCAAGCGCGGAAATTTTGATCGCCTCGGCGTCCGCTGCCTTCACGCTGCCGATCTTGGTGGTCACCCGTCCGCTGCCACGCACGAAGATGCCGTTGGCGCCCTTGCCGCCGACTTCGATCTTGCCAGCCTCGATGGTGATGTCGTTCAAGCCAGCGCCATCAGTCGCTGCCACGTCGAACATATCTGGCAGCGAGCGTCCAGGAACGAATGAACCCGCTTTGACCGTCCTTGTCGGGATCGTCGATTTGCCGATGGTTGGAGTGTCATGGCCATCGAGGTGCCGTACTTGCGAAACGGAAGTACCGGCGTCCGCCATGGCCGCCTCCTGACTGTATGCGATGACACCGCCGTTCAGGTTATAGACGTAGATACCATGGGAGGCAGCACCGGCGGTCGTGATCGTTTCAACCTTGATGTCCGCGACTCTGGCACTGCCGATGCCCACGAGAAACGAATATATGCCTTGTGCCTTGTCTCCGGTCGTGACGATATGCCCGGCCTCGATCGTCACATGGCTTACCGAACTGTTCGTACGAATACCGACCGCGTCCTGACCAGACGTCGTTATCGTGCCATTGACCTTTACATTGATGTCGCCAGCTACCGAATGCGCAAAAATGCCCCGGCTTAAAACACCGTCGGTAGTGACATTGTCGACAACAATATCTTGATTAGTTGCAGTCGTAAACGTCCTTACGCCGGACGCGTTATCTCCCTTGGTTGAAAGATCTCCCGCAACAAGATTGAGTTCACTGAGCTCTCCACCAAAGTATACTGCGTCGGAGAATTTGCCCTTCGTCGAAACCGAATCGACATTTAGTTCGCTAATAACCTTGTCACGCGCCTTAATGTTACCAAATGATTGGACGAAAAGACCAATCGAGTCGTCGCCACTGGTCGTTATAGACCCAGCCGCTACATTCACATCGCCATAGGCAGATTTGGCGAGAATGCCTATCGACAAGTCACCGTGAGTAATTGCCTCTCCTACGGTCAAATCAACGTCGCCGCGCAGCGCAACCAGGTCTTGCTGAAAGCCTGCAAGGCCGTCTACGCCATGGGAACCGGGGCCCGATGTCTCCACTTTGGCGACCGACACCTTCGATCCCATGAAACTCCACGCCGTTATGCCGGTCGATACGTCACCGAGCGTCGAAACTGAGTTCGCGGTCACGTCTGCTTTCTGGTTGACATCGACCATGATGCCCTTCGCCGCCGGCCCACGGGTCGATATGTTCCCGGCCACGACAGTCCCCGACCCATAGGCAGAATAGGCCAGTACGCCAAAAGCGTTTTCCCGCCGCGTCGTTACGTCCTTCACGGTGATTGTTACGTTGCCGCCCACGGTCGTATTTATACCAGCTGCGCCCACGGAGTTCGCACCGCGGGTGGCGATATTCCCCGCCTCGATTGTCACGTCGCCTGTGAATCCCGTGCCATAAGCATCGTGCACTGCACCGTATAAGCCGACCGAATTGGCTCCATCTGTCGCGACGGTGTTGGAAACGATTTCAACGTCGCCACCGGTGCTCACTCCGACGACCCCGTAAGAGCCATCGCGTTTCGTTATGACCTCGTTGACCGACAGAAACACATTTTCGGAACCGACAGCGTAAAGGCCTTTGCTGCCGATGCCGTTTGTGAAGATGGTCCCATCGACCTTGACGTTGGCCTGGCCGGAGTTTGAACGCACATGAATGCCGAGCGACTGGTCCAACCCAGTCACGACGTCACCGGTGACATGTATGTCCGCGGTTGCTCCGCGCACATCGATGGCATTGGCATTGTAACCGCTCGTCAGCACGTTCTCGGCCCTGACTACGACTGCACCTTCAGTCATGACATCGATGGCCTTTGCATCGAAGGTGCCTCGGCTCGTCACGGATCCTGCGTCGATGACCACATCGCCCTTGCTCTCGACGCGAATCGACCTGCTGGATCCGCTAGAGTTTTCGATGTCTCCCACGTCGATAGTGACGTTGCCGTCAGTTCCAACCTAGATCGCGGTTCCGACGATGTTTATGTCTCCAGCCTTCACATTGACCGCGCCGCCGCCGTTGGAGATCGCGACAAGGCCAAGGACAGCGCCGCCCTTGCCGGAAATATTGCCGACATCGACGTTCACGTCGCCAAGACCGAGTGCGACCACGCCTGAACTGCGGTAACCGTTGAGGACGAGATCCCCGGCGTCGATGTCGATCGCGCCACCGCCGTTCAGCACTCTCGCATAGATGCCGGCCCCGTAATCGCCATCGACCTGGATGGTGCCGGGGTTGTTGATCTTGATCGGCCCAGCATCGCTGATGACGTCGATACCGTTGGCGGCATAGCCCGAGACGTGGATCGTGCCGGTGCCGTTGATGGTCACGCCGCCGGTTTCGCCCAGCGTGGTCGCGACGATGCCGCTCGCCAGCGCGCCCTGCGTGGTGATGTCGCCGACGTTGACGATCACGTCGCCGTATACGCTCGTGGCGACGATGCCTCGGGATTTGTCGCCGTAAGTATGGATGCTGCCTGCGTTGACCGTCGCATCGTATGCGGCGCGGATGTTCAGCGCGGTCGAGCCGGTGCCCTTGGTCACCACGCTGCCGTCGACCGTCAGGCTCCCATCTCCGAGGTACGCCTGCACGTTCGCACCTATCGAGTCGTCACCGCCGGTGAGGATGTTCGCTGCGTGCAGGCTGGCGTTCTCGCCCCCCATGCTCACGCCAAAGGATTGCAGGCCGTCCGTGGAGATGTCGCCCACCGTGACGGTCGCGTCAGACCGCGGCGCGAATATGGAGACGCCGGTTGCGTAGTCACCCGAGGTAACGATCTTGTCGGCATGGATCGATACGTCGCCGCCGATCGCGAGGACGGCGATACCGATGCCGAGCGTGCCTGCGGTTTCGACCTTGCCCGCGTTGATGGCGATGTCGCCCATGTAGGATATGGCGTTGATGCCCATCGCGCCGAAGCCGGAAGCGACGACGTCTCCCTTCGAGGCGATATTGATGTCGCCATGGTACGAGTAGGCGACGATTCCGTGGCTGCCGCGGCCACTTGTGGTCACGCCGTCCTGAATATCGATGTCGATGCCCCGCCCGGCGCTTGGCGCCGGATATTGGCCGCTGATCGCCTGCACACCGGCGGAGTAATCGCCGGTGGTGGTCACCTGCCCGGCCTGGATGCCGACATGGCCGCCGAACGCCGCATTGCCGATGATGCCGCCGGACTGCATGCCCGACGTGCTGACTTCGCCCGCCTTGATCGTGATGTCGCCATAGTAGGCGAGGCCGTAGACCGCCGGCGAGAAGTCTCCCGCAGTCGTCACCTTGCCCACGTCGATGGAGACATCGCCGCCGAAGATGGCCTTGCCGTAGACGCCATGCGACGCGTAGCCGGCCGTCGAGACTTCGCCCGCCTTGATATTGGTGCTGCCGCCATAGACCGAGACGGCATAGATGCCCGGCGCGAAGTCGCCGGTGGTCTTCACGGTGCCGACGTCGATGTGGTTGTCGCCGTAGACGTTGATCGCGACGACGCCAGCCGCATGGTTGCCCGCCGTCGATACGGATCCGGCGGTCACCGAGATATCGTGCGAGGCCTGCCCGTTGTCGTAGGCGAAGTTCGAGGTAGCGTAGATGCCGTCCGAATAGTCGCCCTGCGTGCTGACGCTGCCCGCCTGCACCTCGACCGAGGTGCCCATGGCGATGATCGCACCCGCGTTGGCATCCTGGAAAGCGCCGCCGCCGACGGTGCTGACGCTGTCGACGACGACCTTGGTGGCGCCGTTCGAATAGGCGACGATACCGCGCGCGCTTTCGCCGGACGTCTCTACCGTCCCGGCCTTGACCGTGGTGTTGCCCTGCCCGCCGTTGGCATAGATGCCGCCCGCGCCATAGCCGGTCGTCTTGACCTGGCCGACGTCGATGGTGACATCGCCGCGATAGGCGGTGGCGGTGATGCCGTTGGACAAGTCGCCCGTCGTGTTCACGCTGCCGGCGGTGATGGCGATACCGCCGGTGGAGCCGCCGACGTTGGTGGTCGCGAAGATGCCGTCAGAGCGCCAGCCGACGGTCTCCACGGTGCCGACATCGATGGTGATCTGGCCCGAACCTTCGGCATGGACGCCTGCCGAAACGGAGCCGTCGGTGCTGATCGAACCGGCCTTGATCGTGGTCGTGCCGTTGGTGACGGTGCCGATGCCGGGCGTGTTGTCGCCCGTCTTCACGACGGTGCCTTCATCGACCACCACGTCGCTGTCCGGCCAGCCGGGGACGGCCGCCACGGTCGGGTCGATCACATTGGCCGCCTTCACCGGCGCGAGCGCGGCACTGCCTGCCGACGCCACCATGATGCCTCCGCTGCGGGGTGCGACGACTGCCGCCTGCACCGGCGACACGCGCAGGGTCAGATCCTGCGGCAGCGGTTCGGCGGCAGCGGGGGTCGCGGGCGCCAGAACGGGCGCGGTCAGAGTGCAGCCTGCTCCGGCCAACCCGGAACATCGATCCTTGGCGAGGGCGCCACCGGGAGCGAGCAGCAGCGACGAAGCAAGCGCTGCCGCGCCAGCGCCGAGGCGCAGCGTGCGACGGACGCGACCGTGAGAAGCATGACGAACGTGTGAAGACACCGGATTATTCCCCTAGACCAAGCCGATCATCCCGCTGGGCGCCACCAAACCGACATGAAATGCCGCTAGATGGCGCGCATCGGATCACGAGAGACACGGATTTCCGCGGACATACGGGATAGACCGAGGTATCGGCGGAGCGCCCCCGCCCGCCGTACGCCAGCATGTCCCGTTAACTGCCGGTGCACAGAAGCCTACGTATTGGACGTCGAGGCCAGTGTGAGATTGTGGGATCTTGTGTGGGCGCCGACAACGCGCCCGTGAAGCCCGAGAACAATCAGCAGGATGTCAGCCTGGCCTGCGCATCCAGCCGGTGCATGCCGCGCGTCAGTGCGATCCGTTCACTCCAGAATCCCGCGCCCTGCGCCTGTGCCTGCGCGGTCGCCGCGGCGATTTCCGCGCGCGCCTGGCCTGTCTCTCCGGCCCTCGCCAGCAGGTCGGCCCGCACGCGCAGCAGTTCGGGCAGATACCAGTTGGGCGCCGCCGCCCCGACGAAGCCGGTGCGCGTCATCGCCAGCGCCTCATCCAGACGGCCGAGACGCCCCGCCGCTTCGGCAAGCGCGCAGACCGCCAGCGGAGCCACCGCGCCAAGCGGTGCCTGTGCGATATCGGCCAGCGTCGCTTCCAGCGCCCCCGGTCCCGAGGCCCCGCGCACCGCCGCGAGCCAGCCGGAGGCTGCCCGTGCGATCCTTCGCCATACGCCGCCTTCCGCGCCGTGCGCCTCCAGCCGGGCGACCACCCGCTCCGCCAGTTGAAGCCGTTCGAGCAGGAGCGCGACCGGCAACTGGCCGGTCACCAGCGCGAAGAGCGCACTGGGCAGATGGCCCATGCCGTCGCCTTCGGCCACAGCGGCCTCGGCCATGCGCAGGGCCTGCTGCGAATCGCCCGAGAGCAGCGCGACGCGCGCGCGGAAACTCAGCACCACCACGCGCTGGTCGAAGTGATACGGCAGGTTGAGCAGGTCGCGCTCGGGCCAGGCGAAGATCGCCAGCGTGCGGTCGAGATGTTCGGCCGCTGCGCGCTGGTCGCCGGTCAGGTGCAGGGCGATGCCGCGCAGCCGGTCGCCCACGGCGGCAAGGTCGCCGTCGCCGGTTCGCGCCGCGATCTGGGCGTAGCGCCCGGCCGTCGCGAGCGCGGGATGGACCCGGCCCGTGTTGACCTCGTCCATCCACTGCGCCCAGAGCCCGTAGAGACGCGGGGTGATGCCCCGCCCACCGGCAGCGTCGATCAGCACGCGCGCCGCCCCGCGCAGTTCGGGTCCGCGCCCTTCCTCCGCCACCAGCGCCCGCGCCAGTTCGCCGTGAAGCGGCACGCGCACATGGGAGGGCGCGTCCTGCGCGATGTCCCGCGCCCGGCGCAGCCAGTGCAGCGCCCGCGCCTGATGCCCCTGCCCAAGCCAGAGCCGCGACGCGCCGAGCACCAGCCGCAATGCCAGTTCCGCCCGGTCGTCGCTTGCGAAGGCCCAGTCCAGCGCCGCCTCCGCGTTGGCGAGAAGGTCCATCGGCAGCCGCGTCCGCCCCGCGAGCGCGATGCAGACGAGTTCGGCGTGGCGCGCGCCGGGCCCGTCCGGCCCGGTCTCGCGCTCCTCCTCGGCCAGCCGCTGCAAGGCAAAGGCGCGGATCGGGGCGGGGAGACGGAAGGTTTCCTCACCCTCATGCGGCATCACCAGACCGGCGGCGACCAGCCGCGCCAGGACCGCACCGACGCCCGCCTCACCCTGGGGCAGCAGCGCGCGCACGGTCGCGAGGCCGAACGCGCCGCGCAGCAGCGAAAGCCGCCGCAGCAGGCGCTGTTCGCCCGCCGCAAGCGCGCGGTACTGGCCGTCCAGCGCGATGGCCAGCGTGCGGTGACGCGGATCGCCGCCGGGCTCGGCCTCCATCTCCAGCATGAAACCGTCGTCGAGCAGTCCCGCCAGCCCCGCGATACCGATCCGCTGCGCCTGTGACGCGGCGAGGGCAAGGGCCAGCGGATAGCCGTCCAGCCTTGCGCAGAGCGCGGCGACACCCAGGTCACCGCTGCGAATGCCGTCCCCGGAGTGCGTTTCGAACAACTCCAGCGCTGCCGTCTCGTCAAGGAAGCCGACGGTCACGGAGCGGATCGCGAGCGCCGCCCGGGACGTCACGAGAACGCCCACGCCGGGGCATGTCGCCTGCAGCCGCGCCACCAGCGCCGAAACTTCGGGAAGCGCCGCATCGCAATCGTCGAGGACCAGCAGCTGGCGACGATCGCGCAGCCGATCCTCCAGCATTTCCCGCCGCTCCAGCCCGAGCGCCGCCGCAACGTGGTCCGCCGGGGCGCCACAGCCCGCCAGCGCGACATGAGTCACGCCGTCCGCATACCGCGGCCGCAGCGCCCGCGCCGCAGCCGCCGCGATCACCGACTTGCCGATACCCGCAGGGCCGCACAGGCTGGCCGCGCCGCCCTGCTCCAGCAGGGACACGATCTGTGCCAGTTCCCGCTCGCGCCCCAGCAGTTGCGGCAGCTCGGCCGCATCCCCCACCGGTTCGGCGTCGAAGGCCATCGCGCTGACGAAGCGATAGCCACGCCCGGATACCGCGACGATGTGCCGAGCCCCCGACGCACAGCCCAGCCGCCGGCGCAGCGAGGACACCTGCCAGCGCAGGTTGCAGTCGGCGACGACGCGGTCGGGCCACATGCGGCGGCCAAGCTCTTCCTTGGTGACGAGGCGTCCCGGCGTTTCCAGCAAAGTGGCGAGGAGCACGGTCTCCGGTCCGCCGAGCGAGACCATGCCCTGTTCATCGAACAGCAGCCCACGGCTGCCGGAATACCGGAACCTGCCGAAGCGCACCCAGCGCTCGTCCTGCCTATCGCTGTCGTCGTGTTTGCCCATGTCCGGCGGCACAACGACGCCGCCGCGCGATTCCCGTCGAATGCGCCCGCACAAATCTGAAAAAATGTCGACGAAGTTGCTGAAATCAGCGACGAATGGTGGGCGGTGAGGGGCTCGAACCCCCGACCCTCTCGGTGTAAACGAGATGCTCTACCAACTGAGCTAACCGCCCGCGCAGTGCGCAGGCGGCGCTATTGCCGCTTCAATCCGCCGCCGTCAATGGGCGAGCGGGCACCATGGGCGTTGCGATGCATTTCCTGTCGATGTCCCAAGGCTTTCCCGAGGCGCGATGACGTTCCAGCAGTACCTGTCGATCGCGCTGCTCTGCGCCATGATGGCCCTCTTCATCTGGGGTCGGTTCCGCTACGACGTGACGGCGGTGATCGCGCTGCTTGCAGGCATGGCGCTGGGGCTGGTGAGCCCGGAGCAGGCGTTCCTCGGCTTTTCGGACGACATCGTCATCATCGTCGGCTCGGCGCTGGTGCTTTCCGCCGCCGTGCAGCGCTCCGGGCTGATCGAGAAGGCGGTCGCCTGGGCCGGGCAGTGGCTGAAGGGTATGGGATCGCAACTGCTGGTGCTCACCGCATCGGTCGGCGTCGCGTCCGGGCTCATCAAGAACATCGGCGCGCTGGCGATGCTGATGCCCGCCGCCGGGCAACTGGCGCGGCGCAGCGGCACCAACCCCTCGCGCTTCCTGATGCCGATGAGCTTCGCGGCGCTGCTCGGCGGGCTGACCACGCTCGTCGGCACGTCGCCCAACATCATCGTCAGTCGCGTGCGCGAGCAGATGGTGGGCGAGCCGTTCGGGATGTTCGACTACCTGCCGACCGGCCTCGGCCTGCTGGTGATCGGCCTCGTCTTCCTGCGCCTGTGCTACCGCCTGCTCCCCGCCGACCGGCGCGCGGCGGCGACGATGGGAGAGGCGCTCGACATCGCCGACTATACCATCGAGGCGCGGGTGCGCAGCGCATCTCCGGCGGTCGGCAGCACCGTCGCCGCGTTCCTCAGGGAGCACGATGGCGAAGTGGAGGTGACGGCGGTCCTGCGCCACGGCCTGTCGGGCGAGGTCCGCCCCGACCTCGTGCTGGTGGAGGACGACGTGTTGATCCTTGCCGGCGAGCCGGACGCGCTGGAACGCGCCGTCGCCGCCGGACAGCTCGACCCGAGCGGGCATGACGAGGACGACGAGATCGAGGAACACAACGCCCGCGCCCGCGACGACGTGGGCGTGATCGAGGGCGTCGTCACCGCGCGCTCGGCCCTTGCAGGCAGTTCCGCCAGCCGCCTGATGTTGCGCGAGCGGATGGGCCTGCGCCTCGTCGCCATCTCGCGCGAGGGGGAGAGCCTGCGCGCCAAGCCCGCCGCGATCCTGATGCAGCCGGGCGACGTGATCGTGTTGCAAGGCTCGCTTTCCGCCATGCCGGGGCGGCTGCGCCAGCTGGGCGTACTGCCGCTCGCCTCGCGCCAGATCGCGCTGGGGGCGACGCGCAAGGGCTGGCTGGCGGTGGGCATCCTCGCCGCCGCGATGCTGGCGACCGCGACCGGGCTGGTGCCCGTGGCCGCCGCCTTCTTCGCGGGCGCGGGGCTGGTGGTGATGACCGGCGCGCTGCCGGTGGACGACGCCTACGAGGCGGTCGAATGGCCGATCCTCATCATGCTGGGCGCGCTGATCCCGGTGAGCGGCACGCTGCAGTCCACCGGCGCCTCCGAAGTGCTCGCGACGAGCCTTGCCGCGCTCGCCCGCGACATGCCGCCGTGGGGCGCGGTGGCGCTGGTGCTGGCGGCATCGATGGCGGTGACCCCGTTCCTCAACAATGCGGCGACGGTGCTGGTCATGGCGCCAATATCCGCCGTCTTCGCGGGCGACCTCGGCTATCGGCCCGACGCCTTCCTGATGGCGACCGCGATCGGCGCGGGGTGCGACTTCCTGACCCCGATCGGGCACCAGTGCAACACGCTGGTCATGGGCCCCGGCGGCTATCGCTTCGGCGACTATGCAAGGCTGGGCGCGCCGTTGTCGTTGCTGGTGCTGGTGCTGGGGACGCCGCTCATCATGCACTTCTGGCCGCTGCACTGATTTTCTTCGTCATTGCGAGCGCAGCGAAGCAATCCCTGGCCGGATGCGCCGCGGGATTGCCGCGCCCCTGCGGGGCTCGCAATGACGAGAGGGAGGCGCCTAGCCCGCCGAGTTCGCCACCGCCGAGCGGAACAGGCTGCCCGGCGCCTCCCAGTCCAGCCGGATGCGGCGGTGGGCGATCAGCCAGGCGCCGTCCACCTTGCGCAAGGCGTCGAGGTAGTAGCCCGCATGGTCCGGGCCGATGTCGGTCCATGCCGTCCAGTAGGTGCGCGCCTCCGCGCGGTCGGCGTCGTGCAGCGTCACGGCGGAGGTGGACAGGTGATGGCGCACGAAGGTCGCCCCATGCGTGCCGCTGCCGCCGGACAGCCAGCGCTCCTGCCAGGCACGGATCGCCGCGCGGCCTTCGTGGCGGAATAGGCGGTCGGGCGACACGCGCTCGCTTTCGATCACCGCGTCGTCGGTGCAGCAGGCCACGAAGTCGTCGATGCGCAGCCGGTCGCCCGCCATCGTGTAGCGCGCCATGAGATCGCGGATCGCCTCGCGCGCGAGCAGATCGTCGAGGGTCACGACATCACCAGCCCGGCGTCGACGTTCACCGACTGCCCGGTGATCGTGCGCGCATCGTCCGAGGCGAGGAAGAGGGCGAGACGCGCCACGTCCTCGGGCGTGGAGAAGGTCTTGAGCGGCAGCGGCGCGACGATGCCCGCCTCGATCTCCTCCACCGTGCGGCCCTGCTCGGCGGCGATGCGCTTCATGTAGCCGAGCATGAGGTCGGTGCCGATGGCGCCGGGAACCACGCAATTGCAGCGGATGCCGTATTCGCCCACCTCGCGCGCGATCGTCTTGGTCAGGATGCGCAATGCGCCCTTGGCGGCGGAATAGTGGCTCTTGCGCGGCATCCCGTCCCACCCCGCGCTGGACGAGAAGTTGACGATCGCCCCGGTCCGCCGCTCCATCATCGAGCGGTTGAGCACCTCGCGCGCGCAGAGCATCGCCGCCATGCAGTCGACCTTGTAGGTGTCGAGGAAGTTGTCGACCGTCTGCTCCCAGATGAACCGGTCGGTGCCGGGCACCGCCGCGTTGTTCATCATGACGTCGACCTGCCCCCAGCCCGTCATCGCCGCATCGACCATGGCGGCGACATCCGCCTCGTCGGTGACGTCGGCGCGCACCGCGATCACCTCGCCGCCGATGTCCCGCGCCGCCGCCTCGACGAGTTCGAGCCGTCTCGCCGCCAGCACCAGCCGCGCGCCTTCCTCGGCCAGCATCCGCGCCATGACGGGACCGAGCCCGGTCGATGCCCCGGTGACGATCGCCACCTTGCCCGCGAAGCGCCCTTCCGCGCGGCTCACGGCGCCATGACCTTGCGCATGATCGCGTGGCTGTCCGCGCTGCCGTCGAGCGCGCGATTAAGGCGCTCGACGATGCGCCAGCCCTGCGCGGTGCGGGCGAGCGTCCAGTGGTTCACCGCCGCGCGCCAGAGGAACCAGCGCTCCCCCTCGCGCAGCACCACCACCGAATAGCCGACCGCCTCTGCCGTATCGCCATGCACGGAGATGCGGGGCGGCGCGGTCAGGTGCGCGCAGCCGGTGTTGACGAGGTCGAGATGGCCGGGCCAGCCGTACATCTCCGCGATTCCACCGGGCGCCTCCAGCCGCTTCGTGCCGCCGTCGGGGAGCGTGAAGGAATAGCCGCCGCCCTCCACCCACAGCGCCGCCGCCGGTTCGGCCGTGGCGCTGTCGACGAGCGGGCCGTAGCTCATCAGCAGGTTCTGGATCTCAAGCTGGTCCTCGGCCGCCCGCAGGCGCGTCTCCAGCGCGGCGAGCCGTTCTTCCAAGGTCGTGTCGGACATGCGCTCTCCCGCCGTTTTGAACGCATGGTCAGCGCGCATCGGCGGGAGATCAAGTTCCCTTTTGGGAAGGCCGGCTTACCAGTCGAACCAGCGGCGATTGCGCCAACCGGTGCGGCGGACTTCGGGGATGCCGTCATGGTTGACGTCGGTAACGACGGTGCGCGGTTCGTGGACCACCGCCGTCTGACCCTGCGCCAGCGCCTCGGCACGGGCTTCGGCGCGGGCGGCGCGCAGTTCGGCGTCGCGCACACGCTCGTCGGCGTTGCGCGCGGCGATCTCGCCACGCCGTTCGCGGGCGATGGCGTAGTAGTGGCTCCACATCTGGCTATGCGCGAAGGCGAGTGCGAGGCCGCCGATGATCGCGAGGTTCTTGAGCGCCATGATCCGCTGCATCGGGTCGCCGATCTGGCCGTGGAAGAACAGGATCGTCATCGCGGTGAAGCCCGCCAACAGCACCGCCACCAGCCGCACCATGAACCCGCCGGCAAGGCACAGGCCCGCCAGCAGTTCGAACAGCCCGGTCGGGATGGCGAGGCCGGAGGGCAGCCCAGCGGCGACGATCATCGTCTCGGTCGCGGAAATGTCGGCGAGCTTGCCCGCCCCGGAGAATATGAAGATGAGGGCGATCAGGATGCGCCCGATGATGGCGGCGATCTTCGACACGGCATGTCTCCCGGCCTTGTTATGGTGCCGGGAAAAGCGGGCTGGCGCGGGGTTTGTTCCCGTGGGGCGAGCTTTAGAAGGGGCCACGCCGACGGGTGGGCTGTTCACGGCCAGCGGTCCCGGGGCGAGCCCGGGACGACGTGCTCACAAACGCGGCAGCGTGACGCCCTTCTGGCCCATGTACTTGCCCGCGCGATCCGCATAGCTGACCTCGCACGGCTCATTGCCCTTGAGGAACAGGAACTGGCACGCGCCCTCGTTCGCGTAGATCTTGGCGGGGAGCGGCGTGGTGTTGGAGAATTCCAGCGTGACGTGGCCTTCCCAGCCCGGCTCCAGCGGGGTGACGTTCACGATGATGCCGCAGCGCGCGTAGGTGCTCTTGCCCAGGCAGATCACCAGCACGTCACGGGGCACGCGGAAGTATTCGACGGTGCGGGCCAGCGCGAAGGAGTTGGGCGGGATCACGCAGACGTCGGTGGTGCGATCGACGAAGGAATTGGCCGCGAAGTCCTTGGGATCGACCACCGCCGAATCGACGTTGGTGAAGATCTTGAACTCGGGCGCGACGCGGGCGTCGTAGCCGTAGGACGACAGCCCGTAGGAGATGCACCCGTCACGCCGCTGCGCCTCCACGAACGGCTCGATCATGCCGTGTTCGAGGGCCTGCTGGCGGATCCACTTGTCGCTGAGGATAGACATGGGCGCAGGTGTTGCCCAAGCCGCGCGGACGGGCAAGGGCGACGGGCCGTTTGTCCACGAAGCCGCGCCGTTCGTGACGCCCCGGCCTTGGCGATTGCCCCGCGTGAGGGGCGGCGATAGACTTCGCGGCGTGACGACCGTTTCCCGCTGCCTGGCCCACCGCCGCTTCGCCCGCCTGCTGGCCACTCTCGCCGCGCCGCTCCTTGGCCTTTCCGCCTGCGAGAAGGCGCCTGATACGCAATCGCCCGCTCCGAAAATAGAGCCGAGCGCCGAAGCGAAGGCCCGCTCCGCCGCGCTGGCGACGCGCGAGGACGCACAGCTCGACTGGCTGAAGAAGACGCTCGACGTCCCGGTCCATGCCGAAGTCTACAAGGCGGCGGTCGAGCAGGCCCGCACCCGCGCAGCGCATTGCCCGAACGAAAAGTGCATCGAGACCGGCCTGCGCCGCCGCCAGACCCGCCTCGACTTCGCCGAGGGCAAGCCGTCGCGCATTCCCTTCCTGCCCTTCCCCAACGGCCATTTCGCGCGGGAGGAGGCAGGCTATACCGGCACCGTGCGGATCGTCCCACTGATCGACGGCAAGGCGATGCTGGTCGTCGCGCTGTCCTTCAAGGGCCGCCCGTCCTGCACCCTCGACGGCGTCATGACCCGCGACGACGACAAGCAGACATGGACCGTCGCCTCGCTGGAAGAGGGCCTGCCGACGCTGGTCATGACCCCGGCAGGCAAGGACGCCTTCGCGCTGTCCTATGCCGAGGCGGGCCATGCGCCGCACGAGGTCGATTACTGCACCACCGGCACGAGCATCGACGGGCACTATACGCTGGCGGGTTGAGCTTTATTCGAAGCTTAATACACCGCTGCTATCCACCACCGCATGACCGCACGCATTCTCGTCGTCTTCGGCACCCGCCCGGAAGCCATCAAGCTCTTCCCCGTCGTCCACGCGCTCAAGGCCGATCCGCGCTTCGAATGCGTGGTCTGCGTCTCGGCGCAGCACCGGCAGATGCTCGATCAGGTGCTGGAGATCGCCGGGATCGTGCCCGACCATGACCTCGACGTCATGCAGGCCGACCAGACGCTCGATGCGCTGACGGCGAACCTGCTCACCGGGCTCGGCAAGGTGATGGACGCGGTCAAGCCCGACCGCGTGATCGTGCAGGGCGACACCGCCACCGCCATGTCGGGCGCGCTCGCGGCCTATTACCGCAAGATCCCGGTCGATCACGTCGAGGCGGGGCTGCGCAGCTACAACATCTATCACCCCTGGCCGGAGGAGGTGAACCGCAAGATCATCGGCGCCATGGCATCGCTGCACTTCGCGCCCACCGCCACTTCCGCCGCCGCGCTCATCAACGAGAACGTCGATCCCACCCGCGTCCACGTCACCGGCAACACCGTGATCGACGCGCTGCACTGGGTCACGGCCGAGATCGAGCGCAACCCCGCCCTCGCCTCGGGCCTCGCCGATCTGGAAACGCGGTTCGCGGGCAAGCGCATCATCGGCGTCACCAGCCACCGGCGCGAGAACTTCGGCGAGGGCATGGAGCAGATCGCGCAGGCCATCCGCGAGGCCGCATCGCGCCCCGACACCGCCGTGATCTTCCCCGTCCACCTCAACCCCAACGTGCGCAAGGTGATGAACGAGCGCCTCTCCGGCCTCGACAATGTCGCCCTGATCGAGCCGCTGGACTATCCGCACTTTGCCCGCCTGCTGTCGATCAGCGAGATCATGCTCACCGATTCGGGCGGCGTGCAGGAGGAAGCCCCGGCGCTCGGCAAGCCGGTGCTGGTCATGCGCGAGACCACCGAGCGTCCCGAGGGTGTCGAGGCGGGCACCGCGAAGCTGGTCGGAACCGACGCGCTTCGCATCGTTACCGAATTATCAACCCTGCTCGACGATAAGGATGCCTACGAGGCCATGGCGCGCGCCCACAATCCTTTCGGAGACGGGCAGACTTCGCGCCGAATCGTGGAGCTGCTTGCGAATGAAATCGGACAATAAGCCCGCCGTCTGCGTCGTCGGCCTCGGCTACATCGGACTTCCCACCGCCGCCGTGATCGCCCGTTCGGGCAGCAGGGTGCTCGGCCTCGACGTGTCGCAGAAGGTCGTGGACACCATCAATCGCGGCGAGATCCATATCGAGGAAGTCGACCTCGACGGTCTGGTGCAGGGCGTCGTCTCGCGCGGGCTGCTGTCGGCCTCGCTGGAGGTCGCGCCCGCAGACGTCTTCGTGATCGCGGTCCCCACGCCGTTCGACAAGGATCACGCACCCGACATCTCCTACGTCCTCGCCGCCGGGCGCACCATCGCGCCGGTGCTGAAGGCGGGCGACGTGGTGATCCTCGAATCCACCTCTCCGGTCGGCACCACCGAGCAGCTGCGCGACATGATCGCCGAGATGCGCCCGGACCTGAAGATCCCCGGCCTCACCCGCGAGACGCCCGACATCTCGATCGCCTACTGCCCCGAGCGCGTGCTGCCCGGCCGCATCCTTGAGGAACTGACCAACAACGACCGCTCGATCGGCGGCATCACCCCGCGCTGCGCCCGCAAGGCGCTGGCGTTCTACAAGCGCTTCGTGCGCGGCGAATGCGTCACCACCGACGCCCGCTCGGCCGAGATGACCAAGCTGGTCGAGAACGCCTACCGCGACGTCAACATCGCCTTCGCCAACGAACTGTCGATCGTGTCCGACCGCATGGGCCTCGACGTGTGGGAGGTGATCCGCCTCGCCAACCGGCACCCGCGCGTCAACATCCTCTCGCCCGGCCCCGGCGTCGGCGGCCACTGCATCGCGGTGGACCCGTGGTTCATCGTCCATGGTGCGCCCGAGGAAACCCCGCTGATCCGCACCGCGCGCGGCGTCAACGACGGCAAGATGCACCACGTCATCGCCAAGGCCGAGGCGCTGGTGGAAGCGCATCCGGACGCGAAGATCGCCTGCCTCGGCCTCGCGTTCAAGGCCAACATCGACGACTTCCGCGAGAGCCCCGCGCGTTTCGTCGCCAGCCGCCTCGCCCGCAAGTTCGGCAGCCGCATCCACATCGTCGAGCCTTATGCGGCGGAACTGCCCATCGAATTCACCGACACCGGCGCGCAGCAGATCGACGTCGACGAGGCACTGGAGCAGTGCGACATCCTCATCGTGCTGGTGGACCACGACGTGTTCCGTGTCGTGCCCCTGGCCGAGCGCGCGAGCAAGCTGGTCTACGACACCCGCGGCATCTGGCCCGACCAGCCCCGCGTCGTGCGCGAGGAAGCGGCGAAGCTGGCGCTGGCGGTCGGATAAGGCTGGCCGGGGATCGGCCCCAGCGCTCCTCACTTGTCGTCATTGCGAGCGTAGTGAAGCAATCCACGGTCGGCCCACGACGCTGGATTGCTTCGCTGCGCTCGCAATGACGGCGTTGGTTGATGGTCCGGGGGCTTCGACAAGCTCAGCCTGAGCGGGTTTGAGAGGTTCTCGCACTACCTCCGCTCACCCTGAGCTTGTCGAAGGGTCACAACACAGCCCAACGATTCGCCTTTCCGGCCAACCCGTTAAAGCCAACGCTTCGTCGCTGTGGATGAGCGGTGAACGGTGCGACGAACCGTGCGGGAGGGACGGTGGCTGCCCGGCCCCTTCGCTATCGCAGCAAGGTTTGCGCGTTATAACTCCCAACCATGAAATTCGTTCCCGCGATTGCTCTGACCGCCCTTGCCCTGGTGACCCAGCCCGCCATGGCCCGTCCGCTGCAGTGCGCACCCTACGCGCGGGAACATTCGGCCATCGACCTGCACGGCAACGCAGCGACCTGGTGGGGTCAGGCCGAAGGTTCCTACGCCCGCGGCAACACCCCGGCTACCGGTTCGGTGCTGGTGTTCAAGGCGACCGGCGCGATGCCGGTGGGCCATGTCGCCGTCGTCAGCAAGATCGTCGATGACCGTCACGTCGTCCTCAACCACGCCAACTGGTCGCGCCCCGGCATGATCGAGAAGTCGGCCATGGCCGAAGACGTCTCGGCCAAGGGCGACTGGAGCAGCGTTCGCGTGTGGTACGCCCCCACCCAGTCGCTGGGCCTGCGCGCCAGCCCGACCTTCGGCTTCATCTACGCCCCGGGCGCGGAAGCCGGCACGCTGGCGACCGAAACCACCAAGCCTTCGGACACCTTCCTGACCGCCTTCGCGGACCTGCCCAAGCAGGGCTGATCCCGCAGCGGCCGGACAGGCCGGGCATTCCCGCCATTTCCCGCCTCGGGCTGGCCGTCGCATCGGGACGCAAGCGCCGGAGACTGCCTTTCAGGCCAATCCCCGGCGCGTGGGCACGGTATTCCTCAGAGCGTCGAAGCGACCGGCGTGCCGGGAGCCGCCGCGGTCGTAGCATCGTGTCCGACGGCACCCGCACCCGGAACATCCCAGCGATCCATGACCGTCCCGGCGCAGGCGTAAGTCGCCGCGTTGCTGATCGTCGCGGGCTTCAGCGCCTTCGCCAGATCCGGCTGCCGGGCGGCAAGGGCCTGCCTGCTGTCCTCGATGTGCGAGGCGTAAGCGAGGCCGGAGAACTTCTTGCCATCGGCCAGCCTGGCACCGGCGGCGGGCATGAAGTCGCCGAGATAGCTGACCTCGCCTTCACCGACATGGAAGGTCGGCGCGCCGAAGCAGTTCGACCCGCCGAGCGGAATGCGGCCCAGCCCGCTAGTGGCGAGAACATAGTCGCCCGCCGTCAGCCGCACGACCTGAACCTCGTAGGCCGCCTTGCCGTCGGCGCTGCTCGCGTTGAGGAGATAGGTGGTCTTGTCGCCCTTCTTCTTCCAGTCCTTCGGCTGATAGACCAGATCCCGACCGGCCGGGTCGTAGCGGGCGAACTGGACCATGCCGTGCCCCTGGAACGGCTTGGCCGAACGGCGATAGGCGATGACCACCGCACCCTCGCCGGGCGCCAGCACGAAGGGCGTCGCGGGGTCGATCTTCTTCCCGAGGAACAGGCTCGCCGGGCCAGATAGCGGCGCGTCGAGGGGAATGGATGCATCCTGCGGCGGCGTGAAGCTGGTGCGGCTCGTCACCTCGCCCTGCACGTCGACGGCACCGACGATCGTGTTGAAGTATGCATTGCGATCCGCTTCGCCGAGCGCGGTGACGCGCGCGGCTTCCTGCGTTGGCAGTTCGACCTGACGCCATCCGCGGATCAGCAGGCAATTGCGGCGATTGGCGCGACGCTGCTCGCCTTCGATAATCGCTCCGGCCAGCAGTCCGCCGAGACCCGCGCCGACGCCTGCTGCAAGCGGCGAGACCACCGCAGGATTGTAATAGTACGGCACCATGCCAGATGGCGTGCGCGATCCGCGCGCGATCAGGCGGCAGTCCTGCCACGCGGCGTCATAGTCGGCGCGGGTGGCGCCCGGCTTGTTGTAGAAACGGCTGCCGTTGAGATCGCGTGCAGAGTCCCGCGCGATCTCTTCGGGGCTGTCCTTCGGATCGACCGCCGGATCCTGCGGCACCGGCCTGGTCTCGCCGCCCCCGACGGGAACCATCATCATGCCCTGGGCCAGCAGTTCCTGACACGGCAAGGCAGCCACCATGACGGCAGCGACAAACATCCTGTAACGCACGATAAATTCCCCCGAAAATACCCCGCTGGAATGCTTAATGCAGCATCGACGAAGGGCAAGGAGATTTATCGTTGTCGATCATGTGTCGACCATTGCGCCAGCCGATATGGGCTGGCGGCGCGGAATGTCTCCGCGCCTTTTGCGCCGTTACTTGGCCGGTTCGATTCCTGCCAGCCTGCGCACCGAGCGCGCGGTCTGCACCACGAACAGGCCGATCAGCACCACGCCGACGCTGCCGACGAACCAGTCGAACCCGGTCATCGCCTCCATGTCGCGCTGCTTGTCGCCCAGCACCAGCATCGCGAACGTCAGGGTGATGAGGATCAGGCGCAGCTCGGTCGGCCCGGCGTTGAGGTAGGACAGCCGCATCTCGCCCAGCACGCGCACCGCCAGGAAGGCGTGGATGCACAGCAGCAGATAACCGACGAGCGCGATCAGCGAGACTTCCAGCCGCACATAGGGGCTCACCCCGATGCCGAGCAGGATCAGGAACGTCGCGATCCCGTCGCAGCTATGGTCGAGGAAGTAGCCGTAACGCGGCCGCTCGATATGACGGAAACGGGCGAGGCTGCCGTCCATCGAATCGCCGAACCAGTGCAGCAGGTAGCCGGGGATACACAGCCACAGCCAGTCCTCGTCGAGCAGGCTGGTGGCGTAACCGGCGAAGATCAGCACCGCGCCCGCCATGCCGAGCGCGGTCAGCAGGTCGGGCTTCACCCAGGCGGGCATGCGCGCGCAGAGCCAGTTGAGAAGGCGACGCTCACCGATGGCGAGGAGGTTGCGCTGGATTCGGGCGGGGGGCGCAATGCGATTTTCCTGCATGGGCCCTTATTGTGACAAGACGATGTCTTGGCAAGGCAAACCGCCCCTTTGCGGCATCGTTCCGTCGCGTTGAGGGCGCCCTCAAGGACGCTCTGGCACGTCTAGGTGCCGTTCAGTCACCCATCACATGCACCGCGATTTCGCGTCGGTGCGGCCGCTTGCGGTGCTCGGCCAGATAGATCCCCTGCCAGGTGCCGAGCGCCATCTGCCCGTCGATCACCGGAATTTGCAGGTTCACGCCGGTCAGCACGGTCTTGAGATGGGCGGGCATATCGTCCGGCCCCTCGTCGTCATGAACGTAGTGCCCACCCTCGGGAGCCAGCCGATCCAGCCAGTTCGCAAGGTCCACCCGCACCTCCCGCGCGGCGTTTTCCTGGATCAGCAGCGAGGCCGAAGTGTGGCGGCAGAGCAGGGTCACCAGGCCCTCCTCGATGCCCACGCCCGCCAGCCACTCCGCCATCGCGCGCGTGATATCGGTGAAGCCGCGGCCCGGTGTGTCGATGGAAAGTATGGTCGATGCCTGTCTCATTGCGCCACGGTGGACCGCGAAGCCGCCGCCTGCAACCGTGGCGCGAGAGGATGAGAACAGCCATGGACACGAAGTTCTGCAAGGTCGCGGTCGAGGGCCGCGTCATGACCGTCACCATCGACCGCCCGGACCTGCGCAACACCCTCCACGGCGAGGCGAACTTCGAACTGGGAGACGTGTTCGACCGCTTCGAGGCCGACCCGGCGCTCTGGGTCGCGATCCTGACCGGCGCGGGCGACAAGGCCTTCTCCGCCGGAGCAGACCTGCGCACGCCCTCGAACAACGACGATCCGCGCGCCTTCAAGGGGATGCCGGTGCCGGAGACGGGCTTCGCCGGCCTCACCTGGCGCTTCGCCCGCCGCAAGCCGGTGATCGCGGCGGTCAACGGCTTCGCGCTCGGCGGCGGGTTCGAGGCGGCGCTCGCCTGTGATGTTATCGTGGCGGCAGAAAGCGCCAGCTTCGGCCTGCCGGAACCCAAGGTGGGTCTCGCCGCGCTCGGCGGCGGCATCCAGCGCATCGTGCAGGAGTTCGGCCCCAAGCGCGCCCACGCCATGCTGCTGACCGCGCGGCGCATTTCCGCCGCACAGGCGCAGGACTGGGGCCTCGTCGCCGAAGTCGTCCCCGATGCCGACCTGATGGACTGCGCCCGGCGCTGGGCGGACGAGATCGCCGCCTGCTCCCCCGCTTCGATCATCGCCACCAAGGCGATCATCAAGGCCTACCACGACCTCGGAATGGAGGCCTCCAACCGCGAGATGTTCGCGCTGCCCGAAGTGCGCGCGATGTTCACCGGCCCCGACGTGCGCGAAGGTGGCAAGGCCCTGTTCGAGAAACGCGCGCCCGCGTGGTCAGACCCGCAGTGACGTGCAAGAGAGACGTTGACGACGCGCCCGTCGCCGTGGCACTAGGCCCGTCGCTCCGGCACTGCCGGACAGCGCATGCTGCGGCTCCGGCCCGGTTTGCGGGTGTAGCTCAATGGTAGAGCAGCAGCTTCCCAAGCCCTCGGCAATCCAGCGTTTCAGCCAACCTTATTGGAAAACGGCCGTTTTTGCCGTTATTTCATTTCAATGGCTTAGAGGCAGTGCGGAAAACGAAAAGGCTCAGCTCAGCGACCGTCGAGGGCAGCGTCTATCATCGCTTCCCAGGCACTGCGTGGAGAGATGTCGAGACGCACCGGCCGCTCGACTCCAGTGCCTATTCCTGCATCGACCATGTCATCGTTAGGCTCCCGGATCGCCAGCAGCACGACTTGCGCTTCTGGGAGGTAGTCCTGCCAGAGTGGCTTGCCGTCCATCGTGGCATTCGGCGGATTGCCGTCATGCGTGCAGAGGGCACGGGCGATGCGTTCCATGAGAGGGCGTTGCATGCCGGTAGGGTATCATGGGGAGGCATGCTGCGGTAGCGGCATGGGTCGGCGGCACTGCCGATTACAAATCAGGTGCTCTACCAACTGAGCTAAGCCGGCGCGCCATTGAAGGCCAGCGTTTCCGCGCAATTCGCCTATGTCGGGGAAGATCGTCCGTCAAGCCCGGGCGGAACAAAGCGGCAAGGTTCGGCACATGGAGGCACAAGCGCGTCACATTGTTGGGCACATTGGCTGCTGGCGAAGGGGCTAACAATTATCACTTAATGTTGCCTCCACCCTCAATCGACCTTAGCCGCCGCCTTCAGGCAACTGCGGTGTTTCTGAATGGGGCGGCCCTGCTTCAATTGACCAGCCGTGGCTCCCTCGAACCACTGTACCAAGGTTCAAGTCGGGCCATCGATCAGCAAATGCAGTTGTTAAGCAATCAAGACCATTTTTGACTAGTGGATGCTCGTCGTCATCGTTTGCGCACTCGCAGATATGGGGAACGGCTGGAGCGAAGGCTGCAGCCAGTAATAACCCGGCCTTCGTTCGTGCATGGGCCCGCAAATGCTTAGTGTCTACTTTGTAAGCAAGAGCGACATCGACATGCGCGGGGTTACCGCCTTCTCCATCGATCGTAAGTGAAACTTCATAGTCATCACCTACTAAGGGCAACTCATTCACTTTTGCCTTGCGATATCCGCAATAGTATTTGCGTTTGGGCCCAGGCTCCGGCTCGCCGCGCTCTGCGTTTTGAGCAGCGGCAATCTGGCATCCAGCAGAGTGAATGTTTTCTTCCGTCGCTATCAACGAGAGTGCCAGCCCCGATTCATGGGCCTTATCGTCGTCTCTCGTTTTACCGAAGGCCCAGAGGCTCTCATCCGTATGGATGTTACCTGGAAAAAAACGATTGAAGACCAAACTACGGGCTAACTCGTCATCGGACGACATAGGCTCAGCCATTCAACGCAGGTCCATCAGTCTAAAGTTTTCGATGCGGACGGAATCTTTTGAAGAAATTTGGCGCCGGTCTCGCTGTACCACCCAGCCAACTTCACCTTCGGTAATCGTGATTGCGTAAGTCGCGCTACCTAACGCCCAGAGCATTACCACAGCATCTCCACCATGATGGGTGATTTCTGGAGGGGCGACGTGGCGCTCGTGAAGCTTGTCCAAAACGGTGAGCGCCGTGTTGATTGCACCACGCTCAACAACCTCGTCTTCAGTGTCACTCAAGTCACGCAGGTCAACAAGATGGTTTTGAACCTGATTGTAGTATTGTTCCGCCAACAAGTTTATTGGCGTGTCAACACTACTTGCTAAGGCCGGAGGAGCGCTTGCTGCGGTTCGGACGTAATAGATCGGAAACGTCGGCCTAGTGATGGGCTCTGCTTTATCGAGCATGTTACCGTGTACTGTTACGTCCGAGAAGAAACGTCTGGCTGCATTGGTTGACCATCGGGCTTTAAAAAGCCGCTGATATTCGCCTCTCACGTTGCCGACAGACGAATAAATGTCTGGATCAAGAAGCCCGCTATCGGCCGGAACGATTACTTCAGCCATAGAAGGAGATACCCTGCTCTAGAATGAGTAACGCCTCTGACTCCATTTCGTCTATAACAGCAGAATATTCACGATCTTGAGACAAAATACCAATTGTATTAACGTCAATATTATGTGCAATAAAGTTTGCAGATTCCAATACAGCGGGCGTGGCGTCATTCGGATTGAAGCCGAAAAGTTGATGCACTCCCGTCTGCCAAACGGAAAGTCTATTGAGGCTAATGTTCGGTGCCGATGTCAATTCTCGCCTCAAGTTCAGGCGATATATTGCGTCAGTCGCTTCAGGAGGAAAGAAGACTTTTCCGAGAAGAGACGAAAGTGCCTCTGCTGGATCGGAATCTAGTGTCTTCGAACTGGTGTTAACTAACAGCGCAAGTCTGGCAGGCGAAGTGGTAGCGGCAAGGCGCTTTAGCGCATCAACAACCGTGCGAAGTGATTTCTGGACATCATGAAACTGCTGGGGCCTTCCCATTTCGTCAGCAGGCGGTCTGGTCCATTGAAGGTCAATTCGGCCAACTTGCGCCGTAACCTGCACATTATCGTTTCCCCACAATCCCTGCGCAGTGCTAAACGGGAGCGGTCCAGAGACATTCCGATTATATGCGTCCGGCTTTGCGCCATCGAAGAGCTTTGCCCATACGTCGGTGGCGTCTGGCTGCTCCCTCAACGCGGGCTGGCCAAAAAAGACGGCTGTTATGCCATCTACGCCTTCGAGCATCAGATCCTCCAATCAAAAACAAACTTGCTGTTAAGGCCGTCCGTCACACAAAGCGAGTCATCTCTCACCAGGTACACTCAGGGCCCCTCGACATCGCTATCTAGGAATTTGCACCAGATTTCGTCAATAAGGAGTGGATTTCCGAGCCGGGCTTCGCGATCTGCGGAAATCCGCGGGCGTTGGATGTCTAACTTGCCCGGACCGTCCCACGCGTTCCTGCGGCCTCCGGTGGCCAATGTCTAACCCTAAAGCAGCGTTGCTGAGGATCCGCGCTTCTCAAACCAAAGCTCATCAGTCTGATCGACCACCAGATCCTCATCCCATGTGCGTAGCAGGGCGAACGCCTCGTCTGGCGTGCCATCGGTCCATACCGACCAGTCATCGGGGCGCAGGATAGTCGGCATGCGATCGTGGACGAGGGACATCTGGTCCGACCCCGGCACCATGACCATCGAGTAGGCATCGCCCCATTCGTCGGTCGGCGTCCAGATCCCGGCAACGATGAACACCTCTTCCCCAGCCACCGAGTACCAGGTGCGTGTGTTCCGGCGATCCTCGCCTTCCGGTTCGCACCACTGCGTGACCGGGATCAGGCAGCGCCGGTGTCGGAACGCCTCCTTCCAGATGGGGTAGATCCGCAGCTTGTCGTCGCGGGCATTGTTCACCGGAGAGGGCTTGAGCGGTTTGCCGGTCTTCTTGCTGTTGGCATGCCGTGGGAAACCCCATGTCATCGGCCGCAGCTCGCCACTCTCGATCACAAGGCCGGTGTAGCCGGGCCAGATCTCGGACGCATAGTTCGCGCCGGGGGTGAAGCGCGTGCCGAACATCCTCGCGACCTCGGCGTCCTTCGTGTTCATGCGGTAGAGATTGCACATGGGGGCATGATCCTAACCCGGCTCGCATGTGTCAACGCAGCAAGAAACTTTGGGCCGTGCTGGCAGTTCAGGCAACTCTCGTTTCGGACGATATCAATTCTGTGGAGCATCGAATGTCGGATACTCGGAAAAGTGGCATGACACCCCCCGGTGGCCATGAAGGCGGTAAACCCATGAGGTTCCGCTTTCTCATCGTTGGTCTGATCCTGATGGTAATCGTTGCAGGCGGGATCATGGCCATGAGCGCTGGCATCTTCGATCAACCGGGGCCGGACCAAGCTGCCGTCGAGAAAGCGCCAGCAGACTGACTTCGCAAGAAGGCCCGACGCTGCAAGGGCAGGCCGGGCCAGTTTGTTGCAAGGGCAGGGTAGCCCTCGGATCGCAATAGCATCATGCGTCAGCGCTGCGACAATTTGAAGACGAAATCAGCCTCGCGCTCAGTCGTCGAACAGCCCATCGATCATAGCGGTCCAAGCATCGGTCATATCGTTGCGGCTGACCGAATGGCCACGCGCATCGCCGAGTAGCCTTTCGCCTGGAATGCCGAAGTCCGGTTCTGGATCGCGCATCGCTTCGAGAACGGTTCGGACATCGCGGCGCAGGTCATTCTGCAATTCAGCATCGAGGCCGTCCCACACGTCGACGCCGCTTTGCTCCTTTGCAAGCGCCCGCGCGGCGCGATCGATCATGTCCATGGCGAATCTCTCTCCTGCGTGAACAGGGAGCCTATCACCGTCTACCTTGCCCTTTGGCAACGAGCTTCCAGCGGTTGAGATAGATCTGCATGTCCCGCGTTCGGCAGTACGGGTCCATCCCGTGCGTGCCAGGCGGCTTTGTGATGCAGGTCCAGAACCGCTCGACCTGCCATTCCTCGGCGACGCCGCTGGTCGATAGCCAGGCCAGCGCTAGCCGGATCGCCGGGGAAGGCTGTATCGGCTCCTTCTCCGCCTCGGCCGCTGCAGCGTCGAGAATGTCGATAGCGAACCGGTTCATGCGTCCCGGGTTCGGCTTACTCATCGTGATCTCTACGGATCGCCCATACGAAAGTGCGAGCGTAGTTCCGGAAGACGAACTGCCAGTGCGGCCCGGCCTTCTCCCATTCCTTGGTCCACTCCGTAACTGGGTCCGATGTCTCGCACGATGCCCACATCCGGGCGGCCAACTCTTCGACCAAGGCTTCCTCGTCATTCGTGGTGCAGAAGCGGCAAGCCATCAGTCGCGCTCCACCGGCGAGCATTCGACGTCGCGGCTACCGCACGCCTTGCACTTCAGGCGCGCCTTGATCGCCGGCATGCGGGTGTCGAGGCCCTTCGTGATGCAGGTCTTGGAGATGGCCTTCGGGTCAAGGCGCGCGGTATGGCCACAGGTGCACTTCACCCCCACGTCGACGCCGTGCTTGCTGTAATCGAAGACCGTCTCGAATCGCTTCGTTCCCATGACGTTCCCCATAACCGATTGCGGAACGAATGTGGAACATATAGCCTCAGGGCGTTCCAGCACGGAGTGATTCTGAGATGCCCCACCTCGCCAAAATGGACGGTCCGCTCGACCTCGGAGCGTCCGAGACCCGAACAAAGTCGCTGCCTTTTGGCCGATGGATCTTGGAGCAAACTGAGCGGGGCGGCTTCGTCGGACAGCTCGCCTCGATCGCGAAGTCAGATCGCGGTTTCCCGAAAGACGGCACCCCAGATGCGGTGCGCAAGCGCCTGGGGGACACCGGCGCCGATCCTGAGATGTTCGAGGCGGTCGACGACGCGGAGTTGGATTGGGTCTCATGGTGATCGGGAGCGCGCGGGAGCAGAACGACAACCAGGCTGACCTGCCCGCCTACCTTCAAGCCGAGCATGCTGCCGCGATCCTGAAGCGTGCGCAGTACCGGACACCCACGGAGACCGAGATACGCTGGGCGCGACGGTGCCTGACCAATGCATTGGCGGCGCTGACCGAGTAGTTGCGTGGCGGCTCAGTACAGCTCTGACCTGCTTTGATGCCAATTCGGAAAGTCCATGCTTTGGCTGAGAAGCAGGTCGCGCATTGAGCACAGTATATTAAGTAGCTACTGAAAACTCGGGGAAACCCGCCCTCGACTAAGCAGCAAGTCTTTCCACATTTCTCTGAAATCGGCGCCATTCGGTTCCGACTGCCAAGCCGCTTTTTTTACGATCAGCGCGGCAATACACCCAAGAGGTTTCTGCCCAGAAGATTGTCGACTCATCGTCCAGTTCGACAGGTGCCCCACCATTTTCAGAGTGAAAAATATTCAAATAATGCGCGCCTTCGGGCGGGGTGGAGAGCAGCAAACTGGATATCAAATGGCCGTATCCAAAAACATGAACCGCAAACGGATCAATTTGCTGCGGCAAAGCACCTAAACGATATGCTTTGAAGAGCAATTCCGATAACCTAAGCGGTCCATATTTTTCAACGCCAGACCAGACAATCAACAGAGCGAATTTCTGTGTATCCCGCTCAAATGCCCACATCATAGCCTCAGGATTTATGCCAAGTCGGCGTAACTCGCGAAGATAAGTCTTGCCAAGTTCGAAATATTCGGGTGGCAATTTTTGCCTCAATTGATCTGTTTTTTGAGCCATTCCGCCACTCCATTCGAACCAATAGCCGACTCAATCAAATCTCGTTTGACCGCCTCAGACATACCGTGTCCAGAGGCGTACATATGATAGCGCCGCCACTGCAAAACGATTTTCCAGCGCGGCGCGATCACGTCATGAGCATTTACGTTCAGGCCAGCCAAGGCTGCGATAGCCCTCAAATCGTGGGAGTAGAGCGCTTGGTAATTCTGCATTTTACACGTGTCGCGGGACGGCCAAGAATTTAAGCCAAGACGTTTCATTGCCAGCCCTTTTAGCAGGCATTCGCAAACAAAACCTGCGATCGACCAAACTTCCGACTCACTTCCCGGTTTTGAGTGAGCCGCTGTAGCAATATTGGCCCAGCGCTCTGCGAGTTCGATCCATTCGTCGGGCGAATCAGCATGGTCATCTGCACGGAACACTGTGTCTTAGGTAAGCTCGCGTTGTTGAACGTCAATCCATGAGAGCCGGGCGAGCGATGGCGATACTTTGGGCGCATCTTTAACCCGCAGAAATCCGGCTATCAACGCTGCTTCGGCCAGGCCTCTACGGTGGCGCGATGGCGGCCAGCACAATCCCCGTACATGGCCACCATCGCGTTTTCCCAGACGCCCCGCTCCGGGTCGGTGAGCGGCACAGGCGGCATAGGGAGTTCAGGGCACCGCTGCCGCAGGTTCGCCTGAAGCTCGGGCGTTTGCGGCAGCAACGGCGTCCCCCAGCACGCCGACAAGAGCATCGGGAGCAGCGCAATCCACACTGACCGGCCGATCCTTGTAGATTTCGCGAATGGTGCTCTCGCGCACTGTCGACTGCACTGAGGCATTTTGCTTCTCCTGTTCGTATGCGCCTGCGGCGCGGTCGACGACGTCACGCGCCGCATCGAGGTTCTTCGTGGCCGTCTTAAGGCTCGCCAGCACCTCGCTGTCGCGCTGCCAGTCCCGCACGGTCCATCCGCCCCAAGCGCCCACTGCAAGCGTCACGGCAGCGCCAGCAAGACACCACCCGATAGGGATAGGGTTCACCGCCACGGCCCAAGGCGCTTGGCGAGGTTCTGCGGCGTCGCGCCGGGCACCACGTTCGTCAGGCAGTACTGGCGCTCACGGTTGCGCCGATACGTCAGGCCCTTCACCGGACGCAGCACGCCCTTCACGCGGGCCTTGTCCCACATGAGCAGGGCGTCGCACCCGCCGGCGATATTGCCGGCCTTCACCCGCTTGTTCGCAGTCGACCCGCACCAGCCCCCGGTGTTGTAATTGAAGCTGACGGCCGTGAAGATCTGGTAGGGCTGGCGCTCCTTGTCGAACCGTGTGCAGCCCATCACGATCTTGCCGTGCTGGATCAGTTCTGCCTCCAGCATCGACGCGCACTGCGGCTCGGTGAAGCGCATTCCCACCCGGATCGGCTTGCCCTGGTAACGGGTAAGGCCGTCGCAAGCCGTCGCGACGCTGGCGATGTCGAGGTAGGCGCTGAGGTACTGGCGCCCGGTCAGATGGATGACCGTCGCCGAACCGTCCTGCGCGATATCGACTTTGACGGTGCGGCCGCTCTCTTCCTCGGGCACCACCTGCAAAAGCAGCGCGGCCGCGCCGGCGCCGACGATCGCGGCCAGCGTCCCTTCCTTGGGCGTGATCCGGCGGCGGGGCGTCTGGTCAGTAGCCATCGAACTTGCTTCCCTTCGTGGTGAGGCGCGCACTGAGCGCAGCGAGGGTGACGGCGATGCCGACAAGCGGCCGCGCCCAGGGCGGCAGCAGGTCGACGACGCGCATGAAGCCGGCTGGGTCGCTCGCGGCCCATCCGGAGAGCGCGCCCGCCACGACGGCAAGGCGCACGGATGCCCAGCGCCAGGACCGGCGCCAGTCAGCAATCAATTTCATGAAGGGTTACTTTCGGCAGTGCGCCCACGCTTGTGGCGTCATGAGCGCGAGGTTGTCAGTCTTCGGAAATTGCAGGCGCGGCGAAGCGCGCACCAACGATCGCGCCTTTCTCGACGGCTTCGTTGATCTCCTGCCGCTCGCGCATCTGGCGCACTTTCGTGGCGGCATCGCTGGCCTTCGACGGGTCAAGCTCGATCAGCGCCAGCAGCATCGTTAGGCACTGGTCTAGGTTGTTCATGCGGTGCCGCATGATCTGGATTTCAGCGGAGTGCTGGACTCGTTCCTGATCCAGCTTGACGGCGTGGTCGGTTGCCTGCTTGTCGAGACGGGCTTCCAGTTCTGCGATGCGCTTGCCCATACCCTCGATGTCAGCCCGACGCTGATTTCCCGCTATGATTTGCCAAGGCCCCCACTGCTTGATGATGAGCGACACGCAGCCGATCACCGAAACGATTGCCGTCGTCCACACGGCGGCGCGGATCGATCCTCCATTCGTGGTCTGAACCACCGCCTTGGCAGCGGGCGTGATGTCTATGGGGTCCATGTACATACCGCCGCTCTCAGCCGTTTGGATGGTGCGATCACGCGAACACAACCTTCTGCGTCGCCCACAGCGCATCGGCGAGCTGAAGAATGCCGGTTCCACCGTTGCAGTGGATGGCATCGCTCACCCGCACCACCTGCTGCGTGCTGCGGCTGCTGGCGTTTGCGGCGGCTGCGTAAGGGAAACCCCGCTCGGTATCGATGGCGAGGTTGGTCGCGACGATGTAGATGTTCTCGGCCTCGCGCCCGCCGAAGCGCCGGATCAGCTCGCGCGCCAGGATGATATGGTTGCGTCGCTGGCGGCGGGCCGGGCGGCGACCGGCGTAGGCATTGTTCGACGCCGAAGTCATGCCGTCCTGATGCAGGCTCGGCGGGATCGTAAGGCACACGAAGAACCGTGCCGACGCTGCGGAGGCCTTCACCGAGGCGATCATCTGCTCGATGTTCCACGCGCAGCGCGCGCCCCGGCTCGCGGCCGCCTGGTCGCTGTTGGCCGTGCCGAGGTCGTTGATGCCGAGGTGGAAGGAAACCGCGTCCGCTGCCGCCTGGCCCGTCTGAGCACGGTAATAGGCGTAATCGAAGATTCCGGTCGACGGATTGTAGAACCGGTTGTTCGACTGGTCACCTGCGGTCGTCGGCGCATACCATTGCTGCGACGTCCACCCGGAAATGCCTTCGTGGGCAACACCCCCAGTCGATTTCGTGCCGAGGAACGTCAGCTTGAGGTTGGCGTCGGCCGCCTGCAGCGTGTTCAGCTCGTTGACGTAGGACGGATTGTTGGCCGTCACGCTGTCGCCGATCGCGAGATAGCCGATGGTCCGCGCGGTCGTGGCGGCAAGCACCGTCTGCAGCGTCGAGGATGCCGAACCGATCAGCTCGCCGCTCTTGCGGTCATAGGCGAAGACGGTGAACGCCTGATTGATCGCGGTGCCGCCAGGCGTGAACGTCCAGCGCTCGTCCTGATGCTGCCCGTAGAACAGCCCCTGCGAGGCGCCGAACTGGAATCGGTAGTCGATGTCGCGCAGCTCGGTAGGGGACAGGCTGTCGAGGTAGATGTTCATCTCCCGGCCCTGCACGCCGTAGATCCGGGGCGGCAGCGTGAGGGCGCCATCGACGAACCCGGCCTGCGTCAGCAGGTTGTAGGACGCCTTGCGCGCCGCGCGCGGGTTGGTGATGAGCAGGTGCTCAAGAGGCTGGTTCGAGGCCGATGGCGAGTACCCCCATGCCGTGACCAGCGGGTTGCCGTTGGCGGCGGTAAACAGGAACTGCTCGTTGATGGCGACCGCGTTGCGCAGCTGGCCGGCAGGCGGGTTGATCTGGGCATTGCCGCCGGTCGCCGTCAGCGCATAGAACGCCACCGTGTACTGCGCACCGAGATCGGCATCGGCCAGCGTCTTGCTCGCCCCCGTGACGGGATCGACGAGCGGGATGACGAGATCGCGATATTCGAAGTCCGAAGGCGAGACGGCCACCGATCCGACTGCCACGATCGTTCCCGTCGACCATGTGGTTCCGGTCGTGCCTGCCTTCACCACGACGTTGATCGACGTGGGAATGTTCGAAGCGGTCGCGACAGCCGGATTTCGGGAGAGGCGACGCAGCCCGATGGCGTTGAACGACACGCCTGCGGGCAGATACCGACCGCCGAAGCCGTAATAGGCAGCGCCATACACAGCCGTCGCATCGGCGTCGCTTGCTGCGAGCTGGCGCGTCAGGCTGTCGTAGGCGATGGTCGGTGCCGCGGTCCACCCGAAGATGGGATCGCTCGCCACCAGCGCCATGACCTGAGCCATGAACGCCGTCGAGGGCTCGTAGGCGTTGGCCGGGTTGGTCAGCATCAGGTGCTCGATGCCGACGCTGCTGGTCGTGGTCGCCCACGTCGCCTGAGGATCGTTCTGGGCGTTCGCCTGGAGACGATAGCCGGTCGATCCCACCATGTTCGACGTCGTGCCGCTGCTGACGCCGATCGAGGTCGCCTGA